>CAWAYQ010000018.1:0-25123 GCA_963786225.1 uncultured Alphaproteobacteria bacterium
AGGTCGAACCGTTCCTTCAGATCACGGTCTTCCTTGCGGACGGCGATGCCGACGCCTTCACCGACATGGGCCTTGTCGGTCAGGTCCTCGCCCGTGAGGGTGCAGCATTCGCCCTGTTCGGTTTTTCGGATCCATTCGAAAATGCCCACTTTGTCGGCGAGCAAGGCATCGAGGCGGCCGCGGGCGAGTTCGAGCTGCGCTTCCTGTTGGCTGGCGTACAGTTTCACTTGCGCACCGGCCGGCGCGTACAGCTTTTCCAGATATTTCGCGTGAATCGTGTGCTCCAGAGCGCCGACGAGGCGGCCTTTCATCGCGGCTGGAACTCGTGTCGCGGAGATTGGCGGCCTTGCGCGTCGCGAAGCTTCCCGGCGACTGATAATAGCGGCGCGTGAAATCGACTTTCTTCTTCCGCTCCTCGGTGATCGACAGAGATGAAAGAATGGCGTCGAAGCGGTTGGCAAGGAGCGCCGGAATCATGTCGCCCCAGTCCTGTTTCACGAACTCGCACTTCACCTTCATCTGGGCGCACAGCGCGTTCGCGAGATCGATCTCGAACCCCTGAAAACGGTTGTTCTCGTCGATGAACATAAAGGGCGGATAATCGCCCGCCACGCCGATGCGGACATCGCTTCGCTCCTTGGCGGAAGCGGTCATGGAAAGCATTGCGGAGAGCAGCACGAAAAGAGCACGCAACACGAAGCTCATATCGTTCCAACAAAACGAGAAACAGAATGTGCGGAGTGTTCGCCAGAAAGTCCGGGGTGGCAACAAATTCGAGCCGTTTTAATTGACCGGACCCGCGCTGGGTTTATGGTGCGCGCGATCAGGATCGAGGCATGAGATGACGGTTTCCAGAGATGACGTGATGCGGGCGCTCAGTGCGGTTCCGGCGCCGGATGGGCGCGGGAGCCTCGCCGACTCTCCACAGGTTTCTGAGATCGTCATCAAGGACGGCCGGGTTTCCTTTGCGATTCTCACGACGCCGGAGAGGGCCAAATCTCTCGAAATGGTGCGCAGCGCGGCGGAAGCCGCGGTGAAGGCCATTCCCGGCGTCACCGACGCGCTGGTTGCGCTCACGGCCGAGAAGCCGGCAGGAGCGCCAAAGGCGCCGCCGGTGGGCGGTCCCAAGGCTTCACCGCTCGACGTCCGTCACATCATTGCGGTTGCATCCGGCAAAGGCGGCGTCGGCAAGTCGACGACGGCGGCAAATCTCGCGCTCGCGCTTGCCGCCAAAGGCCATCGCGTCGGTCTCCTGGACGCCGACGTGTATGGACCTTCCATGCCCATGCTGTTCGGCGTGCGGCACAAACCCAAATCGGACGGCAAGACAATCGAGCCGATCACCGCCTACGGCATCAAGCTGATGTCGATCGGCTTTTTGATCGAAGCCGATACGGCCATGGTGTGGCGCGGGCCGATGGTCATGAGCGCCATCACGCAGATGCTGCGCGACGTGCAATGGGGCGGCCTCGACGTGCTCGTCGTCGACATGCCTCCCGGCACCGGAGACGCTCAGTTGACCATGGCCCAGCAGGTGAAGCTGGCCGGTGCCGTCATCGTCTCGACGCCGCAGGACATGGCGCTTGCCGATGCCCGGCGCGGTGTCGCGATGTTCCGCAAGGTCGACGTGCCGATCCTCGGCGTGATCGAGAATATGAGCTATTTCTGCTGCCCGAATTGCGGCCACCGCACCGAACTGTTCGGCCACGGCGGCGCGGAGACCGAGGCCGAGCGGCTCGGCGTCCGCTTCCTCGGCGAGATCCCGCTCCATGCCCGTATCCGCGAATTGTCGGATGCCGGGACACCGGTCGTGGCCGTCGAACCCGACGGTGAACATGCCGCCGCCTATGCCGCGATTGCCGACATGATCTGGAGCGACCTCGAGGCCGGTATCGGCCAGCGTCCCGCGCCGCGCATCATCGTCGGTTAGGAAACTCCGGATAAGCTGTTGCGGAAAAGCCGGTTCGGCCTGAACATTCAGCACATAATGGTGGTTTTGCGCGAAACTCGCGTGGCGTTGGAGCGTTCTCTTAGGCTTGCAAATTCAAAGGCTTAAGCAGAAGCGCTTAGAAAGTGCGGGAATGAACCTGGTCGACGATATCAAGCGTCCCGTTTCGGTGACCGCCGCGCCGGAGCCCTGGCTCCCGGCCGATCTTGAGAAATGGGCCCTGTTCCTCGACGTCGACGGCACTCTGCTCGAAATCGCGCCAAGCCCCGATTCGGTCGTGGTCCCGTCCTCGCTGCCTCTCTTGCTGGAAGACCTGCACCAGGCGCTGGGCGGCGCGCTGGCGCTGGTGACTGGCCGCGAAATAGATGTCGTCGACCGGATGTTCGCGCCGTTGAAACTGCCCGTGGCAGGCGTTCACGGCGCGGAGCTGCGGTTCCCCGACGGCACCCGCAAAGGCACTCCGATCAGTCCTTCCATGCCGCGCATCCTCGCCGAACTCGAAGCCTTCGTGGCTGCGAATGATGGCCTGCTTCTCGAGAACAAGGGCAGGGCGGTCGCGGTGCATTACCGTCTCAATCCCACACTTGGCGAGGACGTCGAGGCCTTTGTGCGCGACGTGGTGGAGAGCGACGGTCAGGGCCTGGAGATCCAGCCCGGCAAGATGGTTGTCGAGGTGCGGCCGGCCAAAATCGACAAGGGCCGCGCCATGGCTGTGTTTCTTGAGGAAGAGCCCTATATCGGCCGCACCCCGCTCGTAATCGGTGATGACTGGACGGATGAGCCCGGTTTTCGCACGGCCAATGCACGCGGCGGCCGTTCGATCCGTGTCGGTCGCGACAAGCGT
Source organism: uncultured Alphaproteobacteria bacterium (assembly GCA_963786225.1). Taxonomy (GTDB): domain Bacteria; phylum Pseudomonadota; class Alphaproteobacteria; order Rhizobiales; family Methylopilaceae; genus Flaviflagellibacter. Next base: position 2,793 of record CAWAYQ010000018.1, read on the forward strand.
CCGACGGAAGCCAATGAAAGCCTCCCCGATCCCGAAGCCGTGCGCCGCTGGCTGGCCGCGCTGCTGACGCGGGGCCCCACGTAATGCCGGAGGACGCTTCCTAGTGCCACGTCTCGTCGTCGTCTCCAATCGCGTTCCGGTGCCCTCGCCGAAGGGCAGCACCACCGCGACGGCCGGCGGTCTCGCCATCGCGCTGGAAGCGGCGCTGAAGAGCCGGGGCGGGCTTTGGTTCGGCTGGTCCGGAAAGACCAGCGGCGAGCGCGAGATCGAATGGCTGGAAATCCGCGATTTCGGCAACGTTACCTACGCGGTGGCGGATCTGAACCGCCGCGATGTCGATGAATATTATGCGGGCTTCGCAAACCGCGCGCTGTGGCCGCTCTGTCATTACAGGCTCGACCTCACCGATTTCTCGCGCAAGGACATGGCGGGGTATTTCCGGGTCAACCGCTCGTTCGCGCGCCTGCTCGCGCCGCTGATCCGGCCGGACGATCTGATCTGGGTTCACGATTATCATCTGATCCCGCTCGCCGCGGAACTGCGCCATATGGGCGTGAAGAATCGCATCGGCTATTTCCACCACATTCCCTGGCCGCCGGCGGACGTCCTTTCGACGCTGCCGGTCCACGACACCATCATGCGCGGGCTCGCGGCCTACGATCTCGTCGGACTGCAGACCGATTACGATGTCGAGAATTTTGCCGGATGCATGGTGCGCGAGGGGTTCGGCAAGGCGCTCGGCGGCAATTGGTATGAGAGCTACGGCCACCGCTTCCAGGTCGGCGCGTTCCCGATCGGCCTCGACACGGATGTCTTCGAGCAGATGGCCGACGAGAGTGGCAAGAATCCGATCGTCAAGCGCACGAGCCAGAGCCTGAACGGCCGCGATCTCGTCATAGGTGTCGACCGGCTCGATTATTCCAAGGGCATCGGCCAGCGCATCGAGGCGTTTTCGCGATTTATCGAGATGAGCCCGAGCGCAAAGGGGCATGTAACCTTTCTACAGATCACGCCCAAATCGCGCTCCGAGGTTCCCGAATATGCCGACATGCAGCGCGAGATCGCGGAACTGACGGGCCGCGTCAACGGACAGCTCGGCGATGTCGATTGGGTGCCGATCCGCTACGTCAACAAGTCCATCAGCCGCCCCGCGCTTGCGGGTCTGTACCGCCTGGCCAAGGCCGGACTTGTGACGCCGCTGCGCGACGGCATGAACCTCGTCGCGAAGGAATATGTCGCGGCGCAGGATCCGAATGATCCGGGTGTGCTGGTCCTGTCGCGCTTTGCGGGCGCCGCGCGTGAAATGGACGGCGCTTTGATCGTCAACCCCTACGATGTCGAGGCGACGGCAAACGCCATCGGCCGCGCGATCTCGATGCCGGTCGAGGCGCGGCGCGAGCGCTACAATTCGATGATGCCCCGCATTCGTACACACGATGTCGCCGCCTGGTGCCGGGATTATCTCGAGGTTCTTGCGAACGACACCGACCTTCAGCCCGAAGCCCTGCGCGCCCTGAACTGAGGAAAAGATGCCCGATCCGCATGACCCCTGGCCGGTCGAGCTGAAGCTCGTCGATGAAAAGCGCGCGCTCCACATCTGCTGGGACGACAACCGTCACGACACGATCGAAGCCGAATATCTGCGGGTCGAAAGCCCCAGCGCCGAGGTGCAGGGCCATTCTCCGGCCGACAAGACGACCGTCCCCGGCAAGAAGAACGTGACGATCCAGGACGTTCTGCCCGTTGGCAGTTATGCGGTGCGTCTGGTCTTCAGCGACGGCCATTCGACCGGCATCTTCACCTGGCCCTATCTCCGCAGGCTCTCCGATCGGAGAGCGGAAATCTGGGGCAAATATCTGGAATCTCTCGCCGCGAAAGGTCTCAGCCGATCCTGAGCGCGCCGTTTGCTTGACAGGCAGGGCCGGGGCCCATACCAACCCGATAGGGCGGGCGATTAGCTCAGCGGGAGAGCACTCCCTTCACACGGGAGGGGTCACAGGTTCAATCCCTGTATCGCCCACCATTTCCGTCTAAGATTTCAATGGCTTGGCGATCGGGCTTCCATGACGGGGGATAGCCACGTCACGCCCATCAGCACCAGTCTCAGTAGCGCCCACGCCTGCCGATGGTGGTCGAACGAGGAAGCCGGAGCCGAGGGCGCTCAGTCCAAGGAGACACACGAGGATGACGGTGTGAATTTCTTGCGGGACGAAACTGGGCACCTCAATCCCTGTCCGCTTGCGTGATCTCTCGAGATCGTCCTTCAGTCGCACCCGACTGCCAAGGGCAAAAACCCTGGCCAGGCAGGCGGGGCTTTCACCGGTTTGTAATTACTTGTTGCTGGGCTTTGGCTCGAGAAGCGATCCGGCGGCCTGCTTCATACGCCGCAATAAGCCAGTGAAGTCATCAGCCACCACGAGGGCCTCCTCATGACTCAGCCCAATGAAAGAGACGATAACCACAGGAAATGGCTGAAATCGGGTGTCGAAGGCGAACATCTCTCCTCCGCCGTCAGAGCCAAAACCCACCAGACCATCGGCGTACTTGGAAACCTCAACATCTCGGTTGAAAGGATGTAGTTCCGCCGCGCGCCACAGGACGATGTAGTTCTCTCCGATGAACCCTGCGCCGCCGTCACCCCTTTCCAAGAAAGCGCGGTAGTCCGCCGGCAGCATTACGCCAAGTGCGGCTTCCGCCATGCTGATATGGGCGGGCGGGCTTGGCGCATTCAGGTGAAAGCCGGCCATGAGTTCCTCGGTTAGCGTTTGAAATCTTCCCGCTTTTCGTATTGCGCCCGCGACGCTTGGGCGCGATGGATCCGGTCGTGGTCTTGGAAAGCCTGAACCCGCAGCGAGCAAGCACGGTCTGCAGAAAAATACGTCGCCTCGGCCATCACAGCTTGCCCCGTTCCCTCGTCCACTTCGAAGAAGGTCACGTAGTTGCCGTCGCCGTAGTCGCGCAGCACTGAGGCGTCGCCGATCGGTCGCGTTTTGAATGCTTCAAGGCTTCGATACAGCGGAGCGCTCACGCCCTTGCCGTCCTGGGAGAAGGCCGGGTGCTGGCCGAATGGCCCGTACATCCCTTCCAGCGTCGTTATGACGTGAGAGAATCGGAGCAGACAGGCGCCAACGCCCCCGGCGCCGAGCTCCGATCTCAGGTCGAAGCTGTAGACATAGGCCAGCGAGCCGACGCCGACGGAATCGCCAAGGCTGAGCCGCCAGTCGACGTCGGCGAATCGGAGGGGATGCTCGGCCACGGCTTTCACAACCTTGTTAGTCTGCCGATGCCGAATGGTCCGCCAACCCATGTCCGGCTGAGCGGCGATGGCGTCGCGGATGCTCACATTTGGGGCGAATGGGCCGTACAGAACTTTCGGCTGGGCCTGCGCCGTCGCGGCGAGGAAGACGAATTGCAGTGCCGCTGCCCGGACAAGCGTCGAGGCACGACGAATGACCATCAAAATCCCATGACCACGGTCGTGTAACCTCCAAGCGGCGCCTCAGGCGCCGACCGGCTGAAGGCTTTAGGGCCGACGGGTTAATCTTCCACCCAAGCCCCGAACTAATCCCGCCTTAGGTTCCCCGAAGTGGGTATACAGGCTCATGATGGGGTTAGGCATGGGTCAATATTGCAACGGAATTTGTCTCCGCGCGGCGGCAATCCTTTTGTCAGTCGTAGGAGGCGTCGCACACGCTGAGGCGAGGGAGGTCAAGGCCACTGATCTTCTTTTGCATGCCTGCGTCCCGGCGGTCGCCATGGCAAAGCCGCTCAGGAACCTGTTGCCGGCCGGCTTCAAACCACTTGATGACAGGGCGGCCGGCGCCTTCGGCTTCACGGGCGGAGGCTGGTCCTATGGACCGCCAGGCCCAAGTCGCGTGGTCATAGGAGTGCGAGGCCAGCGGTGCCTAGTCATTGCCTCGACGAACCTCAGCCCCGCAGCGACTCTGACCGCATTGGAATCATCAGCTCAAAGCGCTCACGTCACCTTATCCGTCACCAGCGATGGCCCAATGCCCGGTCCGCCGGCGATGCACTGGCGCGATTACCTTGTCCGCGCCGAGGGAGCTCTTCCGGCCATCCTGTCTGTCCGCTACCCGGAGAAGGACGGAGCCTTCATGGGCATCGTCAAGCCCATGCTGGAGCGCGTCGATCCGCCCCTCATGACACGCTGAACATGTGATCCGCCCTGCGCCAACAGCTTGGGCCGCAGCGTCATTGTCCCGCGTGGACAGGCGAAAAATCCGCGTAAGCCGTCGCCGCTGTGCTCACGCCTTCGCCGTGCACCGAGTGACATCGCGCGCACACTCCGGAATCGATCGGGCTCAAGTCCCTGTGTCGCCACCACTTCATCTTGGGGCGAATTCGTGACCGATGCGCCACAGTGTGTGGCTAACCGGCACCAAATTGGTGCTTTTACGCACGCTCTCGATTGAAAATCGCCGCCGCGGCGGGAATAAGCATACGGACATTTTTGGTCAGCTGATTTGCTGACCTCTGAAATGAGGCATGCCCAATGCGTCGTACAGCTTTGTTCTCTATCGTCGCACTCCTCGTTGCCGCGATCCCGGCTGCGACCTATGCCGGCTACATGATCGATCCGACGACCAAGGAGCCGATCGTCAACAAGTACAAGACCGGCGGCATGACCTCGTCGCCGATCAAGAAGATGATCGTTCCGGCCCCGGGCAAATACAGCGCCGGCACGATCGTCGTGAACACCGCCGAGCGCCGGCTCTATTTCGTTCAGCCCGATGGCACGGCGATCAAGTACGGCATCGGCGTCGGCCGCGATGGTTTCCAGTGGGGCGGCACGCATTCCGTCACCATGAAGAAGGAATGGCCGGATTGGCGTCCGCCGGAGCAGATGCTGAAGCGTCGTCCGGACCTGCCGCGCTTCATGCCGGGCGGCCCGAACAATCCGCTGGGCGCACGCGCGATGTATATCGGCTCGACGATTTTCCGCATCCACGGCTCGAACGAGCCGCAGACGATCGGCCAGGCCGTGTCGTCGGGTTGCTTCCGTATGTCGAACGACGACGTTACCGACCTTTACGATCGCGTGAAGGTTGGCGCACGGGTCGTAGTATTGCGCTGATCCGAAGCGGGGGCTGGGGATTGGCGGAGGGCCGGCGCTTGCGCCGGCCCTCTTCGTTTCAGGCGCTCTTCAGTTCAGATAGTAATTTCCGTGCGGCGTCCGGAACGGCAGCGAAGCGCGAGACCACGGCTTCGGCATCAAGTTCGCCGACCGGGACGTCGGTATAGCCGTAGTCCAGAAGCACGCAGGGCACGTTGGCATTGCGCGCCGTGTCGCGGTCGGTGCGCGAATCGCCGATCATCACCGAACGTCCGACATCGCCGCCCGCGCGCTCGATCGTGCCGATCAAATGGATCGGGTCCGGTTTCCTCGCCGGAAATGTATCGGCGCCGCAGATCGCCGCGAAGCGCGAGCGCAGACCGAGCGCCTCGAGCAGAAGAAGCGAAAGCCGCTCGGGCTTGTTGGTGCAGACGGCGAGAATGTTGCCGCTGGCCGCAAGCTCGTCGAGCACCGGGACGACATCCGGATAGAGCGTGGATTCGTCGGCGATGTGGAGTTCGTAATGGGCGAAGAACGCGCTCGCGAGGTGGTCGAACCGTTCCGGCGAAACCGCGCGGCCGCGCAGGTCCAGACCGCGCGCGAGCATGACTCTGACCCCGCCGCCGATCAGTCTGTGCACGTCGCGGACCAGGATCGGTTCAAGGTTTTCCAATGCCAGCGCAACGTTCAATCCGCCCACGAGGTCGGGCGCTGTGTCGACGAGTGTGCCGTCGAGGTCGAATACAAAGGTCGGAGCGGTCATGGAATCCGGTCGTACGATTGGGACGGAAGGACAATGCTGGGTAATATCACCCGCAGGCACCCGAGTCGCCACGGAAGAGCGCATGATCCGCTTCTCACCTTTTGCCTTTTCAATTCTGATCTATGGCATTGATATTACTCGCCGAAACTGGTTCTGCCTCGGCCGAGGAATACCGCTTCATGCCGGCCCCTCAGATCGATCTCAACCGCGTCTACCGGGTCAACCGCCTGACCGGCGAGATGGGCGCCTGCCAATATGCCATCAAGGACAGCACGGTCGGCGTCGCGCTCTGTTACGCGGCCGGAGAGGGCGGCGGCCCGCAGCCGATCCCCGGCGATTATGATCTCGTGCGCTCGAACCACGAGCGCGAGGGCGGCATTTTCCGCGTCAACACCCGCACCGGCGAGATCAGCGTCTGCTATGTGCTGACCGAACGCGTGGTCTGCACCCCCCAGGCACGCTGACATCGCCCCGCTGATATCTTCCGACGCAAATCCCCGCGCTGACGAACCTGTGCGGGCGTGCTAAAGCGGCGCCATCATGAAGCTCAAGAACACATCACTGCTGCGGGAAGCCTGCCTGATCGGCGGCGCATGGGTCGGCAATCCGGACACGCCGGTCGACAATCCCGCCACCGGAAAAACCGTCGCGCGCGTACCCGCGCTCGGCGCCGCAGAGGCCAAGGAGGCCGTCGAAGCCGCCGCGAAGGCGCTGCCGACCTGGTCCGGCAAAACCGCAAAAGAACGTGCGGCGGTATTGAAGACCTGGTTCCAGCTCATCATCGCCAACAAGGAAGACCTCGCCGTCATCATGACGAGCGAACAGGGCAAACCCCTGACGGAGAGCCGGGGCGAGATCGACTACGCCGCGGGTTTCATCGAGTTCTACGCCGAAGAGGCCAAGCGCCTTTACGGGGAAACGATCCCGAGCCCGTTTCCGGGCTCGCGCATTCTCGTTCTGCGCCAGGCGGCGGGCGTCGTCTCGGCCATCACGCCGTGGAATTTCCCGGCCGCGATGATCACCCGCAAGGTCGGCCCGGCTTTGGCCGCCGGCTGCACGGCAGTGGTCAAGCCGGCCGGCGCGACGCCGCTCACGGCGCTGGCGCTCGCCGCGCTCGGCGAGGAGGCCGGGATACCGCGCGGGTGTGCTGAATGTGGTCACCGGCAAATCCGGACCGATCGGCGAGGTTCTGACGACGCATGAAGCTGTGCGGGTCGTGACATTCACGGGATCGACCGAGATCGGCAAAACGCTGATGAAACAGGCCGCCGACGGCGTGAAGAAGGTAGGCCTCGAACTCGGCGGCAATGCGCCGTTCCTCGTGTTCGACGACGCGGACGTCGACGCGGCGGTGGCGGGCGCAGTTCAGTCGAAGTTCCGCAATATGGGCCAGACCTGCGTCTGCGCCAATCGCATTTATGTACAGGACGGTATTTACGACGCCTTTGTCGAAAAGCTGATCGCCGCGACGAAGAAGCTGAAAGTCGGCGACGGGCTGGAGGACGGCGTTCAGCAGGGGCCGCTCATCAACGATGCCGCGGTCGAAAAGGTCGAGGATCACATCAAGGATGCGCTGTCGAAAGGCGCCGAGGTGAAAGCCGGCGGCAGGCGCCACGCGCTTGGGGCGCACCTTCTTCGAGCCGACGGTCCTTTCCGGGGTCACGCAGCAGATGAAGATCGCGAACGAGGAAACCTTTGGTCCGGTCGCCGCCGTCTTCCGCTTCAAGACGGAGGAGGAGGCGATCCGCTACGCCAACGACACCGAATTCGGTCTCGCGTCCTATTTCTACGCCCGCGATGTCGGTCGCATCTTCCGTGTCGCCGAAGGCCTCGAATACGGCATCGTCGGTGTCAATGCGGGTCTTATCTCAACCGAGGTCGCTCCGTTCGGCGGAATGAAGCATTCGGGCATCGGGCGCGAAGGTTCGCGTCATGGGATCGAGGAGTTCACCGAGCTGAAATACGTAATGCTCGGGGGGCTGAATACGTGAGCGATCATCAGAAGCGCGCGGCAGCGGAGGCCGCTCTCGAACTCGTCCGTCCCGGAATGCGGCTCGGCCTCGGCACCGGCTCGACCGCCGCCCATTTTGTCGAACTCCTGGGCGTCAGGGTGAAAGCGGGTCTCGACGTGGTCGGCGTCCCCACCTCGGAGGCGACGCGCGGCCTCGCCAAGCATGCCGGCATCCCGCTGACAACGTTGGATGAGACCCCGGAACTCGATCTGACGGTCGACGGCGCCGACGAACTCGATCCGGAACTGCGGCTGATCAAAGGCGGCGGCGCGGCGCTGCTGCGCGAGAAGATTGTGGCCTATGCCAGCAAACGCATGGTGGTCATCGCCGACGCCAGCAAGAAAGTGGCTGTTCTCGGGGCATTTCCGCTGCCGATCGAGGTCATTCAGTTCGGCCTCGAAGCCACCCGTCGGGCGGTGGTCCGGGTCGTGGAGAATGCCGGCTGCCAGGGCGAGATAAAGCTTCGCCTGCGTCCCGACGGTCATGCTTTGGTCACGGATTCGGGCCACTTCATCCTCGATGCCTCGCTGAGCCGGATTCCGGCTCCCGAGGCATTGGCGAATGGACTGTCGGCGGTTCCTGGGGTAGTGGAACACGGTCTGTTTATTGGTCTTGCCAGCGATGCGTTCATTGCCGGGCCATCCGGCGTTGAGCATATCGCGCGATCTTCCTCGTAATTTTCCGGAGACATTCTCAATGACGTTCTCCCCGGTACGCCGCTTCGGCACCGCCGTTCTTCTGGTCTGCGCGCTGTGCGTCCCGGCTTTCGCGCAGGCTCCGGCCGCGAAGGCGCCGACTCCTGAACACATTGCGCTGGCGCGTGCGGTGCTCGACTTCACTGGCGCTCGCAAGTCCTTCGACAATGTTGTGCCGAAGCTGCTGACGGACGCCCGCAATGTCATCCTGCGCACCCGGCCGACCCTGCAGCCGGATCTCGACGCCGCCGCGATGACCGTCGCGACCAAGCTCGCGAATGCGGACGAGGAACTGGTGAGCCAGATCGCGACCGTCTACGCGCAGAAATTCAGTGAAGCGGAGTTGAAGGAAATCGCGGCCTTCTACCAGTCGCCGACCGGCAAGAAGATGACCTCGGAACTGCCCTCGGTTCTCGGCGAGAGCTACAAGCTGCTCGGAGCATGGTCGCAGAGGCTGAGCCTCACGATCATGGATAATCTGCGCGAAGAGATGAAGAAAAAGGGCCACGACATCTGAAGGTCGTGACTTATCGCGCGGGCGCTGGAGCGCCCGCGCCGCGTACCGCCCGGAACAGGATCGGGCCGAACAGAACCAGCGCGCAAATCGCGTAGATCGTTATCGCAAGTCCGCTCTCGACCAGGGCTGACGCATCGCCCTGACTGATCGCGAGCGCCCGGCGCAACTGCTGCTCCGCCAGCGGTCCCAGAATGAGGCCGATGATGACGGGCGCCACCGGATAATCGAAATAACGCATCGCAAAGCCGAGCAGGCCGAGCGCGACCAGCATCGAGAGCTCGAACTGGGATGGATTTGCGCCGAGCGTGCCGAGCGTCGCGAAAACAAGAATGCCGCCGTACAGCCACGGACGCGGGATGGCGAGCAGGCGTACCCACAATCCGATCAGCGGCAGGTTCAGAACGATCAGCATGACGTTCGCGATGAACAGGCTGGCCACCAGACCCCAGACAAGATCGGGATTCGAGGTGAACAGCAGCGGGCCGGGATTGAGGCCGTATTGCTGGAAGCCCGCGAGCATCATCGCCGCCGTGGCCGATGTGGGCAGGCCAAGCGTCAACAGCGGAACCAACGTGCCGGCGGCGGACGCGTTGTTCGCGGCTTCGGGGCCGGCGACGCCTTCAATGGCGCCATGGCCGAACTCCTCGCGTTTCGATGACAACGATTTTTCCAGCGAATAGGACAGGAAGGTCGGGATTTCGGCGCCGCCGGCAGGCAGAGCGCCGATGGGGAAGCCGAGCGCGGTGCCGCGCAGCCAGGCCTTCCACGAACGCCCCCAATCCTCGGCGGTCATCCAGAGCGAGCCGCGCACAGGTTCGATCGTTTCGCGAAAACGCGAGCCCTGTGCCGCGACATAGAGGGTTTCGCCTAGCGCGAACATGGCGACGGCGGCCGTGGTGACTTCAACGCCGTCGAGAAGATCGGGCGCCCCAAAGGCAAGGCGCGCCTGGCCCGTCTGCAGATCGATGCCGATCAGGCCGAGCGCAAGCCCGATGAAAAGCGAGGTCAGACCGCGCAGCGCCGAACCGCCGAACGCGGCCGACACCGTGGTGAAGGCCAGGATCATCAGCGCGAAATACTCGGCGGGGCCGAAGGTCAGCGCGAGATCCACGACATATGGCGCGACGAATGCCAGCAGAAGGGTTGCGATCGTGCCGGCGACGAACGAGCCGATGGCGGCCGTCGCGAGCGCGGGGCCGCCGCGGCCCCGCCGCGCCATCTGATTGCCTTCGAGCGCCGTGATCATGGACGCGCTCTCGCCCGGCGTGTTGAGCAGGATCGACGATGTCGATCCGCCGTACATACCGCCGTAGTAGATGCCCGCGAACATGATCAGCGAACCGGCGGGATCGAGCTTGAACGTCACCGGCAGGAGCAGGGCTACGGTCAGGGCAGGGCCGATGCCGGGCAGAACGCCGACCGCCGTGCCGAGCGTCACGCCGATCAGAGCGTAAAGCAGATTGATCGGCTGCGTCGCGACGGAAAGGCCGGACAAAAGGGCGTCGAAGCTTTCCATGTGATGTCAGATCAGCCGCTCGAGCGGGCCTTGCGGCAAGCTGAGTTGGAGTCCCTGTGAGAAGAGAACGTAGAGAAGGAAGGCGAAAACGGTCCCGAGCGGGACCGTCAGCCAAAGCGGCTTTCCGCCGAAGCCGCGTGCGGTGAAGGCGAACAGCACGCCCGTCGCGATTGAAAACCCGGCAAAGCCGAGCAGAACGATCTGGGCAACGAGGCCGCCGACAATCCAGCCGATCGGGCCGAGCTCAAGCGGTTCGCGGTCCGGGAATTCGCCCTTCGCGGCGGCAACCACCGTGCCCAGGGCCGCCGCCAGCAGGAGAGCCGCGACGGCATAGGGAAAGGCGGATGCGCCGATGCGCGAATAGCTTGCGAGATTGGGGTTCAGGTGAGCGGCGTTCCAGGCGATCAGAGCCGCGAGCGCCACGAGGAGGAGAGCAATCCCGAACGCGGCCCTGTCTGGCTGCGAACGGGGTTTGCCGGGTCCGGCCTCGCTCATTTAACGAGGCCGATTTCCTTGAGAACCGTCGTCGTCTTCGCGATTTCCTGCTTCAGGACATCGGCGAAGGCGGGACCGGACAGGAAGGTGTCGGACCAGCCCTTGGCTTTGAGCGTGTCCTGCCAGGTCTTCGACTGGACGGTTTTCTGGATGATACCCGTCAGGCTCGCCTGCTGCTCCGGGGTAATGCCGGGCGCGGCCCAGATGCCGCGCCAGTTCTGCACCTCCACATCGACGCCCGATTCCTTCAGCGTCGGCGCATCGATATTCGGCAGCCGCTGCGCCGAAGACACGGCGAGAACTCGGAGCTTGCCGGCCTTCACCTGCTGCTCGAACTCGCCGAAGCCGGAAATACCTGCGGTCACCTTGCCGCCGACGATGGCGGCCAAGGCCTCGCCGCCCCCGGAGAAGGGGATGTAGTTGATCTTGGTGGGTTCGACACCCGCAGCCTTGGCGATCAGGCCGACCGTGATGTGGTCGGTGCCGCCGGCCGAGCCGCCGCCCCAGCTGACCGTGCCGGGATCGGCCTTCAGCTGCGCCACAAGATCGCCGATCGTCTTGATCGGTGAAGACGTCGGGACAACGATGGCCTCATATTCGCCGGTCAGGCGCGCGATGGGCGTGACCTGGTCGAGGGTCACGGGGGATGCGTTGGTCAGGATGGCGCCGACCATGACATAGCCGCCGACGATCAGGGCCTCAGGGTCGCCCTTGTGCTGGCTGACGAACTGGGCGAGGCCGATCGTGCCGCCGGCGCCCGGAACATTGGTCACCTGCACATTCTTTGCGATGCCTTCGGTCTGAAGCGCGGCCTGGAGGGAGCGGGCGGTCTGATCCCAGCCGCCTCCGGGGGCGGCGGGAGCTACAATGGAAAGCTCCTGCGCGAATGCCGGCGCGGCCATCGCCGCAGCCGCCAGAACACAAGCCGCAATCCTGGACACAACGCGCATGCAAATCCTCCCTGTCTTGGCGTTTGGCGCCATTCATCGCATATCTTGGTGCCGGACCCTACTGAAGTCGAGAGGGTCCTTCATCCTTCCGGTGATGGTTTATGAGCGATTTTGATGTCGATCTCTTTGTGCTCGGGGCGGGCTCGGGCGGGGTGCGCGCGGCGCGCATTGCGGCCGGGCATGGCGCCAAGGTTGCGATTGCCGAGGAGTTCCGCACCGGCGGCACCTGCGTGATCCGCGGCTGCGTGCCGAAAAAGATCATGGTGCTGGCAAGCCGCTTCCATGACGCATTCGACGATGCGGCGGGGTTCGGATGGACGCTGCATACCCCTCCCGAGTTTTCGTGGCCGGCTTTGGTCGACGCCAAGAACCGCGAGATCGGGCGGCTGTCGAAGCTCTACATCCAGAACCTCGAGCGTTCGGGCGTCACCCAGCACGACAGCCGTGCGGTCCTCGACGACCAGCACACGGTGCGTCTCCTCGCCGACAATACCATTGTCCGGGCGAGGAACATCGTGATCGCGACGGGGGGCCATCCCGTCGCACCGCATATTCCGGGCGCGGAGCTCGCGATCTCATCCAACGAGGCGTTCGATCTGAAGGCGTTGCCCAAGCGCCTCCTCATCGTCGGCGGCGGTTATATCGCGCTTGAGTTCGCCTGCATGTTCCGGCGGCTCGGATCGGCGGTGACGCTCATCCACCGCGGCGAAAAGGTCCTGCGCGGGTTCGACGAGGATCTGCGCGACGAACTCATGCTGGCGCTCGCCGCCGAAGGCGTGACGCTCAAGATGAACAACACCGTCGCCAAGATCGAAGCGGTGCACGACGGCTGCCGCAAGGTGACCTATGTCAGCGGTGACGACGATGAATTCGACGTCGTATTCTTCGCGACGGGCCGGACGCCGAACACGTCGGGCCTCGGCCTCGAAAAGGCGGGGGTCGCGATCGAAGGCTGGGGCGCGGTCAAGGTCGATGGGTCCGGGCGCACCAGCGTTCCGCACATCTTTGCCGTGGGCGATGTGACCGACCGCGTGAATCTTACGCCCGTTGCGATCCGTGAAGGTCATGCGGTGGCGGACATGCTGTTCGGCGAGCGCAAATGGACGCCGGACCATTCGCTGGTCGCGACCGCCGTGTTCTCGACGCCGGAGATCGGCACTCTGGGCATGACCGAGCACGACGCGCGCGAAAAGCTGATGCCCATCGATATCTACCGGGCCAAGTTCCGCAGCCTGAAACATACTTTGACGCGGCGGCAGGAAAAGACCTTCATGAAGCTCGTTGTCGATGCCAAGACCGACAAGGTGATCGGTGTACATATCATGGGTGAGGATGCCGCCGAGATGATCCAGCTTGCCGCGGTCGCCGTCGGCATGGGCGCCACCAAGGCTGATTTCGACCGGACGGTCGCCGTTCATCCGTCGGCCGCCGAAGAGCTCGTCACCATGCGCGACAAAGTCCATGTCCCGAACCCCGGCGGCGCCATCTAGCCCTGAAAGACTGTGCGGGGCCGGGTGCATGCTTGCGAAGAATGATCCGGGTGTGGAGAGTCGCTGGCCGATGTCGCCAGCCTGACCCGCCATGCGAACGCTGACGAACAGGAAAATCCGGGAAATCCAGAAAATCACCACGCCGGAGCGGGCGCGGAAGCGGCCGTCATCCTACACGCGAACGTCGATATTTCGGGACAAGATCGCGCCATGGTTTCATGCGATGCATCATGCAGCGGAAACGCGCGCATGAGATCCTAGACGAGTCGCGCTTATCGGGAATCGATAGCCGTAACGGGCAAGGCCAACAGGCCTGTGATGCGAGGGCTGTCGACGCTCAGCGTTTCGGAACAGCACAAAATCAATCCTATACGCTGCAGCTAATCCCACTTTCACACACGGTCTTACTAGGACGCCAGCGAGCCATTTTTCCCCTTATGGAGAGATTTATCATGGCAACGTTGCATAGCAAGATAATGTCCCGTCGTGGCTTCTGCTTCTGCTGCCTTGCGGGAGCAACCTTCACTGCCACGGGTGGCTGGCTGACGCCGCGCGAAGCGTTCGCGGAGGCGCGGGGGCTGGTTAGCCAGATCAAAGATAGTGCCGCAGCCTCTCCGATCACCACCTACAAGCTACGGAATAACATCAGTGCTTTGGAGGGCTCCGGCGGGAATGTAGCAGTACTGACTGGCCCTGACGGCAAAGTCCTCATTGATGCGGGTATTGCCGTGTCGCGGCCTCAAATGACGAAAGCCCTTGCCGATCTTGGCGCGGACCCCGTCACCCATCTCGTCAACACGCACTGGCACTTCGATCACGCCGACGGCAACGAATGGCTTCATTCGATAGGCGCCAAAATCATCGCGCAGACCAATACGAAGAAGCATCTCAGCGGGATCCAGCGGGTCGAGGACTGGGACTATAACTTCCTTCCTTCGCCCGCTGGCGCCATCCCGAGCGACGTCTTCGAAAATGAGAAGACGCTGAAGCTCAATGGCCTCACGATCGAACTCAAACACTATGAGCCTGCCCATACAGACAGCGACATCTCGGTAATGTTCTCTGAGGCAAACGTCTTGCATGCCGGAGACACGTACTGGAACGGCATCTATCCGTTCATTGATTATTCCACGGGCGGCAGCATCGACGGGATGATCAGGGCAAGCGACGCCAATCTGGCCCGGGTGGCAGATGACACGATCATCATTCCGGGCCACGGCAAGCCCGTCAGCAATAAAGCCGAACTCAAAGAGTCCAGGGACATGCTTGTGGCCGTCCGAGACAAGGTGGCCGAGCTGAAAAGTAAAGGGAAGTCTCGCGACGAGATCGTGGCGGCGAAACCAACCGAAGCCTTCGACGCGAAGTGGGGACAGTTCGTCATCGACCCCGCTTATTTCACCCGGATGGTCTACGAGGGGGTGTGACACCTCGGTCCAGCGGCGCTTGGAGTTCCGGCGGTCCACTTCGATTGGGAGGCACAAGCCCGTACGATCATCGTGTCGGACGGGCGAACGCCGGAGACCGGTCCAGCGGTTACTACCGGAAGGCTCGTGGCATTTCATGCCACCCCGCGCTATGAGACCTGTCGCGGCCTTGGCTGGTATGGCGTCATCGTGCAGGACGGCTGAGGCGGAAGCGGCCGCGCGTCCCTGTCATTCCAAGTTGCCACGATGCTCTCCGGTATTCTCGCGGGCCTTTGCGCCGGCGCCCTTTGGGGCCTCATCTTCATCGCGCCGCTTGGCGTCGCACCCTATTCGGGCGTCGATCTCGCCATAGGCCGCTATCTCGTTTTCGCTGCGGCGTCGCTGATCGTTTTCGGGCTCGTCCGCGCGAGCCGGATGCGGGACATCGGCGCCCGCGATCTCGGCATCGGTATTTTCCTCGGAATGCTCGGTTACGGTGCGTTTTACGGTTTTCTCGTCATCGCGGTCGCGCATGCCGGCCCGCAGATTTCCGCGCTCGTCATCGGCCTGCTGCCGATCCTGCTCGCGGTCGCCGGCAATATCGACGGCGGCAAGCAGCTTCCCTGGCGCTCGCTGTTCGCGCCGTGCCTGATGATTGCGGCCGGTCTCGCGCTGGTCCACGGCCAGGCGCTGCTCGGGGCCGAGACGCCCGAAGCACGCGGTCATATCGCCATCGGCATTCTGGCGGCTCTGGGTTCGGTCGCCTCATGGGTCGGCTTCGGCATTATCAACGCCCGGGCGCTCGCCCGGCGTCCCGACATGAACAGCCTGACCTGGACCGGCCTTCACGGCATCGGGGCGGGGGCCGGCATCCTCCTGTTCGGCGCGGCCGCCGTGCCGTTCGGGCTGGTTAATCTTGCCGAAATGGGCTGGCTCTGGCCGGAGGCCAAACCGCTGCTGATCTGGTCGCTGGTCGTCGGCTTTTTCGGGGCGTGGGTGGCGTCCTATCTGTGGGTCCTGGCCACCAAACGGCTTCCTCTCATCCTGTCCGGCCAATTGTTCGTGGCGGAACCGGGCTTCGGGGTCATTTACGGATTTCTGTGGCAGCAGCGGCTGCCGAACTGGGCCGAGGCGCTCGGCATTATCTGTGTGTTCGGGGGGGTGCTGCTCGGCATTACCGCCTTCGGGCGGTCGCGGCGGCCGGTTCCCATAACCCAGCCCTAACGCTCAAGCTTTGCTAGTCGCGCTCCGAGGTCTATATAACGCGGCCTCGGGACGGGACCTGCCATCCCCTAGTGGAGATTAAGTTATGACGGAGCGTTGGACGCCGGACAGCTGGAGGTCGAAGCCGATCGTTCAGGTTCCGGGTTATCCGGACGAGACGGTCCTGAATGCCGTCGAGGAGCAGCTCGCGACCTTCCCGCCGCTCGTGTTCGCGGGCGAGGCGCGGAAGCTGAAGCGTTCGCTTGCCAAGGTTGCGGCCGGCGAGGCTTTCCTGCTCCAGGGCGGGGACTGCGCCGAAAGCTTCCATGAGCACCGCGCCGACAACATCCGCGACTTCTTCCGCGTCTTCCTCCAGATGTCGGTCGTCCTCACCTTCGCGGCGTCCCAGCCGGTGGTGAAGGTCGGCCGCGTCGCCGGCCAGTTCGCAAAGCCCCGTTCGTCCGACACCGAGACGATCAACGGCGTGACGCTGCCGAGCTATCGCGGCGACATCATCAACGACAGTGCCTTCACGCCCGAGGCCCGTATCCCGGATCCGCAGCGGCTGCTGCGCGCGTATCGGCAGTCGGCGGCCACGCTCAATCTCATTCGTGCGTTCGCGACCGGCGGCTACGCCAATCTCGACCACGCGCATCAATGGATGCTGGGTTTCATCAAGGAGAGCCCGCAGTCCGAGCGTTATCAGGAGATCGCGGGACGCATCACCGAGGCGCTCGATTTCATGCGTGCCTGCGGCATCGATCCCGAAGCACATCCGGAACTGCGCACGACCGATTTCTACACCTCGCACGAGGCGCTGCTGCTCGGCTTCGAGCAGGCGATGACGCGCACCGATTCCACGTCGGGCGATTGGTACGCGACGTCGGGCCATATGATCTGGATCGGCGACCGCACCCGCCAGAAGGATCACGCGCATGTCGAATTCGCGCGCGGCGTGAAGAACCCGATCGGCCTGAAATGCGGACCGTCGCTGAAGCCGGACAACCTTCTCGAGCTGATCGACATTCTCAATCCCGAGAACGAAGCCGGCCGCCTGACGCTCATTGTGCGCGCCGGTGCCGACAAAGTGGGTGAGGTTCTGCCGGGCCTGATCCGCGCCGTTCAGCGCGAGGGACGCAATGTCGTCTGGTCGTGCGATCCGATGCACGGCAACACGATTTCGGCCGGCGGCTACAAGACCCGTCCGTTCGACCGCATCCTGAAAGAGGTCATCGACTTCTTCGCGGTGCATCGTGCGGAAGGCACCTATGCCGGCGGCATCCATATCGAGATGACCGGCCAGAACGTCACCGAGTGCACGGGCGGCGCCCGCGCGATTTCGGATACGGATCTGTCGGATCGCTATCACACCTTCTGCGACCCGCGCCTCAACGCGGAGCAGGCGATCGAGCTTGCCTTCCTTCTGGCCGAACAGCTCAAGAAGGAACGCCAGGGCAAGGAACGCACGCGCATCGTCGCGGCGGAGTGATGAAGGACGCGCCTTTCGGCCGGGTCGGCGAAGGCGCGTCCATGCCCACTTTCATGCGCGGGGACCGCTTTCTCAAGCTTCTCCAGGCCTACACGCTCGGCGATCTGAATATCGCCGAGCTGCAGAGCGCGTACCGGCAGCATTTCCTGCATGGGCCCGAAAAGCCGGATCTGCACGAAGAGCTGTGGCAGATCCTGCACCATATGTTTTCGGTGCTGGACAGCTTTACAACGAACCGGAAAGTGATCGCGGAAGATCCCGAATTCTATCTCACCGAAAAACAGGTGCGCCAGGAAGCCGTCCTCACGCTTCAGCGTCTGCGCATCCTGAACCGGTCGCCGTCCTGAGAAAGGGGCCGGCCTTCAGGCCGGCCCCTTTCTGCATCAGAAACCCTCGAGCACGATCTTGCCGATCGTCCTGCCGCTTTCGAGCTTCGTATGTACCGCGATCAGGTTCCGGGCATTGATGCCCCGGACGCGCTCGTTCATCGTCGTCTTCAACACACCGGCATCCACCAATTCCGACACCTCGTTCAGCAGATGATGTTGTTCGATCATGTCATCCGTCTCGTAAAGCGAGCGGGTGAACATCAACTCCCAGGCAAAACAGAGCGCCTTTCGCTTCATTGCCGAGACGTTGAGGTTCGGATCGTCGTCGATCGCGCCGATCACGCCCTGAGGTTTTGCGATGTCGATGAACTGTTCAAGGTCGCGGCCGGTCGAGGACGTACTGAAAATATAGCGGGGAGCGGGTAGCCCCTGCGCCTTGAACTGGTCGGCGAGCGGCTTGGTGTGATCCACCACGAATTGCGCGCCCTGGGCCTTTGCGAAATCCACCGTTTCCGGGCGAGACGCTGACGCGATGACCGTGAGTTTCGTCAGCTTGCGGGCGATCTGCGTGGCGATGGAGCCGACACCGCCGGCGCCCGCCATGATGAGGATTGCATCGCCGTCTCCGCCACCGCGCGGAATATGCATCCGGTCGAAGATCATTTCCCAGGCCGTGATGGCGGTGAGGGGCAGGGCGGCGGCTTCGGCAAAGCCGATACTCTTCGGCTTTTTGCCGACGATCCGCTCGTCGACCGCGTGATATTCGGCATTGGTGCCCGGCCGGGTCAGGTCTCCGGCGTAGAACACCTCGTCCCCCGGCTTGAACAGGCTGACCTCGGCTCCGATTTCCTTCACGACACCGGCCGCATCCCAACCCAGCACGACAGGGGCGTCGGCCGTGCCGCTGCGTCCGCGCCGGACCTTGGTGTCGACAGGATTGACAGACACGGCCCTCACCTCGACGAGGAGGTCGCGCGGGCCGGGTTTGGGCGCGGGAAGTTCTATATCCGTCAGAGCCTTGGGATCGGTGACGGGCAGGGAATTAAGGTAGCCGACGGCCTTCATGTATGATGTCCTTTGGATGGGCCGGGTTCGGCCTCATTGCCTATCTCGGTGTTCCAGGCGGCACGCTCAAGAAGGCACGGGCGCACAGCCGGCGCCGCCTGCAAAGGCCGAACGGTTTGCCGAAGCGGCGGCGGCGCGTTAAATCGCCGTCATGGCCCCGCCCGACACGCTTTCCATCGCCATTGCCCAGCTCAACCCGATCGTCGGCGATGTCGCCGGCAATCTCGCGAAGGCACGCGCCGCGCGTGCGGATGCCGCCAGGCAGGGGGCCGATCTCGTCGCCTTCACCGAAGTGTTCATCGGCGGCTACCCGCCGGAAGACCTGATCCTCAAGCCGAGCTTTATTGCCGCCTGTCAGGCCGCGATCGAGGATCTTGCGCGCGACACCGCGGATGGCGGTCCCGGCGTTCTCGTCGGCACGCCCTGGAAGAGCGAGGCGGGCGTCCACAACGCCGTCGCGCTGCTCGATGGCGGCAAGATCACGGGTCTCAGGTTCAAGGTCGAACTGCCGAACTACGGCGTGTTCGACGAAAAGCGCGTTTTCGTCCCCGGTCCGTTGATGGGGCCGCTCGATTTTCGCGGCGTCCATATCGGCGTGCCGATCTGCGAGGATATCTGGCAGGCGGAGGTTGTCGATTGCCTGTGCGAAACCGGCGCCGAACTCCTCATTGTTCCCAACGGCTCGCCGTACTGGCGCGGCAAGCCGGATGAACGCATCCAGGTCGCGGCGCTTCGTGTCGCAGAATGCGGCCTTGCGCTGATCTACACCAATCAGAACGGTGGTCAGGACGACCTCATTTTCGAGGGCGGCTCGTTCGCGCTCAACGGCGACAGCTCGCTCGCTTTTCAATTGCCGACTTTTTCCGAAGAGGTGACGCTCACCACCTGGGTGCGCGACGGCAGGACCTGGCGCGGCCAAGGGCCGAAGGCGAGACTGCTGGAAGGCGACGAGGCCGATTATGCGGCATGCGTACTGGGCCTGCGCGATTACGTCACGAAAAACGGATTTCCCGGCGTGGTGATCGGGCTCTCGGGCGGCATCGACTCGGCCATCTGCGCGGCGATGGCGGTCGATGCGCTCGGCGGCGACAAGGTGCATTGCATCATGATGCCGTACCGGTTCACGTCCGAAGAAAGCCTGGGCGATGCCGCCAGATGCGCGAAGGCGCTGGGAGTGCGTTACGATGTCGTGCCGATCGCCGAACCCGTCGAAGGCTTCGAAGCGTCGCTGGCCGAGCTCTTCACGGGCACCAATCGGGGCATCACCGAAGAAAATCTGCAATCCCGCGTGCGCGGCACGATCCTGATGTCGGTGTCGAACAAGTTCGGACCGATGGTCGTGACGACCGGCAACAAGTCGGAAATGTCGGTCGGCTATGCCACGCTCTACGGCGACATGAACGGCGGCTTCAATCCGATCAAGGATCTCTACAAGACCCAGGTCTATCGCCTGTCGGAGCTGCGCAACCGCTGGAAGCCGCCGGGAGCGCTCGGACCGTCCGGTGAAGTTGTGCCGCCGAACATCATCACCAAGGCGCCGACGGCGGAACTGCGCGAGAACCAGAAGGATCAGGACTCGCTGCCGCCATACGACGTGCTGGACATGGTTCTCGAAGGCCTCGTCGAGAACGAAAAAAGCGTGACGGAGATCGCCGCCCAAGGCGTGGATATCGAAACGGTGAAGAAGGTCGAGCGGCTGCTCTATCTCGCCGAATACAAGCGCCGCCAGGCGGCCCCGGGCGTGAAGGTCACCAGCAAGAATTTCGGCCGCGACCGGCGCTACCCGATCACGAACAAATTCCGGGATGGGGGGTAGTTTCTATCCTCTCCCGAGCCAAGTCGGGTTTACCCGACTTGGCAATCTAAGAGCTGAACTCGGGAACACCCGAGTTCAGGCGGGAGACTCGAAGCCGAGAGGCTTCGAGCGAGGTGAGGGGAGAATTGTAGGGTAATGAGCATCGTGCTTGCCCTCACCCCGGAGCGCTGACGCGCTCTCGACCCTCTCCCGCTTCGCAGGAGAGGGGAGCGAACATCACCTGAACTGCGGCGGTACGTATACCGGTTCGCGCGCGCGCGGCGGGGGTACGTAATACGGCACCGCCGTGCGCTCGCCGTTGTTCGGCGCCGCCTGCTGTTCGGGGAAGCCCGCGGGCGGGTCGGTGTTGGCGGGTCCCTCGACGACGCCTTCGTTCGTCACCGCGGTCGCGCTGTCCTGAGCCGCGCGGGCTGCTTCGTCCGGCGTCGCACGGAGATCGCCGGTGCCCTTCGGCTGCGACATCGCGCGGGCGCGCTCCTCGTCCACCACGATGTCGCCGCGCTGCACGGTGTCGTCTTCGGCGTTTGCCAGGGCCTGCGCCCACGACATGTTGGCCGGCCTGCACGAGCAATCCTTCACGAACTCGGTCTGGTATTTGAACGCGTTCGGCAGGTCCTTGTAGGCCTGTCCCGAGGTTGAGGTCGCCTGGTCGATCGTGCCGCCCGGATTGGGGTAGGAGAACATGATCGCCTCGGCGCCGGGGCAGGTGCGGCGGCAGATATTCTCGTCCTGACCGAAGCGGGCCGGCACCGTGGAAAAGCTCACGGGGAAGAAGAAGCCGTCGCAGGTGCGCGCGCACACGGTCCGGAATGTCGAACTCTGCGGCAGTTCCGTAGGACCGCCCGGATATTGCTCGCGGTAGCCGCCGCCACCGCCGCGATTGCCGAACAGGAGGCCGAACAGACCGCCGCGCTGCGGTTCCTGCGGAGCCGCTGCCTGGTATTGCGGCCCGCATTGATATTGCGCCAGGGCCGCGATCACGTCGCGCCGGCGTGCTTCGCGCAGTCCTGCGTCGCCATTGCCGCGGTTGAGCTGCGCTTCCAGCCGATCCAGGTTGTTGCGCAGCTTGTCGATCTGGGCTTCCAGCCCGCGGCACTCGGCCGGAGGGCGGGGGCCGAACAGGAAGTTCCGACCGCAGCCCATGCCGCGCGATTTCTGGATCATGGCGTCGACATTCGCGCGTTGCTGATTGTAGCTGGCTTCCAGCGCCTGCTGCTGGGGATCGGCCACGTTCTGGCTGTCGAGGGTCGCGAGCTGGCTTTCCAGCCTGAGGCAGGCTTGCGGAACCTGCGCGGCCAACGGCGGTACCGTCGCGGCGAGGGCGATCGCGCCGAGCGCGGGAGCCAGAATCTTTTTGAGCATGACGACCAATCTATCGCGCGCCGGCCAGGCGTCCAGCCTTCGGATAGAACGGCAAAATCGGGCCTAAGTGTGAAGGCGGGTGCCAAATCCCCATGGAGGACGCTCTTGACGCAGGCGGTCGCTTCCACCTATGTCCCGTCCATGACGGCCCT
>CAWAYQ010000019.1:0-154289 GCA_963786225.1 uncultured Alphaproteobacteria bacterium
TGACATTGTATGGGCGCCAATCGTGGCTAAGCCGCCGGTTGCCATTTTTTTGATCATATCCCAATTGAGTGCAAGGTCGTACGCACGCTGCACACCTGGTTCACTTGCGTTTTTGCTCAATGAAAGCTGCGCAATTGACCCTGACTTCATCGCGGCTCATCGACCGAAATTCTTTATCGCATCTGCTGTAGGCTATGATCTTCTCGGCTCGCGACTTCGTAGTAATAACGAGACCCTGAAAAATGATTTCCTTGCGTTCTTCAATGATCTTTTCCAGAACGTGCCACCACATCGGCATCAGGCGATCAACAAGGCCTGTCGTTACAAAGATGGCAAAAGGCACCTCATATTTGAGCAAGACAGGATAAGCGACATCGAAATTATCCCGATATCCATCATCGAATGTCAGCGCAACAAATGGCGCTTCGTTCTTCGAGCGCACTCTCTCCAGCGCTTCACCAAGAGAAACGAAGGTGACTCCTCGTGCTCGGACGTCAGTAATCATCCTCTCAAGAAAGGACCGTCTGATCGCCAAACTGCTTTCAAAATCCGCCGCGTTACCATCCGCGTAGACTGAATGAAAGCACAGCACGACTCTCCGCCGGCTCTGCGTCAAATCTGCGATGCGCCCTATCATGGAAAGGACAATTGCGTACAAACTATCGTTCAGTCCTGCCATTTTCCGCTCTCACCTCTGCACCCCGATCGGCGAAGCCCCTCCGCTGGAACACACAGTTCTTCGTACTGCGACGCCAGCAGTTCTTGGGAGGCAGCAAAAAGTGGTAGCGCGTATGAACGTGCCGTCAGTCGATAGCGCAGGTCTGCGCAGACGCATCGGATGGATTTGCCGGGCATTCGATGCGTTGCCCTGGGGGGGCGTCAACAACAGTGAGCTTCCCTCCCTCGATGCCGTACAGGTCGTTTCCGGAAATGCTGACCCGTGTCACGTTTCCATTGAGGCGTATCCCGTCGTAGCCGCTTCCCCGGATCACGTTTGAGATGATCCGTATGTCGGTGACGGCGAGCGCCGGCTCGCTGTTATCCGAGTTGAGCTCTATCGCTGCGTGTCCGGTCCGCTCGCCCCCGTCCAGAGGGGCCAGCGACTGCTGGATGTCGGAAATGTCATTTTCCTCAATGAGGACGTTCGCGGCTCCATACGTATCGTAGGACGCTTCGCGGGCCACGATGATCCCTGCAGCCATGGCAATGGACCGTATTGTGTTTCGGCGGATGACCACGTCTTTGGATCCGACCACGGCGATGCCGCGGCCCCAGCGAATGTGCTCGACGGTGTTGCCCTCGATCACAACCCCGGACGACTGCCTGTCCTCCCTGTAAGATACCACCGCGATCCCGTCGTCCTGCGAATTCCAAACCGAGTTCGACAGTACGCGTCCGTTCTCGGCAGCGCCCGTCATGTGGATTCCATCGGCCTTGGTCTGCGAGACGGTCGAGCACGCGACAAGGAAGTCTTTGGCTCCCACAGCGAGGATGCCGGCGCTTTTGGATTTCGTGACGTTGACGCGCAAGATCGTATTTCGCCGGCCGGTGACCGCAATGCCGCTGTGCTCGTTGCGGACGCCCCGGACACCCGGATCGGTGGTTGTGATCGTGAGGTCGCGAAGGCTGCTCCCGTCACCGGAAAGAAAAATCGCGGCGTCCGAAGGGGCGCCAGCAAGGAGCGTCGCATCGCGACCGACGACGGCGATGCCCGGCTTGTCGATGACCAAAACGCGGTTGTGCCGGTAGGTGCCGGGGCCCAATTTGACCACACCGCCTTGCTTCAGGGAGGCAACCGCCTTCTCGATCGAAGACGTATCGTCCTGGACCCCGTCCCCAACGGCGCCGAACGCCCGCACGTCGACCTCCGGGCCTTCCGGCACGGGCTCCACCACGGGGCAGTTACCTTGTTTGGATGATGGATCCTCGGCTGCGCCGGCTGCCGTAGACAGCAGCGCGACCAGGAGGACCAGGAGGAAGGACCATCGCAACTCGAACACTCCGGTGTCAGTGTGTTCGAACCCCACCCCCGTGTCTGCAAAAGTACAAGGCGCACATTCGGATGCTTTCTGCGCTCGGGGCAACAGCGAAACGGGGATTCGGAGGAATTGTCTTAATCCCGCTCAGGCGCAATCCCGCTCAGGCGCAAAATCGGCACCTGATTGATGCGCTCTCGGCCCGGCCGAAGGACTTAAAGGTCTGTTCTCACTGTGTCTTGAAGGTTTGGATTGCGTCCCCGCGCGGCGCCGGATATACGGGCCATCCACTGGTAACGGAGTGTAGCGCAGCCTGGTAGCGCACCTCGTTCGGGACGAGGGGGTCGTAGGTTCAAATCCTATCACTCCGACCAGTGTAAAGCATTGGGATTAAAAGGTTTTCCCGAAAACCTCCCAACCGCCCCTCCCATCGCGACCACCAGTTTGGACAAGGTCGCTCCGCCCCTGCGTGCGCGGGTTCGGTAGCTAGTCCCACTTAGGTTCATCGCCGACGCGTCGAGACAGCTCCCGCAGGAACTCCGTGACGGTGAAGGCCTCGGCGTCGTCGCGCCGCAGAGCGGCCTTCGCGATGATGGACTGAGCCACGGATCGGCACGAAGCCGTCCTCGGCGTCGGAGGCGCGGGCGTCCCTACATACTTCGGGTCTGCTCTCTTGCCCACGACGCCGACGAGCAAGCATTTTTCGCTCCCGTCGCGCGCCTCCCCGATCAAGGCGTGTCACGCCTAGAGGGCTCGGAGATACGCGACGAGGTCCTGCTTTTCGCTCCCCGTCAATTTCGACTCGAGGATCAGGTTGAAGAACTCGACCGTGTCGTCGAGCGTCAGCAGCCGCCCGTCGTGCAGGTAAGGCGGTGAATTCTTGACGCCGCGCAGCGTGAAGGTCTTGATGGCTCCGTCGCCGGCGGCATGCATGCCGTTGATCGTTACCGGCTTGAAGAAGCGCTCGGTCTTAAGATCGTGCATCAGGTTGTCGGTATAGTAGGGCGGCGTATGACAGGCGCCGCATTGGCCTTTGCCGAAGAAGACATCCTGTCCGCGCAGCTCGGCGGGAGTGGCTTTTCTCGGATCAAGTTTACCGAACAGATTCAACTTGGGTGCCGGCGGGAAGGCCAACTCCTCCTGGAATTCCGCCATCAAGCCGACTTGGGTGGTCCGATTGAGGAAGTTCGTACCCTTTTTGGCGGCGATCACATGGTCGCCGTCGAAATACGCCCCCGCCTGCTCGAATTCGGTGAACGCCTCGACCGTTTTGAGTGCGCGCTGCGAACCGAACAGCCGCTGAATTTGCACGCCGCGCAGCGACGGGGTGACGATGCGATGGCGGGATTCCTGCGGACGGGCGTCGGGCGCAAGATGCGTCGCCTTGTTGGTATGAGCGTTCGAATGGCAATCGAAGCAGGCGGCGCCGCGGCTCGGTTGCTCGGTGCGGCGGTCCTCGGTCTCGTTGTACTGCTGCTGCGGGAAGGCCGTCACCAGAAGGCGCAAGCCTTCGAGCTGCTTCGGCGGAATGATGCCATTGAACAGCTCGTAATAGTTCTCGATGGTGACGAGCTTGCCCTGCGAGACATCGCCGAGGTCCAAGCGCGCGTTGAGGTAGATCGCCGGCGGGAATTCGGGCAGGAAGTGATCCGGGATATCGAAATCGACGTCAAACCGCGTGAGGTCGCGCCCTTCTTGCCGCTTGATTTCGTCGATCAGGAAGCGCGGAAACACGAAACCGCCTTCCTGATGCTTCGGATGCGGCAACGGCAGGAAGCCTGGCGGGAACAGATTTCGATCGCGAATCTGCTCCGGTGTCATACCGGCGAGGCTGTCCCACGTCGTTCCCGAGACGAGTTTGACTCGGACGCCTTCCTGCACCGGCTTTGTGCGGTCCATCGTGACACCGGTGGCCGGGCGGTCGCTCAGATCGTACCGCTCATTGACAACGGCCATGTGCTCCCGCTCGACCGCCGGTTTCTCCGCCGACAACCGCGACATGATCGTCGAGAACGGCTCGGTGATAGCGACCGGCATGTAGCTTGTCTTGCCGCGTGGCGGTGGCGGCTCTTGCTGGGCGTAGGCAGAGCCCAGGGCGACGGTTACGGCAGCAATTGCCACTCCACTCCAAAGCTTTCGGTTGTTCGGCAGCTTCATAGCGGTCTCCTTCGCGAGCCGCGTGCGGGATGATCAACGATTGGAAACTCAAGGCCCAGGTGACGGCAGTCATTTGCCGAGCGCGCCAATACAAAGGTAAGCGAACGCGTCGCACCAACGCCGCGTCGTCCTCCGGCAAACCATAGATCCGGCACGCTTGGCTAAGCCACCTTTGGCGACTTCGAACGTAACGACTCGGCACGCGCCTGACGTTGACATCCATCAATAATTGGCGAGACCGCTGTCCGTCCGTCCCGGATCGCTCGACGGAAGCGGCGTTGTGCTTGCTCTCTCTGAGCACTGTCGCGAAATCGGCATCAGGATCCGAAATGCCAAGGTGGTCGCGTTGAAGCTCGTTGCCAGGCGATACGCAGGAACGAGATACCCGAAAGCGCGGTCGATAAGTCGAGCCGCTTTGCCGTGCTTGATAGCTTCAAGCGTTTATCGTGATTTTCCGAAGCCGACACCTGCCGCGATCAACGTCGTTGGTCGAGACGGGCGGACGTCCAGCGATTTCGTAACACCTAAGTACGCGATTTCCATCCCAAGTTCTGTCGTGACCTTCCTTAGGCACAACAGATACCGCTCATCGCGTAATAGAGCGACCGACCTCAATTGCGCTAATTGAGACCATCGACCTGCCTGCCGTCGCCGGCGGCTCGCCGTCAAAGATACGAAGAGCTCGGCGTCCGCGCATGGAGAAGAATCGTAATGGCCAAAACAGTTGCTCGGTCACGCAGATGTCGGCGCCCGTTGAACACCTGACGCCCCGGGTTTCGACACCGTCGGTCGACATCTCGCTCAGCACCAAATTGCTCCCAACCGTGCTCAGCGTGATTGCCGGAAGCGTGGACGCCATCGGCTTCCTCGGCCTTGGCGGCCTGTTCACCTCCCAGGTCACCGGTAACTTGGTCATCCTTGCCGCGCATCTCGTCAGCGGCGGCGCGGCGCCGGTCGCGCCGATGCTGGCGGTTCCGGTGTTCATGGTCGCTCTCGGCTCGACGAGAGTGCTGGTCGCCATTCTGGAAATGATCGGGTTCGCGTCGCTGCGGCCCCTCCTTCTGATGCAGTTCCTGCTGCTCGCCGGCTTTCTCGTCCTCTGCGCTTCCGCCGGCCCGCATATCGACCCGGGTGCAACCACGGCGATCGTTGCGGGCATGCTCGGCGTCTCGGCGATGGCCGTGCAAAACGCACTCGTGCAAATCTCGCTCAAAGGCGCGCCATCCACGGCGGTCATGACGACCAACATCACGCGCTTCATGATGGATGTCGGCGAAGTGATACTCGGGCGCGAGCCGGCGGACATCGCCAAGGCGCGCAGCCGGGCGATGTACACTTGGCCGGCGATCGTCGGCTTCGCCGTTGGATGCGGCCTGGGGGCGGCATGCGAGGCGGCAATTGGCCTTAGGGCCCTGGCGCTGCCCACCGGCATCGCGCTGCTCGCGCTCGCGATGGGGCTGTCTGCCAATCGCGATGGCGGACAGGGTTCATGAGCCATATGATCGTCACGGTATGGGACGCCTCCTGGCCGAGCTTGGGACCGAACCCGACCCGTTGACAGCCGGCGAGATCGCACGATCTGCGCATTCGAACGCCAACGAACGGAGACTTTCCATGGGCGCTCCATCCCCCGACCTCTGCAATCTCTGGCTCGCCCGCGCCTTCAACGCGCAGGATGTCGAAGCCGCGGCGGCAATGTATCACCCGGAAGCCGCGATCGTGCAGGTCGATGAGGTTCACGGCGGGGCCACGGTTGCCCGCGGGGCCGACGGCATCCGCCGGACCATGGCCGCCTATATCGGGCTCCAGCCGCACATGGATGTGGTCACCCACCATACAACTGTCGCCGGGGATTTCGCCATGACCCGTTCGCAGTGGCTGATCAAGGGCGTCGACAAGGACGGCCAACCGACCGAGGTGCATCACCACGGCATGGAGGTGCACCGCCGCCTGCCCGATGGAAGCTGGGTGTTCTTCATGGATCATCCGTTCGGCGCCGATCCAAGCTGGGCCGTCGCGGCGCCCCCGCATACTGAGTAGTCATGCCGTCGCGCTTTGACGTGTTGTCCGAACCGATTGCCGCAAACTTTGGCGAGGTATGAGCGACTTCATGAAAAGCGCGGATGGTTTTCATGAACTCGCGCTCAATGCCCAGTCGGACCGCCGCCTCGCATACCCTTCGGAGTTACAGGCCAACATTGCCCAGCAGGATAATCTTTCTCCTTCGGGGCGGTGCGAACCGACACTTCGGAGAGTTGCCAACCCATTTTTTCATGGCGTCGTCGTGTGTTCGGTCCGGCATTCTCTTCGAGCGGCCGCTTCGCCTGACGCCGTCGGCTAATTCGCGCATCGGAATCCGGGTCTGAAGTCGGGCCAAGCTCGTTGTAAGGAAATAGACCGGGAGGATCGAGGATGTCGGAGAAGCAACGACCGAGCCGCCGGGCCGTCTTGGGGACACTCGTCAGCGCGGCTGCGGCGATGTCCCTGTCGCCAGCTTCGGCACAGCCCGCGTCGCCGATCGCCAAGCCCATTCCCTCGACTGGGGAACTCATCCCTTGTGTCGGGTTAGGAAGCTGGATCACGTTCAACGTCGGTAACGACATCGTGCTCCGGGACGAATGCGCCGCCGTGATCGGTGCCTTCTTCGAAAGCGGGGGCCGCCTGATCAATTCCTCGCCGATGTATGGGTCTTCACAGGCCGTGATCGGCTACGGCCTTGGAAAACTGGGCAGGCCGTCGGCGCTGTTCGCTGCCGATAAGGTCTGGACATCCGCCGGCGCGAACGGTCCGAGTCAGGTCACGACATCGGAAAACTTCTGGGGCGTTCCGCGATTTGATCTCCTTCAGGTCCATAATCTGCTCTCCTGGGAGCATCACATCGAAACTCTGAAGCAAATGAAGTCCGCGGACGAACTTCGGTATATCGGGATCACGACATCGGAAGGCCGACGCCACGCCGAGTTCGAGCGGGTGATGCAAACGCAGCCCTTGGATTTTGTACAGATCACCTACAACATCCTGGATCGCGACGTCGAAGCGCGCATCCTGCCGCTCGCGATGGACCGCGGCTTCGCCGTCATCGTCAATCGTCCGTTCCGCCAGGGAGCCCTGACGCACCAACTCGAGCGCTACCCATTGCCGGAGTGGGCTTCCGAGATCGGCGCATCGAGCTGGGCCCAGTTCATCCTGAAGTTCATCGTCTCGCACCCCGCCGTGACCTGCGCTATACCGGCAACGACCCGCGTCGATCATGTCCGCGAAAACATGGCGGCAGCGTTCGGGGATCTGCCGGATGCCGCAACAAGGGCGCGCATGGTGGCCTATGTCGAGGCGCTGTGATGTCGGAGTGGTCGACCTACACCCTGTCCGACTTCCTGCTGTTTTCTCCGCGCACCTACTATCGGCTTTTCGAACTCTATAACGCCGCGATCTGGCCGCTCCACGTCGCGGCGCTGGTGCTTGGCCTTGCGATCATCGTTCTCGCCGCTCGGGGTGGTCCGGCGGCACAGCGCGTAATCGCCGGAGCGCTCTCGCTGTGTTGGTTCTGGGTCGCATGGGCGTTTCTTCACCAACACTATGCGGGCATCAACTGGGCTGCCGACTATGTCGCCATTGCCTTTGGGGTGGAGGCCGGACTTCTGCTTCTCCTCGCTCTGCGGCCTCGAGCGTGGAGCAGGACATCGAACTTCGGTCCGGCCGCATGGGTCGGGATAGGTCTTCTCGTCTTCGCTGTTATCGTGCAGCCGCTGCTCGGTCCCCTCTTGGGGCGGCCCTGGTCGCAGGTCCAAATGTTCGGCCTCGCGCCGGATCCCACCGTTGTCGCAACCCTTGGCGTGCTGTTGCTCGGCCCCGCCCGCGGGCAGTGGACGCTCATGGTGATTCCGGTCCTCTGGTGCCTGATCGGCGGTGCGACCCTCTGGGCGATGGGACAGCCCGACGCAATCGTTTTGCCCGCCGTGGCAATCATCGGAATCGCGACATCCTTGATCGGACGGCGGACGGATTTCGACATGAGTGATCCCCAAAAATCGGACAGTAAGGCCGGCGCCCGAACATTCTAGCGCGTAGCCAAGCCCGCTCATGGCGCAAGCCAAAGGTCGGCTTTTGGCACCGTCTTTGGAAAGCTAATAGCTCGTTAGCCTCCTTACACAGCAGTCACTGCGACATCGTAAGCATGTTCCGAAAACCTATGCTTATCGGAAGATGACCCGTCCACGCCCAATGCCGCGCTGGCACGCCAACGGCGCCCGCTATCGGGACGAGGGGATCGTAGGTTCAAATCCTGTCACTCCGCCCAGTGTAAATCTCCCGACAGGTCAACGCCTTCCCTCAGTTCATTGTGCCCGCACGGAAATCTTCTGTGCAATGAAGCGCGGAAATGCGTTAATGTGAGGGTGAAGCTGCCGCACTCGTGTGTCCGAGTACGCCGCCTGGTACCGTCAATGCGCCGCCTGACTGGCGCAAAAAGGTGGCATGGTTTTGGGAGACCGGGACAATGGCCCTGACGCGCCGCGATGTGTTGATGGGATGTGCCGGGGTCGCCCTCCTCTCGCCGCAGGGCGCGCGTGCGAGCGATGAAGCGCTGGAACTCGTCAAACAACTCACCGGACGGACGGCGACGGAGTCGGATCGCCTTCACCTGATAATGCCGGCGGTTTTCCCAACCGGGTACACCGTGCCCATGAGCCTCGACATCGACAGCCCCATGACCGAGACCGACCATGTGAGGCAGATCCGCGTGTTCGCTCCCAAAAACCCGCTTATCGAAGTCGCCAGTTTCCATTTCGCCCCCCAACGCGGTCTAGCCCGCGTGTCGACACGCATCCGCCTTGCAAAACCGCAACATGTCGTAGCTGTCGCCGAGATGAATGACGGCGTCTTGCTGATGACCAAGGCCTGGGTCCATGTCGCCACGGATGGCTGCGCCTGAGATACGGGAGAGAGACAGTGACCACCCCGAAACCACGCGTAATCGTACCGAGCGCTGTGGCGAAAGGCGAAGTCTTTCAGGTCAAAACCGTCATCAGCCATGAGATGGAAACTGGGCTGCGCCACGATGATCAAGGCAACGTAATCCCGCGCAAGATCATCAACAGGTTTGTCTGCCGCTTTAACGACGCCGTGGTGTTCAGCGCCGATCTTCACGAGGCGATTGCGGCCAACCCTTTCGTCGAATTTTCTCTGCGCGCGGTGGAAAGCGGTCGGCTCGAATTCACCTGGGAAGAAGATGGCGGCGGCGTCTATTCGTTGTCGCACCAGCTCACGGTCGGTTGAGGTCGTGAGCTGGCGAATTGTGGTGTGACGAGGGATGGCGCGTGACCGGAAAACTCCGAAACAGACGGGCGTTCGGCATGCGCCCCGTCGCGGGATCTGCGATCGCCATAGGGCTGATCCTGCTCGTCAGCCAATCCGGCGCGGCGGCGGGCGCCGATCAAGGCGCTCAACTCGCCGCGACCTGTGCGTCCTGCCATCGCCTTGATGGCGGCGACAAAGGCATTCCCCCCATCGTCGGGCTCGGTGAGGAGAGGCTCATCAGCGCCATGCTTGCCTACCGGGCGAGCCGAAGCCCCAGCCACATCATGCACGTTATCGCGCTCTCGCTCAGCGACGAGGAGATCGCGAGCGTCGCGCGCTATATCGCAGCGCAGGGAAATAACCCGCCATGAAATCCTGGACGCGTCGCGAGTTCGGCTTCTTGACAGGAGCCGCGTTAGTGACGGCGCTGCGTCCGCGGATGGCGCTAGGCCAGGCCAAGGCGCGTGTCGTCGTGATCGGAGGCGGCGTCGGCGGCGCAACGGTCGCCAAATATCTCGCCGCCAGCGCCACAACCATCGACGTGACCCTGGTCGAGCCGCGGCAGATCTACACGACCTGCTTCTTCAGCAATCTCCATCTCGCCGGGCTTCGCCCGTTTGAATCGCTCACCCATGGTTACGGTGTGCTGACAAAACAGTATGGCATCACCGTCGTTCATGAGTCCGCCGAAACGATCGACGCGGCGACGAAGACGGTCACGCTGAGCAACGGTTCGAAGCTTGGCTACGACCGTCTCGTTGTCGCTCCGGGCATCGCTTTCAGGGACGGGGCGCTTGAGGGCTATGATGAGGCGGCGATGGAGATCATGCCGCACGCCTGGAATGCAGGGTCGCAAACCAGGCTGTTGCGCCAGCAAGTGGAAAGCATGGAGGACGGCGGGCTATTCGTGCTCGTTGCTCCGCCGAATCCGTTTCGCTGTCCGCCCGCCCCCTACGAGCGCGCTTCGCTCATCGCATCCTATTTCCAGCGCAGCAAACCCAAGGCCAAAATCCTGATCCTCGATGCGAAAGACAGCTTCAACGCGCAGGATCTGTTCCAGGACGCCTGGAATCGCCACTATCCGGGAATGATCGAATGGCTGCCGGCTCAATTCACCGGCGGCGTCACGGCGGTCGACGCGAAGACCCGGTCGGTGATCACCGCGGGCGAGACATTCAAGGCCGCGGTGGCCAATGTCATCCCGGCGCAAATGGCCGGGCGCCTGGCGCAGCAGGCAGGCCTCGCCGACCAGTCGGGCTGGTGTCCGGTCGATCCGGCCACCTTTGAATCGGCGCTGCAGCCCCACATCCATCTGGTCGGCGACGCGATCGTCGGCGGGGATATGCCGAAATCCGCCTTCTGCGCCAACAGCCAGGCCAAAGCCTGCGCCTTTGCCATCGCGGCCGATCTCACCGGATCAGCACACTTCGCGGCGCATCTGTTCAACACTTGCTACACTTATCTCGCCCCTGACGATGCGTTCAGCAACGCCATCAGCTTCAAGCCGGTCGACGGAAGGCTCAAGAGCGTCCTGAGCTTCGTCAGCAAAGTGGAGGAAAGCGCCGAGGTCCGCCGCCAGGCAGCGCGCGCGGCGGAAGGCTGGTACGACGCCTTCACGCACGACGTGTTTGGCTGAAGGCGACGCTCAGCTCCGCTCGATCCCCGGGCCGACCAGCATCGAAACGCCCACACCATGCCGGACGCTCTCTGCCTCAGCGCCGGATCGTTGCTCCGGGATCCGCGACGGAACAGGGTCGGGCAGCCGTTCCAGCCGCAGCGAATTCACCACGACGAGGATGCTCGAGCCGGCCATGACCGCCGCCGCAAGGATTGGCTGCAGAAGTCCGGATGCTGCGAAAGTCAGGGCGACGAGATTGTAGCCGAACGCCCACATAAGGTTCGTCAGGATGGTCCTGCGAACCGCGCGGGCCACGTCGACGACCCAGGGCAGCATCCACAATCCGTCCGCCGGCAACACGAGAGCCGCGGTCTCGCGGGCGAGATCGGTGGCGGAGCCGACGGCGATACCGACATCCGCGGCCGCCAGGACCGGACCGTCGTTGAGGCCATCGCCGACCATCGCCACCACATCATAGTCGTGGCGAAGCCGATCGAGGGCCGCCCGTTTGGCCTCCGGCGAAAGACCCGCTTGCACGGCCTTGATCCCGACCATGGCCGCGATCCGCTCTGCAGCCGGCGCCAGGTCGCCGGTCAACAGCGTGACGTTGAGCCCGCGCTCGCGCAGCGCTGCGATCGTCGCCTGTGCCTCCGGAAGCGGCGAATCGTCAAGCGACAGCACGGCCCGAACCCCCTCGCCCCAACCGACATAAACCACCGAATGACCGCTCGCCTCCCGCGCCCCCGCAGGCTCGGCCAGCGCCGGCGGGAGCGGCCAGCCCAAATCATTCATCAAACTGCTGCTCCCGGCCGCCACGGGCCGGCCTTCGGCGCTGCCGCGGATGCCACGGCCGGGAACCGTCCGGACATCACGGGTCGCGAGCGGCGTGATGCCGCGCATAGCGGCTGCCGTCGCGATGGCTCGCGCCAAACCATGCTCGGAATGGCGCTCCAGACCGGCGGCGCGTGCCAGCACGTCGTCGATGCCGACCCCATCGCGGTCGATGCCGACGAGACGCGCTTTGCCCGCCGTCAAAGTGCCGGTCTTGTCGAAGGCGAGCAACCGCACATGCGCGAGGGTCTCGAGCACGCCGGGGTCGCGGACAAGGCATCCGTGCCGCGCTAGCCGACCGATGCCGAGCGAGGTCGCCATTGGAGCGGCGAGGCCGACGGCGCAAGGACAGGCGACCACCAGCACCGAAAGGCCAATCAGCAACGCCCGATCGAACGGCAATGACTGGGCCCAGTAAACGATCGTCAGCCCGCCGAGGGCGAGCACGAGCGGTACGGACACGCCAACGACGCGATCGGCAAGGCGCTGGGTTGGACTGCGACGGCCCAGCGCTTCGCGCACCGACCTGCAAATCTGTGCCCAGCGCGTTGCGGTTCCGTCACCGCTGCTCTGGATCAGGAGCGGACCGTCGATATTGATACTGCCGGCAATCACCGTGGAGCCGGCTCCCTTTGTCACTTGCCGGCTTTCTCCGGTGATCACGGCTTCATCGGTGTTCGATTCCCCCTCGACAACCACGCCGTCGACCGGAATGCGCTCGCCTGGCCGGACCCGCACCAGCATGCCGGCCGTCACCTCCCGCACTGGGCGGCGGATCTCTGCCGCGCCATCGACAACAGTTGCGCTTTCGCTTTCAGCGGCCAGGAGAGGTTCGAGGTCGCGCGCCGCCCTGGCGCGGCCAACGGCCTCGAGATAGCGGCCGACCGTGAACAGCATCAGCACCATCACGGCGGTGTCGAAATAGACATGCGTGCTGCCCTCGAAGGCGGCAAATGCCGAATAAAGATAGGCGGCAGCGACGCCAAGCACGATGAGCGCCGACGATGTCACACGTCCCTGAAGGACATCGAGCCACGTTTCGCGCAGATAGGGTCCGCCGAGAATTACCACCGCCGGCGTCGCGAAGGTCCAGAGCAAAAGGTGAATCCACGGCAGCACGCCCGCATCGACGCCAGTGAACGCGCCCGAATAGAGAAGGAGGCTGAACATCATGATGTTCATGGAGAGAAAGCCGCCCACGCCAAGTTGGATCAGAAGCCAGGCGGCCTCCCACTCTTCGGGTCTGCCGCTCTTCACTTGGAAGGCGATGCAACAGCCGTAGCAGCAGAACGCGCGAGCCTCACCGTTGAGCCTGCGTTCCGTCGGACGAAGGCCGAGAGGCAGTGAGCAATGGCTGCAAAGGGTATCGCCGTGCGCAGTCATGCGGGGTGCCCGCCCAGCCAGGCATGCACGACATGCGCGTCGAGAGGCAGAAGACCTCGGCCGAGCGTGATGAGACCGAGCAAAAGAATAAAGCCGCCAGCCAGCCGCACGCCACGCCGCCGCCAGGCTGGCCCGAGTATCCGGCCGACGCCGCCCATCATCAACATCGCAGGAAAGGTTCCCAGTCCGAACGACGCCATGACGAGAACGCCGGGAAGCGCTCCGGCGGTGCTCGCCGCCTGGGCGGCGAAGGCATAAACCAGAGGACATGGCAGGAAGCCGTTGAACACGCCGAAGGCGAGCGGCGCGGCGCTGCTCCGGGCCGTCAGCAGACTGCGTAGGGACATTGCGAATGTGCTGCCGCCAAAACCGATCGCAAGGCGATGGAAGACCTGCAGCAGGCCGAAGAACTGCAACGCCATGGAAATCATGAGCAGGCCGGCGACGATCGCGAGAATTCGCTGGGCGCTGTCGACGGAGCCGTTCAAGAGCGGCGCCACCGCTAGGCCCTGCGAGGTGCAGATGACCTGACCGAGCGCGCCCGCGAGCCCGCCGAGAAAGCAATAGGTTGTCAATCGGCCGGTATTATAGAGCAGGTGGCGAAGGACGGTTGCGCCTCCCCCTCGCTGATCGCGGCCCAGCGCGCAGGCAAAGCCGCCGCACATACCGATGCAGTGAAGGCTGCCCGCGAACCCAGCGGCGAAGATCACGAGGTAATAGGTCATTGGCAGACCTCCTGCCGACGCCCCGCCCGTTCAACGAGAAGTGCTACTCCGCGCCGCTATCGGAGCGCGAGGTAGGCCACCCATACGAAGAAGGC
Organism: uncultured Alphaproteobacteria bacterium; assembly: GCA_963786225.1. Taxonomy (GTDB): domain Bacteria; phylum Pseudomonadota; class Alphaproteobacteria; order Rhizobiales; family Methylopilaceae; genus Flaviflagellibacter. The sequence goes on from CAWAYQ010000019.1 coordinate 14,081, forward strand.
GATGTGCGCTATCGTGCCGCCGATAAAGGCGATCGCCTGGTACGGACTCGCATTTGCGAACGAGAAAACAGTATCCGCAAGCATACGCTTCCTCCCGGTCAGCCGAAATAAACAAGGGCAACGTTCATGGCGAGCGCGGCGAGCAGAACGACAAGGTTCAGAACCGCGAATCCCATCAGGATCTTGGCTACCAGCATCTCCTGCTTCCTTCTCTCGTCAGTTATCACCTGGCGTGTGCGGCCGGCTCGCTAATCGACCCTTCCCGGCCCCAGCCCACCCCAATATTCGTAGGCGTAGTACATACCCCAGACGAAAAGCACCGCGTAGACGACCAGCAGCCACACCGGGAGATACCCGTGTCGGGCCTGGATGGTGCCGCCGGCGTACTCCTCCATTTCGTGCTCGTGGGTGGTGTCGTCACTCGTCGGTTTGCTTGGCGCGGTTTCCATCGCTTTCCACCTCCGTCTGACTGTCCATCTCCGTCTGGTAAAATCTGAGGGCTGCGTCATCTGCCCCGTGGAAGGCGCCCGAGAGCACGCCCCAAATAAAGACGCAGAGCGCACCAAGGCTCATCAGCAAGGCGCCTACGTAGGGTCCGGTGACCTCGAAGCCAGCCATAGCTCATTCTCCTTGGGCGGCAGTTCGCTCGGTCGTGCCGAAGGCCCCAACCTGCCGCGCGATTGCGTCCGGAACATAGGCTTTGTCCGGAGTACCAGCCTCCAGATTGAGATCGTTGAGTGCCGTTGCGATCCGTGTCCGCGATTGCCAGCGGCAGGCCCGTGAGCGGGTCCTTATAGGCGGAAAGCGCGAGAACGTAGTAGGCAAGCGCCCAGCGGTCCTCCTCGGGCAATGAGTCCCGATAGGACGGCATCGGCGTGCCGCTCAAGCCCGTGCTCATGGTCCTGAAGATGTCCTCGACCGCGGGACCTGACTTGAACTGGCCGCTGGTAAGGTCCGCGGGCACGATGGGGAAACCAAGATCGTCCTTCAACCCGGCGGCCTTTTCGCCATCGCCCTTTCCGCCCTGGCCATGGCATTCCCAGCACTTCGCGCTTTGCCAGACCTCCTTGCCGCGATCGAGAATTTGCCGAGACGGAGGGGGCGGCTTGCCGATGTAGAGTGGCGGGCCCGGCGGCTCCTCCGTAAAAAACGCATAAGGCTTCGCCGGATCGGAGCGATCTACCGCGAGTTCATATTTGATGTATTGGGTGACGGCGAGCCGATCCGTGAGAGGCAGTTCATACCAGGCCGGCATCGCCGTTCCGCGTACCCCGCGGGTGATCGTGCGCAAGAGATCACCGTCAGTCGGCAGCGGCTCCTTGGTCAGCCGGAACTTGAACACAGCCGCCGCGAAGTTTCGCGGGCGTTGTATGTGCAGGAAGGTTGCGGCGGGTCCATTGCCGTCGCCATTCACGCCGTGGCAACCGAGGCATCGCCGCTCATAGACCTCCCGACCATGGGCGATCCATTCGCTCGAACGCGGAAAGGTGGCTTCCGTGACTTCAAGCTGCTGCGGTTCAAAGAGATCGCGCCACTTGCCGCGGTTCATCCCGAGCTTCTGGACATAAGCGATGAGGGCTTCCAGGTCGTTCGTCTCGGCGGCGATCTTGACCGTGCTGCCTTTGTACTCCCCGTTCGGTATCACCATGACCGGGGCCTTGCCGCGCGCCCGCATCGGTACGAACAGCAGTCCGTCGGCGCTTGGTGTGAGCCTGATCTGCTCCCGGCTCGCGAAGTCGAACAGCCTGTCGGTAACCGGCGTCCTTTCCAGCGTACGATTGCCGGCTTCGCCATCGACGATATTGACCGACTGCTCGGGCGTGTCGAAGAGACCCCGATAGGGCGCCATGATCGAATCCGGGGACAGCATGCGCGGATTCCAGAAATGGGCTAGATGCCACTCGTCGCTGAACTTAAGTCCGACCCGCATCAGATCCGGTCCGATGCGCCGCGTGCCGAACAAGTGCGGCACGTCGTAGGCGAATTCGCCCGCCTCGGTCACCGGACCCCAGCGGCGCGTCTCGCCGGTCACCGGTCGTACGTACTGGGAATGACAATACCAGCAACCTTCGCGCAGATACACGTCGCGACCGCGCTGTTGCAGCGGCGTGTAATCGGTGGCCTCGGCAATCATCCATTTGAGCTGGCCGAAATCGGTGCGGACCACGGCGGTCACCCGGTTGGTTCGCGCGGATGGTTCGAAAAATGGCAGGAAGCCTTGCGTGACGAGGGCGGCGAAGAAGAAAAGGATGCCGGCCACCAAGGTAACGAAACGCGCGCTCATTGGGCCGCCCCACCAGCCGGAACCGGGGCCGCACCGAATGCCGGACGTTCCGCCGCTTCGGCGGGCTGGGCCAGCGCCGTCATCATCAGATTGATGACGAGAAGCGACATGCCGATGTCCATACTGATGCCGCCGACAGTGCGCACCAGCCAGTAGGGTCGCATCGAGAGCACCGTGTCGAGCCACTCGGTGCCGGCCATCCACTGGAAGCCTTGCTGCAGTCCGGCGGCGGTCAGCACCAGGCCCATGGTGGAGATACCGACGGTGATCAGCCAAAAGGCCCAATTGCCCATCGTGAACGACCAAAGCTCGCGCCCGCAGGCCCGCGGCCAGACATAGACCAGGCCGCCCATTGCCCAGACCACGAACGTCCCGAACACGGTGAGGTGCGAGTGCGAGATGACGAAATCCGTGAAATGGGTCGGTTGCTGGATCGAGCGCAAGGCCTCGGTCGAGCCTTGGAAACATCCCGCCAGATACATGAGCGAGCCCATGATCAGAAACTTGGCCGGGAGGTTCTTCCCGAAGGCGTCCCAACGGCCCTTCACGGTGCCGAAGAAGTTCACCAGCACCGTCCACACCGGAATGATCAGCAGCATGGAAGTGACGATCGCGAGCGTCTCGGCCCAATCGGCGATTGGGCTGTAGAGATAATGATGTATGCCGACGAACGGGTAGAACAGGGCGAGGGACCAGAAGCCGACGAGCGACAGCTTGTGGCCATAGATCGGATTGCGCACGCTGATCGGCAAGAAATAGTAGATCAGCACATAGCCTGCCGGTGTGAGCCACAATCCGACGATGTAATGGATGTAGAGGCCGTGGAAGGCCGCGCTGTTGATGCCCGAGATCGTGTAGGGCAGGATGATGCCCAGTATGAGATTCATCGTCGTCCACACGAAGGCCCCGATCAGATACCAGAGTGCGACATAGAGCGGTGGCTCAAGGCGCCGGCCGATGGCGATCAGGAATTGTGCGGTCGCCGCGGCAACCACCAGAAAGATCGGGATTTTGGCGAACAGCGGGAACTCGCCCGCTTCGAGGCCGTGGTTTGCGCCTAACGGCAACGCGATGAGCGCGGCCGCCGTGCTGACATTCCACAGCCAGGCCAGCGGTACGCCCAATTGCGGCCATGGCACCCGCACACCGCATAGGCGCGGCACCAGATAATAGCATTCGCCGATGAAGAGGGAGGAAAAGGCGCCAAAGATGACGCCGTTGACGTGGACCGGCCGCAGCCTGCCAAAGGTCAGTCCCAAAGTGGTGCCGAGATAATCGGGATAATTGAAGAGGCCCGACAGCGCCACGCCGACCGAAGGCGCGACCAGGAGCCAGAACATGCCCCAGTAAAGCCAAGTTCGCACAACCGGCCAGTCGACCAGTGCATCCAGGTCGATGCCGTTGAATCTGCCACGCAATACCGCCACGGTTTCTGTCACGGCATGCCCCTACGCATCACGTGCGCTTGAGCTGCGCGCATTCTCAGGACTCAACTCCAAACTTTACCGGCATCGAGAACCACTCGATGCCGGTTCGCCGGCTTCAGATATCTTCCGGCGCCTCTACGCAGCGCGCCAAAAAGAACTAATGCTTGCCAGGGACCATCACCGAGCCGGTGTTCGACCAGTGGACGTACGCTTCCAAGGCCTTCATCGCGTCCGACTGGGGATCGATCTTTTCGCCCTGGTTGGGCTTCTCGATGCACCAGTTGATCATGTCGCGTAGCGTCGCCGAATTTGCTCGTTTCCAGTCTGGAACTTTGGGTAGGACTGCGGGTGGATGTCGGCGGCCATGGGATGGCACATTGCGCAAGCCATTCCCGTGTTTGAGAGGACGACGTTCATCTGTTTGGCCATCGCCGCATCGCCATGGAACAAGAGGTCGCCCTTCCTGACCTGCTCCATGAACAACGTCTTCGTAGAGTTTCAACTGCTCCGCGTGTATGGGGTGTCCTTGTGGGCACTGGCCGGGCCGCCGAGGACGGCGACCGCCGCAGTCGCGACGATGACGGACGGACGGCGCAACGCGCCGAGAAATGTCGCTCTGATTGTCATCGCCATTCCTCCCTGGATGGCCACGCTTCGCCCCGCTTTCAGTATGGCCAAATATTGTCCGCGATCCGCGGCCGCAGAATTCTCCGGTTGACTCAGCGAGGAATCCGGGTCCGATTGAACAAAGACCTCCTTGCGGCCCCACATGATGTATTCGACGTCGACCTTGTCGTCGGCGTTCACGTTCACGGTTTCCCAGCCGACCCCATCGTAGATATCGCCGGGGTCGACCCGGATCATCGGTTTGGTGAGCTTGGGCACGCCCTCCGGGGCATAGGGCCACGGCCAGGAGGTCGCCAGCATGCCGATCGAGCGCATGGTCCCGATCTCGTTATAGAGCACCTGATGGACGTGACCGTGGATGTTGGTGACCTTGGTGTAAGGCTTCAGCACGTCGTTCACGTCGCGCCAGTCGCGCACCCAGAAGTTCCAGGGCGGGTAGTACTCGTAGAGCGGATTGTGGCTGAAGATGATGACCGGTTTGGACTTGTCCCAGTCGGCGAGTACCCCCTGCATCCAGTCGAGCTGGTCGCGGCCGACGCCGGCCCACGCGCCGGCAACCGTGCCGTCGAGGGTCGCCATATGACCCATGCGCTCCTCCGGCGTCATCTTCTTCACTGACCAGTAGTCCGGTCCGCGACTGACCGTATCGAGCCCGATAAAGCGCACGCCCTTGTGGTCGAAGGTCCAGTTGGGCTGGCCGAACAACTCGCCCCACTTCTTGCCCATATCCAGATACCAGTCGTGCTCGCCCGGGATGTAGACCTTCCTGATTTTCAGATCTTTGAGAAGCTCGACGCCAAGCTCGAGTTCCTCGACCTTTCCGAGCTGGGCCAGGTCGCCGCCGAAGATCAGGAAGTCGGCCGGCGGATTCATGGCCTGGACCTCTTTCACGGCGAGCACCACCTTGTCGACGAAGCGCGTGTTGAGCGATCTCTCGTAGAGATGGGTGTCCGAAATCCAGGCAAACTTGAAGGGCGCGTCGGCGGCGTGAGCGATGTCGAGGGTGTTGAGCAACGGCCACCACGCGAAGGTCTGGCCGACGGTCGCGGCGCCGAATAGCAGCGATCTGTGAATGAAGGTGCGACGGGTGATTTGGAGCGAGTCGTCGGGGCGTACCCCAGGCTGCTGCAGCACCGCATGCATTTCACGCCGAACGCGGTCGAGCTCGTCAGACATCAGCGTTCCTCCTCAGTGCAGCGTCGGTCCTCTCCTAAGAACGCGACCCCGTTTAAGTCAGTGGGTCGCCGGTTTTCTTATTTTCTTCAGTTCAATCGTCAGGGCCGTAGGCTTACCCCCCGCCACTGTTACTTGCTGCTCGATGGGCCCGATGAACGGTTGCATCGTCACAAGCTTGTAGTTGCCGGGCGGTACGTCGGCGATGGTGAACTTGCCGTCAGCGCCGGTGACCGCGTAGTAGGGATTATCCACCGCCTGGATCCACCCCTCCATCCAGCCGTGCGCGTCGCAATCAACACGCACGGTACCCGGTCGTGGCAGGTCCACAGGAATCCGCTGGTCCTTGTTCGGCAACGCCAAATTGAAGGCGGTGCGCTTGCCGTAATAGCCATGGGTATTGTGCAGGATCGGATCTGTGTTGACGACGTCCAGCGGACCCGCCCGGATCACCTGAACCTCGGGCACAAAGCGGCATTTGACGTTGTCGATTTCCGGCTTCGCGGCGGCCGCCGGCCAGGCCTTTCCCTTGGCCACTTCGGCCAGGTACACGACCGCACTCTCGACGCCTTGGTCGGGTCCGACCCTGATCATCCGGCTCCTCGCGAGGCGCGCCGCACACCTCGATATCCTTGGTCGGGATGATCGTTCTTGTCGGCACGTCGCCGCGGTAGACGATCGTACCTTCGATCGTTCCGCCTCCGGTGACCGGACCAGCTTCGTAGGCCTGCGTAGGCGTGGAAATCATGGCAGCGAGAACGCTTGCCGATAGCCCGTTGATCAACCCGAGGGTGTTCATCGAAGCAGCCTCCTTCGCGAGGGGCAAAGGCATCTTAGGCAAAACAAGTTATCGTGTCTAGTCAGTCGGTAACTGAATGAGATACGATTGATACCGGTAGTCGAGGGTACACAAACGTAGTGCTCGAGAACTTGAAGCGTCGTTCTCGAGACACCGGAGGTACTTGATGAAGCGACGGCATGGACCGCTCCGCCTGGCTCACGGTCCCCCTACCCTCTTCTCCATCATACTCGCAGCGACCCTGTCGATCTGCCAACCGCTGGCGCGGGCCGACACGGCGCCTGTGTCGATCGGTGGCCCATTCACGCTCATGGCGCCGGACGGAACGACGGTCACCGACGAGACTTATCGCGGCAAATGGCTGCTGGTTTTCTTCGGCTATACTTCTTGTCCCGACATCTGTCCGACGACGCTGTACGAAATCGCCGCGGCGATTGAAGAACTCGGCCCAGACGCCGCAAAACTGCAACCGATCTTCATCACCGTCGATCCTGAACGCGACACGCCTGAAGTAATGGGGAAATACGCCGGGGCCTTCCATCCGCGGATCGTCGGACTAACCGGCAGTACACAGCAGATCGCCGCGGTTGCCCGGAATTATCGCGCCTACAGCGCGCACCACAAAACTGGAACCGGCGCCGAAGACTACGTCGTCGACCATAGTACTTACATCTACATTATGGATCCTCAGGGCAAATTCGTGCGAGGCTTGGACATCGACGGACCAGCCGGACGCATTGCCGACACGTTGCGCAAACTCATGGCGCAATCCGATGAATGAAGAATTCCACAATTGGACCGATAGTCGGCAGAAGTCGCCGAAGGCTCACGTTACGAGCTATGATCGTTTCTTCGACGACGCCATCGCGCGGCTGCAGGACGAGCGGCGCTACCGGGTGTTCGCGGACCTTGAGCGGATCGCTGGCCGCTTTCCCCACGCTGTGTGGCATTCCCCGCAAGGACCGAAGGAAGTCGTCATCTGGTGCTCCAACGACTATCTCGGGATGGGACAGCACCCAAAGGTCGTTGGAGCCATGGTCGAAGCGGCGACCCGATTGGGGACGGGCGCCGGCGGCACGCGCAACATCGCCGGCACCAACCATCCGCTGGTCGAGCTCGAGGGCGAGCTGGCCGATCTCCACGGCAAGGAGGCGGCGCTGGTCTTCACGTCCGGCTATGTCTCGAACCAAGCGGGCATCTCGACCATCGCCGAAGCTGATCCCCGATTGCCTGATCCTGTCCGATGCCCTCAACCACAATTCGATGATCGAGGGCATCCGCCAGTCCGGCAGGGAGAAATGCATCTTCCGCCACAACGACGTCGATCATCTTGAGGAATTGTTGAAGACGGCGGGTCCGGATCGGCCGAAGCTCATCGTCTTCGAAAGTCTCTATTCGATGGACGGCGACGTCGCGCCGATCAATCGCATTTGCGATATTGCCGATCGTTACGGCGCGATGACCTATCTCGACGAGGTCCATGCGGTGGGTATGTACGGCCCTCGGGGCGCCGGCATCGCCGCGCGCGACGGCGCCATGCACCGGATCGACGTGATTGAAGGCACGCTCGCCAAGGCCTTCGGCTGCCTCGGCGGCTATATCGCGGGGAGTGCTACGCTGATCGATGCGGTCCGTTCTTATGCTCCGGGTTTCATCTTCACCACAGCGTTGCCACCGGCGATCTGCGCGGCCGCCACGGCCGCGATCCGGCATCTGAAAACTTCACAGTGGGAGCGCGAGCGCCAGCAGGACCGCGCCCAAAGGGTCAGGACGGCGTTGCGCGCGGCGGCGCTGCCGGTCATGCTGACCAACACCCACATCGTTCCCGTGGCGGTCGGCGATCCGGCGAAATGCAAAGCGGCGAGCGACCTTCTGATGAGCGAGCACGGAATTTACATCCAGCCGATCAATTATCCGACCGTGGCGAAGGGAACCGAGCGGCTGCGCATTACGCCCACACCCTGCCATGAGGACATCATGATCGATCAGCTCGCTGCGGCACTGATCGATGTCTGGAATCGGCTCGGGCTGCCACGGGATAATCTCGTATACGCAGCCGAATGAAGCAGTGTCGTCGTCCTCTACGGTTCTTCGAAGATCGAGTCTTTAAGGATCAAAGAAATGGCTGCCAAGGACATCAAATTCTCGTTCGAGGCTCGCGACAGAATGCTGCGTGGCATCGACACTCTCGCGAATGCGGTGATGGTCACACTTGGCCCCAGGGGGCGCAACGTCGCGATCGAGAGGTCGTTCGGTGCGCCGCGGGTCACCAAGGACGGCGTGACGGTCGCCAAAGAGATCGAACTCGACAACAAATTCGAGAATATGGGCGCGCAGATGGTGCGGGAGATCGCGTCTGCGACCTCGTATCAGGCTGGCGACGGCACGACCACGGCGATCGTGCTCGCGCATGCGATCGTCAAGGAAGGCGCCAAGGCGGTGGCCGCCGGCATGAATCCCATGGACCTGAAGCGCGGCATCGATCTCGCGGTCGAATTTGTTGTCGCGGAGCTCAAGACGAACGCCAGGAAAATCACCTCGAACGTCGAGATTGCGCAAGTCGGCACCATCTCGGCCAACGGCGACACGGAGATCGGCCGGTACCTCGCCGACGCCATGAAGAATGTCGGCAATGACGGCGTGATCACTGTCGAGGACGGGACCTCGCTTGAGACCGAGCTCGAAGTCGTCGAGGGCATGCAGTTCGACCGCGGCTACATCTCCCCCTATTTCATCACCGACCGCGACAAGATGCGGGTCGAGATGCAGGATGCCTATATCCTCATCAGCGAGAGAAAACTGTCCAGCCTGAACGAAATACTGCCGCTGCTCGAGAAGGTGGTTCAGGCCGCCAAGCCACTGCTCATCATCGCGGAGGATGTGGAGGGCGAGGTGATGGCGGCACTGGTGGTCAACAAGCTGCGCGGCAGTCTCAAGGTTGCCGCCGTGAAGGCACCGGCCTACGGGGACCGCCGCAAGGCGATGCTGCAGGACATCGCGCTGATGACGGGCGGAACGGTGATCTCGGAGGATCTCGGCCTCAAGCTTGAGAATGTTTCCCTCGATGTGCTCGGGCGCACCAAGAAGGTGATGATCGACAAGAAAAACACCACGATCGTCGGCGGTGCCGGCAAGAGAGCAGACATCGAGGCCCGCATCGCCGAGATCAAGATCCAGCTTGCGCAAACCACCTCCGATTACGACCGCGAGAAGCTCCAGGAACGGCTGGCCAGGCTCGCTGGCGGCGTCGCCGTGATCCGGGTCGGCGGTACCACCGAAGTCGAGGTCAGGGAGAAAAAAGATCGCGTCGATGACGCGATGAACGCAACCAGAGCCGCAGTCGAAGAAGGCATTCTCCCGGGCGGTGGGGTCGCCTTGTTGCGTGCCAGCAAGGCGCTTGGGAAACTCAAAAGCGACAACGATGACCAGCAGGCCGGCATCGAGATCGTCAGGAAGGCGATCACTTCGCCGGCCCGGCAGATCGCGACCAATGCCGGTGTCGACGGCTCGGTGGTGCTAGGCAAGATCCTCGAAAACGACAACAGTGCCTATGGCTACGATGCCCAATCGGGCGAGTACGGGGATCTAATTTCGAAGGGCATTATCGACCCGGCCAAGGTGGTGCGCACGGCGCTCCAGGGTGCGGCCTCGGTGGCGGGCCTTCTCATTATGACCGAAGCCATGGTGGCCGAGGTGCCGGGCCCACCGCCGCCGCCGCTCCCCGGTCACGATCACGATCACGATCATCATCACGACATGGATTTCTGAGCGCCTTGCGGCCAGCGGAAACACGGAAGGTGTCCGGGCTGTCCGGGTATTTGGTGATCGTGCCAGGCACTCCCGACAGGCTCGGCGCTCCGGTGCAGGTGCAGGAAGAATGAGCTTTGCCGAGTACGCCGCCTCGGGGGGCGCTCCTGGCGCAAAGCGGGCTTTCCGGGCAGCCTTTTTGTTTTCACACACCGTCTGCATTGGCTCGCTCTGCGCGAAAGGCCGAGGAGATTCTCGGCGAGGTTATTGACGTCGGCGCGGCTTGCTCAAGGTACATTCTGATCGGAGTCCGAGCTCACTCGGGGATACGGCCATGGAAAACGCGTTGCTCTCGCGCCCGCTCTCCTCGCGGCGGCAGTTTCTGAGAGGGGCCGGGGCTGCGACCCTGGCGATGGCCTCGGCGCCCGCGCTCGCCGACGAGATGGTCAAGCTGCCCCTGCCGGGCGGGCCGGACGAGCGGGCGGTCACCACGGCCTTCCCCCAGAAGGGGGCTCTCATCCTCCAGCGCGCCCGGCCGCCGCTGCTCGAAACGCCGTTCGAAGTGTTCGATCAATCGGTGTTCACGCCGAACGACCGGTTCTTCGTGCGATGGCACTGGGCGGTCATCCCCACCGAGATCGATGCCGACGCCTTCCGGCTGGCGGTGCGCGGTCAAGTCGACAGGACGCTGTCGCTGTCGCTCAACGAGATCCTCGCTCTGCCGCAGGTGGAGCTTGCCGCGGTCAATCAGTGCTCCGGCAATTCCCGCGGCTATTTCCAGCCGCGCGTCTCAGGCGGGGAGTGGTCGCACGGCGCGATGGGAAACGCGCGTTGGACCGGGGTCCGCCTGAAGGACGTGCTCGACCGTGCGGGGGTGAAGGCCGGCGCCGTGCAGGTTCGCTTCAAAGGTATGGACGAGCCCATCGTCGACGAAGCGCCCGACTTCATGAAGTCGCTCGACATCGATCATGCCCGGGACGGCGAGGTCATGCTCGCCTATGCGATGAACGGCGAGCCGCTGCCGCTGCTCAACGGCTTCCCGCTCCGCCTCATCGTGCCCGGCTGGTACTCCACCTACTGGGTCAAGATGCTCAACGATATCGAGGTGCTGGACCAGCCGGATACGAATTACTGGACGAAGACCGCCTACACGATCCCGGACACGCCGCACGCGAACATCCAACCGGGAGAGACCGGCGTGAAGTTCGTGCCGATCAACCGGATGGTGCCGCGATCTTTCATCACCAACATCAAAGAGGGCGACACGCTGAAGGTTGGCGCCGCGACGCTCGCGCGCGGCATCGCGTTCGGCGGCGATTCCGGCGTGTCGCGGGTCGATTTTTCCGCCGACGGCGGCAAGAGCTGGCAGCAGGCCGAGCTCGGCAAGGACGAAGGCAAATACAGCTTCCGGCAGTGGCAGATCTCGTTCACGCCGCCGGCCGCGGGAGCACAGATGCTGATGGTCCGCTGCACCAGCAGCAGCGGCGAGACGCAACCCGCGACGCCCAACTGGAATCCGAGCGGGTTCATGCGCAACGTCATCGAGCAGACGCGCGGTCGCCGCCGCCTGAGGAGGAGAGCATGCTGCGCGTCCTGTTGTCGGTCACTCTTGCCGCGGGCGTCGCCCTGGCGCCGCTCGGCGCCGGGGCCGAGGACAAGCCGGCGCTGAAGTCGGTCAGCGTCGAGCTGCCCGCCGGCGACAGCATGTTTCCCGACGGCCCCGGCGCGGATGTTGCCAACAATAACTGCCTCGCCTGCCATTCCGCCGACATGGTGCTCAATCAGCCGGCGATGTCGAAGGTGCAATGGGAGTTCGAGGTCCACAAGATGCTCACGGCCTACAAGGCACCGATCGACCCCAAGGACGTCGACGCAATCCTCGACTATCTGGTCCGCATCAGGGGCCCCAATTAGGCTGAAGCGCAGGATGTGAGGATGGCGGCAGAGGCCTGCCGCTACTGTGTCGGAGGAAAGTTGGCCCAAAAGGTGAGACCATGCGAAACAGAACACTTCGCCTCTCAAAGATTCGAGCGGTTCTTATAAATTCGCTGAGTGCGATCGCGACACTCTGGCTCGGCTCGTCGGCCGGCCTTGCGGCCGGAGATAGCGCAGCCGGCCAGCAGTTTTTCGCCACCCACTGCGGCGCCTGTCACGCGACGGCGCCAGGCGTGAACAAGGTCGGCCCCTCGCTCGCCGGCGTTGTTGGCCGCAAGAGCGGATCCGGACCGGGTTACAACTACTCGCCCGCCCTCAAGGCGGCAAACATTACGTGGGATGAGAATTCGCTCGATAAGTGGCTCCAGAGCCCGACAGGCGACGTTCACGGCGCGAAGATGTTCCTCACCGTTCCTCAGGCCGCAGATCGTGAGAACGTCATTGCGTATCTCAAGACTCTGAAATGATGAGCGCAAGAGCTGATTGATCGACGGCCGAGATGGGCCAGTGCCCCGCTGGCAGGTCGTCAGACACTTCATGGCCAGCAGCGTGCCGGCGGCCTCTGGAGACGATTGATCCGAGGCATGAGCACCCTCCCGTGCTCAATTCACCCAGAAGGCAACGTCGCTGATCGGCGGCGGTTCACGCGCATCACCGGACGTAGGTACTTTCAAAACGGGCCTTGCCAGCAGACTCCAGGATTCGAGGACAGCGCCCTGCCCTCGGCCCAATGGCCCCGCCGATGCCCCCGTGTATTGACGGGTCAACTTGCGTACCCCCTGATTTGCCCGCGCGCGTTTCGCCTCCCCCGAGAGCATCCGCAGCATGAAGTGGGCTGACGTCCTCCCCGAACCTCTCCGCGCGAGGCGGCGGCGGCCTTTATTTTTGGCACGTTGTACTAATGTCCACAGTATGCGTTTCGCATCATATGACGCTAGGCCCGGGACCCACAGAGCTCACACGCCGGGCGGAGAACGTGGAGGTCGAGATGGATCGTCGTGATATTTTCGACAAGATGTTTTCTTCAGCCGAGTCCATCGCTGATCATGAGATTTGTTCAACGCGTCGGGGGCTGCTGCTTGCTCCGCTCCTCGCCGCCCTGCCGCTCGCGCTCTCGAAAACGGAGGCGCTGGCCGGCGAAATCAACCCGTCCGAGACCCAGGTTACACTGCCCCATGCGATCAAGTGGAGCGGCTGGATAAGCGGACCGCCGCACAGCGGCGAGATGGCGACGCTTCACGGCGGCCTGGACCAGCCGGGACCCTATCTCGTGCTGATGAAGTGGTACCCGGGCTACATGAGCGCCCCGCACACCTACGCGACCGATCGCCTCTCGCTCGTTCTCTCCGGCACGTGGTGGGTGAACAGCGGCGCCGACTTCGATCCGGACAACACGGTTCCGGTTCCCGCCGGCGGGTTCGTCAGGCGCATCGCGAGGTACCCCGCATTATGACGGGGTCAAGAAGGACGCGCCCGAGCCGGCCGTCATTGGTCTGTCTCGGAATCGCACCCGTCCAGTTTGAGCTGGTGGCCCCGGACAAGCCGGCTTGGCGTGAACTCTGACCGATAGCAACCAATTGGAACCCTCGGACCCGAAACCGAGTCGAGGGCGATCTGTCTTGCGCTGATGGATTGGCCGTCGTGATGGGCCGCTTCCGGTGATGCCGAAATGCCCGAAGGCCAACACCGTGGACATTAGACCAGCGGCAGACGATCAACTTCGCGAGGATGTGAAGTAGGCAAATGCCCAAACATTCGGAACTTTGCCGCGAAGCCCGCCGCTGTGCGGACATGCTTCCCGCGGAGTCAGCCCGGGAATGTCCCACGGGTTGGCGGCCTTCTACCGCCGTCATACAAACCTTTGTATCAACGGCGGAACGCCGAAGGATGGGGGCGCAGGCCGACGGTTCAATTTCGCGGCGTTCGCCCATAGTTCAAAGTGCGCTTGTTGTTTGGTCGAGCCACAGGAAGGGAGCAGCAAGCTAAGCCGTGTAGCTGCGTTCACGGCGACTGATGAATGGAGTTTTCTCAATGAATCGAGTTTCTGCGACAAGCCGCATCGCACGCTTTGGGTTCGCCCCCGTGCTTCTGTCGTTGGTTGCCGGCATTGGCATCGCAAATGCGCAGACCGCCGCACCGGTGGAAACGCCGGCGACGCTCAACGCTGTCGACTTTAATTTTGTCGGCCAGGCCAATCTGGGCGCTCCCTTCCAGGTGGATTCCGGTCGGATCGCGGAAAAGGAGGGCGGGAGCGCCGCCATTCGCAATTACGCCCACCTGATGGTTACCAGCCATATTCCAGTCGCCGATGAGCTGACGGGGATCCTGCAACGGAAAAATGTCACTCCCTCGAACACGCTGTTGCATGGCGCTTATGACGCGATGCTTTCCACGCTCAAGGCGGACCACCGGGCCGCGCTCGACCGCGACTATGTGAACGGCCAGGTCGAGTATCAGAAGGGAAACGCGGCCCTGTTCCGACAGGAGATCCAGAACGGCAGCGACCCGGACCTCAAGCAGTTCGCGAGTGAGACTCTGCCGAAGATCGAGGATCATCTGCAGCGAGCATTGAAGCTTGCCGATGCATCCAGCGGCTCGAAATGAGGCCGCCTGTCATTACTGACAAGACTGACCAAAGAGCCATTCGTGCGAACCACAGAAAATGCCGCTCGCTGCGGAAATTAGTTTCCTCAGCCGCTTCGCGCCGCAATGTTGCGACAGACGCCGCAATCGGCGGACGGCGGAGAAGCGGGTTCGCCTCTAGTTTCATCCTCGTTCCGGCGCACTTCCGCAGCCGGCGAAACTGGAGGATAGAACCATGAATATTCGTACGCTGATCCTGTCTGGTGTTGTTGCTCTCGTTGCGGCTCCGGCTCTTGCCGGCGACGGAAATGAAGGCCAGCGGAATGTCTATGCCGGCCTGCGTCCGGCCCAGACCTTCACCGTCACCCCTGCGCTCGAGGGACGCGTCGCCGTCTTCAAGCCTGCGCAGACGGAATGGGAAGCTCCGGCGAACGTCCGGATCCAGGACCTGAACATCAACAGCAAGCGCTGATCCCGTCCCTCGCGTCTCCCCAAAGAGCCGCTTCCTTTCAGGGAAGCGGTTCTTCCATCCTTGGTCACCAACATCTGCGCACCCAACCCCGCGGCGCCCTGTCGGCGGCGTATAAAGTGGCAAAGGGGATCAACGATGCTCACAATCCCCTACGGAAGGCCGAAGGCGTCGTTCCGGTCACCTTGCGAAAACTAGCCGCGAATGCAGAAGGGGTCTGATAGCCCACCGCAAGAGCAATGCTTGTGATCGGGAGCTCAAACTGGGCGAGAAGTTCTTTCGCCTTGCTGATGCGTAAAGCGGTCAGCCATTCATGCGGTGTCTGCCCTGTGGCGAGACGGAATGCCGTCAAGAAATGAAACCGGCTCAGGCTTACGAGACCAGCAAGCTCATCAAGGCCGACCTCCTGATCTACGAATTCCTGCATATAGGCCGTCACGCGTTTGACCTGCCAATCCGCGAGACCTTTGCGAGGCGCGGATACTACGAGCGTGCCGTGCGAAGAATGAGCCCGCAACAATTGCGTACACAAAAGGTCGATGGCCTGCTCGACAAACAGCTTTGAAGAAGACTCGCCAAATGCCGCTTCACCGCTAAGCAGCTCAAGAACCCTGGCCGCGACACGATCGTCGAATCCGACCCGCCCTATCAACTCGACGTGCTTTCCTTCCGTCAACGTCTCCGCAGATGCCTGAAGGCGCTCGTCCGTTAGATAGACATGCGAAACCTCGATCGACCCGGCGATATCCCACCGCCCATCGTGACCTTCTGGAATAAGGGTGATGGATCCGGGTCTTGTCCGCGACGCGAAGCGATTCGATCCGTGTCTCCAGGTAATCTCCTGAGCCGCGCCGTAATAGGTCATGATCACATGGCCAGCCAATCCCGGAAGAGTGTCGTGAAGGGCTCCATGTGCCCAGCGTTGGGTCAGGCGCGTGTCCCCGCGAAGCACCTCCTTGGCAAGTGCCGGGGGCCGATCCAAGACCCGACCTATTGCATCAGGCGCGTTGTACGCAGCTACGGCTGCATGCCGATCGTGAGCAAGATCCGCTTGCGCCCGCTCTTCGAATGGCGTCCGTTCCAAGGCAGTATCCTCCCCTCAACGGCAGATCGTTCTGCCCGAGACCGGAGAAGCAACGAGCGAGGGCCAACTCGTTGAACTTTCAAAGCTTGCATGTACGCACGACTTCCCTCGTCCAGGGCGACAGTGAAGACCCCCATCCCGTCAATGCGGTCCATACAGGGCCGTCATCGGTGACCGGACGTGGAGCGGCTCCTCACAGCCCTGTCAGCTGAGCTGACAGACATGGAATCCCAATCGTATTTTATATAGCGAGATGGGCGGGACGAAACAGTACCCCCGCCGGCGAGGGTGGCGACGTATCGTTCGCCGTCTTTCCAATCCAATGGCCGATGAAGGTCGCTGGGCCGCTGGGCGCCGAGGTCCGCCGGTGAACTCATTCCCGCCATACTTTAGGGCGTATTCTCGCCCCTATCGACGCCCGACCAGCGAGCATTTTTGCTCCGTCCCGCGCCTCTTATGACAAACGGTCCTTAGACCGGTCAGGAGGTCGCTATGCGTGCCGATCCCTCTGGAGGCACGTTTATGTCGCCGCAACGAGCCACGGCAATTTGTCTCGCCGTGAGCCGGCGAGAACTCATCGGCCAAGCTGCTCCGCGAGGTCAGTCCCGGCCGTTTGATACATCAAAATTGTCAGAGCAGGCCGAGGAGGATTTTTCGATGCCCAGTCTCAACGTGAACGGCCAATCCTTGTCGATCGACGCTCCGGACGACATGCCGCTTTTGTGGGTGATACGAGACATTCTCGGCATGACCGGAACCAAATTTGGTTGCGGCATCGCCCAATGCGGAGCCTGCACCGTGCATATCGACGGCGTGGCCACCCGCTCGTGCATCACGCCGATCAGCGACGTCGCAGGCAAGTCCGTCACGACGATTGAGGCGATCGGCGAAACTCCGGCCGGCAAGGCAATCCAGGCGGCGTGGCTGGATGTGGAAGTCGTGCAATGTGGCTACTGCCAATCGGGGCAGATCATGTCCGCGAGTGCACTTCTCGCCGGCAATCCCAACCCCACCGACGCCGATATCGACGCGGCGATGTCGGGCAACATCTGTCGATGCGGCACCTATGTGCGCATCCGCGAAGCAATCACGCAGGCCGCAAAATCCGCCAGCGCGCAGTGAGGGCAGCAACCATGGCAGTTGTTCAGGAAGTTATGGATCGGACCGTTTCTCGCCGCGCGTTCCTCCGCGCGAGCGCAGCGGTCGGCGGCGGCTTGATGATCGGCTGGTCCCTGCCCGTTGGAATCTTGCCGGCCGATGCCGCGTCGGACGCTCAGCCGTTTGCGCCTGACGCATTCATCCGCATCGATCGGACGGGCAAGGTGACCGTCATCTCGCCGATGATCGAGATGGGCCAGGGCACCTTTACGTCGTTGCCGATGTTGGTCGCTGAGGAACTCGACGTCGACATGAGCAACGTCGCGGTGGACCACTCGCCGGCGAACGCCAAGCTCTATGGCAACCGCCTCGTCGGCGGCGTGCAGATGACGGGCGGCTCGACGTCTATCCGGGCGTTCTACATCCCGCTGCGCCAGGCCGGCGCTGCCGCGCGGCAGATGCTGATCGCCGCCGGCGCGAAAAACCTGAACGTCGACGCAGGCAGCCTGACGACCGAGCCGGGCTATGTTCTCCACGCCGCGAGCAAGCGCCGGGTCGGCTACGGCGAACTCGTCGACGCCGCGGCCAAGCTGCCCGTCCCGACCGACGTCAAGCTCAAGGACCCGAGCACGTTCCGCATCATCGGGACGCCGGTCAAGCGTCTCGACGTATCGGGCAAGGTCGACGGCACGGCGGTCTTCGGCATCGACGTCAAGTTGCCCGGCATGAAGGTCGCCACTGTTGCCGCGTCTCCGGTGTTCGGCGGCAAGGTCGCCTCGTTCGACGAAGCGGCGGCGCTGAAGGTTCCGGGCGTTCATCAGGTCGCGAAGCTCGACGACGCAATTGCCGTCATCGCGGATCATTACTGGGCGGCAAAGCAGGGCCTCGAAGCCGCCGCGGTCACGTTTAATGAAGGACCCAATGCCTCAGTCTCCACGGCTGACGTCGTCGCCGCGCTGGTGACGGCCTCGGAGAAGCCTGGCGCCGTCGCCAAGAACGAGGGTGACGTGGCGAGCGCGCTCGCCAAGGCCGCCACCAAGGTCGAAGCTGTCTACGAAGCGCCGTTCCTCGCTCACGCGACAATGGAGCCGATCAACTGCACGGTCGAGGTCACGGCCGACGGCTGCGATATCTGGGTCGGCACGCAGGTTCCGGACATCGCTCAATCGTTCGTGTCGAAACATCTGGGACTGAAACCGGAGCAGGTGAGAATTCACAATCATCTGCTGGGCGGCGGCTTTGGACGCCGGCTTGAGGTCGACTTCATCGTTCAGGCCGCGCTGATAGCGAAGCAGTCGAAGGGCCCCGTCAAAGTTGTCTGGAGCCGGGAAGAAGACATCCAGCACGATATGTACCGGCCCTACTACTACGACCGGATAAGCGCCGGCCTCGACGAGAACGGCACGCCCATAGCCTGGAGCCATCGCATTGTGGGCTCGTCGATCATCGCGCGGTATTTCCCGCCAATGTTCAAAAACGGCATCGATCCCGACGCGGTTGAGGGCGCAGCCGAAATTCCCTACGCAATTCCCAACTTCCACGTCGACTATGTCCGCGAGGAGCCTCCGGGAATTCCGACCGCCTTTTGGCGCGGGGTCGGTCCGACCCACAACGTCTACGTCGTCGAGAGCTTCATCGACGAACTCGCCGCGGCCGCGAAGAAGGACCCGGTCGAATATCGCCGCGCGCTTCTGGCGAACAACCCGCGCGCACTCAATGTTCTCGACCGCGCTGCGCAGAAAGCGGGATGGGGAACGCCGTTAGGGCCACGCCGGGGCCGCGGCATGTCACTGCAGCATTCGTTCGGAACCTACCTTGCAGAGGTCGCCGAGGTGACCGTCTCGAAGAGCGGCGACGTTCATGTCGACCGCGTCGTCGCCGCCGTCGACTGCGGCGTCGTCGTCAATCCGGACACCGTCGAGGCGCAGCTCCAAAGCGGGATTATCTTCGGCATCACCGCGGCTCTGTATGGAGAGATCACCCTCAGGAACGGCCGGGTCGAGCAGACCAACTTCGACACCTATCAGATGCTCCGCATCGATGCGGCCCCGGTCATCGAAGTCGAGATCGTAAAGAGCGGCGAGGCGCCCGGCGGGCTGGGCGAACCCGGCACGTCGGCCTTGGCTCCCGCCGTGCTCAACGCAATCTATGCGGCAACCGGCGTCAGGCTGCGCAAGTTGCCGATCAAGACCGAGCTGCTGGATTCCGCATAATCGCCCGGAGGCGTTTTGCGGAAGGGGGAAACGCGTACTGCGCGTCCGTCCGTGTTACCCCTCGATCCTTTCGGCCCAGGCTGAGACCGTTTGCGCCAATGTCCTCAGATGATCGTCCATTGAAAAGCCGGATATGCTCTTTCGTGGCTTCAGATCGTGGTCGCCGTCCTCCAGCCAGAGGATCTCGATGCTCTTTGAGAGCGCGTAGGTGGATACCTCCTCTCGGCCGCCGAACTCATCTCGTGTTCCTTGCACGATGAGCGTCGGCGTCTTCAGTCCCGCCAGATGCGCCGTGCGCAACTGGTCGGGCTTGGCCGGCGGGTGAAAGGGATAGCCGAGACACAGCAGACCAGCGATCCGGCCGGCTGCGTACAGATCATCGGCGACCATGCTCGCGACGCGCCCGCCCATCGACTTGCCGCCGATGATGAGCGGTCCTCTCCGTTCGAGCGCATCGACCGCAGCGATGTATTCCGGAATGAGTTTCTCCGCACGCGGGGGCGGTTTGCGGCCCTCCCCGGTCCGACGGCTCGCCATGTAGCCAAATTCGAAGCGGGCAACCCGGAAGCCTGACCCGGCCAGAGTTTTCGCAGTCGCCGTCATCGACGCGGAATCCATGGGGGCGCCCGCTCCATGGGCAAGGAGGATCGCATGTTTCGCGTGGTCAGGTCCGTCGGTCAGGAACGTTGTCGCCATCCAAGTCCGTCATCTTTCCAGGCAGCCCCAAAATGCCCAACAGGACATTGCGCACTCCAGCCCCCCTGCATGTACGGCGCTAATTAATCTCGTGGGCCCTGCCCGTCCAGCGCAGCCGACGCCCGGGCGATACGCCGAACGCATATGGCCGGACAGTTGGCTCAAGTTCGGCTGACGCAGGTCGACGGGCAAAGTTGTTCGACTGACCGCCGAGGCGTAACCGAAAGGGCTCGTTGCACTTGATCCGACGCTGCTTGGCTAGCGCTGAGACGCCAGCAGCCGCGTTGACGCGCTTAAGTAGCGGCGCACCGGAACATCATACAGCCGATAGATGACCGCCGACATTACCACCAAGCCTGTGGTGACCACGGGTATTAAGACGTCATCTCCAAGACCGATTTTCCGAGCGACATCGACCCCTATGAAGATCAGCGGGAAATGCAAAGCGTAAATTGGATAGGAGATATCGCCAAGAAACGAGGCGATGGGCCTGATTGGTTGAGGGGCCTCCAGGCGTATCCCGCAATACAGAATTCCCGGACAGATGATCAGCGCAATTGCAAGGTCGGCCGGAACCCGAAGGCTCGGCGGCACGGGTATTGTGAGGGCCAGCACCAGCGCGGTCACCGGCGCAATGGATAGCCACGACGCGTTCTTGGGTATCCGATTTTGATGGCGCGCCAGCAGAACACCGACCGTAAAAGAAAACATGACGCGGGCATATCCGCCGGGAAGGGTATCCCAGTCCCAGCCGATATTGAGTGTCCCGGCTGAGATTGCAGTGGCAGCCAGAGCTATCGCCGAGAGGCCTACCACGACGACCAGTGTTTCGCTTCTCCACCGAACCATCCAAACGGCGAAGCCGATATTGACGACCAACTCCAAAAACAGAGACCAACCCGGGCCATTCAGCGGAAATAGCGAAAACATGGGGAGCGGCGTCGGCAGCAGGAAAAGGCTGAAGGCAGTCGAAACGAACAGTTCGATCGGCGTGAACGCCTGGGAACCCTGTTTTGCGACGGCGCCGGCTGCAATCATCAGGCCGATGCCGAGCCCTACTGCATAGAGCGGGTAGAGACGGATTATCCGCTTAACGGCGAACTTCCTTGGCGGCAGGCCCCAAAGGAGATCGGCGCTGTACGCCGACGAAATCACGAATCCGCTAAGAGCAAAGAAAAAGTCTACGGCCAGGTACCCGCCCGCAGCCCATTGATCGGCCACCAGGCCGAGGTGAAATAGAACAACGAGAATGGCTGCGGTGCCCCGCATGCCGTCGAGCATGTAAAAACGATCTGCTTCCGGCATGAAGCCTCGCCCGCACTTTGGGTCATGGCCGGCTTTTTACAGGCGCTAGCGAATTTCTGATCCACGTGCTGCCGCAGCGTCCGCACCGTGGTCGTGGGCGGGAGTATCCCCTGAAGCGGTCGGCGACGGCCAATGGTCCAGCAACCTGCGCAGGCGGACGATCTTTGATCTCGGCCCAAATTGGTCCCGTCTCCGCGCACTGAGGAGCAGCGCGTATTCTTCCCATTCCGGCGGCATCGAAGGCATCGCAAATCCTCCTGTCGTGTCGTTACCAGATCATGTGTCATGATCGACCCTCGTTGAATTATCCGAAGGTCTCGCCGGGGTAACCAAAACAGAAACCTTTCGGGTTTGCGGCCATAATCATCACGAACCCCACCCGCCGCTCGGTCTTCAGCTGCTGCCGGATACCGGCAAAGTCGGCGATCATCCGCAACGCACGAGTCGTCGTCATTCCCAGCGTTTCAACTCGATCTGAGCGACGAGAGCGGCAGCTCGCACAGATAAAATGCCTCTGCCGGATCGACTGCTCTTGCGTCGGGCAAGGCCGACCGCCGGGACCAGTATGGACGATCAAATCTCACGGCGACGAGCGGTAATACTTCACATTATTTTTGTAAGCGAACCGAACGGAAGTCTTCTGCGGTCGAATACACGCATGTAGGCAGCGGGTGAACTCTGGTATGATACGAGCATTATTTCACACGTGATATCACCCTCGCGCCGCAGGGCATTATGTTTGCGGGGAATGGCCGAGGTGACATGCAAAACATCGAAGACCAAACCGCGAAAACGTCTCACATCGAAAGGTAGATCTCGCTGTCGACGAATGATCTTTGCAGCTACGCGAACCGGCCGTTGGCGTTCGTGGCCCGCTATATTGGCCGCCACCGCCGGCTTCATATCGTCATCGTGCTGGCCGTGCTCGGAGCCGTTGCATGCTCCGTCAGCACTCAGTACGGCGTCAAACTTCTGATCAATTCGCTGTCGTCCACCCCCGGTCACGGCTACAGCCCGTGGACCGCTTTTGCGATGCTGGTGTTCTTCATCGCTGCCGACAACCTGCTTTGGCGCGTGGCGAGCTGGAACGCGAGCTATGCATTCGTGGACGTCACGGGAGATCTGCGATCGGACCTCTTCCGCCATCTCACCGGGCATGCGCCCGTCTACTTCGCGAACCGTCTGCCCGGTGTACTGACGAGTTGCATCACCGCGACGTCCAACGCCGTCTTCCAGATCGAGAATATGTTCGTCTGGAACGTGATGCCGCCTTGCGTGGCGACCGCAGGCGCCATTTTATTCCTCGCTTTGGTCAGCCTACAAATGGCAGCCGTGCTGGTGATCATCGCCGGCGCGGTGATGTTTGTGATGTTCCGCATCGCCGCGATGGGCCGTCCCCTCCACCACGACTTCGCGGACAGGGCCGCCGACGTGGATGGTGAGATGATCGACGTCATCGGTAACATGGCCCTTGTGCGGGCCTTCGGCGGCATCCAACGCGAGCATCTGCGCTTCGACGCTACCGTCGCCGAGGAAATGAAAGCGCGCCGGCGCAGCCTTCGCTATCTGGAGAAGCTTCGCCTGCTGCACGCCCTCGTCGTCGTGGTAATGACGCTGGTCCTGCTCGCTTGGGCGCTTATGCTGTGGCAGAATGGGCAGGCGACCGCGGGCGACGTGGTGCTCGTTTGCACGCTCGGCATCGCCGTGCTTAGCGCGACGCGTGACCTCGCGGTGGCCCTCGTCGACGTGACCCAGCACATGGCCCGCCTGTCGGAGGCGCTGGCCACGCTGCTCTTGCCGCATGAGATGCGCGACCACCCCAACGCCGCCGCCCTCGTGCCCAAAGGAGCTCGAGTCACCTTCGAAAACATTTCGTTCCAATACCCGACCGGCCGGCGGGTCTTCGATGGCTTCTGCGTGGATATCGAGCCCGGACAGCGCGTCGGGCTCGTGGGTTCCTCCGGCGGCGGCAAATCGACATTGGTGTCGCTCCTGCAAAGGTTCTATGAACCCCAGAGCGGCCGCATCCTCATCGACGGGCAGAACATTGCCTTCATCACGGAGGAAAGCTTGCGCGAGACCATCGCGGTCGTCCCACAGGATACCGCGCTGCTCAACCGCACGCTTCTCGAAAACATTCGGTACGGCCGGCCCGACGCCACCGACGAAGAGGTGTGGGAGGCCGCGCTCGCGGCACGGTGCCGGCCCTTCATCGAGACCCTTCCGCAGGGGCTCGACACGGTGGTTGGCGACCGCGGCGTGAAGCTGTCAGGCGGGCAACGCCAGCGCATCGCCATCGCTCGCGCCTTCCTTAAGGACGCCCCCCTCCTCATTCTCGACGAGGCGACCTCGGCCCTCGACACCGACGCGGAGGAAGCGATCCGCGAGGCCCTCGAGCGGTTGATGACCGGGCGCACCGTCATCACCATCGCCCACCGCCTTTCAACGCTGCGTAAGTTTGATCGGATCCTTGTCTTGCGCGCCGGCAAGCTCGTGGAAGACGGTGCCCCTGAGGAATTGATGCGCGGGGAAAGCATCTACCGCGGCTTGGTGAACCGTGAAATGAGCCGCCTGGTTGCGTAGACCGCAGTTCATCAGCCCAACGCGCGGGCGACACGCAGCAAGCAGCAGCGAAGTGCGGCTATGTCATCTTCTCCGATGCCGGCGGCGCCGACCGTTCCGACCCGCTGCACCCGTGGAGGCTCAATTGAAGGCGAGGACGCCAGGCGTGGCGATGAAGGAAATCAGTTGCTTGCGATCCTTCCCCAAGAGGAGCTTGACCTCGACGGGGGTAGCGCCCTCGTCGTCATGGGTATGCATCAGGGCCGCTCGCAACGCGGCCTCTCTTGTGGCGAATATCTTCGGGGCTTCGGTATCCACCCGAACAATCCAGTGATCGCCCGACCTAGTGACGTGAATAGTGTTCCTGGTCATGGGGCCTCCTGGGGCTGATGGTAAGGAGCCGTGGGTACGACCTAAGCGTGTCATTAACGTGGAGGTCGCCAATGTTGGGGTCGGACTGTACAGAAGTGGACTGTCGGGGCGTCCGAGTAGCTGACCTGCCACCTTGGGGCAGGCTCGTTGTGGCAAGTCTTCGCTTGTTCGAACTGGAACCGATCAGCCGCTTAGACCACGGGCTTCAGGTCTCCAAGAACCGTGGGGATCAGTTCCGAAACGGTCGGGTGGACGGGCACCGCCCATTGCAGCACGGCATAGGAGGCATCTGCGTTCATGATGTCGATGATGCCGTGGATCGCTTCGTCGCCCCCCACCCCCAAAATTGCTGCCCCCAGAATTTCCTTTGTCGTCGCGTCGGCGACCACCTTCATGAAGCCCTTGGTCTCGCCTTTCTCGACCGCGCGCGCGACCCGTGTCATCGGGCGTTTGGAGACCAACAGCTTACGGCCCGTGCGCAACGCCTCCATCTCCGACATGCCGACGCGGCCGAGCGGCGGATCCACAAAGAGCGCGTAGGCGGGGATCCGGTCGCTCACCCGGCGATTGGCATGATGGAGAAGATTGGCGGCAACGATCTCGTAGTCGTTGTAGGCGGTGTGGGTAAAGGCTCCGCGGCCGTTGCAGTCGCCCAGGGCCCAGATACCGGGGACATTGGTGGCGAGGCTGTCATCCACCCCGATATAGCCCCGGGCATCGACCGCGACGCCGGCCTTGTCGAGGCCGAGGTCATCGGTGTTGGGCCGGCGTCCCACCGCAAGCAGCACATGCGAACCCACCACGACAGGCTCCCCGGACTCGCAATCGACGTCGACCGCCACACCATCCTCGTGAGGCTTGAATCCAATGCAGGTCGCGCTGGTCCGCACGACGATCCCCTCATCGGCGAGGATCTCCCGGACCGCCTCGGACACGTCCTCGTCCTCGCGGGCAATCAGCCGCGGTGCCATCTCGACGACCGTGACCTCCGCGCCGAAACGCCGATACATCTGGGCGAACTCGAGCCCGATATAGCTTCCGCCGACGACGACCAGGTGCCGAGGGATCGTATCGAGCTTGAGGATCGACGTATTGGTGAGATAGTCGACCGTACCGACACCCGGCATGTCCGGCACGTTCGCGCGGCCGCCGACATTGATGAAGATGCGCGGCGCCTTCAGCGGGCTCTCGCCCACTCGGACGACATCCGGGCCCTCGAACCGCGCGTGTCCTTCAATGACCGTCAGGCCGTCGATGCCCCGCAGCCATTTTTCCACGTTCCGGCGGCTATTCGCCGAGACGGTTTCGGCCCGGGCCCTGACCCGTTTCATGTCGATCTTGACCGGACTGTCGATCACGATCCCATACTCGGCGCTTCGCCGGGCAAGATGGGCCGCATAGGCGCTGGCGACCAAAGTCTTCGTCGGCGTGCACCCGGTATTGACGCATGTTCCGCCGAACAGGCCGCGCTCGACGATCGCGACTTTCATTCCGGCGGCGGCGAGACGCCCGGCCAAGGATGGTCCCGCCTGTCCGGCCCCGATTACGATGGCGTCGTAGGAGCTGCTCATGACGGCAATGGCTTGCCCGCCTGCTCCCGGACGATGTACTCGGCGTACCAATCCGGCCAATCCTCGTCGTGTTGCCCGGTCCGCTTCTCGTGCTCGCCGTGCGCCCCCGCTGCACGTCGGAGCGCGGTGGCGAGCTCAATAGACGAGGTGAATGTCGTCTCGTCCGCATCCACGCGTCCGGGCAATCGCACGGTGACCTCCTGCAACAGCCAGCCGTTCCCGTCCGGATCGCTGAATGTGGCGTACGAAGCGTAACTGCTTCGCGCCGGATCCGGGCCGCTCATGGGGCCTTCCCCGACGGCACGGTGGAACACTTCGCTCACGTCGACACCGCGATCGACGAGCTCGGCACGCGCTGCCTCGATGTCGGACACGACGAGATAAAGTCCGAGTGCCGAGCCCGGCACGGCCGACGTGATTCCCGTTCCGAAATGGATCGAGCACGATGAACCTGGAGGCGTGAACTGGATCGCGCGGAAGTCGTCACCGACGACGAAGTCGGCATCGAGCCGCCAGCCCAGGCCGCCGTAAAAGCGCTTGGCCCGATCGACGTCCGAAACAGGGATAACGACGACCTCGAGCTTCATGTCGACCATCCGCGCTCTCGGGGTCTCGATCGTAGTTTCGCTGCGCATCTGAGTGGTGCTCATGCCTGGCTCCTTAAGGTTTGGGTGCCTTGAGAGTCGCGGGGTCGGCCGGTGCCCATCACCGGACCTTTGCCATTAATCAGCGGCCAACTACGTATCGAGCCGCCGGCCTTGCAGCCGCAGCGGCAGTTAACAAGCTACATTGGGCGGCTGTGTTGGCGGTCAACCGAGGCTTGATGCTTTGGCGCCGCCCCGAAGAGATCACGGCGGCAATCCTGTTCCTGGCCGGCCCCCGGCGCTACATTCACCGGGGCATCAATGTGGATGGCGGCTCCGCCATGCACCGAACCCGCTCATCGTCTGTTTCCATCTCAGCCCGTGGAATTTCCATGCCCAACCGGATACCCGCAATCTCCCTCAACGACCGCCACACCCTGCCCCGGCTCGGCCTCGGAACCTGGCAGATACCCGACGAGGATGTCGCTGCCGTCCTGCAAAACGCCTTCGCAATGGGCTATCGGGCGATCGATACGGCGGCCGCTTACGAGAACGAACGCGGCGTCGGCGAAGGCATCCGGCGCTCGGATCTGCCGCGCCAGAGCCTTGCGGTCACGACCAAGCTCGCCAACGATTGCCATGGCTACGGCACCGCGCTACGCGCGTTCGACGCCAGCCTGGCGCGCCTCGGGCTCGACTATGTCGACCTCTATCTCATTCATTGGCCGCTGCCGATGCACGACCTCTATGTCGAGACATGGAAGGCGCTGATCGAGATCAAGAACGAGGGCCGCGCGCGCTCGATAGGCGTATCGAACTTCAACGTCGAGCATATTGAACGCCTCATTGACGAGACCGGCACCGCGCCGGCCGTCAATCAGATCGAGTTGCATCCGAGGTTCCAGCAGAAGGCGTTGAGGAAATTCCACGCCGATCACGGCATCGCTACGGAGTCCTGGAGCCCGCTCGGACGGGCAACATTTCTTCAGGATCCGGTGCTCGGCTCCCTCGCCCGCAAGCACGGCAAATCGCCGGCCCAGATCATCCTGCGCTGGCATCTCGACAACGGGCTGATCGTGATCCCGAAGTCGGTCAATACCGGACGGCTGCGGGAAAACATCGACGTCCTGGACTTCAAGCTCGACGGCGACGACATGTCGAAGATCGCCGGTATGGACAGAGCCGACGGCCGCACCGGACCGGATCCCCTGACGTTCGGTAGCTGACTGATCGGCGAACCCGATTGCGGGCAGCATTCGAACCGGATGACCGCAAATAGAATCCCCGCCCCGCTCTCACGAAAAGCCGATGTGCGACAAACGCACATGGGCACATATCGTGGCGAGCTTCTG
Organism: uncultured Alphaproteobacteria bacterium; assembly: GCA_963786225.1. Classification (GTDB taxonomy): domain Bacteria; phylum Pseudomonadota; class Alphaproteobacteria; order Rhizobiales; family Methylopilaceae; genus Flaviflagellibacter. The sequence continues at coordinate 41,962 of CAWAYQ010000019.1, forward strand.
CCTCATTCCTTTCGGGTGCGGTCCTTGGAATGCAGCTGGGGCTTGGGAGCCTGATTCAGCGGCGTCACGATGCGGGCGCCAAGCATCGGGTGACGAACGATGAGCGGGACGGGCTTGTGCAGGAGCGGTTCACCATAGAGGTCTACGTTATCTGTCAGCCGTCCGTCGATCCAACGAAGCGCGCGTTTGATGCCCTGCCAAAGCACAACAAGACTCCTTCTGTTCGACAGCCGTTCAGGAGCTGCCGAGCTGAAAATCGGTCCAAACGACGGAGAATGGTATGTGGCAGCCGCCCCGATCGCATAGGAAAGCCATAGCGGTCCGAAAGGTCGGGAGTGTCTGACGACAGAAGAATGGACCATGAATCCATACCCCGTTCGGCACCATATGTTCTCTACGCCATTACGGCGGAATCTATATCGAAACACTATATCAGGAGCTCTACCCTGGTTCGCACATTGTTGCGTCTCTACCGGGTTCGCCGTGGCCGCCTCTTCTCAACCACCACAGGTCGACAACGATCGTGCCATTACGGCCGCGACGCTAACGCGCTTTTTCATGCGCACAGCCATCCTCGCCGTCTGGTGCATGGCGAGCGCCACACCTGTTCCCAAGCTCATCGTTCTGGCGCTCGCCGTCTCCCTGGTTTGTGCCTTCTTCGCGATGATCCGAGGGGAGCGGCTCGCCGGAAAGTCGCTGAACAGCTGGGACGAGGCGAGCTATTATCTTCTGATCGCCCACGGAGCGCTTATTTTCGCGTGATGACCGCGTCGAACCTGGACGCGCCTCACACCAAATGCACCTCCCGCGAAGTAAATACGCGCCTTGCTCCTGCCGGCTGCCGGCGATGGCTTCCAAAAAGGTCGGCGATCGCCCGATCATTCTCGCCAAAGGAGGTTGATCGCCAATGACCGGCTTCATTTTCCTCCAAGTCTTGGTTCCTTTTTCCACCCCGACTTCGCGCGTATTTTCTTGTGACTTCGGAAGCTTCCGCTCATCAATGGCATCTCAACGATCCCAGCGAAGTGTCAGTAAAACATAGCTAAATCCAGGTTTCTCGGAACCGGACCGCCAAAACGCTGGACGAAAGTCATGGCTCTCTCGCATGACAAGAAGGAACAGCGCGCCGCGGCGTCGCACGATCAAGGGCGCACGCCTGATCCTGCCCGGCAGCGAATCGGCTTTCACCTGCGTGATGCGGAATCTGTCCGACACCGGGGCGCTGGTGGAATTGCCGTCCACGCTCGGCATTCCGCACGATGTCGTCCTGGAGACCGACGACGGTCAGTGAACCGCCGCTGCAGGATTGCCTGGCGCACCGAAACCCGTATCGGGCTCCATTTCACCGACTGAGCCTGCAACACAAGTGAAACATCTGTTGCGAAATCTGCGTCATCGGATGTAGATCGCAGATCATGGCCGACAGTTTCTCCGTTCTCGTCGATCGCATTCGCGCCCGGTTCGTCGATCTCAGCCCGCAGCAGCGGGTCGCTGCGGCGTTCGTTCTGAAGAGACCGGAAGAAGTCGCCATCGTATCCATGCGAACGCTCGCGGCCAATGCAGGCGTCCAGCCGGTGACGTTCGTGCGGCTTGCGCGAACCCTTGGCTTCTCGGCCTGGGAGGATTTCAAGGAGCCGTTCGTCGATCGCATGCGCGCGGCGCCTGCTTTCTACTCCGACCGGGCGAAGAAACTGACCGACACCGCGCCGGTCGATCTTCATCTCAGCCATATCAAGACGCTGCAGGCGACGCAGGCACTGAACGATGCCGCCGCCTTCACCGCGGCGGCCGAGGCGTTCGACACGGCGAAGAACGTGTTTGTTGCGGGTTTCCGCGCCTGTTTCGGGCCGGCCCACGCTTTTTCCTACGTGTACCGGCTGTTTCGCCCGGACGTGGTTCTGCTGTCGGGCATGGGCGGCAGCCTCGAGGCCGAGGTGCGCGCGGTCGATGAGGGCGACGTCGTCTGCGTCATCGGCTTCCGCCCCTATTCGCGCGAGAGCGTGGTCGTGGCCGAACACGCCGCGCGGCGCGGCGCGACCCTGATCGCCATCACCGACAGCCCGCTTGCGCCTTTCGCCCGCGAGGCAAAGATCGTGCTGACCTTTTCGACGGAGGGGCCGAGCCTGTTCCCGTCGCTCGTCTCGGCCTGGGCCATCGTCGAACATCTCCTGGACACCTTGGTCGCCCGCGGCGGCGATGCCGTTCTCGACCGGCTGAAATCCGCAGAGGCGCAGCTTCAGGCGCTGGGTGTGTTCGTTCCGGCCTACGGTCCCTCGGACGACTGATCGCCCATTTCAAGCGGTGATTCATGTCTCGTTGAGGGGATGTGCATAGGTTCGCCGGATGTCCCACCTGTGCCTCGTGCTTCTCTGCGCCCTCATGATCGACTGGATTTTCCTGGACGGCTCCTACGCCGTGCGGCCGATCGTCCATGAGGTCCAGGCCGGCGCGGGATATGTCGCCGGCCTCCTCCTGTAATCAGAGCGGCTTCAGGCCGGCCTCGATTTCCGCGCGGCGCGGCTCGAGAAAGGGCGGCAGCGCGAGCGTTTCGCCGAGGCGGTCCAGGGGTTCATCCGCCGTGAAGCCCGGCCCGTCGGTCGCGAGTTCGAACAGAATGCCGTTCGGCTCCCGGAAATAGAACGAGCGGAAGTAATAGCGCTCGACCTCGCCGGAATTCGGGAGCTTCGTCGGCTGGATGCGTTCGGCCCACGCCGTCAGCGCCGCTTTGTCCGGCACGCGGAAAGCAACGTGATGCACCCCGCCCGCGCCATAGCGGGTCGGCGGCAGATCGGGCTGCACCGCGACATGAAGTTCGGCCGCCGCCCCGCCCGGCCCCATCTCGAAGACATGGACCGTGTGATCGGGATTGTCCGGATGCGGATAGGTTCCGGCCTTGCGCATGTTCATGACATCCGTAAGGACAGTCTCCGTATTGGCGATGTCGGGCACGCTCATCACGATGGGGCCGAGGCCACGGATCTGGTGTTCGGCCGGAACCGTACTCCTGTCCCACGGATGGGCTTCACCCTCGCCGCCGTCATCGACGATTGCGAGCCGCTGGCCCTCGGCATCGGAAAACCACAAGGCTTTGCGGCCGGCCTGATCGACCTCCTTCACCTCGACGCCCGCTCCGGTGAGCCGGTCCTTCCAATAGCCAAGGCTCGCGGGTGCGACGCGCAGGCCGGTGCGGCTGATCGCATGCGTGCCGTGATGTTCGGGCGCGGCGGGAAAATCGAAGAAGGTAAGATCGGAGCCCGGGCTCGCCGCGCCGTCGCCGTAGAACAGATGATAGGACGTTACATCGTCCTGGTTCACCGTCTTCTTGACGAGCCGCATGCCAAGCGTGCCGGTGTAGAAACCGAGATTTTGCTTTGCCTTGGCGGTCACCGCGCTCAGGTGATGAATGCCGCCCAGTTCGAGTGCCATTGCCGTGTTCCTCACCGGCCGGATGCCGGTTCTCTGCAGATGTGGGGCGGACCATGCGCCCGCGCCAGAGACATGGATGTTACCGCCTCTACTTCAGGCCCGCCTTCACTTCAGAACGGTGTTCGTCTCTCCGGCCGGCGTCTGGTCGATGACGAGCAGTTTTACCGCCTCGGTGCCGAGCGTCTTTCCGTAGTGCCATTCGTCGAGCATTTCGACGACGAAATCCCCCGGCCCGTATTCGAAGCGCTTGGCACCGTCGCCGGTCGACACCTGAAGCCGGCCTGCCAGCACATAGGCATAGCGGGGATGCGGGTGCTTATGGACCGGCAAAGCTGCTCCCGCCGGAATGTCGTAGTTGAGAACCGTGACTTCGACCGCGCCTTGCGGGAGAACGAGCGGTTGACCGAGCGCCGTCGTCGTTCCCGGTAAAGAGCTTCGTAACGACGGGTTTCGCAGGCGCGCCGGCCGGAGGCAGCGGCGGAGGCGATGCCATATCGGCATGCGCGCCGGACGTGAAGACAAGCGCGACGGCGACGGCAAGCATACGGATCATGGCAACCTCCAGAGACCGGCGCACTCTAGGAGGATTCGCGCCGCGTATTACCGGCCGCTGTCGATCGGTGCGAGACTTTTCAGATAGGCAACGATGGCCTGCAGTTGATCGTCCGGCAGTTGCGATGTGTTCAGGATGACTCGCGCCATGTCGCCGCCCGCCACATCGCCATCCGGCATGGTGCCGTCTTTCAGGAAGAACGTAATGTCGTCCTCGGTCCAATCGCTTATCCCGCCTTTGCCGGGCGTGATGTTCGGTGCGCTGTCTCCGTTTGCCAGATGTCCGCCGGCATAGCGCCGGGACGGGACGACGGCGCCGGTCAGATCGCGCGGACTGTGGCACTCCGCACAATGGCCGAGCGCCTCGACGAGGTAATGACCGCGGTTCCAGTCCGCGCTTTCGCCGGACTTCGGCTCCAGCGGCCTGCCGTCGAGATTGAGCATCTTCCAGATGCCCATGGCACGCCGCGCGGGCCAGAGCTCAAGCGGAAAGGCGTGCGATCCCGGAATGTTATCGGAGGGCGCTAAGGTTTTGAGGAAAGCGTAACAGGTCACGCACATCGTCCGGAGCCATGCGCTGATAGGTCGTGTACGGAAAGGCCGGATAGTAATGACGGTTGTCCGGCGACGTACCTTTCAGAAGCGCGGTCGCGAACTGTTCCTCGGTCCAGTTTCCGATGCCGCGTCCGGGATTGGGCGAGATGTTGGGCGACACGAACGTGCCGGCCGGGCTTTTGATCTGCGACGCCCCCGCCGAGCAAAAGCTTGTCGGGCTGGCCGGGCGTCGCATGGCAGGAGGCGCAGCCACCGGCGAAGAAGACAAGACGGCCGTTCTCGATGTTCGGCGTGCCGCCCGCGACCTGCGACGGGGCGGCGCGCTCGGGCTCGGAAAAAACCCAGAACGCCGCGGCGGCGCAAACGAGAAGGACAGTACAAACAAGAACAAGGCGCCGCATGGATTTCTCCCAATTCAATAGCTCGCGACGAACATATCGCCCCGGCTCGTGACGGAACCGCGATGCATGCCGCGCGACGCGAACCTCATGCTGATCTCGCCGTCGGCGGAGATCGCAATCATCCCGCCCCAGCCTCCGCTGGCCTTCACCCGCGTCTTCAGCGTGGCGTCGACAGACTGATCAAGCGGTATGGCGGCGTAACGACACCGTGCGACGACATCGTACGCCGCGACGGCGCGGATGAAGTACTCGCCATGACCGGTCGAACAGACGGCATAATCGGGACCGGCAAAGATCGAGGCGCCGATAATCGCGGGATCGCCGATGCGCCCTTCGCGCTTGCCGCTCGTTCCGCCGGTGGACACCGCCGAAACCAGACGGCCGTCGCCGTCGAGCACGACGGCACCGACCGTGCCGTGCGACGTCCCGGCGTCCATTGTGGAAGCCGGGCGGAACCAGGTGTCGGGATCGACCTGTTCGAGGCCCTCCCCGTCGAGAAACGAGACCGCGCCGGGACCGGCAAGCATGACATGAGGTGTGCGTTCCATCACGGCCCGCGCGCAGAGAATGGGATAGCGAAAATGGGTCAGGCCCGCGACAGCGCCGGCCTGTCCGGTCGTGCCGTCCATGATCGAGGCATCGAGCTCGAAATATCCGGCGCTGTTCGGGCCGGCCCCACGCCCGGCGACATAGAGTCCGCTGTCTTCCAGTCGGCACACGGCTTCGGTGGCGACGTCGAGTGCGGCTCCGCCGCGCGCAAGCGCTGTCCGTGCATCTTCCAGGACGGCCCGGATGAATTCCTGATGTGGAGCGTACTCGCCTTCCCTTTGGAAGGCGCCGCCATGAACGGCAATCGCGAACATGGCACCCCGCTTTGCCAATCGACCCGCTCGAGCCTCGACGAATTAAGGCACTAACTCAAGCAGCTTATGCCGCATGCTGCGGCAGGCCCGCCTTGATTCCGCCTATATCGGTTCGATATATGCCGGACCGAGATAGGGGGCTCGTCATGAACATCCGCACCATTTGCCTTGCGATCCTCGCGCACGGCGAAGCCTCTGGCTACGACCTCAAGAAGAATTGGGAAGACGGCCCATTCGGTGCCATGGGCGGCGCCAGCTTCGGCTCGATCTATCCGGCTTTGGCAAAGCTCGAACAGGACGGCCTGATCGCAAGCCGCGAGGAGGTGCAGCCCGGCAAGCCGCCGCGCCGCGTTTATTCGCTTACGGATGCCGGGAGCAGAACCTTTCTCGATGAAATGAGCACGACGCCCGAGCCCGACGTCTTCCGCTCGCATTTCGGCATCATCGCGATGTGCGCGCCGTTCCTGGAGCGCGAGGTTATCGCCCGCGCGCTCGACGAGCGGCTGCGGCAGCAGCGGGCCGAGATTGCCTGCATCGAGCCTCTGGCCAACCAGGAAAGCGGCACGCCCGTCGGCTGGCTGATCCAATGGGGCCTCAGCCAGTTCAAAAACGAGATCGCCTTCATCGAGGCCAACCGCTCTCAGCTTGAAGCGCTAGCGGACACGGCGAAACCCGGACAGCAGCTGAAGATCTGCGGCCTTTCTCACACTCAAGACGCAGCCGAGTAAGGACATCATGCGCCGGATTCTGATCATCGCCGCTGTCGCGGCTCTCGCCGTCCTGCTTGGAGGCTGGCTGCTTTGGGGCGGCACGACCGACGAGGCCGACGCCGCGTCGACCGTGGTCGAGCGCCGTGCGCCGACCGTGACGGTCGCCCGCGCCGAGCGCCGCGAAATCGCGGAAGAGGTCCATGTCTCCGGAACGCTCGTGCCGCGCGAGGAGGTCATGGTCTCTCCTGAAGTGGAAGCAATGGCGGTGACGGAAATCCTCGTCGAGGAAGGTGACCGCGTAACGAAGGGCCAGGTTCTGGCTCGGCTTTCGCGTTCGACGGTCGAGGTGGAGCGCGCGCAGGCCGAGGCAAATATCGCCCAGGCCCGCGCGCAGATCGCGGAGACCAAGGCCAGCGTGTTCGAGAGCCAGCAGGCGCTCGACCGTGCGGAGACGCTCTTGAAAACCAAGACGCTGAGCGAGGCGGTTTATGAGCAGCGCATGTCCGCATGGCAGGTATCGGACGCAAGGCTGAAGGCGGCGGAGCAGAATCTGAAAGTCGCCGAAGCGCAGAAGCAGCAGGTCGATCTCAGGCTTCAACGCACCGACATCAAGGCACCGACGGCCGGCATTGTCAGCCGCCGCAATATCCGCATCGGCGCGATCGTCAGCATGGTCGCCGAGCCTTCGTTCCGCCTGATCGAAGACGGCGCGATCGAGCTTCAGGCCGATGTGGTCGACGCCACCCTCGCCCGCTTCCAGAGCGGGCAGAACGCGCGTATTTCAGCGGCCGGCGCAAGCGAACCTCTCAACGGCACGATCCGCCTGATCTCGCCGGAAGTTAACTCCACGACCCGGCTCGGCCGTGTGCGCGTGGCGCTTCCGCTCGACGCCAAGGTGAGCATCGGCTCCTTCGCCTCCGGTGTGATCGAGGTCGGACGCCAGACCGCCGTTACCGTGCCCATTTCCGCGATCACCGTCTCGGCCGGAAAAAGCACCGTGCAGATCGTGGCGGACAACAAGGTTGTGACACGCGACGTCCAGACCGGCCTGCGCTCGCCGACGCGTGTCGAGATCAAGTCCGGGGTCGCGGAGAACGAACTGGTCGTGTCGCGCGCCGGATCGTTCCTGCGCGACGGCGATACGGTGACGCCCGTCGAGACCGGCGCCAGCGGAGCTGCCAAATGAGATTGAACATTTCGGCGGCCTCGATCCGAAGGCCGATCCCCGGCATCGTGCTGTTCGTCGTATTGACGATTCTCGGCATATTCTCGTTCAGCGAACTGCCGATCACGCGGTTTCCGAAAATCGACATCCCGCTCGTCCAGGTGAGCGTCACGGAATCGGGCGCGGCGCCGTCCGAACTCGAAGCCCAGGTGACCAAGCGCATCGAGGATGCGGTCGCGAACCTGACCGGCGTGAAGCATGTGATGTCGACCGTCTCGGACGGCATGTCGTCGACCATCGTCGAATTCCAGCTCGAGACCGACACCGACCGCGCGGTCGACGACGTGAAGGACGCGATCGCGAAAATCCGGGCCGACCTGCCGCGTACGATCGAAGAGCCGACGGTCGAGCGCATCGACGTCGAGGGGCAATCCATCGTCTCCTATGCCGCGGCGTCGCCCGGCATGACGCTCGAACAGCTGTCCTGGTATGTCGACGATGTCGTCATCCGCCAATTGCAGGGGCTGAAGGGCGTCGGCCGCGTCCAGCGCATCGGCGGCATCGCGCGCGAAATCCGCGTCGAACTCGACCCCGACCGGCTGATGGCGCTCGGCGTGACCGCCGCCGACGTCAACGCGCAGATTCGCTCGGTGAACATCGATCTTGCCGGTGGGCGCGGCGAGATCGGCGGACAGGAACAGACGATCCGCACCCTCGCCAATGCCCGCACCGTCGAGAGCCTCGCCGAAACCAAGATCTCGCTCGCAAACGGCCGCCAGGTCCGCCTGTCCGAACTCGGAACGGTGAAGGATTCGGCCGAGGAAGCCCGTTCGTTCGCGCGACTGAACGGCGAGCCGGTCGTCTCCTTCAGCGTGTTCCGCACCAAGGGTGCGAGCGATGTCGCGGTGGCGGAAGAAGCCGCCACCAAGCTGAAGGAAATGCAGGAGGCGAACCCGGACGTCCAGTTTTCGATGATCGACGATTCCGTGAGCTACACGCACGGCAATTATGAAAGCGCGATGCATTCGCTGATCGAGGGCGCGGTGCTCGCGATCATCGTCGTGTTCCTGTTCCTGCGCGATATCCGTGCGACCCTCATTGCCGCCGTCGCATTGCCGCTGTCCATCGTGCCCGCGTTTTTCCTGATGGACCTGATGGGTTTTTCGCTCAATCTCGTCAGCCTGCTCGCGCTCACGCTCGTCACCGGCATTCTGGTCGACGACGCCATTGTCGAGATCGAAAACATCGTGCGCCATATGCGCATGGGCAAATCGCCCTTCCGCGCGGCTATGGAAGCCGCCGATGAAATCGGCCTCGCCGTCATCGCCATTACGTTCACCATCGTCGCGGTGTTCGCTCCGGTCTCGTTCATGGGCGGCGTGCCGGGCCAGTATTTCTCGCAGTTCGGCCTCACCGTCGCCGCCGCCGTGCTGATCTCTCTGCTTGTGGCGCGGCTCATCACGCCCCTGATGGCGGCGTATTTCCTGCGTCCGCACAAACATGTCGAGGAGAAGGACGGCCGGATCATGCGCGCCTATACGGGCGCGCTTGCTATGTCGCTGCGCTTCCGCTGGCTCACCCTGATCGCGGGCGTTGCGATCTTCGCGGTCTCGATCTTCGCAACCCGCTTCCTGCCGACCGGTTTCATGCCGAACGAGGACTCGGCGCGCATCGTGGTCCAGGCCGAATTGCCGCCTGGCGCCAAGCTTGAAGACACGCGCGCCGTCACCGACGACATCGCCGCGCGGCTGAGGAAAATTCCCGAAGTCGCATCCGTCTTCGTCATGGGAGGCACGACGCCGACCGGTGCGCTCGAAATCCGCAAATCCGCCGTCATCCTGCGCCTGACGCCGAAGAACGAGCGCGATCTGACCCAGAAGGATCTGGAAGCGAAGGTCGCGCAGATCGTGGCCGAGGTGCCCGATGTACGCGCCTGGTATGTCAACGAGCGCGGCGAGCGCGAACTCTCGATCACGCTGACCGGCCCCGACCCGGACGAATTGTCGGCAGCGGAAGCCGCGCTCGAAAACGGAATGCGGCGCGTGCCGAACTTCCTCAACGTCGCGCCCTCCACCGGCCTTTCGCGGCCGGAACTCGTCGTGCGTCCGCGTCTCGACCGCGCTGCCGATCTCGGCATTACGACGGATGCGATCTCGGAAACGATCCGCGTCGCGACCATCGGCGATGTCGATGCCAATCTCGCGAAGCTCAACACCGGCGAAAGGCTGATTCCGATCCGCGTCCAGTTGCGCGACACGGCGCGCACAAGCTCGGGCGTCCTGGAACAGCTTGCGGTGCCCGCCGGATCGGGACGCTCGGTGCCGCTCTCGGCGGTCGCCGATGTCGGTTTCGGCGAAGGCCCCTCCTCCATCGAACGCTATGACCGCCAGCGCCGCGTCGTGCTCGGCGCGGACCTGACCGGCGGCATGCAGCTCGGCGACGCCGTGAACGCGGTGCTTGCGTTGCCGGAAGCGAAGAATTTGCCGAAAGGCGTGCGCATCGTGCAGGGCGCGGACGCCGAGGTCATGAACGAGGTGTTCGCCGGCTTCGCGAAGGCCATGGGCGCGGGCATCATGATGGTGCTCGGCGTGCTGGTTCTGTTGTTCGGCGGCGTGTTCCAGCCGATCACTATTCTCGCCTCGCTGCCGCTCTCCATCGGCGGCGTCATCATCGCGCTTCTCGCCACCAACAATTCGGTGTCGATGCCGGTGGTCATCGGCATCCTGATGCTGATGGGCGTCGTGACGAAGAACGCCATCATGCTGGTCGATTTCGCGGTCGAGTCCGAGCACCGCGGCGTTCCGCGCGATGCGGCCATCATCGATGCCGGGCGCAAGCGCGCGCGGCCTATCGTCATGACGACCATCGCCATGATCGCGGGCATGATCCCGTCCGCGCTCGGCCTCGGCCAGGGCGGCGAATTCCGCGCGCCGATGGCCATCGCCGTGATCGGCGGCCTCGCCGCGTCGACCGTGCTGTCGCTGATGTTCGTGCCGAGTTTCTACACGATCATGGACGATGTCGGGGTGTGGGTGGCGCGGAAGCTCGGGCGGTTGGTCGGACCGACGGAGGACATGGACAGCGCACCGATCGTCGGCGCGCATGCGTCCGCGAAAGCGGCACCCCCCGCATTCATCTCCGAAGCCGCGGAATAGATCTCAGCGCGTCGCCGCCCAGATCATCGACAGACCGGAAACGAGCAGCATCGCGTCCAGCACGATCTGGAACGCGTGGCTCGACATGCGCTGCACGACGGCCTTGCCGATAAACGTGCCGGCCATCACCGACGAGCCGATGAGAAGCCCCTTCAAGATCACGTCGAGCGGCAGCGCCCCGAGCGTGCGGAAGGTCGCGATTTTGGTGATCGTGATGACGAGCGAACTCAAGGCCTCGGTCGAGAGCAGCGCGCCTTTCAGGAGCCCGAAAGCGGCGAAGGCCGGGATCATCAAAGGTCCGGTCGACAGAACCACGCCCGAGAGAAAGCCGATCGCCGCGCCGCAGATCGCGAGATGCCATGCGCTGATGCCGATATTGCGCACACGAAGCCAGCGCCGCACCGGGATCATGATCAGGAAGAAGAATCCGAGCGCTAATTCGACGGTGTTCGCCGGCAGAACGAGAAGCGTCCGCGCACCGAGCACGGCGGCGGGAACGGCGGCGGCCGAGAATGCGCCGAAGGCACGCCAGTCGACGTCGCTCCGCCACGCCCAGACTTTCCCGACATTCGACATCAGGCCCGCGATAGCCATGATCGGAACCGCCTGCTGCGGTCCGAACTGGAAAACGAGAATCGGCAGGAGGATGACCGATGCGCCGGTGCCGATGACGCCGCTCAGGCAGCCGGAAAGAAGCCCGAGCAGGAAAATGAAAAAATAGATCGTCATCCCGCCCCTGCGGCCGGGCCGCGATCAGTGCAGCCGCAACTCGTCCTTGGTCTCTTCATCATCCGCGGGCGGCGGCTCGACCGCCGATACGGCCTCCTTCGTCACGGGAGTGGCACCGTATGCACGCGCCTGGCGCTGATAGCTCAGATAGGCGACCGGCAGGAGCGCGAGATAGACCACCACGCCGACGGTCAGGAATTCGAGCGTATAGCTGACGAGGATCGCGGCCAGCAGGACGACGACGAAGAACACCGGCAGGACCATGTCGCGCGGAACGCGGCTCGCCGTTTTCTTGAATGACCAGGTTGGGAATTTCGACACCATCAGAAGCGCGATCACGACGCAGTAGACGAGCGATGCCGTCGCGGTAACCGCCGGAAGATCGATCGTGCCGAGATGGCCGAGATAGATCGGCAGCATGACGAGCAGCGCCGCCATGGGCGCGGGCACGCCGACGAAGAAATCCTGCGCGTAATCGGGCTTCGGCGCATCGAGCGCGACATTGAAGCGCGCGAGGCGCAGCGCGGCGGCGACCGCGAACACGATGGAGCCCGCCCAGCCGACCGAACCGAGTTCGTTGGTTGTGTAGATATAGAGCAGCACCGCGGGGACGACGCCGAAATTGACGAAGTCGCACAGACTGTCGAGTTCCGCGCCGAAGCGCGACGTGCCCTTGATAAGGCGGGCAAGCCGTCCGTCGAGACCGTCCAGGATCGCGGCGGCGAGCACCGCGTAGACCGCGAGCTCCATCCGGCCTTCGATGCCCATGCGGATGGCGGTAAGGCCGATGCAGATCGCCAGAAGCGTTATCAGATTGGGGATCAGGACGCGCATCGGCACGGGGCGGAACCGCCTCGGCTTTGGCTCGTTGCCATCGGGATCGAACGGCGAAAACAGACCGGACATCTTCATCCTCGTAGTCGACTGCCCTCTTCTAACGCGCAAGCTTCAATAAAGGCTAATCCTGCCGGAACGCCAGACGGGACGCCGTGCCCGACAGATCGGCAAGAACGGTCTCGCCGCCCACAGCCGTCTGGCCGACCGAGGCCATGGTTACCGCTCCCTTGGGAAGGTAGATGTCGAGCCGGGAGCCGAACCGGATCAGCCCGAACCGGGCGCCGGGAGCCATGACTTCGCCCTCCTTGGCCCAGCACACGATGCGCCGCGCGATCAGACCCGCGATCTGGACCACCGCAACGTCGTGTTCGCCGGACTTGATGAGGACGGCATTGCGCTCGTTATCCTCGCTCGCCTTGTCGAGATCGGCATTGAGGAACTTGCCCGGACGATAGGCGATGCGGGAGACCGTGCCGCCGACGGGAACCCGGTTCACATGCACATTGAAAACCGACAGGAAAACCGAGATGCGCGGCCGCGACTCCCGGCCGAGACCGAGTTCGGCCGGCGGGATCGCGAGATCGACAGCGGTCACGAGGCCATCGGCGGGAGCGACGACGAGGTTCGGATCGAGCGGCGTGACGCGCACCGGATCCCGGAAGAAGTAGGTGACGTAGACCGTCAGAATGAAGCCGATCCAGCCGAGAGGCTCCCAAACCATCATCAGGACGAGAGACACCACAAAGGCGATCGCAATGAAGGGATATCCCTCGCGATGGATCGGCGGAATGAACTTTCGGATGGAGTCGAAGACGGACGAGATCATGGGCCCCTCAGGTGAGGGGAGCGGGATAGCATGAATAAGGCAAGGTTTGCATCTCCCCTCTCCTGCGAAGCGGGAGAGGGTCGAGAGCGCGTCAGCGCTCCGGGGTGAGGGCAGGCACGATGCTGGCGATCCTAGCCCGACAACATCCCCTCACCCGCTCGACGCCAATGGCGTCGAGCCGACCTCTCCCGCCTGAACTCGGGTGTTCCCGAGTTCAGTCCTAAAATGCCAAGTCGGGTTACCCGACTTGGCTCGGGAGAGGCTAAGCCAGCGTCCCCGCCGCAACCGCAATGACCGGCGGCTTTTCGAGGTGCTCGCCATCGGCTTCCTCGCCTTCCGGCAGGCCGCTGTCCGGCGGCGGCGTGTCCTCGCCGGTCGCGGCCAGAAGTTCGCGGGCCTTGTCGGCTTCGCGCTGGCGGTTCCACATGCCGGCGTAAAGGCCGTCCTGTTCCAGGAGCTCGACGTGAGTGCCGCGCTCGACGATCTCGCCCGCCGACAGGACGATGATCTCGTCGGCACTGATGATGGTCGAGAGCCGGTGGGCGATCACGAGCGTGGTGCGGCCGCGCGAGACCTGTTCCAGTTCGTCCTGGATTTCCTTCTCGGTATAGCTGTCGAGCGCCGATGTCGCCTCGTCGAGGATAAGGATCGGCGGGCCTTTCAGGATTGTACGTGCAATCGCGACGCGCTGCTTCTCGCCGCCCGAAAGCTTCAGGCCGCGCTCACCGACTTCGGTGTCGTAGCCCTTCGGCATGGCACGGATGAACGTGTCGATCTGCGCCATCTGCGCCGCGCGCTCGATGTCCTCCTCGGAGGCATCCCAGCGGCCGTAGCGGATATTGTAGCGGATCGTGTCGTTGAACAGCACCGTGTCCTGCGGAACCATGCCGATGCTCGCGCGAAGGCTGTTCTGCGTGACATCGCGCACATCCTGCCCGTCGATCAGAACACGTCCGCTCGTGACGTCGTAGAAACGATAAAGCAGGCGCGAGATCGTGGATTTGCCCGCGCCCGACGGGCCGACAATGGCGACGGTCTTGCCCGCGGGAACTTCGAACGAAACGCCTTTCAAGATCTGGCGGTCGGGGTCGTAGCCGAAGTGCACATTTTCGAAACGGACGCGGCCTTCGCTGACGGCAAGCGGCTTTGCGTCGGGCGCGTCCTGCACTTCGGGGTCTTCGGCCAGCAGCCGGAACATGGCCTCGATATCGGTGACGGCCTGCTTGATCTCGCGATAGACCCAGCCCATGAAATTCAGCGGCTGATAAAGCTGGATCATCATGGCGTTGATCAGCACGAAATCGCCGACCGTGTTCTTGCCCGCGCGGACATCGAGCACCGCCATGGCCATGCACGCGGCAAGGCCGATGGAGAAGATCACCGCCTGCCCGGCATTGAGCCAGGACAGCGACGTATAGGTCTTCACCGCCGCCCGCTCATAGCCCGCCATTGCCCGGTCGTAGCGGCCGGCTTCGCGCTCCTCGTTGCCGAAATATTTGACCGTCTCGTAGTTCAGCAGGCTGTCGATCGCCTTGGAACTGGCGTCGGTGTCCTGTTCGTTCAGAACGCGGCGTATGCCGAGCCGCCATTCGGAGGCCGAGAAGGTGAACCAGCCATAGACGAGGACCATGGCCGTGACGACGGCGACATACCGCCAGTCGAACTGCCACCACAGGACGCCGAGTACGAGCGCGAATTCGAACAATGTCGGTACGACGGTCAGCATCGCCGTGCGCGTCAACGTCTCGATGGCGTTGCGGCCGCGCTCGACGACCCGGGACAGGCCGCCGGTGCGGCGCTTCAAATGAAAGCGCAGGCTGAGACGGTGGATGTGCTCGAACACGCGCAGCGCCAGCCGGCGCACGGCATGCATCACGACCGCCGCCGTCAGCCCGTCGCGCAACTGCGCGGTGACGACCATCAGGACGCGGCCGAGGCCGTAGATCAAGACCATCGCGACCGGCGCGCCCAGCGCGAATGCCATCCAGCCATCTCCGGCCGGCGCGGCGCGGCCGCTTTCCACAAGTGTCAGCGCGTCCGTCGCCCATTTGAAGGCGTAAGGCACGGCGATGGTGATGAGTTTGGTCAGGATCAGCATCAGCAGCGCGAGCGCGATGCGGAGCTTCAGGTCCGGCCGGTCGCCCGGCCACATGAAGGGCTGGAGGTCGCGGAAGGCGCGGAAGAACTCGCTTCCCTCGGAATTCACCGGGCGCGGCACCGCGCCGGCCTTAACGCGGGCGACAGGCCGCGCGTCGGAGGAAAGGGTCATCTGATCCGGTCCTTAGACAGTCTTTGGGGTTAGGTTCTCATATAGGTCGGGAGAACCGGAATCGCGACCCTGCCTCAACCGCCGGGCATGACGAAGATCTGGCCGGGATATATCCGGTCGGGATCGCGGATTTGATCGGTATTGGCCTCGTAAATCGTCGAATAGCGGGTACCGGCGCCGTAAGCGCGGCGGCTGATGCGCCACAGATTGTCGCCGCGCCGCACCTCGACGGTACCGAGCTGAGGCACGACCGGGTTGGCGGTACCCGTGGTTTCAGGTTCGGCTTTCAAAGCCTGCTGCGTGGCGGAACCTGACGAAGCCGGCTCCGAGGGCGCGGCCGCGACGGCTTCAGCGGGCGCTTCGGCCGTGAACGGCACTTCGGCCCGGGCGACGACTTTGCCGTCCCCGCCCGCCTCATCCGCACGGATCTTGTAACTGCCCGCCGCAAGGCCCTTTTCGACGGTGAGCGACCAGCGCCCGTCCGTCCCGATCTGGGCCTCCGTGAGCGGGGCATCGTTCAGGTAAATGAAGACTTTCGCGCCCGGCGGACCGGAGCCCTGCACGAACAGACGCCCGCCTTCCGCCTCCACCGCGCCGATGCGCAGCTGGGTCGCCCGATCGGCAGGCTCGACGACGAGGCCCGGGGCCTGGGACAGCACCCCCGCATTCGGGCCCTCCGGCGTCCCGGCCTGGACGACCTGCGACGGCTTGCCCGGCTCGCCGACGACGACCAGGACATCGCCCTTGTCCCGCTCCGGCACCGAGACGGTAACGGCCTGGCTCGAGGCCGCTCCCGGGGTTTTCAGGGTCAGTTCATGGCTTCCGGGCTCGAGCGGCGGCGGCATCATGACAAATTCGCCGGTCTCGCTGGCTTTGGTGCGGTCGATCACGCCGCCATTGGCAAGGAGTTCGACCTCGCTGCCGGGCGCGGCGCGGCCGGCGATGATCGCGTCTCCGCGCGGCTCGACCCGCACGACATCGAAGCTCGGCCGTGTGGTGGCCGGCGCCCTCGCCGGATCTTCCGCCATGGGGGCGACCGTCTTGGGCGGCGCCTCGGCGATGATGGCCGGTTCCTCGGGCGCTCCCGCCCGATCCATGACTTCGCGGCGCACGAGGACGCCTATGACAACAGCCAGAAAAATGACCAGCCCGAAAACGGCCAGACGGCGCGAGTTCATATCTCAGCTCCCCAGGGCGACACGGGCCCAAAAGCGACAAGGGCCCAAATCGAAGGGATTGTCGCCATTAATTCTTATTCTCCCCGAGAAACGACCACGATCAAGTGGCGGAAATCCGACGACATACCCAGGTAAGGATTTCGGCATTACACTTCCCCAAGAAAAGAAGGAAACGGGCAAGAGAATGGGTCTCATCAAATCCGTCTGCGTTTATTGCGGCTCGGGGCTGGGCCGCGACCCCCGACATCAGGCAGATGCCCGCGCTTTCGGCGAAGTCCTCGCCACGAACGGCGTGTCGCTGGTCTATGGCGGCGGCGGCATGGGCCTGATGGGCACGGTCGCGAAAAGCGTGCTGGAGCACGGCGGCCATGTCACCGGCATCATCCCGGACTTCCTCGTGAACCGGGAACTCATGCTGGAGGAGGCGCAGGAGCATATCATCACGAAAGACATGCATGAGCGCAAACGCCTGATGTTCGAGAGGGCGGACGCCTTCGTCGCATTGCCGGGCGGCATCGGCACGCTGGAAGAACTTGTCGAACAGCTGACCTGGGCGCAGCTCGGCCAGCACAGGAAGCCGATCCTGATCGCCAACATCAACGGCTATTGGGAACCGCTGCTCGCAATGCTGGAGCACATGACGGCGCACGCCTTCATCCGCGAGAGCCTGTGGGTGCCGTATATCATCGCCGATCGCATCGAGGATGTGCTGCCGATGCTGGAAGAGGCGGCGGAAGATGTGCTCGAGGCGGGTGAAGAGCCGAAGCGGGCGGTGGCCGGAACGCCTTTGGTGAAGATGTAGGAACGTCTCCTTCCCTCTCCCATAGGGAGAGGGCCGACTCGCCGGCAGGCGAGCGGGGTGAGGGGCGCGAGTTATCCGGATAGTCCACACCCCTCACCCGGATCGCGCTACCGCGCGACTCGACCTCTCCCTATGGGAGAGGTGGGCCATCACTAAGGCGCCGGCGCTCCTGATTTCACCAGCTTGTACGTGATGCTGTCCACCAGCGCCTGGAAGCTGGCATCGATGATGTTCGGCGAGACGCCGACCGTCGTCCAGACATCGCCGGTGTCGTCGGCGGATTCGATCATCACCCGCGTCACCGCTTCCGTGCCGCCGTCGAGAATGCGGACCTTGTAGTCCGTCAGGCGCAGGTCCGCGATGAAAGGCTGGTAGATGCCGAGGTCCTTGCGCAGCGCGACGTCGAGCGCATTGACCGGGCCGTTGCCCTCCGCGACCGACATGCGGCTGTCGCCGCTGACCGTGACCTTCACCACCGCTTCGCAGACCGTGACGAGTTCGCCCAGCGCATTGTGACGGCGCTCGACGGAGGTGCGGAAACTGTCGACCTCGAAATAATCCGGCACGGTGCCGAGCACGCGGCGGGCCAGGAGCTCGAAGCTCGCCTCCGCGCCTTCATAGGCATAGCCGGCGTTTTCGCGGTCCTTCACCTCATCGAGCAGGCGCGAGAGCTTGGGATCGTCCTTGCCGACGTTCAGGCCGATGCGTTCCAGCTCCGCGAGCAGGTTCGATTTGCCACCCTGATCGGACACCATCATGCGGCGCTTGTTGCCGACGGCTTCCGGCGGGACATGCTCGTAGGTGCGCGGATCCTTCAGGATCGCCGAGGCGTGGATGCCGGCCTTCGTCGCGAACGCATTGGCCCCGACATAAGGCGCGTGGCGGTTCGGATTGCGGTTCAGCATCTCGTCGAGCACGCGGGACAGATGGGTCAGGCCTTTCAGGCCGTCATCCGTGACGCCGATCTCGAACCGGTCGCAGAATTCCGGCTTCAGCTTCAGCGTCGGGATGATCGACACGAGATTGGCATTGCCGCAGCGTTCGCCGAGACCGTTCAGCGTGCCCTGGATCTGGCGCACGCCTGCATCGACCGCCGCGAGTGCATTGGCGACGGCGCAGCCGCTGTCGTCGTGCGGATGGATGCCCAGTCGCTCGCCCGGAATGTGCTTCGCGACTTCGGTGACGATCCTGGAAATTTCATGCGGAAGCGTGCCGCCATTGGTGTCGCACAGCACGATCCAGCGCGCGCCTTCTTCGTAGGCGGCCTTGGCGCAGGCGAGCGCGTAGGCCGGATTGGCCTTGTAGCCGTCGAAGAAGTGCTCGCAATCGATCATGGTCTCGCGGCCGGAGGCGACGCCTGCCTTTATCGTCTCGCGGATCGAGATGAGGTTTTCCTCGGGCGTCGTGCCGAGCGCGACGTCGACGTGATAGTCCCAGGTCTTGCCGACAAAGCAGAGCGCATCGGCCGTCGCCGCGAGCGAGGTCTGGAGGCCGGGATCGTTCGAGGCCGAACGGCCGGGACGCTTGGTCATGCCGAACGCGGTGAAACGCGCATTCCGGAAATCGCGCTTTTCGGAAAACAGCGCGGTGTCCGTCGGGTTCGCGCCGGGATAGCCGCCTTCGATGTAATCGACGCCGATCTCGTCGAGGAGACGGGCGATCGACAATTTCTCCTCAAGCGCGAAATCGACGCCCGCCGTCTGCTGGCCGTCGCGCAGGGTCGTGTCGAAAAGGTACAGACGCTCCTTCATCGCGCGACCTCCCAGGTCGTGCCCTCGGAGCTGTCCTTGATGAGGATGCCGTGCGCGGAGAGCTTGTCGCGGATGCGGTCCGCTTCCGCGAAGTTCTTCGTCGTGCGCGCGTGGAGCCGCTGCGCAAGCAGGGCTTCGATCTCGGCGACGGGAATGCTCGGCGCGGGCGCGGTGGCCTTGCGCCAGGCGGCGAAGGCGTCCGGACGGAAGCCGAGAAAATCGAGCGTACCGGCGAGTGATTTCCGGCCCGCCGCGCCGCGCAACTGATGCATTTCCGCGATCATTTTCGGCGTGTTGAGATCGTCGTTCAGCGCGTCGAGAACTTGCGGCGCGGGGCGCGATTCCGCACCGCTGCCGGCCGCCTCGAACCACACCGCGAGCGCCTTTTCGGCGTCCTGTAACGACTTCAGGTTCCAGTTGATCGGCTGCCGGTAATGTGTTGACAGCATTGCCAAACGAATGACGTCGCCCGGCCAGTCGTTGAGCAGGTCGCGGATCGTCGTGAAGTTGCCGAGCGACTTCGACATCTTCTCGCCTTCGACCTGCAGGAAGCCGTTGTGCAGCCAGACATTGGCCATCACCGGATTGCCGAAGGCGCAGCAGGTCTGGGCGATTTCGTTTTCGTGATGCGGGAAGACGAGATCGATGCCGCCGGCATGAATGTCGAACACTTCGCCGAGATGCTTCCACGACATCGCGGAGCATTCGATGTGCCAGCCCGGACGGCCCCTGCCCCATGGGCTGTCCCAGCCCGGCAGTTCCGGATCGGACGGCTTCCACAAAACGAAATCCATCGGATCGCGCTTGTAGGGCGCGACTTCGACGCGGGAGCCGGCCTCCATCTCGTCGAGCGTGCGGTTCGCAAGCTTGCCGTAGTCCGGCATGGACGGGACATTGAAGAGAACGTGCCCGTCCGCCGCATAGGCATGGCCGCGCGCGATCAGTTTTTCGATCAGCGCGATCATCTCGGCGATGTGCTCGGTGGCGCGCGGCTCGACCGTCGGGCGCAGCGTGCCCAGTTCGTCGACGTCGGCGTGAAACGCCTTCACCGTGTCCTCGGTCAGTTCGCGGATCGAGATGCCGCGCTCGGCGGCGCGCGCGTTGATCTTGTCGTCGACGTCCGTGATGTTGCGGACATAGGTGACGGATTTCGCGCCGTAGAGATGACGCAGCAGCCGGAACAGGACATCGAACACGATGATCGGCCGGGCATTGCCGATATGGGCGCGGTCATAGACCGTCGGCCCGCAGGCGTAGAGGCGCACGTTCTTGGCGTCGATGGGCGCGAATTCGGCCTTCGATCGGGTCAGGGTGTTGTGCAGAACGAGCGACATAATAATCCGTGCCTTGTGCCGGCCCCGGCAGTCGCGTCTCTCTAGATCAGGTCAGACAGATACGGCCACGGCCAGCTTTGGAGCTAACCGCAAATAATAACGATCCGGCTAAGGGCGATCGTGAGGGCCGTCATGGAGCGGGACATAGGTGGAAGCGACCGCCCGCGTCAAGAGCGTCCTCCATGGGGATTTGGCACCCGCCTTCACACTTAGGCCCGATTTTGCCGCTCTATCCGAAGGCTGGACGCCTGGCCGGCGCGCGATAGATTGGTCGTCATGCTCAAAAAGATTCTGGCTCCCGCGCTCGGCGCGATCGCCCTCGCCGCGACGGTACCGCCGTTGGCCGCGCAGGTTCCGCAGGCCTGCCTCAGGCTGGAAAGCCAGCTCGCGACCCTCGACAGCCAGAACGTGGCCGATCCCCAGCAGCAGGCGCTGGAAGCCAGCTACAATCAGCAGCGCGCGAATGTCGACGCCATGATCGCGAAATCGCGCGGCATGGGCTGCGGCCGGAACTTCCTGTTCGGCCCCCGCCCTCCGGCCGAGTGCCGCGGGCTGGAAGCCCAGATCGACAAGCTGCGCAACAACCTGGATCGGCTGGAATCGCAGCTCAACCGCGGCAATGGCGACGCAGGACTGCGCGAAGCACGCCGGCGCGACCTGATCGCGGCCCTGGCGCAATATCAATGCGGGCCGCAATACCAGGCAGCGGCTCCGCAGGAACCGCAGCGCGGCGGTCTGTTCGGCCTCCTGTTCGGCAATCGCGGCGGTGGCGGCGGCTTCCGCGAGCAATATCCGGGCGGTCCGACGGAACTGCCGCAGAGTTCGACATTCCGGACCGTGTGCGCGCGCACCTGCGACGGCTTCTTCTTCCCCGTGAGCTTTTCCACGGTGCCGGCCCGCTTCGGACAGGACGAGAATATCTGCCGCCGCACCTGCCCCGGCGCCGAGGCGATCATGTTCTCCTACCCCAATCCGGGCGGCACGATCGACCAGGCGACCTCATCCTCGGGACAGGCCTACAAGGACCTGCCGAACGCGTTCAAATACCAGACCGAGTTCGTGAAGGATTGCTCGTGCAAGCCGGCCAACATGTCGTGGGCGCAGGCTCTGGCAAACGCCGAAGACGACACCGTGCAGCGCGGCGACATCGTGGTGGACGAGGAGCGCGCCCGCGCGATGTCGCAGCCGAAGGGCACCGGCGATCTCCGCGCGACGCCGGACGAAGCAGCCCGCGCGGCTCAGGACAGCGCGACCGCGGTGACGAACGAAGGCGTCGTCGAGGGACCCGCCAACACCGACCCGCCCGCGGGCTTCCCCGAACAGCAGGCGGCGCCGAACAACGGCGAGCGCACGGCGGTGCCGTATTACGTACCCCCGCCGCCGCGCCCGCGCGAACCGGTGTACGTACCGCCGCAGTTCAGGTGATGTTCGCTCCCCTCTCCTGCGAAGCGGGAGAGGGTCGAGAGCGCGTCAGCGCTCCGGGGTGAGGGCAAGCACGATGCTCGACTACACTTCCCCTCACCCGCTCGAAGCTTCGGCTTCGAGTCGCCTCTCCCGCCTGAACTCGGGTGTTCCCGAGTTCAGCTCTTAGATTGCCAAGTCGGGTAAACCCGACTTGGCTCGGGAGAGGATAGAAACTACCCCCCATCCCGGAATTTGTTGGTGATCGGATAGCGCCGGTCGCGGCCGAAATTCTTGCTGGTGACCTTCACGCCCGGCGCCGCCTGGCGGCGCTTGTATTCGGCGAGATAGAGCAGCCGCTCGACCTTCTTCACCGTTTCGATGTCCACGCCTCGCGGCGACGATCTCGGCCACGCTCTTTTCGTTTTCGACGAGCCCTTCGAGGACGGCGTCCAGAACGTCGTAGGGCGGCAGCGAGTCCTGGTCCTTCTGGTTCTCGCGCAGTTCCGCCGTCGGCGCCTTGGTGATGATGTTCGACGGAATGACTTCGCCGGACGGCCCGAGCGCACCCGGCGGCTTCCAGCGGTTGCGCAGTTCCGACAGGCGGTAGACCTCGGTCTTGTAGAGATCCTTGATCGGATTGAAGCCGCCGTTCATGTCGCCGTAGAGCGTGGCATAGCCGACCGACATTTCCGACTTGTTGCCGGTCGTCACGACCATCGGGCCGAACTTGTTGGACACCGACATCAGGATCGTGCCGCGCACGCGCGACTGCAGATTTTCTTCGGTGATGCCGCGATTGGTGCCGGCGAAGAGCTCGGCAAGCGCCGCTTCGAAGCCCTCGACGGGTTCGGCGATCGGCACGACGTCGTAGCGCACGCCCAGCGCCTTCGCGCATCTGGCGGCATCGCCCAGGCTTTCTTCGGACGTGAACCGGTACGGCATCATGATGCAGTGCACCTTGTCGGCGCCGAGCGCATCGACGGCCATCGCCGCGCAGATCGCCGAGTCGATGCCGCCCGAGAGCCCGAGCACGACGCCGGGAAATCCGTTTTTCGTGACGTAATCGCGCAGGCCCAGTACGCACGCCGCATAATCGGCCTCGTCGCCTTCCAGCAGCTCGGCCTTCGGCCCCTGGCCGCGCCAGGTCCTGCCGTCGCGCACCCAGGTGGTGAGCGTCACCTCTTCGGAAAAAGTCGGCAGCTGGAAAGCGAGCGAGCTGTCGCCGTTGAGCGCGAACGAGCCGCCCTCGAAAATGAGATCGTCCTGACCGCCGTTCTGATTGGTGTAGATCAGCGCAAGGCCGCATTCCGCGACACGAAGCGCCGCGACCTGGATGCGTTCATCCGGCTTGCCGCGCCAGTACGGCGAGCCGTTGGGAACGATGAGGAGTTCGGCACCGGTTTCGCACAGGCAATCGACGACCTCGGCCTGCCAGATATCCTCGCAGATCGGCACGCCGATATGGACGCCGCGAAAATCGAGCGGCCCCATCAACGGACCCGGGACGAAAACGCGCTTTTCGTCGAACACGCCGTAATTCGGCAGTTCGACCTTGAACCTGCAGACCGGTGATCTTGCCGCCATCGAGCAGCGCGACGGCGTTGTGGACGCCCGCCTCGCTCTTCCAGGGCGTGCCGACGAGAACGCCGGGACCGCCATCGGCGGTGTCGCGCGCGAAGTCCTCGATCGCGGCCTGACAGGCGGCAATGAAGCTCGGCTTGAGGATCAGGTCTTCCGGCGGGTAGCCGCCGATGAAGATTTCGGTGAAGGCGACGAGATCGGCGCCCTGCCTGGCGGCGTCCGCACGCGCGGCGCGCGCCTTCGCGAGATTGCCGGCGACGTCGCCGACGATCGGGTTGAGCTGGGCAATGGCGATGGAAAGCGTGTTGGGCGGGACCATGACGGCGATTTAACGCGCCGCCGCCGCTTCGGCAAACCGTTCGGCCTTTGCAGGCGGCGCCGGCTGTGCGCCTGCGGCCTTTTTCGCGTCGAGATAGACATCGTCCCCAGTCGCGCATGGCCTGGATGACCGGAGCGAGCGTCGCGCCCTGCTCCGTCAGTGCGTAATCGACCCGCGGCGGCACGGTCGGCGTCACCTTGCGCGAGACGATGTCCGCGGCCTCCAGTTCGCGCAATTGGCGCGTCATGACGCGCTGCGAGACACTCGGCATGCGGCGGCGGAGTTCGTTGAAACGCACCGGGCCGCCGATCAGGTTGAACAGGATGACGCCCTTCCAGCGCCCGCCGATAAGATCGAGCGTGGCCTCAACGGGGCAGCCCTGATGGCATTCATAGTTACGGGCTTTCATCGACACACACTCCGCAGGATGACCGAAAGGATACTACTCGACCGATTTGTGCCTTCTTGAGCGCGCCGCCGGGAACACCGAAATAGGCAATGAGGCCGGACCAGGCCCATCCAAAGGACATCATACATGAAGGCCGTCGGCTATCTTAATCCCCTGCCCGTCACCGATCCCAAGGCTCTGACGGATATAGAACTTCCCGCGCCCAAACCCGGCCCGCGCGACCTCCTCGTCGAGGTGAGGGCCGTCTCGGTCAATCCGGTCGACACCAAGGTCCGGGCCGGACGCAGCGGCACCGCCGGCGCCCCGGTCGTGCTGGGCTGGGATGCGGCCGGTGTCGTGAAGGAAATCGGGGCCGAGGTCAGCCTGTTCAAGCCGGGGGACGAGGTGTTCTACGCCGGAGACCTGACCCGGCCGGGCACCAATGCCGAACTTCACGCGGTCGACGAGCGGATCGTCGGCAGAAAGCCGAAGAGCATCGGCTTCGCCGAAGCCGCCGCGCTTCCCCTCACCGCCATCACGGCCTGGGAAATGATCTTCGACCGGATGCATATTCCGCGCGACGGCGGAGACGGCGATGCGATCCTCATCATGGCGGGCGCCGGCGGTGTCGGCTCCATCGCCACGCAGATCGCCCGCAAGCTGACGAAACTCACGGTCATCGCGTCAGCGTCGCGGCCCGGAAACGGTGGATTTCGCAAAGGCGCAGGGCGCGCATTTCGTGGTGGATCACACCAAGCCGCTCGCCGACCAGTTCAAGGCGCAGGAGCTGCCCGCTCCCCGCTATATTTTCAGCACGGCCTCGACCGGCCGCGACCTTGAACAGTTCATCGACATCGCAAAACCGCAGGGCGTGATCGGCGCGATCGACGACGATCCGAACCTCAATGTCTCGGCGATGAAGCGCAAGGCGCTCGGCTTTGTCTGGGAGTTGATGTTCACCCGCTCGCTTTACGAGACGGACGACATGATCGAACAGCATCGTCTGCTGAACGAGGTGTCGGAACTGGTCGATGCCGGTGTGTTGAAGACGACGATGAACGAGCGCGTCCGGGGCATCAATGCCCGGAACCTGATCGCGGTACATACGAAGCTCGAAAGCGGCAGGACGATCGGCAAGATCGTGCTCGAAGGTTTCTGATGCAGAAAGGGCCGGCCCGAAGGCCGGCCCTTTTCTCAGGACGGCGACCGGTTCAGGATCCGCAGACGCTGAAGCGTGAGAACCGCTTCCTGGCGCACCTGTTTTTCGGTGAGGTAGAATTCGGGATCTTCCGCGATCACTTTCCGGTTCGTCGTAAAGCTGTCCAGCACCGAAAACATATGGTGCAGGATCTGCCACAGCTCTTCGTGCAGATCCGGCTTTTCGGGCCCATGCAGGAAATGCTGCCGGTAGGCGCTCTGCAGCTCGGCGACATTCATATCGCCGAGCGTGTAGGCCTGGAGCAGCTTGAGAAAGCGGTCCCCGCGCATGAAAGCTGGGCATGGACGCGCCTTCGCCGACACGGCCGAAAGGCGCGTCCGGTGTCATTCCGCCGCGACGATGCGCGGGCGTTCCTTGCCCTGGCGTTCCTTCTTGAGCTGTTCGGCCAGAAGGAAAGCCAGTTCGATCGCCTGCTCCGCGTTGAGGCGCGGGTCGCAGAAGGTGTGGTAGCGGTCCGACAGATCCGTATCCGAGATCGCGCGGGCGCCGCCCGTGCATTCGGTCACGTTCTGGCCGGTCATCTCGATATGGATGCCGCCGGCATAGGTGCCTTCCGCGCGGTGCACCGCGAAGAAGTCGGTGACCTCTTTCAGGATGCGGTCGAACGGACGGGTCTTGTAGCCGCCGGCCGAGATCGTGTTGCCGTGCATCGGATCGCACGACCAGACGACGTTGCGGCCCTCGCGCTGCACGGCGCGGATCAGGCCCGGCAGATACCTCGCCCACTTTGTCGGCGCCCGACGCGCACGATGAGCGTCAGGCGGCCGGCTTCGTTCTCCGGATTGAGGAGCATCGATCAGCTCGAGCAGCGCGTCCGGCTTCAGCGACGGGCCGCATTTCAGGCCGAGCGGGTTCTTCACGCCGCGCGCGAATTCCACGTGCGCGTGATCCTTCTGGCGGGTGCGGTCGCCGATCCAGAGCATGTGCCCGGAGGTCGCGTACCAGTCGCCGGACGTCGAATCCGTGCGCGTCATCGCCTGCTCGAAGCCGAGCAGAAGCGCCTCGTGCGAGGTGTAGAAATCGGTCGTGCGCAGTTCCGGATGCGCTTCGGGATCGATGCCGCAGGCGCGCATGAAATCGAGCGCCTCGGTGATGCGGCCCGCGATCTCCTGATAGCGCTCGGACTGCGGGCTCTCCTTGATGAAGCCCAGCATCCATTGATGCGCGTGGTCGAGATTGGCGTAGCCGCCGGTCGCGAACGCGCGAATGAGGTTGAGCGTCGCCGCCGACTGGCGGTACGCACGCAGCAGCCGCTGCGGGTCCGGAATGCGGGCCTCGGGCGTGAAGGCGACTGTCGTTGATGATGTCGCCGCGATAGCTCGGCAGGGTCACGCCGTCGATCGTCTCGGTGTCGGACGAACGGGGCTTGGCGAACTGGCCGGCGACGCGGCCGACCTTCACCACCGGCTGGGACGCCGCGAAGGTGAGGACCACCGACATCTGGAGGAAGACGCGGAAGAAGTCGCGGATGTTGTCGGCGCGGTGCTCGAGGAAGCTCTCGGCGCAGTCGCCGCCCTGGAGCAGGAAAGCCTCGCCGGCCGCAACCTTGGCAAGCGAACGCTTCAGCTTCCGCGCCTCGCCCGCAAACACGAGCGGCGGGAAGGTCGCGAGCTGCTCCTCGACGGCGTTCAGGACCGTCTCGTCCGGATAACCCGGAACCTGAACGATCGGCTTCGATCTCCAGCTGTCCGGCGTCCAACGCTCCGTCATAACTCAAATCTCCACTGGGGACGGCAGGTCCCGTCCCGAGGCGGCGTATATAGACCTCGGAGGGCGCCAAGCAAAGCATGGCCGACCTACGGCTGGGTCTATGGGAACCGCCCGCCGCGACCGCGCCGAAGGCGGCGATGCCGAGCAGCACCCCCCCGAACACGCAGATTATGCCGAGCGCCTCGGCCCAGTTCGGCAGGCGCTGCTGCCACAGGAACCCGTAAATGACCCCGAAACCCGGTTCCGCCACGAACAGCTGGCCGGACAGGACGAGCGGCAGCCTTTTGGTGGCCAGGACCCACAGATAGGACGCCACCCACGCCCCGAAAAAGCCGACGACCAGCGACCAGATCAGGAGCGGTTTGGCCTCCGGCCAGAGCCAGCCCATCTCGGCGAGATTGACCAGCCCGAACGGCACGGCGGCCGCGCCGAACAGGAGGATGCCGACCCCCGCCCCGATGCCGTGAAGGCCGGTCCAGGTCAGGCTGTTCATGTCGGGCCGCCGGGCGAGCGCCCGGGCGTTGATGATGCCGAAGCCGACCCAGGAGGCGACCGACCCCAGAGCCGCCAGAATGCCGATGGCGATCTGGCTGCGTGCTTCGGGCGTTTCCGCCCCGATCAGCGCGTGGCCGTGGACCAGCGCGAGACCGGCCGCGATCATCAGGCACGGCGCGAGCAGCGAGCGCCAGGGAAGCTGCTTGCCGCCGTCGATATTGCCGGCGACCGCGAGCAGGATCGGCAGCAGGCCGATGACGAGCGCGGAAATCTGCGGCCCGGCATGAGCGACCGCGATGACGAGAAAGCCGTAGAACGCGCCGTAGCCCAGCATTCCGAGGAAAATGCCGATGCCGAGATCGCGGGCGCCGAGGCCCCGCATCCGGCTGGCGCGGACGAGCCCGAAAACGATCAGCGAGGTCGCGGCGAAGACGAGATAGCGGCCGATGGCGAGATCGACGCCCGAATAGGGCGCGACGCCGAGCGGCGCGATGAAGATGAGGCCCCAAAGGGCGCCGGCGCAAAGGCCCGCGAGAATACCGGAGAGCATCGTGGCAACTTGTCGCAACTTGGATGACGGGGACGCGCGGCCGCTTCCGCCTCAGCCGTCCTGCACGATGACGCCATACCAGCCAAGGCCGCGATAGGTCTCATAGCCCGGCGTGGCATGAAACGCCACGAGCCTGCCGGTGCCTTCGGTGTAATAGCCGCTGGACCGGTCTCCGGCGTTCAGCGGCAGGCGTTCGGACAGCACGCCCCGCCCGTCCGACGAGGCGATGACGCGGTGAGACGCGTCGACGAGCATCACGCGCGACCGGGATTTCTCGTCGTCGGACAGCCGCACGCCGTCGACGATCGTCCGGGCCTGCGCCTCCCAATCGAAATGCACCGCCAGAACGCCGAGCGGCGCGCCGTCGGCCCGCCCGCCCGCGCAGACCTTCGCGGCATAGGTCGCGGTCATGGCGTTGCCGAGCTGCGCTCTGGGCCGCGATGTCGGCGACGGTGTAGTCGTCGCCCGATGCCGGCGGCATGCTGAACCAGGCTCGAACCACGCACCGAACGTCCGCTCCCACGACCCGATAGCGATCCGGCCGGCCATTGGCGATCACGCGGCCGCTTGAGGTCGCAGAGCCAGATATCGAGATAGACGGTATAGGCGCCGAGGATCACCGCGAGGCGTTCGCTGGCGTAGGTACGGGCAGTCTCGTCGCGGATCGGCCGCGCAGGTCACGAACGGCGAAATCCGTTGCCCACCAGCGCACATCGCAGGTGCGCTCATAGAGATTGCGGTCGACGATCTCGATGGCGTTGAGCGCCAGATCGACGAGACGCGCACCTTGCGCCTGCTCGGCCATGATCTGCGTCAGGCGTTCGAGCTGGGAGATCTGGCCGACCAGTTCCTGCTCGAGGGTCGAGGCGACCTGCTCCACCTCGCCGCCGACGCCGCGGACTTCCTGCGCGACGATCGTAAATCCCGCGCCGGCGGTCCCGGCCCGCGCGGAATTCGATCATGGCGTTGAGCGCCAGCATCCGCATCCGGCTGGTGATCTTCTGGATTTCCTGGATTTTCTTGTTGGTCAGCGAGTTCACACGGACGGCGTCAGGCTGGCGACATCGGCCAGCGACACTTCTCCGCACCCGGATCACTCTTCGCAAGCATGCACCGGCTCCCCGCACGGCCTTACGTGCGCACCGACATATGGTCAATCTTGGTAAATTTAGTCTTTCGGGACCTAGATCGCGCCGCCGGGATTCGGGACATGGACCTTGTCGCGCATGGTGACGAGTTCTTCGGCGGCCGTCGGATGCACCGCGACGGTGCGGTCGAAATCGGCCTTGGTCGCGCCCATGCCGATGGCGACCGCGGCGAGCTGGATCATCTCGCCGGCATCCTCGCCCATGATATGTACGCCGATCACCTTGTCGGTCTTGGCGTCGACGACGAGCTTCATGAAGGTGCGCTCCTGCCGCCGCGTCAAAGTGTGCTTCAGGCTGCGGAACTTGGCGCGGTAGATGTCGATCGGCATCAGCTTGTCGCGCGCGTCCTGCTCGGTCATGCCGATGGTGCCGATCTCCGGCGTCGAGAACACCGCGGTCGCGACCAGCGAATGATCGGGCGTCCATTTGCTCGCCGAACAGCCTGTCCGCCACCGCATGACCTTCGCGGATCGCGACCGGGGTGAGGTTCACGCGGTCGGTCACATCGCCGACCGCGAAGATGTTCGGGACGCTGGTGCGCCCGAACGCGTCGACCTTGACGCGCCGCCCTCCTCGACCTCCACGCCCGCCTTTTCGAGGCCGAGTTCGGCGGTGTTCGGCGTGCGGCCGGTGGCGAAGAACACGACGTCGAATTCATCGTCGTCGCCGCTGACATAGGTCACCTTGCGGCAGCCGTCGTGCGCTCCTCGATCTTGGCGACGGTGTTGTTCATCTTGAGCGTGACGCCTTCGGCGGCGAGCGCCAGCATCAGTTCGTCGCGCAGATCCTCGTCGAACCCGCGCAGGATCTTTTCGCCGCGATGGATGAGCGTCACCTTCGAGCCGAGGCGCTGGAACATGCAGGCGAATTCGAGCGCGATATAGCCGCCGCCGACGATGAGGATGCGCTCGGGCAACGCCTTCAGATCGAACGCCTCGTTGGAGGAGATCGCAAGCTCCGCGCCGGGAATATGCGGCGCGACGGGATGGCCGCCCGTCGCGATCATGATGTTTTTCGCCCGGACAATGGTGTTCGTCGGCAGGAGGCGCACCGTGTGCGGCATCGTCCAGCACCGCGCGGCTGTGGTGCGCGGTGACGCCGGAGCGTTCGAGATTCTGGTCGTAGAGCGTCGACAGCCGCGCGATCTCGCGGTCCTTGGCGTCGAGCAGAGCCGGCCACGAAAATTCCGGCGGGGTGTGCAGCGTCCAGCCGTAGCCGGCCGCATCGTCGAATGCGTCGTGGAAGCGGCTCGCCAGCACCATGATCTTTTTCGGCACGCAGCCGCGGATCACGCAGGTGCCGCCGGTGCGGAATTCCTCGGCGATCGCGACCTTCGCGCCATGCCCGGCCGCAATGCGCGCCGCGCGCACGCCGCCCGAGCCCGCGCCGAGCACAAAAAGATCGACATCAAAATCGCTCATAACCATCACCGGAAGGATGAAGGACCCCCTCGACTTCGGTAGGGTCCCGCACCAAGATATGCGCTGAATGGCGTCAAACGCCAAGACAGGGAGGCTTTGCATGCGCGCGTGTCAGGATGGCGGCTGGTATTCTGGTGGCCGCGGCGATGGCCGCGCCGGCTTTCGCGCAGGAGCTCACGATCATAGCACCCGCCGCTCCCGGCGGCGGCTGGGACCAGACCGCGCGCTCCCTCCAGGCCGCGCTGCAGACCGAAGGCCTCGCCAAGAATGTCCAGGTGATCAACGTTCCGGGCGCCGGCGGCACGATCGGCCTCGCCCAGTTCGTCAGCCAGCGCAAGGGCGACCCCAAGGCGCTGATCGTCGGCGGCTATGTCATGGTCGGCGCCATCCTCACCAACGCCTCCCCGGTCACGCTCGACCAGGTCACGCCCATCGCGCGCCTGACCGGCGAATATGAAGCCATCGTCGTGCCGACCACTTCGCCCATCAAGACGATCGGCGATCTCGTCGCGCAGCTGAAGGCCGATCCCGGCACGGTCAGCTGGGGCGGCGGCTCGGCCGGCGGCACCGACCACATCACGGTCGGCCTGATCGCCAAGGCGGCGGGCGTCGATCCGACCAAGATCAACTACATCCCCTTCTCGGGCGGCGGCGAGGCTCTGGCCGCCATCGTCGGCGGCAAGGTCACCGCCGGCATTTCCGGCTATGGCGAGTTCGAGCAGCAGGTGAAGGCCGGCAAGCTGCGCGTGCTCGCGGTATCTCCGCGCGCAGCGGCTGCCGAATATCGACGCGCCGACGCTCAAGGAATCGCGGCGTCGATGTCGAGGTGCAGAACTGGCGCGGCGTTTGGGCCGCGCCCGGCATCACGCCCGAGCAGAAGGCGAGCCTCATCTCGACGATCGAAAAGATCGTCCAGTCCAAGACCTGGAAGGACACGCTCACGACCAAAGGCTGGGCCGACACCTTCCTCGCGGGCGATGCCTTCGCCGATGTCCTGAAGCAGGAGATCGCGAAGACGACGGCCGTTCTCAAGGATATCGGCCTCGTGAAATGAGCGAGGCCGGTCCCGGCAAACCCCGGTCGCAGCCCGACACGGCTGCGTTCGGGGTTGCGCTCCTCCTCGCGGTGCTCGCGGCTCTGATCGCCTGGAATGCCGCGCACCTGAACGCCAATCTCGCCAGCTATTCGCGGGTCGGCGCCTCCGCCT
This sequence comes from uncultured Alphaproteobacteria bacterium, assembly GCA_963786225.1. GTDB lineage: Bacteria > Pseudomonadota > Alphaproteobacteria > Rhizobiales > Methylopilaceae > Flaviflagellibacter. The sequence continues at coordinate 73,957 of CAWAYQ010000019.1, forward strand.
TTCCCTATGCCGTCGCGGCTCTCCGCTGGCGGCGGCCCTCGGCACGGTGGTCGCCGCCGCGAAGGGCGAGTTTCCGGATCGCGAACCGCTCGAACTCGGCCCGGTCGGCTGGATTGTCGGCGGTCTCGTCGCCCAGGTCGTTCTGCTCGGCTTTGCCGGGTTTTCCATCGCCACGGGCGTGCTGTTCGCCTTCACCGCGCGCGGCTTCGGCGGCAAGCCGCTTTGGCTGACGATCCCGGTCGGGATCGTTTTCGCTTTCGTTCTCTAGTTCTCTTTTCAAAGGGCCTTCAGCTCGCCTGCCGCAAGGCCCGCTCGAGCGGCTGATCTGAATCGCATGGAAAGCTTCGACGCCCTCTTGTCCGGTCTCTCGGTCGCGACCCAGCCGATAAACCTGCTTTACGCGCTGATCGGCGTGACGCTCGGCACCGCGGTCGGCGTTCTGCCCGGCATCGGCCCCGCTCTGACGGTCGCGCTGCTGCTGCCGGTGACCTTCAAGCTCGATCCCGCCGGATCGCTGATCATGTTCGCGGGCATCTATTACGGCGGTATGTACGGCGGATCGACATCGTCGATCCTGCTCAACACGCCGGGCGAAAGCGCGTCCATGATCACGGCGCTCGAAGGCAACCAGATGGCCCGCCGGGGCGCGGCGGGCCCGCGCTGGCGACGGCCGCCATCGGCTCCTTCGTCGCCGGCACGATCGCAACCCTGCTGCTGGCCTTCGTCGCGCCGTATGTCGTCGATATCGCGCTGAGCTTCGGCCCGGCCGAATATTTCGCGCTGATGGTCCTGGCCTTCACCACCGTGTCGTCCGCCTTCGGCGGTTCGGCGCTGCGCGGGCTGACCGCCTGTTCATCGGCCTGTCGCTCGGCCTGATCGGCATCGATCTGCAGACGGGCCAGGCGCGCCTCGCCTTCGGCGTACCCGATCTTCTCGACGGCGTCGAAGTCACCACGGCGGCCGTCGCCATGTTCGCGCTGGGCGAAACGCTCTATGTCGCCGCGCACGGCTCGCGTTTCCGCGAAACGATCGAACCCGTGCGCGGCTCGCTCTGGATGACCGCGCAGGATTGGGGGCGTTCGTGGAAGCCGTGGCTGCGCGGCACCGTGCTCGGCTTCCCCATCGGCGCCCTGCCCGCCGGCGGCGCCGAGATCCCGACCTTCCTGTCCTATTCGCTGGAAAAATAGCTGTCGTCGAAACCCGAAGAGTTCGGCCACGGCGCGATCGAAGGCGTCGCCGGCCCGGAAGCCGCGAACAACGCGTCTGCCGCCGGCACATTGGTTCCGCTGCTCACGCTCGGCCTGCCGACCTCCGCCACGGCGGCGATGATGCTCGCCGGCTTCCAGCAATACGGCCTCAATCCCGGCCCGCTGCTGTTCACCTCGAACCCTGAGCTCGTCTGGGGTCTGGTCGCGAGCCTGTTCATCGCGAACTTCATGCTGATCGTGCTGAACCTGCCGCTGATCGGCGTGTGGGTGCGGCTGCTGGCGATCCCGCGGCCGTGGCTCTACGGCGGCATTCTGGTGTTCGCGACGCTCGGCACGCTCGGCGCCAATCCATCCCAGTTCGAGCTCGCTATGCTGGTCGTGCTCGGCCTGCTCGGCTTCGCGATGCGCTATTTCGACTATCCGGTGGCGCCGGTCATCATCGGGCTGATCCTCGGACCGCTGGCGGAGCAGCAGCTGCGCCGGGCGCTCGCGATCAGCCAGGGCGATGCGTCGGCCCTGGTCGAGAGCGGACTTGCGATAACGATCTACGCGATCTGCGCGCTGGTGCTGTTCGGCCCGATCCTGTTCCGGGCGATACGCGGCGCGGGCGCTCCGGCGCCCGCGCGATAAGCGACGACCGTCAGATGTCGTGGCCCTTTTTCTTCATCTCTTCGCGCAGATTGTCCATGATCGTGAGGCTCAGCCTCTGCGACCATGCTCCGAGCAGCTTGTAGCTCTCGCCGAGAACCGAGGGCAGTTCCGCGGTCATCTTCTTGCCGGTCGGCGACTGGTAGAAGGCGGCGATTTCCTTCAGTTCCGTTTCGCTGAATTTCTGCGCGTAGACCGTCGCGATCTGGCTGACCAGTTCCTCGTCCGCATTCGCGAGCTTGGTCGCGACCGTCATCGCGGCGGCGTCGAGATCCGGCTGCAGGGTCGGACGGGTGCGCAGGATGACGTTGCGGGCATCCGTCAGCAGCTTCGGCACGACATTGTCGAAGCTCTTGCGGGCGCCGGTGAAGTCGAGCACCGCGCGCGCCAGCGCGATGTGTTCGGGGGTCGGCGCCTTCGCGGCCGGAGCCTGCGCGAAGGCCGGGACGCAGAGCGCGCAGACCAGAAGAACGGCAGTGCCGAAGCGGCGTACCGGGGAGAACGTCATTGAGAATGTCTCCGGAAAATTACGAGGAAGATCGCGCGATATGTTCAACGCCGGACGGCCCGGCAATGAACGCATCGCTGGCAAGACCAATAAACAGACCGTGTTCCACTACCCCAGGAACCGCGGCCAGTCCATTCGCCAATGCCTCGGGAGCCGGAATCCGGCCCAGGGAGGCGTCGAGGATGAAGTGGCCCGAATCCGTGACCAAAGCATGACCGTCCGGACGCAGGCGAAGCTTTATCTCGCCCCGGCAGCCGGCATTCTCCACGGCCCGGACCACCGCGCGGCGGGTGGCTTCGCAGGCCGAACTGAATGACCTCGATCGGCAGCGGAAAGGCCCCGAGAACGGCGACTTTCTTGCTGCCGTCGGCGATGACCACCATGCGTTTGCTGGCATAGGCCACGATCTTCTCGCGCAGCAGCGCCGCGCCGCCGCCCTTGATCAGCCGAAGTTCCGGATCGAGTTCGTCGGCGCCGTCGACCGTCAGATCGAGTTCCGGGGTCTCGTCCAGCGTGGTCAGCGGGATGCCGGCATGTTTGGCGAGGCCGCGCGTCGCCTCCGAGGTCGGGACGCCGACCACGTCGAGACCCGCCTTCACCCTCACGCCCAGGAGTTCGACGAAATGGGCGGCGGTCGAGCCGGTGCCGAGGCCGAGCCGCATTCCGGGACGGACGAGTTCGAGCGCGGCCTCCGCGGCCGCGCGCTTCTGATGGTCGCTCACGAGTTCAGCCCCCCGAGCATCACATATTTCATCTCGGTGAATTCCTCGATCCCGTGATGCGAGCCCTCGCGGCCGATGCCGGAGTGCTTCATGCCGCCGAACGGCGCGACCTCGGTGGAGATCACACCGGAATTGACGCCGACGATGCCGTATTCGAGCCCCTCGGCGACACGGAAGATGCGGCCGACATCGCGCGCGTAGAAATAGGAGGCGAGGCCGAATTCGGTGTCGTTGGCGGAACGGATCGCCTCCTCCTCGTCTTGAAGCGGAACACGGCGGCGACCGGACCGAAGGTTTCCTCGTGGGCGATCTTCATCTGCTGCGTGACGTTCGCGAGCACGGTCGGCTCGAAGAAGGTGCGGCCGAGCGCGTGGCGCTTGCCGCCGGGTTTCACCTCGGCGCCCTTCGACACCGCATCCTCGATGTGCTCCTCGACCTTCTTCACCGCGGCCTCATTGATCAGCGGCCCCTGCGGGACGCCCTCGTCCAGCCCGTTGCCGACCTTCAGCTTCGTCGTCGCGGCGATCAGCTTTTCGACAAAGGCGTCGTAGATACGGTCCTGTACATAGATGCGGTTGGCGCAGACGCAGGTCTGGCCCATATTGCGGAACTTCGACTGAACCGCCCCGCGACCGCCGCTTCGACATCGGCGTCGTCGAACACGAGGAACGGCGCATTGCCGCCGAGTTCGAGCCCGACCTTCTTGACGCCCTCGGCGGCCTGCTTCATCAGCCTGCGGCCGATCTCGGTCGATCCGGTGAACGTCACGACGCGCACGCGTCATGCGTGGTCAGCACCTCGCCGATCTCGCCGGATTTGCCGGTGACGACGTTCAGCACGCCCGGCGGCATCCCCGCCTCCTCGCCGAGCGCGCCGAGCGCCAGCGCCGTCAGCGGCGTCGCGCCGGCCGGGCTTCACCACGGCGGTGCAGCCGACGGCCAACGCGGGGCCGACCTTGCGGGTGATCATCGCGGCCGGGAAATTCCACGGCGTGATGGCCGAGACGACGCCCGCCGGCTGGCGCAGCACCAGAAGCCGCGAGCCCGGCAACGGGCTCGGAATGGTCTCGCCGTAGATGCGCTTGGCCTCTTCGGCGAAGAACTCGATGAAGCCGGCGGCGTAGTCGATCTCGCCCCGGCTCTCCGTCAGCGGCTTGCCCTGCTCGCTGGTCATCAGCACGGCGAGATCCTCGCGGTTGGCGATGATGAGCTGGTGCCAGGGCTTCAGGATGACCGAGCGCTCCTTGGCGGTTTTGCCGGCCCAGGCCGGAAACGCCTTGGCGGCGGCGTCGACGGCCTCGCTTCGCCTCGGCGGCGCCGAGCTCCGGCACGCTTGGCCACGGTCTCTCCGGTGGCGGGATTGTCGACGGCGTCTCCGGTTGCCGATCCAGGCGCCGCCGATCAGGCAGGCTCCCGCAGCAGTGACGGGTTCGAGAGTTTCATGATGGCGCCGCTTTAGCACGCCCGCGCAGGTTCGTCAGCGCGGGGATTTGCGTGGGAGATCATATCCTCGGCGGACGGCGGGGAAGCGCGGTCTATCATGGCGGCTCGTGCCGGGGCCACCCGGCCGCGCTCACGCCAGCGGGGGAGTCAGCGGGCCTGGGGCGTGCAGACCACGCGCTCGGTCAGCACGTAGCAGACGCTGATCTCGCCGGTGCGGGTGTTGACGCGGAAAATGCCGCCTTCGCGCTCGTGGTTCGAGCGCACGAGATCGTAATCGCCGGGGATCGGCTGCGGGCCGCCGCCCTCGCCCGCCGCATAGCAGAGCGCGACGCCGACCGTGCTGTCCTTGATGGCATATTGGCAGGCGCCCATCTCGCCGGTCAGGCGGTTGACCCGGTAGATGCGGTTGAGATCGATCTGCGGCGCCGGCATGAAGCGGTATTCCTCGGCCGAGGCGGAACCGGTTTCTGCGAGTGATATCAATGCCGTAGTCAGAATTGAAAAGGCAAAAGGTGAGAGGCGGATCATGCGCTCATCCGTGGCGACTCGGGTGCCTGCGGGTGATATTACCCAGACTTATCCTTCCGTCCCAATCGTGCGACCGCATTCCATGACCGCTCCGACCTTTGTCTTCGATCTCGACGGCACGCTCGTCGACACCGCCCCCGACCTCGTGGGCGGCCTGAACGTTGCGCTGGCGCTCGAAAATCTCGAACCGATCCTGATCCGCGACGTGCACAAGCTGATCGGCGGCGGGGTCCGGGTCATGCTCACGCGCGGTCTGGACCTGCGCGGCCACGCGGTTTCGCCGGAACGGTTCGAGCAGCTCGCGAGCGCGTTCCTCGCCCATTACGAACTCCACATCGCCGACGAATCCACGCTCTATCCGGATGTCGTCCCGGTGCTCGACGAGCTTGCGGCCGGCGGCAACATTCTCGCCGTCTGCACCAACAAGCCGGAGCGGCTGTCGCTTCTTCTGCTCGAGGCGCTCGGTCTGCGTTCGCGCTTCGCGGCGATCTGCGGCGCCGATACGTTTCCGGCGAGAAAGCCCGATCCGATCCATCTGATCGGCACGATCGAGCGCGCCGGCGGCGATGTCGGACGTTCGGTGATGATCGGCGATTCACGCACCGACCGCGACGCGGCGCGCAATGCCAATGTGCCCTGCGTGCTTCTGGACTACGGCTATACCGACGTCCCGGTCGGCGAACTCGACGCCGAAGCCGTGGTGTCCGCGCTTCGCCGCCGTTCCGGACGCCGCGCGGAAATTGCTGTTCTGAACGAGGACCCTGAAACGAAGAGGGCCGGCGCAAGCGCCGGCCCTTCGCCAATCCCCAGCCCCCGCCTCGGATCAGCGCAATACTACGACCCGCGCGCCAACCTTCACGCGATCGTAAAGGTCGGTCACGTCGTCGTTCGACATCCGGAAGCAGCCCGACGACACGGCCTGGCCGATCGTCTGCGGCTCGTTCGAGCCGTGGATGCGGAAAATGGTCGAGCCGATATACATCGCGCGCGCGCCCAGCGGATTGTTCGGGCCGCCCGGCATGAAGCGCGGCAGGTCCGGACGACGCTTCAGCATCTGCTCCGGCGGACGCCAATCCGGCCATTCCTTCTTCATGGTGACGGAATGCGTGCCGCCCCACTGGAAACCATCGCGGCCGACGCCGATGCCGTACTTGATCGCCGTGCCATCGGGCTGAACGAAATAGAGGCGGCGCTCGGCGGTGTTCACGACGATCGTGCCGGCGCTGTATTTGCCCGGGGCCGGAACGATCGTCTTCTTGATCGGCGACGAGGTCATGCCGCCGGCCTTGTACTTGTTGACGATCGGCTCCTTGGTCGTCGGATCGATCATGTAGCCGGCATAGGTCGCGGCCGGGACGGCGGCTGCGACGAGCGCGGCGATGGTGAGCAGAGCTATACGACGCATGGCATGCCTCAATTGAAGAGGTCGGCAAATCAGCCGACCAAAATGTCACTCTGCTTATTCCCGTGACCGCGGCAGTTTTCAATTGAGAGTATGGCTAAAAACGCGCATTCGGTGCCGGTTGGCCACACACTGTGGCACGACGGTCACGAATTCGACCGGCAGAAGTGGTGGCGATACAGGATTGAACCTCGACCCTTCCCAGGATGCGCGCGCAATGTCGACCGACGCACGGCGAACGCGCGTGAACGTGCCGGGAACAGGTTACGCGGATTCTCACGCATCCGCGTACCATGATCTGCAGGTGTTCGCCGAGACCGCCGACGGGGACAAACCGCGCTGCGGCCGAAGCCCCTTGATATTCTTGGGAAGGAATGGTGGGCGATACAGGGATTGAACCTGTGACCCCTCCCGTGTGAAGGGAGTGCTCTCCCGCTGAGCTAATCGCCCGCCCTATCGGGTTGGTATGAGCCCCGGCCCTGCCTGTCAAGCAAACGGCGCGCTCAGGATCGGCTGAGGCCTTTCGCGGCGAGCGATTCCAGATATTTGCCCCAGATTTCCGCTCTCCGATCGGAGAGCTTGCGGAGATAGGGCCAGGTGAAGATGCCGGTCGAATGGCCGTCGCTGAAGACCAGACGCACCGCATAGCTGCCGACGGGCAGCACATCCTGGATCGTCACGTTCTTCTTGCCGGGAACGGTCGTCTTGTCGGCCGGAGAATGGCCCTGCACCTCGGCGCTCGGGCTTTCGACGCGCAGATATTCGGCTTCGATCGTGTCGTGACGGTTGTCGTCCCAGCAGATATGGAGCGCGCGCTTTTCGTCGACGAGCTTCAGCTCGACCGGCCAGGGGTCATGCGGATCGGGCATCTTTTCCTCAGTTCAGGGCGCGCAGGGCTTCGGGCTGAAGGTCGGTGTCCTTCGCAAGAACCTCGAGATAATCCCGGCACCAGGCGGCGACATCGTGTGTACGAAGGCGGGGCATCATCGAATTGTAGCGCTCGCGCCGCGCCTCGACCGGCATCGAGATCGCGCGGCCGATGGCGTTTGCCGTCGCCTCGACATCGTAGGGGTTGACGATCAGGGCGCCGTCCATTTCACGCGCGGCGCCCGCAAAGCGCGACAGGACCAGCACACCCGGATCGTTCGGATCCTGCGCCGCGACATATTCCTTCGCGACGAGGTTCATGCCGTCGCGCAGCGGCGTCACGAGTCCGGCCTTGGCCAGGCGGTACAGACCCGCAAGCGCGGGGCGGCTGACGGACTTGTTGACGTAGCGGATCGGCACCCAGTCGACATCGCCGAGCTGTCCGTTGACGCGGCCCGTCAGTTCCGCGATCTCGCGCTGCATGTCGGCATATTCGGGAACCTCGGAGCGCGATTTGGGCGTGATCTGCAGAAAGGTTACATGCCCCTTCGCGCTCGGGCTCATCTCGATAAAACGCGAAAACGCCTCGATGCGCTGGCCGATGCCCTTGGAATAATCGAGCCGGTCGACACCGATGACGAGATCGCGACCGTTCAGGCTCTGGCTCGTGCGCTTGACGATCGGATTCTTGCCGCTCTCGTCGGCCATCTGCTCGAAGACATCCGTGTCGAGGCCGATCGGGAACGCGCCGACCTGGAAGCGGTGGCCGTAGCTCTCATACCAATTGCCGCCGAGCGCCTTGCCGAACCCCTCGCGCACCATGCATCCGGCAAAATTCTCGACATCGTAATCGGTCTGCAGGCCGACGAGATCGTAGGCCGCGAGCCCGCGCATGATGGTGTCGTGGACCGGCAGCGTCGAGAGGACGTCCGCCGGCGGCCAGGGAATGTGGTGGAAATAGCCGATGCGATTCTTCACGCCCATATGGCGCAGTTCCGCGGCCAGCGGGATCAGATGATAATCGTGGACCCAGATCAGATCGTCCGGCCGGATCAGCGGCGCGAGCAGGCGCGCGAACGAGCGGTTGACCCGGAAATACCCCGCCATGTCCTTGCGCGAGAAATCGGTCAGGTCGAGCCTGTAATGACAGAGCGGCCACAGCGCGCGGTTTGCGAAGCCCGCATAATATTCATCGACATCGCGGCGGTTCAGATCCGCCACCGCATAGGTGACGTTGCCGAAATCGCGGATTTCCAGCCATTCGATTTCGCGCTCGCCGCTGGTCTTTCCGGACCAGCCGAACCAAAGCCCGCCCCGGCTCTTCAGCGCCGCTTCCAGCGCGATGGCAAGACCGCCGGCCGTCGCGGTGGTGCTGCCCTTCGGCGAGGGCACCGGAACGCGATTCGAGACGACGACGAGACGTGGCACTAGGAAGCGTCCTCCGGCATTACGTGGCCCCGCCCCGCGTCAGCAGCGCGGCCAGCCAGCGGCGCACGGCTTCGGGATCGGGCAGGCTTTCATTGGCTTCCGTCGGACGCTTGTCGCGACCGACACGGATCGAACGGCCGCCGCGCGCATTGGCCGTGCGAAAACCGGGCTCATCCGTCCAGTCATCACCGATTACGAGCGGGGTGCGGCCGATATAGGGCTCTTCCTCAAGAAACACAGCCATGGCGCGGCCTTTGTCGATTTTGGCCGGCCGCACCTCGACAACCATCTTGCCGGGCTGGATCTCCAGGCCCTCGACCGTCGCTCTCCACCACGTCGCGCACAAAGGCCTCGACGTCCTCGCCGAGTGTGGGATTGAGACGGTAATGCACCGCGACCGCCCTGCCCTTGTTCTCGAGAAGCAGGCCATCATTCGCAGCCACGAAGGCTTCGAGTTCGGCGAGGATGCGCGGCATGGAAGGACTGATCGGGGTGCCTTTGCGGGTGCCGTCGGGGAACCGCAGCTCCGCGCCGTGAACGCCTGCCACCGGCAGTTTCAACGGCGCGAACATCCGGTCGACGACATCTATTTCGCGGCCCGTAACCAGCGCCAGCGCGCCGCCCAGCGCCTGGTGCAGGTCTTCCAGCAAGAGAGGCAGCGAGGCCGGGATCACGACCGAATCGGGGCTTGGCGCGATTTCGAGCAGAGTGCCGTCGACGTCGAGGAACAGGGCCCATTTCTCAAGATCGGCCGGGAGCCAGGGCTCCGGCGCGGCGGTCACCGAAACGGGACGCTTGATATCGTCGACCAGGTTCATTCCCGCACTTTCTAAGCGCTTCTGCTTAAGCCTTTGAATTTGCAAGCCTAAGAGAACGCTCCAACGCCACGCGAGTTTCGCGCAAAACCACCATTATGTGCTGAATGTTCAGGCCGAACCGGCTTTTCCGCAACAGCTTATCCGGAGATTCCTAACCGACGATGATGCGCGGCGCGGGACGCTGGCCGGTGCCGGCCTCGAGGTCGCTCCAGATCATGTCGGCAATCGCGGCATAGGCGGCGGCATGTTCACCGTCGGGTTCGACGGCCACGACCGGTGTCCCGGCATCCGACAATTCGCGGATACGGGCATGGAGCGGGATCTCGCCGAGGAAGCGGACGCCGAGCCGCTCGGCCTCGGTCTCCGCGCCGCCGTGGCCGAACAGTTCGGTGCGGTGGCCGCAATTCGGGCAGCAGAAATAGCTCATATTCTCGATCACGCCGAGGATCGGCACGTCGACCTTGCGGAACATCGCGACACCGCGCCGGGCATCGGCAAGCGCCATGTCCTGCGGCGTCGAGACGATGACGGCACCGGCCAGCTTCACCTGCTGGGCCATGGTCAACTGAGCGTCTCCGGTGCCGGGAGGCATGTCGACGACGAGCACGTCGAGCCCGCCCCATTGCACGTCGCGCAGCATCTGCGTGATGGCGCTCATGACCATCGGCCCGCGCCACACCATCGCCGTGTCGGCTTCGATCAGAAAGCCGATCGACATCAGCTTGATGCCGTAGGCGGTGATCGGCTCGATTGTCTTGCCGTCCGATTTGGGTTTGTGCCGCACGCCGAACAGCATGGGCATGGAAGGTCCATACACGTCGGCGTCGAGGAGACCGACGCGATGGCCTTTGGCGGCAAGCGCGAGCGCGAGATTTGCCGCCGTCGTCGACTTGCCGACGCCGCCTTTGCCGGATGCAACCGCAATGATGTGACGGACGTCGAGCGGTGAAGCCTTGGGACCGCCCACCGGCGGCGCCTTTGGCGCTCCTGCCGGCTTCTCGGCCGTGAGCGCAACCAGCGCGTCGGTGACGCCGGGAATGGCCTTCACCGCGGCTTCCGCCGCGCTGCGCACCATTTCGAGAGATTTGGCCCTCTCCGGCGTCGTGAGAATCGCAAAGGAAACCCGGCCGTCCTTGATGACGATCTCAGAAACCTGTGGAGAGTCGGCGAGGCTCCCGCGCCCATCCGGCGCCGGAACCGCACTGAGCGCCCGCATCACGTCATCTCTGGAAACCGTCATCTCATGCCTCGATCCTGATCGCGCGCACCATAAACCCAGCGCAGGTCCGGTCAATTAAAACGGCTCGAATCTGTTGCCACCCCGGACTTTCTGGCGAACACTCCGCACATTCTGTTTCTCGTTTTGTTGGAACGATATGAGCTTCGTGTTGCGTGCTCTTTTCGTGCTGCTCTCCGCAATGCTTTCCATGACCGCTTCCGCCAAGGAGCGAAGCGATGTCCGCATCGGCGTGGCAGGCGATTATCCGCCCTTTACGTTCATCGACGAGAACAACCGTTTTCAGGGGTTCGAGATCGATCTCGCGAACGCGCTGTGCGCCCAGATGAAGGTGAAGTGCGAGTTCGTGAAACAGGACTGGGGCGACATGATTCCGGCGCTCCTTGCCAACCGCTTCGACGCCATTCTTTCATCTCTGTCGATCACCGAGGAGCGGAAGAAGAAAGTCGATTTCACGCGCCGCTATTATCAGTCGCCGGGAAGCTTCGCGACGCGCAAGGCCGCCAATCTCCGCGACACGAGTCCAGCCGCGATGAAAGGCCGCCTCGTCGGCGCTCTGGAGCACACGATTCACGCGAAATATCTGGAAAAGCTGTACGCGCCGGCCGGTGCGCAAGTGAAACTGTACGCCAGCCAACAGGAAGCGCAGCTCGAACTCGCCCGCGGCCGCCTCGATGCCATGCTCGCCGACAAAGTGGGCATTTTCGAATGGATCCGAAAAACCGAACAGGGCGAATGCTGCACCCTCACGGGCGAGGACCTGACCGACAAGGCCCATGTCGGTGAAGGCGTCGGCATCGCCGTCCGCAAGGAAGACCGTGATCTGAAGGAACGGTTCGACCTGGCGATCGACGCCATCCTGGCCGACGGAACCTATAAGAAAATTAACGACAAATATTTCCCGTTCAGCATCTATTAACCATGTGACGACGCCTCGGCCGAGGGGAACACGCAGACGGCCGGATTTCTTCGATCTCCTAAAGAACCCGTCAACCATGTCGGTGAGGCCGACCTTAAGGTTTTTAAATTCACATAGAGCCCGGAATCGATCGGGCTCATGACGGATAACGCGGAAAAAAAGTCCATTGCCCCTGCTGCCGGCGATGCGCTGCTCGCCGCCGACGATGCCGCGTGGACAATGAACGAGATCCGCCGCCGTCTGGCTGCCGAGACGAGCGACGAGACCGTCCGCGCGCGTGAGAAGCGGCGCCACGTCAACCAGAAAGTCCGCGAAGCGCGCGAACGGCTGACATCGACGACCGGCACGCGGCCGGCGTTCGACGCGGAACTTGCGCGTCTGTACGCCCAGAACCGCTACACCGCGGCTTACGCCATTCTGGCTCTCGAAATTGCCATCGCCGGCACGATGAGCCTCTGGTTGTCCTTTTTCACCATCGCAATCTGGCTCGCGGCCGTCCTGACGTTTCACGGTCTGATTCTCTGGTATGTCAGCCGCTTCCTGTCGCCGACAACAAAACCGAAAACCCTGAAATCCTGGCGGCAGCGTTTCGCCATCGCGGAGTTCGCGCATTCCGCGACATTTGCGATGATCGTGCCGCCGCTGGCGCTCGTCCAGAACGACAGCGCACGGATCTTCCTCGTCTTCGCGATGCTGCTGATCGTTGCGATCCGCACCATGCTGTCGGCGAGCCTGCCGATTGTCGTCTATGCCGGCTCGCTGCCGATCACGATCGCAATCGCGGCCTTCTTCCTGGTGATGGAGGATCCGGCGCTCCGTATGGTCGCGGTCATTGCGCCGCTTGCGCAGGTCTTCTTCATTCTTCTCGGCCGGCGCCTGTTCCGCACCTCGCTCGTGACGCTGCAATATCGCGCCGAAAAGGACGCGCTGATCGCCGAACTCGAACAGGCGAAGTCTAACTCCGATGAAGCGCGCCGCCGCGCCGAAGAGGCGAACGTCGCCAAATCGCGTTTCCTCGCGACGATGAGCCATGAACTGCGCACGCCCCTGAACGCCATTCTCGGCTTCTCCGAAGTGCTGAAGAGCGAAGTGTTCGGCGTCCACGCCAACCCGACCTACAAGGAATATGCGGGCGACATTCATGCCAGCGGCGAGCACCTGCTGAACCTCATCAACGAACTGCTCGATCTGTCGCGCATCGAGGCCGGCCGCTACGAGCTGAACGAGGAAGCGTTCGGCCTGACGCATGTCGTGGACGATTGCTGCCACCTGCTGAAGCTGCGCGCCAAGAACCGCGGCATCACCATTCGCGACCAGTTCGAGACCGGCATGGCGGCGCTCTGGGCGGACGAACGCGCCATCCGCCAGATCACCCTCAATCTCCTGTCCAACGCCATCAAGTTCACGCCGCAGGGCGGCGAGATCACGGTGAAGGCGGGCTCGCTGGAAAACGGCGGCCAGTATCTGTCGATCCGCGATACCGGACCGGGCATTCCCGAGGACGAAATCCCGATCGTCCTGTCCTCGTTCGGCCAGGGCACGCTTGCGATCAAGACCGCCGAACAGGGTGCGGGCCTCGGCCTGCCGATCGTCCAGGGCCTGACCGATCTGCACGGCGGCACATTCGAGCTGAAGAGCAAGCTGCGCGAAGGCACCGAAGTGACCGTCACCTTCCCGGCCTATCGCGTCGTCACCGCGCTCGCCCCGATGAGCCGCGAAGAACCCGAGCCGCTGATCCGCCGCAGCGCCTGATCGTCCCTTCCCGAGCCGGCCTTTCCCGATATCGCCTGTTTCGTCTATCCTTGCCCGCAGCGGAGCGACAGACATGCGCGGCACTCTATCCTGGGTCGGACTTGCGATCGTCGTCACGGGCGTAGCTGCGCTCGTCTTCGCCGATGTCTTTACGGATCTGCGCAGCCCTCGGGGCGACATGATCGTCAGCCTCGTCACGATGACGGCGCTTCTGGTCGTGATCGGCGGAGGCACGATCGGCGCCTATTGGGGCAAAGGCACGATGCTTCTGCGGCACATCGCGATCTGGCTTGCGATCGTGGCGGTGATCTCGCTGATCTACACCTACCGCTCCACTCTCGGCTTCGACCTGAATTAGCCCCAGACGGTCAACACGAGATTGACCAGGAAGCGGCTGCCCATCGCGATGAGGAAGAGGCCAAGCGCCATTTCGAGCTGCCGGCGCGAGAAGGCATGCGCGATGCGGACGCCGAGCGGCGCGACCAGCATGCTGACGGGCGCGATAAGAAGCGTGCCGATGACCGAGACATAGCCGAGCGAGAACGGCGGCAGGAGAGCCATGTCGGGCCAGCCCGCGATGACATATCCAATCGCGCCGGGAACGGAGATGAGCACGCCAAGCCCCGCGCCCGTGGCAACGCCCTGATGAATGGTGCGGCCGTGCGTCGTAAAGAGCAGCGTGGCGAGCGCGCCGCCCCCGATGCCGATGATCGAGGAGAACAGGCCGATCCCGAAGCCATAGGCCGGCATTGCGGCTTTGCCGGGAAGATCGTCGGAGATTTTGAGCCGGTTGGTGCCGAAGACCAGCATGAATGTGCCAAGCGACGTCGCGAACAGGACAAAGGCGAGCTTCAGGGCTTCGGGGCCGGTGACGGCCGCGATCACCGCTCCCGCAATGACACCCGCGAGAACCGGCAAGATCCAGGCGCGCAGCACCTGCACATCTACCGCACCGCGCCTTTTGTGACTGAGATAGGAGCGGATCGAGGTCGGGATAATGACGGCAAGCGAGGTGCCGACGCACAGATGCATCCGCACCTCTTCCGGCACGCCGAGAATACCGAACAGGTAATAGAGAACGGGCACGATGATCGCGCCGCCGCCGATGCCGAGGAGGCCGGCGAGCAAGCCCGTCAGAACGCCGCCCACCAGGAGCACGGCGGCGAGAACGGCGAGTTCCTCAGGGGCGATTCCGAACATGGACGGAGCTTGTGTTCCCGCTTGCGCCACGGCGCAAGCCGAGCGCCGTGATCCTTTGGATCAATAAGGACGATGGATCAGGCGGCGTCCGCGACCGCGTTCTCGCGGATGAAGGCGAGAGCTTCACGGACTACTTGAGCGCCGGCCCCCGGCTTGACCGCTTCGGTCGCGAGATGGCGGCGCCAGGCGCGCGCACCCGGAAGACCCTGAAAAAGACCGAGCATATGCCGGGTGACGTTCGAGGCCTTCCCGCCCTGGGCGATGTGGCGTTCGATATACGCGATCATGCTTTCGGCCGCCGTCCGCGCATCCGGATGCGGCGCGTCCTCGCCGAACAGGCGCCGGTCGACCTCGAGCAGAAGCCCCGGATTCTGATAGGCGGCACGACCAAGCATGACGCCGTCGACATGGCGCAGATGTTCTTCCGCCTCATCGAGCGTTTCCACGCCGCCATTGATGGAAATGGGCAGATCGGGCAGCCGCTGTTTCAGCCGATAGACGCGCTCATGATCGAGCGGCGGGACGTCGCGGTTTTCCTTCGGCGAAAGCCCCTTCAGCCAGGCTTTGCGGGCATGCACGATGAGCGCATCGACCCCTGCCCCGACAACTGCGTCGGCGAGAGCATCGAGAGCCTGCTCCGAATCCTGGTCATCGACGCCGATCCGGCATTTTACCGTCACCGGCACGTCGACCGCCGCTTTCATGGCCGCGACGCAGTCTCCAACGAGCGAAGGCTCACGCATCAGGCAGGCGCCGAAGCGGCCGTCCTGAACACGATCCGACGGACAGCCGACATTGAGGTTGATTTCCGCATAGCCGAGCTCCGCCGCGATCTTCGCGGACGCCGCGAGGTCGGCCGGATCGGAGCCGCCGAGCTGGATCGCCAGCGGATGTTCCTCCGGCGAATAGCCAAGCAGGCGCTCGCGCGGCCCGTGCAGCACTGCCCCGGTCGTCACCATCTCCGTATAGAGACGCGCACGCGCGCTGAGCCGGCGATGAAAGACGCGGCAATGCCGGTCGGTCCAGTCCATCATCGGCGCAATGGAAAGTTCGCATCTGGTTCAATCGTCGAGCATCGTCCGGTCATTCCCTGTCTTTCGCGGACGTTCCAGGTAAGGGACGCGCCCGCCGTGTCGAGCACCCAAGCCGGGCTTTCGCGAGGCCGCGCAGGCCGCAAACTTGATTCGCTTGTTAGGCCATTTCCTGCCGCGACAAGGAACCGCCTGATCGGCGTCCCGCGGCAAGACTTCGATTTCTTGAGACGATCCGATCGAGGATCGGCAGTGGACCGCCCAGTCGGTGCTGCTCGGCGATTCGCGTACCTCGTCTGTCTTCCACCGAGCACAGGCGCGGATCTTGAAACCTGCGTTGACCTCGCTGTAAACTCATACCAGATTCGCGGCACGCATCGACGAGCGGAATCTCGACCAGTCGCTGAGCGTTGTCGCTTCGTCCAGAAGGTCGGCAAAGTGAGCCCGATTCATCGGCTACTTGTGTTCGAGAGTTCCGGTCCGACCTAGATCGAGCATAGCACGGAACCGTCGTCGATCCGAGACCACGAAGCGTCGCGAAGCGATTCAAAAGCCAAAGGGCTGAAGCTGGGGTCGACCAGCAGGTGAGCACCAGTCAGGCAGAATCTCCCAATCCTCTCGGTCTGTTCAATTAGTCGTCGTTGATGTCCATGACTTCTCAGCCGGCGCAGCCGTATGTGAACCTCGCTCTGGTCGTGATCGGCGGTCTCTACATCGCGGCCGCGCCCGGCGCTCTACCGAGATGGCCTCCTGCAGCTCGTTCCCGAGGGCCGGAAGGCGCTTGCGGAGGACACGCATCGCAACGGCGGGCAATGCGCTGAGGCTTCTGGCTCGTGGGGCAGCTTGCCGCGATGGCGCTGGTCGGCGTCCTGACGCGACTTCCTGACGGCGGTCCTGTGGATGCTCGGCATTCCCGCGCCGCTCGCGCTCGGCGCTTCTGGCGGGGCTCGCCGAATTCGTGCCCTTGGTCGGTCCCATCGCCGCCGCCGTCCCCGGGCTTCTGCTCGCCGCCGGCGGCGGATACGAGATGATGCTCTGGACGGCCGGACTTTATCTTCTCGTCCAGCAGGTCGAGAGCAATGTTATCACACCTCTGATCCAGCATCGGACCGTGGAAATCCCGCCCGCGCTGACCCTGTTCGCGGTCGTCGCCGCGGGCGTGGCGTTCGGGCCGATGGGCATCGCCCTCGCCGCCCCGCTAACCGTCGTGGCCTATGTCGCGGTCAAGAAGCTTTATGTCCGCGAAGCTCTCGGCGACGCCACCGCGGTTCCGGGGGAGCCGAAATCGAAAAAGCGAAACGGGAAATCCCGAAATGCGCGGACCGGCGCCGCTGGCGCTCCGCGATCCAGGGCTTAAGTACGGAACACAACATCAGGAGCCCGCATGCGGTCCGAAGAACCTCGCGCTATTCACCTGTCCGACTATCGCCCGCCGGATTATCTGATCGATAAAGTCGATCTCGACGTCGTGCTCGACGGCGACAAAACGACCGTTACCTCGGTGATCGATGTGCGCCCGAATCCGGACGGCCGTGCGGGCGCCCCGCTCGTGCTCGACGGCGACGAGATCGCGCTTCACGCCCCGCTCCTGCTCGACAACACCGAGGTTCCGGCGGACCTCTTCAGCGAAACGCCGGGCGCGCTGACGCTTCATGCTCCGCCGCAGCGGCCGTTCCGGCTCAAGATCGTGACCAGGCTCGACCCGGCCGCGAACACAAAGCTCATAGGCCTCTATCGCACCGGCGCGGCCTATTGCACGCAGTGCGAAGCGGAAGGCTTCCGCCGCATCACCTATTTTTCCGACCGTCCGGACGTGCTGTCCACCTACCGGGTCCGCATCGAGGCCGACAAAAAGGAAGCGCCGATCCTTTTGGCGAACGGCAATCCGGTCGAAGCCGGCGAGCTTTCGGACGGACGCCATTTCGCGGTCTGGGACGATCCCTGGCCCAAGCCCTGTTATCTGTTCGCGCTGGTCGGCGGCGATCTCGGCGTGGTGAAGGACACATTCACCACCGCATCCGGCCGCCCCGTGGATCTCGCGATCTATGTCGAGCACGGCAAGGAAGCGCGCGCCGATTACGCGATGGGCGCTCTGAAACGTTCGATGACATGGGACGAGGATGTGTTCGGCCGCGAATACGATCTCGACGTGTTCAACATCGTCGCCGTGTCGGACTTCAATATGGGCGCGATGGAGAACAAGGGTCTCAACATCTTCAACGACAAATATGTACTCGCGAGCCCCGAGACCGCGACCGACGGCGACTATTCCGGCATCGAGGCCGTCATCGCGCACGAATACTTCCACAACTGGACCGGCAACCGCATCACCTGCCGCGACTGGTTCCAGCTTTGCCTGAAAGAAGGCCTGACCGTGTTCCGCGACCAGGAGTTCACGGCCGATATGCGCTCGCGCCCGGTCGAGCGGATTTCCGATGTGCGGGGCCTGCGCGCCGTCCAGTTTCCGGAAGATGCCGGACCGTTCGCCCATCCGGTGCGCCCGGACACCTATCGCGAGATCAACAACTTCTACACGGCGACCGTCTACGAGAAAGGCGCCGAAGTCATCCGCATGCTGAAGACGCTGATCGGCGCCGACGCCTTCAGGCGCGGCATGGACCTCTATTTCGAGCGCCACGACGGCCAGGCCGCGACCATCGAGCAGTTCATCGCCTGCTTCGCCGAGGCGTCGGGCCGCGACCTGACGCAGTTCCATCTCTGGTATTCGCAGGCCGGAACGCCGGAAGTCGCAGTCACCGCGCTCTGGGACGAGGCAAAAGGTACATACACGATCAATGTGGTCCAGACCGTGCCGAAGACACCCGGACAGGAGGTCAAACAGCCCATGGTCATTCCGCTGGCCTTCGGCCTCCTCGGTCCCGACGGACGCGACATCGCCGCCGCGACCGAGGGCGCGGAAAACGGACTCCTGGTCCTGAGCCAGTCCGAACACAGCTTCACCTTCACAGGGCTGACGGCGCGGCCCATTCCCTCGATCAATCGCGGCTTCTCGGCCCCGATCAAGCTGACGGCCGATATCAGCGACGGCGACCTGCTGTTTCTCGCGCAGCACGACAGCGATCCGTTCAACCGCTGGCAGGCGCTGCAGACCGCCGGAACGCGCGTCCTGCTGCGCTCGGTCGAGGCCATTCGGAAGAACGGAAAACCGATCGAGGAACCGCGTCTCGGCGAAGCGTTTGCCCTTGCTCTCGGGGACGACACCCTCGATCCGGCGCTGCTCGCCCAGCTTCTCGCTTTGCCGAGCGAAGCCGACATCGCCCGCGAGATCGGAACCGATGTCGATCCCGACGCGATCTACGCCGCGCGGCAGACGCTGAAGCGCGCTCTTGCGCGCAATGTCCGCAATACCTTGGTCGACCGCTACCATGGCCTCGACGATCTCGGCCCCTATTCGCCCGATGCCGCAAGCGCCGGCCGCCGCACGCTGCGCGGCGTGATGCTCGATCTTCTCTGCGCCGAGCAGGACGATGGCTCCGCCGAGCGCGCCTTCGCGCATTACACCGGCGCCGACAACATGACCGACCGCATGACCGGCCTCGCCGTGCTGTCCTCCATCGACCGGCCGGCCCGCGAAACCGCGTTCGCGGATTTCTACCGGCTTTATGCCGGGGACGCGCTCGTTCTCGACAAATGGCTGTCGCTGCAGGCGGCCATCCCGGAAGCTGGAACCCTTGAGCGCGTGAAAGGCCTCATGCGGCACGAAGCGTTCTCGATGACCAATCCGAACCGCGTGCGGTCGCTGATAGGCGCGTTCGCGTCCGGCAATCCGACGCAGTTCAACCGCGCGGACGGTGCAGGCTTCGACTTTGTCGCGGACGTCGTGATCGAACTCGATCCGCGCAACCCGCAGGTTGCGGCGCGGCTGCTCGGTGCATTCCGCAGCTGGAAGGCGCTCGAGCCGCAACGCCGAACCCGCGCCGAATCCGCCTTGCGGCGCATCGGGGCGATAAAGCCTTTGTCGCCAGATGTTTCGGACCTCGTCACACGTGCCCTCGCCTGACCGTATGCACAGGCCAAGCAACTCATAAGACTCATATTTTTACTTTTCGTTAACCATGTTCGAAACGGGCTGGACAAATCGGGGGCGGGAGATTCCTATCGCCTTGTTGCGCTACTGATTTTTATCGGGGCGCCGGGGGATTACAGGGGGGTTTTATGATGCGTTCCGGCGCTGCCGCTGCGTCTGTACGGTCGAATTCCATACGGTCGATCGTTCAGACACTCTTGCGCTCCGGCAACCGCAGGTTCTCCCCCAGCGAGCCGATTCTCCGCTGGTCGATGCCGGTCCTCATCGTCCTCTTCCTTGTCGTCGTCGGCGGGGGCACCCTTTTCCACGTTCTCGACATGCGTCAGCGGGCGCTTGCGTCCATGTCGGAAAGCCTCGATCTCGTCGCGGCCCGCCTCGCGCTCGATCTCGACCGCCTCGCTGCGACCGCACAGCCGGACACGGTGGCGGTCTCGGCCACGAATTACGTCCGCAGCGAACTGCCGGTCGAGGCATCCGCGCGTGGCCGCGGCTTTATCGTCACCGACCGCGACGGCCGGATCGTCGCCGCGACTGGAACCGGCCTCGGCTCGGTCGGCGGCGATCTCGTCTCCGCGCTCGGCGCGACACAGGTTCTGACGACATTCGGCGAGCGCGCCGGCGTGATGACCATCACGGCTCCCTCGGGCGAGGACATGCTGGCCACGGTGCGCGGCCTCGCTTCGCCCTTCGGCCAGGTCGCGGCCGTGCAATCGGTCGACAGCGCGCTTGCCGAATGGCAGTCCGACGCGCGGCTGACCCTGTTGTTCCTGATCGGAACCGGCTTGGTTCTGGCGCTTGTCGGCGCTGCATTCCATTGGCAGGCGACGCGGGCCCGGCGCGCCGATCTCGGCTATCAGCACATTCAGAGCCGCGTCGACACGGCTCTGTCGCGCGGACGCTCGGGCCTGTTCGACTGGGATCTCGCCCGCGGGCGGGTTTTCTGGTCGCGCTCGATGTTCGAATTGATCGGCATGGAGCCGCAGGACGATCTGATCTCGTTCGGCAAGTTCCAGTCGGTCGTGCATCCCGGCGACATCGACCTTTACGAACTCGCGGACGAGCTTCTGCGCGGCGAAACCAGCGTGATCGACCGCGCCTTCCGCGTCCGCCATATGCGCGGCGGCTGGATCTGGATGCGCGCGCGCGCCGAAGTCGTGCGCCCGGAGAACGAGGGGCCGCGCGTCGTCGGCATCTGCGTCAACGTCACGGAGGAGCGCAAACTCGCCGAGCGCACCGCGACCGCCGATATCCGTCTGCGCGACGCGGTGGAGACCATCTCCGAAGCCTTCGTTCTGTGGGATGCCGACAGCCGTCTCGTTCTGTGCAATTCCAAGTTCCAGCAGCTTTACAAGCTGTCCGACGACGCGATCGTCCCCGGTACACCCTATGAACATGTGATCCAGACCGGCCGTGCGCCGGTTGTCCGCACCCAGATCCGTCCCGAGGGCCGCCCCGAGGAAGGCGCGCGCACCTATGAGGCGCAGATCGAGGACGGCCGCTGGCTGCACATCAACGAACGCCGCACCAAGGACGGCGGCTTCGTTTCGGTCGGCACCGACATCACCTCGCTGAAGAAGCACGAAGAGAAACTGCTCGACAGCGAGAAGCGGTTGATGGCGACCGTCACCGACCTGCGGAAATCGCGCCAGACGCTCGAAGTCCAGGCGCAGCAGCTCCACGATCTGGCGGAGAAGTACGCCGAGCAGAAGGCCGAGGCCGAAAAGGCGAACACCGCGAAATCCGAATTCCTGGCCAATATGAGCCATGAACTCAGGACGCCGCTGAATGCCATCATCGGCTTCTCCGAGATCATGACGTCAGGCGCGTTTGGCGAGCTCGGTTCGCCGAAGTATGAGGAATATTGCCGCGATATCGGCGACAGCGGCCAATATCTGCTGGAGGTCATCAACGACATCCTCGAAATGTCGCGGATCGAGAGCGGCCACCACCCGTTGCGGCTCGAAGATGTCGACCTCGATGCGACGGTGCTCGAAGCCCTGCGCGTCATTACGCCCCTCTCGGAGGAGAAGGGTCTTGCCCTGCGGGCGGAAGCCGCGACCGGCATCGTCGCCCGCGCCGATCGTCGGGCGATCAAGCAGATTCTGCTCAACCTGGTTTCCAACGCCGTGAAATTCACGCCTCCGGGCGGGCGCATCGCGGTGCGCCTGCGGCAGGTCGGCGGCGCCATCCATATCTATGTCGAGGACACCGGCATCGGCATTCCGAAAGAGGCTTTGGGCAAGCTCGGGCGGCCGTTCGAACAGGTCGAGAACCAGTTCACCAAGACGCATAAGGGCTCGGGCCTCGGCCTCGCCATCGCGCGCTCGCTGGTCGAAATGCATGCGGGCACGATGCGCATCCGCTCGACGGTCGGCGTCGGCACGGTCATTCTGGTCCGTCTGCCGCTGAACGAGGTCGATGCCGAGGAAAAGATGCAGGCGGCGCTCGCAAGCGCTTAAGCAAGCAGACGCTCGAACACCTGCCGCACGCTTTGCTGCACATCGCGAAGTTCGGCATCCAGGGTCGGAAAATCCGGCGCGCCGCCCGCGCGCGCCAGGAGCGACTTGACCCCCTCGCCCGCTTTTTCCGGCTCGAAAGGTCCGGAGAGGCACAGCCGCAGAACCTGGGTCAGGTCGTGCTGGAGCTGCGCCGCGCGGCCCAGCAATTCCCAATCCTCCGTCGAAACCAGTCCCGCTGCGTGCACGGTCTCCAGAACCGTGAACGTCGAGGTGCTGAGGATTTCAGGATGCGTGTCGGCGTGCACAAGCTGTAGATACTGGGCGAGGAATTCGAGATCGACCAGGCCGCCTTTGGCGAACTTGATGTCCCACGGATTGTTCTCGCCCTTCTCCGCCGCGAGCTTCCTGCGCATATCGCGGACATCGGCGGCGATCTTTTTCACATCGCGTTCGCGCGTGAGGATGCCGACAATCGCGGCTTCGACCTCGTGCTTGAAGTCTATGTCACCCGCAACCGCGCGGCCCCGCGTCAGCGCCATATGCTCCCAGGTCCAGGCCTCCGTGGCCTGGTAGGACTGGAAGGCCTTGAGGCGTGTCGCCAGCGGGCCCGAATGGCCGGACGGACGCAGCCTCAGATCGACTTCGTAAAGCGTGCCCTCGCCCGTCGGCGCCGAAAGCGCCGCGACGAGGCGCTGGGTGAGGCGGGCATAATATTGCGACGGATGCAGCGGCCGTTCGCCGTCCGACGACGCGTCGTCGGGATGTTCGTAAATCAGAATCAGATCGAGATCGGACGCCGCCGTCATTTCGCGGCCGCCGAGCTTGCCCATGGCCATGACCGTGGAGCGTCCCCCCGGTATAGATCCATACGTTTTCGCCATCTCGGCCTGTACCGCCGTGTGAAGCCGCGTGATGAGGACATCCGCAAGCCGCGCAAAGGCCGCGCCGGCGCGGTCCGCGCCGATCGTTCCGGACAGAACCCGCATGCCGATCAGAACACGCTGCTCCTGCCCGAAAATCCGCGCGCGGTTGAGTACGTCCTCGTAGTCGCGCGCTTCGCCGAGCATGCGATCGAGCCGCGTGAAGAGCTCTTCGTCGGTGGGCAGGCGGGAAAAGAATGCCGGCTCCAGCACCGCGTCGAGAATATGCGGGCGCTTCGCGATGGTCCCGGCGAGGTTCGGCGCGGTGCCGAGTGCGTCCGCCAGGAGACCGAGGAAGCCGGGATTGGAGCGCAGGATGGCGAAGAGTTCGACACCGGCGGACAGCTGGCTGAGCACGCGGTCGAAAGTCAGCAGCGCGAAGTTCGGCTCCGATGTGCGGCCGACCGCGGCGAGCAGCGCGGGGACGAGTTCGGTCAAAAGCTCGCGCGCCCGTGCCGAACGGGTTGCGGGTACGCGGCCATGGTGCCAGCCGCGAATGAGCGACGATGCCTGAACGGGGTCGGTAAAGCCGAGATTTCTGAGCGTGGCGAGGGTTTCGGGATCGTCCTCGTCGCCGGTAAAGACAAGGCTTCCGGCCGAAACGTCGAGCGCCGGAGCGTTCTCGAACAGATCCACATAATGCGACTGCACCTGTTCGAGCTGCATTTCCAGAGCGGCGGCGAAGGCGTCGCGGCCGTCATAGCCTGCGAAATGCGCGAAGCGTTCCATCGCATCCGCTGCCTGCGGCAGGGAATGCGTCTGTTCGTCGGCCACCATCTGCAGACGGTGTTCAAGCTCGCGCAGGAAGCGGTACGCGACGACCAGCTCGCGCTCGGTCTCGTCGCCGATCCAGCCCTCGCGCCTTAGCGCCGCCAGCGCTTCTTCCGTGCCGCGCATGCGCAGGGCCGGGTTTCGTCCGCCGGCGACGAGTTGCTGCGTCTGCACGAAAAACTCGATCTCGCGGATACCGCCCCGGCCGAGTTTCAGATTGTGCCCCTCGACCGCGATGGCGCCGTGGCCGCGATGGACGTGAATCTGCCGCTTCATCGCATGGATGTCGGCGATGGCGGCGTAATCGAGATGCTTGCGCCAGATGAACGGCGTCAGCTCCTTCAGGAAGGCCTCGCCCGCCGCAAGGTCGCCCGCGCAGGGCCGCGCCTTCAGCATTGCGGCGCGCTCCCAGTTCTGGCCGACGCTTTCGTAATAGGAGAGAGCGGCTCCGACCGAGACTGCGACCTGGGTGGAGCCGGGATCGGGACGCAGCCTGAGATCGGTGCGGAACACGTAACCGTCGGCGGTGCGCTCCTGCATGATGCGCGCAAGACGCTGGACAAGGCGCACGAAGAACGGCGCGGGTTCCACGTCCTCGCGCAGCGGCGCGCTGTCGCGGTCGTAGAATACGATCAGGTCGATGTCGGACGAGTAGTTCAGTTCGCGCGCGCCGTGCTTGCCCATTGCAAGGACGATGAGACCGGATCCCTTCTCCGGATCGGCCGGATCGTGCCGGAACTTGCCGCTCGCGATTTCCGCGCGCAACAGGAACCGGACTGTGGCCGAGATCGATGCATCGGCGAGATCGGCCAGTGCCGCCGTCACCACCGGCACGTCCCAGACTCCGCCGAGATCGGCCAGAGCGACGAGCAGCGCCATCTCCTGCTTGGCCTTGCGCAAGGCGCTCATCAGGCCGGCTTCGTCCACATCGCCGTCGGCCAGGGTACGGACATCGGAGAGTAGGCGGTCACGGGATTTTTCCGGATCGTCGCCGAGAAGGCGGCAGGCGCGGGCCGGATCGACGGCAATGAGCTGCCAGAGATAGGACGAACCTTCGGCGACGCCCGCCATGACGGCCATGGCCTCGGCCCTCCCGCGGACAATTCCGTCGAGGTCGGAATGCGCCCCCAGAAGCTCGATGAGTTTTTTCTGCCCGGTCTCTCCGCTGACCGGGCCGGCCTTCATCGCACCGGCGAGATTCATGCCGAGGCTCCCTCGCGCTCGCGCGGCAGATCCATGACGACGCGAAGCCCCGGCGCATTGTCCGCGAGTTCCAGCGTGCCGCCGTGAAGACGCGCGATGGCGTTTGCGAGGCTGAGGCCAAGGCCCGAGCCGGGCCGCGTGCGGCTCGATTCGAGCCGCACGAAGCGCTCGAGAGCGCGGACGCGATCTTCGGGTCCGATGCCGGCCCCGTGATCCGCGACGATGAACCGGACGCGGCCTCCGGCCGCCTCCACCGCGAGCTCGATCTCGCCGCCGGACCGGCCCTTCGCCGCGCCGTATTTCACCGCATTGTCGACGAGGTTCGCCAAGGCCTGTCCTATCAGTTCGCGGTTGCCGTGCACGGCGAGGCCGGGTTCGGCACGCACCGTCAGGGTCAACCCGGCTTCTTCCGCCGAGGGTTCATAAAGCTCGGCAACGCTCTCGACCAGTTCCGTGGCGTTGAGCGCGGACATGGTTTCGCGTGCCGCTCCGGATTCGGCGCGGGCAATGAGAAGCATGGTGTTGAAGGTGCGGATCAGCGCGTCCGATTCATCGATCACGCGGTCGAGCGTGCCGCGATACTCCTCATCGGTCTTCGCGGTCCGCAGCGCCTCCTCCGCGTGGTTGCGAAGCCGGGTCAGGGGCGTCTTGAGATCGTGCGCGACATCGTCGGTGACCTGGCGCAGTCCGGCCATCAATTCGCCGATACGTTCCAGCATCTGGTTGGTCGCGGTCGCGAGGCGATCGAACTCGTCGCCGCTACCCAAAACCGGCAGGCGGCCCGAGAGATCCCCGGCCATGATGGTGCGGCTGGTATCGGTCACCGCGTCCATGCGGATGAGGACGCGGCGCGCGAGGATGAGGCCGCCGGCCAGGCCGACCACGATGACAAGCGCGAGACCGCCGAGAATGGTGCTGATGAGGATTTCGGCAAAACGGGCACGCTCGGAAAGATCGCGCCCGACGAGGATCCGTGAGCCGTTCGGCAGACGTCCGACGCGGACAAGTGCCGGCGTCGACCCTTCGTTCGCCCCGAGACGCGCATATTCGGTTTCACGCAAGCCGACCTTGTCGAGCACGTCCAGCGGCAGTGTGCCGACATTGCCGGCGAGCGGCTGTCCATTGGGCGCGGTGACGAGATAGAGGAACGAACCGGGCTGATTCTCCCGCTCCTCGATGGCCTGGAGCATTCCGAGAAAACCGGAGGTGCGGTAACGTTCGACAATGTTCTCGGTCTCGGCGTCGACCATCTGCGCGGTCTGGGCCTGGATGACACGTCCCGATTCCCACACGACGTAAGCGAGGCCAAGCCCGGCCGCGAGGACGAACACGGCCAGCAGGCCGAGCGCAAGCTTGAACGCCGTGGTTCGGAAGAGCTTAGCGAGCGCCGTCACGGATCATGTATCCCGCGCCCCGGACCGTATGCAGCAATGGCGTCTCGAATCCCTTGTCGATCTTCGACCTTAGCCGCGAGATATGGACATCGATCACATTGGTCTGCGGATCGAAGTGATAGTCCCACACATTTTCCAGCAGCATGGTGCGCGTCACCACCTGGCCGGTATGACGCATCAGATACTCCAGCAGGCGGAATTCACGCGGCTGCAGCGCGATCTCGGTGCCGGCGCGCGACACCTTGTGAGCAAGCCGGTCGAGTTCGAGCTCCCCGGCGCGATAGACCGTATCGGCGGCGTTCGGCGCGCTTCTGCGGCCCAGCGCCTCGATGCGGGCGAGAAGTTCCGAGAAGGCGTAGGGCTTGGTGAGATAATCGTCGCCGCCGGCCCGCAATCCGGCCACGCGGTCGTCCACCTGCCCGAGCGCCGAGAGAATAAGGGTCGGCGTCCGCACGCCCTCGGCGCGCAGACGGCCGATCACGGCCAGACCGTCGAGCTTTGGCAGCATGCGGTCGACGACAATAACATCATAGGGATTGGCGGCGGCCTGGGCGTAGCCGTCCTCGCCGTCGAGGGCATGGTCCGGTACATGCCCCGCCTCCCGCAACGCCTTGACGAGATAGGCGGCGGCTTCGCGGTCGTCTTCGACAAGCAGGATGCGCATCTGAGCTTCATACATGATCGCGGCCCTGGAAAAAACGAAACGGCGGGGGCCCCGGGGAGCCGCCCGCCGTTCTCGCAGTCGTCAGGAAGGGCTCAGCCCTTCTTGACGGGGACCGCTACATATCGCGCGTTATCGCCGGATTTGACCCGGAAGGTCACGAAACGCGCTTTGTCCTTCTTGGCCGAGGCCGAGATCGCGTTGGCCACGTCGGCCGACGTCGAGACGGCCGTGCCGCTGACTTCCAGGATCACATCGCCGACCCGAAGCTTGTCGCTGACGGCGCTGTCACCGTCCACGCTGGCCACGGCAACGCCCTTGCCGTCAGGCGACGGCGCGAGCTCAAGACCGAGGTCGTCGAGCACCGACGGCTGGGCCTGACCCAAATCCGGAGAGGAGCCTCCGTCTTCGCCCTGGTTCATCTTGGCGACATCGTCAGGCCGCTTGCCGAGCTCCACGGTGATATCGCGCTCCGAACCTCCGCGCCAAACTTTCAGCTCGGCCTTCGAGCCGGGCTTCAGCGCGCCGACCATACGGGTCAGTTCACGAGGGTCGGAGACGTCCTGGCCGTTGAGCGACAGGATCACATCCTGGTTCTGAATGCCGGCCTTGGCGGCAGGCGTCGAACCATGAACTTCGGAGACGAGCGCGCCGCGGGCTTCCTTCAGGCCCATGGCCTCCTTCATGTCTTCCTCGACCGGCTGGATGCCGACGCCGAGCCAGCCGCGCGTGACCGAACCGCTTGAGCGCAGCGAGTCGACGACACTTGCCACGACATTGGACGGAACCGCGAACGCGATGCCGACATTGCCGCCGGATTGCGAGTAGATCGCGGTATTTACGCCGACAACCTCGCCCTTGAGATTAAAGGTCGGGCCACCCGAATTGCCGCGGTTCACCGCCGCGTCGATCTGAAGGTAATCGTCGTACGGACCCGAACCGAGATCGCGACCGCGCGCCGAAACGATGCCGGCGGTCACGGTGCCGCCGAGGCCGAACGGATTGCCGATCGCGAGCACCCAGTCGCCGACACGCGGCACATCCTTACCTAGGCTGACGAAAGCGAACTTCTCGTTCTTGTCGACCTTCAGCAGCGCGAGATCGGTCTGCGGATCGGTGCCGATAACCTTGGCGGTCATAGTCTCGCCACCGTCCGTCACGACATCGACTTCGGCCGCGTCCGAGACGACATGGTTGTTCGTGACGATATAGCCGTCCTCCGAGATGAAGAATCCCGACCCCTGGGCCATGCCGAACTGCCTCGGACCCGGACGGCCGAGACCCCGGCCGCGCGGACCGGCGCCCGGTCCGTATTCGCCCTGGCCTTCGTCGAAGAAGCGACGCAGCGGATGATTTTCGGGAAGGTTCTTGAAGAAGCCAGGCAGCTGGTCGGCCGACGACATTTCGCGTTCGGTCTTCACCCGCACGGAAACAACCGCGGGCTTCACCGTATCGACGATATTGGCAAAGCCGATCTGTTCCTGCCGGGGGGCGTTGTTCTGAAGCTGGTTTTGTTTGCTAAGGTCCTGCGCCTGCACGATCTGGGCACTTGCCGGGCGGCTTTCGACCAGCATCTCGCCGGCGAGCACACCGCTCAGGCCGAGCGCGACTACGGACGCGAGAAGCGCGGCTTTGTGACGCTTCAGCGACCGGATGGGATTCTTTGGCTCCGACTGCATGTCATTCCTCTTGGCTTGAATTCGGAGCAGCCTTATCGGCCGCCGGGGAAAATGAATGCGCCTTCGGGCCTTACGGCTCCATTGCCCCAACATGAAATCTTCGTAACCTAAGCCTCGCGGCGCAGGAGAGCTTCGAGCTTGCGCCCTTCCGCAGGTGTCAATTTCTCTTGGTCCGCCGGTAGCTTACGCCGACGCCGCACCGCGATCAGGGCTGCTCCGGCCCCCAGAAGAAAAACCGCGATCGGGGTGCCCCAGAGAACCAGGGTTTCGGCCTCCAGACGTGGCTTCAGCAGCACGAATTCCCCGTAGCGGGCGACGAGGAAAGCCTTGATCGTCCCATCGCTGTCGCCGGCCGCGACGCGCTCGCGAACCAGAGCGCGCAGGTCCTTCGCGAGCGGCGCGTCGGAATCGTCGATCGACTGATTCTGGCACACCATGCAGCGCAGTTCGCGGAACAGATCGCGCGCCCGCGCCTCCTGCGCCGCGTTCGGCAGTTCACCTCCGGGATCGTACGCAAGAACGGGAGTGGAAAAGAACATGAGGAGGACGAGGAGCGCGGTGCGCATCGGCGTCACTCCGCCGCCTGCAGACGCTGCCGCGCGGGGCGCGGGGCGCCGACCCTCAGCCGCCTGTCGGCGAGCGAGAGCAACCCGCCGAACGCCATCAGCATCGGGCCGATCCAGATCAGTAGAACGAGCGGCTTCCACTGGGCGCGCACCGCGACCGCGCCGCCGTCCGCGATTTCGCCGAGCGACACATAAAGCTGCGAGACCCCGAAGGTCACAAGGCCGGCCTCGGTCGTCGTCATCTGCCGGACCGCAAACAGCCGTTTGGAGGATTCCACACTGGCCGTGACGAGCCCCGCCTCGCGGACTTCGAAGCGTGCAACGAAGTCCTGATAATTAGGCCCGCCGCGCATGCCTGTTTCCGTGAGAACCAGGCTCTTGCCGCCGACGTCCATCGCCTGCCCGGTCCGCATCATCTCGATGCGCTCGACGTTCCAGGCCGTTGCGGCCGTGATGCCGAGCAGCGCGATGCCGAGGCCGCAATGGGCGAACGCCGCGCCCCAGCTCGACCGCGGCAGGCCGGCCGCCCGGCGCAGCGTCTCGCCGGCCGACACGCGGAACAGGCGCGTGCGCTCGGCGATTTCGGCGAATGCACCGACAATGACGAAGAAGGCGATGGCGACCGCGAGGGGCGCGAGAGCCGGACCGCCCTCCTCCGCGTAAGCGGCAACCGCGCCAGCCAGCAAAGCGGCGCCCGCCGCGAGCCAAAGCCTCTGCGCTGCCCAGTAAAGATCGCCGCGTTTCCAGGCCATCAAGGGTCCGAACGGCACGGCGCAGAGCAGCGCGAGCGCGAGCGGTCCGAAGGTCGCGTTGAAATAGGGCGCGCCGACGGAAATCTTGTCGCCCGTCACGGCCTCGAGCGCGAGCGGATACAACGTGCCGACCAGAACAGTCGCGGTGGCGGTGGTGATGAGGAGGTTGTTGAGGACAAGCGCGCCTTCACGCGACACCGGCGCGAACAATCCGCCCTGCTTCAGCGCGCCCGCGCGAAGACCGAACAGAGCAAGCGAGCCCCCCACGAACACCGCGAGAATGATGAGGATGAAAAGCCCACGTGTCGGATCGACCGCGAAGGCGTGCACCGACGTCAATACACCGGAGCGGACGAGGAACGTGCCAAGAAGCGACAGCGAGAAGGTGAGAATGGCAAGCAGCACCGTCCAGACCTTCAGCGCCTCGCGCTTTTCCATGACGAGCGCGGAATGCAGCAGCGCGGTACCGCCGAGCCACGGCATGAAGCTGGCGTTCTCGACCGGGTCCCAGAACCAGAATCCGCCCCAACCGAGCTCGTAATAGGCCCAGTAAGAGCCCATCGCGATGCCGAGAGTGAGGAACAGCCAGGCGGCGAGCGTCCATGGCCGCACCCAGCGCGCCCAGGCGGCATCGATGCGGCCTTCCATCAGGGCAGCGACGGCGAAGGCGAAGGCGATCGAGAAGCCGACATAGCCGAGGTAAAGGAGCGGCGGATGGATCGCCAGCCCGATGTCCTGCAGCAGCGGGTTCAGGTCGCGACCCTCGAGCGGCGCCGGGTCGACGCGCGCGAACGGGTTCGACGCGATCAGGATGAAGAGAAGAAACGCCGCGCCGATCCAGCCCTGCACCGCCAGAACATTGGCCTTCAGGCGCGCGGGCAGATTGGAGCCGAACAGAGCGACCGCCGCGCCGAAGATCGCGAGAATGAGAACCCAGAGCAGCATCGAGCCCTCATGGTTCCCCCAGACGCCGGTGATCTTGTAGAGCATGGGCTTCGCCGAATGAGAGTTTTCGACGACGTTCAGGACCGAGAAATCGGACGTGACATAGGCCGCGGTCAAAGCCGTGAACGCAAACAGGATGAAGGCGAACTGGCCGAGAGCCGTGCCGCCGGCGACCCCCATCAATGCTGCGTCTCCGCGCCGCGCGCCCAACAACGGGACCGTGCTTTGCACGCACGCAAGCACAAGCGCGAGAACAAGCGCGAAATGTCCGGCTTCGGCGGTCATTTCGTATCTCCCTTCCAGACACCCTGTTTCTTCAGGGCGTCGGCCACTTCCTTCGGCATATAGGTCTCGTCATGCTTGGCGAGCACGCTGTCGGCGCGAAACGTGCCGTCGGATCCGAGACTGCCCTCGGCAATGACGCCCTGCCCTTCCCGGAACAGATCGGGAAGAAGTCCGGAATAAACGACCGCGATCTTTGTCGCGCCGTCGGTCACCGCGAAGCGCACATCACTGCCCTGGCGGTTTACGCTGCCGTTTTCGACAAGGCCACCCAGCCGCAGGCGCGTACCCGGCACCGGAGGTTTTTCGACGAGGGCCGTCGGTGCGCTGAAAAAGACGATCGTGTCGTTGAGCGCGCTCAGGACGAGACCGGCCGCGGCGGCAAGAACCACCCCGGCAAGACCGATCAGAACGAGACGTCGGCCTTTGCGCGTCACGCCGGTTTGTCCTCCAAGCCAAGTCCCAGAAGAAGATCCGCGATTCGCCGGAGCGCCTCGGGATTATCGGCGAAAGCGGCTTTCGCCGCATCAGCCGCGGCCTTCGCCCTGTCCGGCTTCGCCGAGCATACTCCAAGCGCGGACAAGCCGGAGCTGTCCGCCGAGATCACGCGGCGCCTCCTTCAATCGCGCGCCGAGACCTTCCACCATGCCGCGTATCGTCGCGAGCCGCTGGTCGGGAGACACATTTTCGAGAGCTGCGGGATCGACCGCCGGGGCCTGCCCTTCTTCCCCGAGCGCGACGGCCGCCAGAGCGTCGCGGACGGTGCGTATATAAGGAGCATCGGGCGATGCCGCCGCCAGGAGCTCCCGGTAGATGGTCGCGGCCTTCGGGAGGTCTGCGTCCTGCTCGGCCGCCCGGCCCAGATAAAAGCGGGCACGGACCTGTTTCGGATCGAGTGCCGTCGCGCGCTCGAACGCAGCTCGCGCCTCGGGCGTAACATTCCCCTGAGCTAGAAGGGTCAGGGCTTCGCCATGTCCTGCCTCGCGCTCCGCGGTCGAGCCCAGAAGACGAATCGCATTGGCATAGGCGATTGCCGCTTTTTCAACCTGACCGGAGCGCAGATAGACCGGGGCCACGACCTCCCACCCCTGCCCGTCGTCCGGCCGCTTCGCCAATTCGGCTTCGACGCGGGCCAGAAGATCGGCGAGCGCGCTGTCCGCGCCCTGGTCCGTTGCCCGTGCCGCCAAAGGACGATCGGGCAAATCGGGCCGGCCGAGCACGGAGTAAAGCCCGGCCGCCGCCAGCGGCAGTCCGGCCAGGGCAAACACCGCGACCGCCCGGCGCCGGAACTTCGACATCCCCGTTCCGGCGACCGTAGCGGGCGCCCGTTCGGAGGCCGCAATCAGCCGCCGTGCCACCTCGACGCGGGCAGCCTCCGCCTCGGCGGGGCCGATCGTGCCGCGCGCGCTGTCGCGTTCGATTTCGGTCAATTGATCCCGATAGACGGCTTCCTCGCCCCCCTCCGTTCCGGCGCGGCGGCGCCCCAGAGGCAGGAGAACGGCAAGAACCGCCGCGGCGGTCATGACTAAAAAGATGAGTCCGAGCATCATGCGGGCGTCATCTAGCACAATTGCGGACCTGTCTGTGATCCGGCCGCCGATCCCCTTCCACCCCTTCGGACGGATCGCTAGTGTCGCACCATCCGCCTTTCGTGATTCATCCGCACATCCGGGCCAGCACAGTGCCGACGCGACCGACACGCCGCTACTCCTTCAGGTCGCTTTTGCGCGAGGCCCGCCGGCAGCACGCCGGCTGGGAACCGGCATGGCCGAAAGCCGAGCCGAAGTCGTCATACGACATCGTCATCATAGGCGGCGGCGGCCACGGCTTGGCCACGGCCTATTACCTGGCCAAGCTGCACGGCGTGAAAAACATCGCCGTGCTTGAAAAGGGGTGGCTCGGCGGCGGCAACACGGCCCGCAACACCGCCATCATCCGCTCGAATTATCTCAGGCCGCAAAGCATGGCGCTTTACGGGCTCTCGCATTCGCTGTTCGAACATTTGTCGTCCGAACTCGAATTCAACGTCCTCTATTCGCCGCGCGGCCTCGTCGAGCTGGCCTATAGCCGCCAGCATATGGAAGCCCTGTCGCGGACGGCGGATGCAAACCGGCATTTCGGCATCAAGACCTGGATGATCCCACCGGATGAGGTACGCGCCCTCCTGCCGCTGCTCGATGACGGGCCGCACAAGAGATATCCGCTGTTCGGCGGGCTGTGGCAGCCGCACGGCGCCATCGCGCGGCATGATGCGGTCGCCTGGGGCTATGCGCGCATGGCGGCGCGGCTCGGAATCGACATCGTCGAAAATTGCGAGGTCGGCAGCATCGGAATGATCGACGGCCGGGTTACGGCCGTACATACTTCAAGAGGCTCGATCTCGACCGGCACCGTCCTGGTGGCCGCCGCCGCCGATAGCGCCGCCCTGGTCGCGCCGCTTGGCATCGAGCTTCCAATCGAACCCGTGACGCTGCAGGCCTTCGTCTCGGAACCGCTGAAGCCTGTTCTCGACGTCGTCGTGCTCTCCGGCGCGGTGGAGGGCTATGTGAGCCAGTCCGACAAGGGCGAGCTTGTGATCGGAGGCGCGACGGATCGCTATCCCGGCTATTCGCGGCGCGGCGCGTTCAACGCCATCGAGGACGCGGTCTCCTCCATTCTCGAACTCTTTCCCGCGCTCTCGCGCGTCCGCATGATGCGCCAGTGGGGTGGCACGGTCGACATCACGCCCGACCGCTCGCCGATCATCGGCAAAGCGGGACCGGACGGATTGTTCCTCAATTGCGGCTGGGGCACCGGCGGCTTCAAGGCGATTCCCGGCTCGGGCTACGCCACCGCAAGCCTCTTGACCTCCGGCAAGGCGGCTCATGTCGTCGAGCCGTTCGGGCTCGACCGTTTCGCGCAAGGGCTCCTGATCGACGAAAGCGCGGCCTCGGCCGTGGTCCACTAAGGCAGGAACATGTTGCTCATCACCTGCCCCGTCTGCGCGATCACGGCCGACGAAACCGAATTTTCATGCGGTGGATTTTATGCATCCAGCGGCAAACGCCGTACCTACGTGCGCGGGGTCGTGCGGGAATGGTGGCTGTGCGAAGCGGGTTGCGGAACCTGGTTCGGCATGGCGCGGCACACCGGAAACCAGCGCATTTTCGCAACATGGGCGCGCGGTCATGAACCAGGCCCCTTTCCGGGAGAAGCCGCATGAGCCGCTCCTCCCGCCTGTCCGACAAGAACACACGCTTCGGGCGGCTGATCGACATCAAGAAACCCATCGGGTTCACCTTCGAGGGCAAGCGCCTCAAGGGCTTTGCGGGCGACACGCTGGCCAGCGCACTGCTTGCGAACGGCATCGGCGTGGTCGCCCGAAGCTTCAAATATCATCGCCCGCGCGGAATCATGAGCGTGGGCGCGGAGGAGCCCAATGCCATCGTCGAGATCGGCACCGGCGCGCACCGCACGCCCAATCTGCCGGCGACGCAAACGCTGCTGCACGAAGGCCTGGTCGCGCGCAGCCAGAATGCATGGCCAAGCCTGAAGTTCGACGCGGCGTCGGTGCTCGATTATATGCGGCCGGTTCTGCCGCCGGGCTTCCAGCATAAGACCTTCAAACATCCGCTGAAGGCCTGGCGCTTTTACGAGCGCGCACTCCGCAAACTCGGAGGCTATGGGCGCTCGCCCGTCCTGCCCGATCCGGACCGCTACGAGCATGTCCATGCGCATGCGGATGTGCTGATCGTCGGCGGAGGCGCGGCCGGCATCGCGGCGGCGGAGGCGGCGGCGGCACAGGGCCTTACCGTGCTGCTCGCCGAATCCTCGCATCGCCTCGGCGGCATCGCCGACGCCTATGAGGGGCGTGTCGAGAATCTGCCGGTCCTGGATTGGGTGAAAAGGAAAGTCGCCGAGCTCGCGGCGGCCGACAATGTACATATCCTGACGCGCGCGCAGGTCGCCGGGCTTTACGACCACGGCCTCGCGGTGATCGTCCAAACCCTCGCCCCCGGCGAGGGCCCGGAAGCCTCGAATGTGCCGCGTGAGCGCCTGTGGAAGCTTCGCGCCAAGTCCGTCATCCTGGCGACCGGCGCACTGGAAAAGCCGCTCGTCTTTCCGGAAAACGATCGGCCGGGCATCATGCTCGCGACGTCGGCGCGGCTCTATCTGCGCCGCTATGCGGTGGTTCCCGGACAGCGCGTAGTCATCGCGACGTCGGGCGATGAGGGCTATCGCACGGCCGTCGATCTCGTGGCCGCGGGCGTCGAGGTTGCGCGCATCGTCGATCTTAGGCTTTCGCCGGACGGCTCGCTGTTCCACATCGCCAAATCGCGCGGCCAGTCCATCGCGGTCGGCTCGGCGCCCGTCTCCTCCAAGGGCGCTTTCCGCGGCGGCCGGATTTCGGAAGTCACGGTCGCCAATCGCCTGACGATCGACGGTCCGGCGCTCCAGACCGAACTTGCGTGCGATACGCTTCTCGTGTCCGGAGGCTGGGCGCCGGCTCCGATGCTGGCCGGCCATCTCGGCGCACGACTGGCTTTCGATCCGGAGATCGGCGGCTTCCGGACGGGCGAACTGCCGAAGGGACTGTTCGTCGCCGGCGCGGCAAATGCGAATTTCGATCTCGGCGCTTCCATCGAGGACGGCTGGCGCGCGGGCGCGCAGGCCGCCGCCCATGTACGCGCCGAAGCCGACCCCGCTCCACGCATCATGAAGGCCATCGACGCCACCCAGGACGATCCCGCCGATGCCGTGGGCGTTCTGCCCGATATCTCGACGCCCGAGGAGCGGCTGCGAGCCTTTGTCGATTTTCAGACCGACATCACTGTCGGCGACATGGAGATCGCGGTGCGGGAAGGATATGGCGCACCGGAACTTCTGAAACGTTATACCGGGCTCGGTCTCGGCACCGATCAGGGCAAAAGCTCGATCGCAAATGCCGCCGCCATCCTCCCGAAGCTCGCGCGTACGGACGCCGGAGAAATTGCACACACCACATTCCGCCCGCCCTGGACGCCGGTCACGTTCGGCGCGGTCGCGGGGGCACGGCGTGGAAGCCTGTTCCGCCCGGTGCGCGCGACACCCCTCACCGCTCAGTTCAAAGACGCGATCATGGAGCCGGTGGGATTGTGGAATTTGCCGGCCGTATTCCCGGGTCCGGGCGAGGCACGGGAAGCGGCCGTTCGGCGCGAGGTCCGCGGCGTGCGCACCGGCATCGGACTGTTCGATGCGAGCGCCGGCGCGAAAATCGCGATTTCGGGCGCGGGCGCCGCGGAATTCCTCGACCGGATGAGCGCGACGGATATCTGGGACACGCCGGTCGGAAGTTCGCGCTATGCGCTGTTTCTCAACGAAGCCGGATTCGTCCTCGAAGACGGTGTCGTCGCGCGGGTCCGCACGGATCACTTTCTTCTCTCCACGGGTGTCGGCCGCGCCGTGCCGCTCACGGCATGGTTCGAACGCTGGCACCAGACGGCGTGGAGCGATCTCGACGTCTTCATCCTGGATGAAACCGAGCGCTGGGCGCAGATCCTGCTCGCGGGCCCGCGTGTGCCCGAACTTCTGTCGCGCGTGCCGGGCGATATCGACATATCGAGCTTCACTGCCGACAGCTTCGCCGAAGGCGAGGTCTACGGAGTGCCCGCCCGTGCGCTGGCGAGCCGTTACACGGCCGGGGCGGAAGTCGAGATATCGGTTCCGGCCGGGTACGCGCCGGCGCTGTGGAACTACCTGCTCGAGGCCGGGAAGGATCTCGGCCTGACGCGGTTCGGCACCGATACGCTCCACCGCCTGCGGCTCGAGACCGGTGCCTTCGATCTCGACCGCGAGACCGACGGCACGGTCACGCCGTTCGATCTCGGTCTCGGCGATCTCGTCTCGACACGAAAATCTTCATTCGTCGGTCACGCGGGGCTGGAGCGCCCGGCACTGACACGTCCGAACCGGCGTCATCTCGTGGGCCTTCTCATGGAAGATCGCGGACGCGTGCCGCCGCCCGGCGCCCATCTTGTCCTCGACCCCGACCACCCGGCGCCGCGCCGTGTCGTCGGGCACGTCACATCGTCCGGCTATTCGCCGACGTTGCGCCGGTCGATCGCGCTCGCGCTCGTCTCGGCGGGCGAAAAGCACATCGGCGATCGCGTCTTCATCGTGATGTCCGGAGACGGCCACGCCGCCAAGATCACACCGACCGATTTTCTGGGGATGGCGGAGAGCGAAGCGTGATCGAACTGGCCTGGACCGACACCCTCAACGCCCCGCGTTCGCTCGCCACGCGCGGGAACACCGCCGTTGCGATTATCGAAGATTCCGGCGTCCTCGAACTGCGGCTAGCCGTCAACGATCTCTATCTGCTGCGGCGCTGCAACAAGATACTCGGCATCGACCTGCCCACCGTGCCATGGGAAACCACCGTCGCCGGCGATATGCGCCTCGTCTGGGTGCGGCCGTGGCGCTGGCAGATTCTCGTGCCGCGTGAACGTGTACGCACGCTTGCGGCTTCCTTCACCGAGGAGATCGAGGCGACCGTGACCGCCGATCTCACGGGCGGCTTTGCATGCTTCCGCGTCGTGGGCGAGACGGCCAATGAGATTCTGGCCCGGGTCTGTCCGTTCGATCTCAGGAGCATCGAGACCGACCGCGCGCGCGGAACCTCTATCGCCGGCATCCGGGTCCTGCTCATCCGCGAACAGAGCACCACGGATTCCTGGCTGGTTCTCGCGCCGCGCTCCACCGCCGAGCATGTCGGCACGTCGCTGACCGAGGCTGCGCGCACGCCCGGGCGGCTCGCGCTGTTCGCGTCCGGCCCACCTCCCCTGGTTTGATCTCAGGCGGAACGGAGCTGCTGGCGGGCTTCCTGCCCCGCGACATCGACGGCCTTCGACATCAAAGCCGCATATTCCGAACCGAATATCTTGGCCGAAATACTGACAATGTTTGTGAGCCGCGCGCGCAGAGCGGGCTTCGATTTCTCGTCCGCCCCGCGCAGCCGCTCGATCAGCGGCGGCGTACCGGTGTCGAGAAGCTCGCGCACTTCGCTGAAGATGCGCCCGCTGAGCGCGTTCAGCGCGATCTCTTCGGCATAGGTGCGCGCGATCAGAAGCAGATCGAGATCGGCCACAAGACGCGCGACTTCGTAGTCTTCGAGCGAGCGCTCCTTGTCGCGAGGCCGCACCAGCCGCCGCACGCGCGGCGAAAGATCCTGCAGATCGGCGCGCACGCCCTCCGCCATTTCGCGCTTCAGCGCGGCAAGACCACGCGAGTGAGGACCGTCGGGCAGGAGATCGATCTCGGTACCGAGCGCCCGCGCCGCCGCGCCGAAACCTCTCACCGCCCGCAGGAACTGAGCACGGTCGGACGTTGATGTGAGACGGCGGGCACAGCTGTGCTCGCGTTCCGCCTCGGCCAGGACGAGATCGAGAATCCGGACGTAGGGCGTCTCGCAGATGCGGGCGCCGTCCGTCGAATCCACCGCGACCGCCGCAAGCCGGACGAAGGTTTGCGGATTGGGGAGCTTCTGACGCAGAAGGACGAGCGCGAAGGACAGAGCGTCCTGATATTTGATGGCCAGCGGATCGAGCCTGGCCTTCGCGGCCTTCAGCGCCTCGTCCATGCTGGCGCCGGGCGGACAAGTCTCGGCTGCAAATTTGGCGAGCAGGACCCTGCGCCGCAACACCACGGCAATATCTTCGAGATCGGCGACCGCGTTCTCGCCGCCGAGCTGCGCGGCAAGCTTGTTGCGTGTTCTCGGAGTGTCGGCCTTGGCGAGAAGATCGGCGAGGTGATGCGCGAGCTTGTCCTGGGCAGCATCGACTGCCGCATCCTGTTCGGCTTTGCCGGCGATCCTGTCGAGCTTCGCGCCGAGATCGCCGACGATATCGGGCGCGCCCGTCATTACGAGCCATTTCGCCAGCCTGTCTTTCACGGCCTGCGAAATGATCCCGGACATTTTAGTTCGGACATCCTCCGGGGAGATGAAGGGATCGAGCGGAGCCAGAAGAAGCTGTTCCGGTGCCACCGCAGCGCGGATTTCGCCGAGCGCCCGCTGGGCGGCCAGAAGCGGCTCCAGAATCACGTCGCGGAACGGGATTGCCGCCCCTGCCTCGCTCGTCATGGCGAGCGCAAGCTTCGCCCGCGCCGCGGGCGAAAGCTCGCGGAAGAAGGCGGTCAGCTTGTCGTGGTCCGGGCCCTCGGCCATCCTTGCCGTCGCTGCTTGGATAAAACGTCAGAGGCCGTTCTATCCGGCCCATGCTTAACGTCCGGTTGCAGCATGTAAAAAGGGCGGCTTTCGCCGCCCTTTTTGATTTGCTGGAAGCCGTTCTGTTTAAACCGGAACCCAAGTGCCGTCGGACTGGCGGCAGGCGAGGCCGCGCGCCGTTTCCGGCTGTCCGTCGATATAGATCGTATGGGCGAATTCGCGGCAGCGCGAATACCCGTCACGGTCATAATCGGGACCGGGTGTGATCGTTCCGTAATGCTGCCTCGACCGCCACGCCACCGGCGCACCCGGTGCGCCATTCTCAAGCGCCCGGTATTCGGCGGCGGCAGCTTCGCGGCGCGCCTGATCATCGAGACCGCGCCCGATCGCATTGCCGACCATACCTCCGGCGACCGCGCCCAGGAGACCGCCGGCAAGACCCCCCCCGCCCCGACCGCCGAGACTTGAACCGATCAGCCCACCCGCCACGGCTCCTGCGACGGTTCCCGCACCCTCGCGCGGTCCCGCATCGCCCGTCGTCTGGTTACAGCCCGCGACGCTCGCCGCGGCAAAAGCGAGCGCGACCACCTTCCTGAAAATCATCAGAGACCCCTGTCGTCGAACCCGCCCCGCCCCGAAGGTGATCCGTTTTAGTCCCCCCGACCGCCGATAGTTTCGGATTGGGGCGAAACTCTGTCAGATGGCCGCCGCCGGAAGCCTAAGTTCAGCCCGTAGGCCGCCCAAGGGCGCGGAACCGAGTGCGAGCGATCCGCCATACAGCGCGGCAAGGTCGGCGGCGATCGCAAGGCCGAGGCCCGAACCCGGTTTCGTTTCGTCGAGGCGCCGGCCCCGCCGGAGCGCCGCCTCGCGCTGCTTGGCGGTAAGACCCGGGCCGTCGTCGTCGACTATGATGCGCAACCGCACCGGCTCGGCGCGGGTCTTCTTCCGGTCCGCCATCACCGAAACGGAGACGCGGCCCGACGCCCATTTGCAGGCGTTGTCGAGGAGATTGCCGACCATTTCCTCGAGATCCTGCCGCTCGCCACGAAAGTTCGTGTTGTCGGACGTGACGTCGATGCGGACATTGCGGGCACGGTGGACCTTGTCCATTGCGCGCCTCAGGGCATCGATCACCGGCCGCGTTTCGGTGACGGTGCCGACCACGGCAATACCGGCGCTGACGCGGGCGCGATCGAGATGATGAGCGATCTGGTGACGCATGATGTCTGCCTGCTCGACCACTTTGGCCGCCATCGGATCGGAACTGGCATTGGCCTCGTTGACGATGACGGAGAGCGGCGTCTTCAGCGCATGCGCCAGATTGCCGGCCTGGGTGCGGGCGCGCGTGACCATTTCGCGGTTCGATTCCAGAAGTCCGTTCAGCTCCCGTGCCAGCGGAGCGATTTCGGTCGGTACAGCGCCTTCGAGTTTGTCGCTGCGGCCGGCCCGGATATCGGCGATTTGCTGGGAAATCAGTTTGAGCGGCCGCAGGCCATACGCGACCTGGATGGCGGCCGTTCCGACAAGGCCGAGGCCGAGCAGGAAAAAGGTGATCGTGAGATCGGTGTTGAAGTCGTGCGTCTCTTCGCCGATTTCGCTGGCTTCGCCGGCCACCGCCACGACATAGCGCGCGTCGCCGACCTGGATGACACGTTCGACCTGTCGCAATGTCTCGTTGTCGGGCCCGGTGACATAGGCATCGCGCGTCGCCGTCTCATCCTTTTCGGGGTCGGAATCGATGAGGAAGGGAAGATTGCGGTCGAACAGCGAAGGGGACGGCCGCGTCACCGTTTCGGTCGAGTTCTTGTCGCGGCGTCCGATCTGCCAGTACCAGCCCGAGAGCGGAAGCTGGAAGCGCGGCTCGCCGACGGTGAACTGAACGGCGTCGAGATCGGTATCGCTCGCGAGATCGCCGACGAGCGCCTTGAGATAGACATGGAGGCGCAGATCGAAACCGCGCTCCACGAGGTCCTGATAATAGGACGAGAGCGCAAGGCCCGCGACCAGCAGAACCCCGGCGGTCCAGAGCGCGGCGGAGAGAAGAAGCCGTGAAGCAAGCGAGGTCGCGGCCATCGCGTCAGGCCCCCACTTTGGGCTCGGGCTCGGGCGGCATCGCGACATAGCCGAGGCCGCGCACGGTCTGGATCACATCGACGCCGAGTTTCTTGCGGATGCGCCCGACGAAAACTTCGACCGTGTTGGAATCCCGATCGAAGTCCTGATCGTAAAGATGCTCGACGAGTTCGGTCCGCGACACGACGCGGCCCTGATGATGGATCAGGTAAGACAACAGCCGGTATTCGTGGGAGGTCAGCTTGATCGGGTTGCCGTCGACCGAGACGCGTCCGGTGCGCGTGTCGAGGTGGACCGCGCCGCAGACAAGTTCGCTCGTCGCATGTCCCGCCGCACGGCGCACGAGCGCGCGCAGCCGCGCGAGGATTTCTTCCATATGGAAAGGCTTTGGCACGTAATCATCGGCGCCGGCGTCGAAGCCCTGCACCTTGTCGCCCCACCGGTCGCGCGCCGTGAGCAGCAGAACCGGAAAGCGCCGTCCGTTGCGGCGCCAATCCTCGAGCACGCGCAGACCGTCCATTTTCGGCAGGCCGATATCGAGGACGACAACGTCGTAGGGCTCGGAATTGCCGAGAAAATGGCCCTCTTCGCCATCCAGCGCGGAATCGACGGCATATCCGGCATCGGCCAGAGCCGCGCGAAGCTGACGGTTGAGATCGGGATCGTCTTCGACGACGAGGACGCGCATCAGCGTAGATCGACGAGTTTGCCGCTGGCGGCGTTGAGGGTGACGTAGACCACTTTCCCGCTCGTGCTCAGCACGGTCACGACATACACGGTCGCCCCTTCCCTCGTGCACAGTTCGGCATTGATCATTTCGCCTTTCGCCGCCTCTTCCGCGGTTCCCCGGACCTGCCTCAATGGCAGGACCTTGCCGCTCGCGACAGCGGCGATGGCTTCGCGCCTGGGCACGCAGCCGTCGGCGGGATAACCCTGGGCCAGAAGCCCGGCCGAGGTGTATTGCGCGGCCGCCGGTCCCGCAAAAGAGAGCACAAGTATGACCGCGGCGTGGGCGAGACGGGGTCGGAATATGAACTCGGACATCGGCTCATCCTAGTCGAGACACCTGAACTCTATCTGAACCGGGTAAATCCCGAAAACCTGCCCTCCGGCCGGGCCGATTATCCCGCATTCCCGGCGGGTTTGGCGGCACGAAGCACCGGGAGCTGCTCGCCAAAGTTCAATCGGCGTGAAAAGCTTCCCGCGCAACCGCCCTCGGGGGGAACTGATGAGCACACAGTCTCGCAGCGGCTGGAAAGCCGCCACGCGCTCGGTCGTCGATGTGTTCCGGGCGTTCAATCTGTTTCCGATGGGTTATCTGGCGATCTTCGCCATATCTGCTCTGCAGCAGCTTTTGGTCGGCCCGCTAAGCCGCAAACCGGAGGCGGAAGTCACAGGGGCGGACGGGCTCCTCGTCTTGGTGCTCATTCCTCTTTCGTTGGCCGTACTGGCCTTCTCAATTCCCATCCTGCGATATTTCGCGAGCGGTGACTCAACGCATCCCTACGGGATCGGAAGGCCCTTCTTTCGCCTGCTCGGCTGGTGGCTCCTGCTTGGCGTTCTGTCTCTCATCGCGGCATTTGTCGCAGCGGCCGTGATCTACGGAATGTTCTTGATCAGCGAGTACCTCGCTTTCGCGGGCATCGTGCTTTGCATCGGGATTTTCTGGTGGGCCTGCCTGCGGGTCACAACCCTTTGGCCAGCGCTCGCCCTGGACGAACCCCCGCCCATCCTCAAACGGTCGTTTCAGGAAACCAGAGGCTATGTGTGGTTTTTCGTCCGGGGCCTGCTCTCGTTTATTGTCGTCTTCGTTCCGTTCGCAATCGTGCTCGCCATTTCCCAGCTTTTCTTCAACGGCCTTCCGGACGCGAATGGGTTCCTGCCGCCGCTCAGCATCACGCAGCGTTTGGCGGAGGCCGTGATCTCAGGTCTCTTTGCGCTATTCAGCATCACCTACATATACGCCTTTTCTGGCCGTCTTTTCCGGGCAGTGCGCGATCTCGACTGATTATGTAGTTACGATTTTGGTTGTCCTGCATTTTGCAGAAGCCTCGCCTCCTGCATGCCTATGTAAATACTTTTCAAAAGAAAACCCCCGCCGAAAAGCGGGGGCCAAGGCAGGAGGGATGTCGCGAAGGAGGCGCCACGGCGCCGCGATCAAGGCACGCCCGCAAATGACAGATCAGCGGCGAAGTCCCGTAGACCTGAACACCGGCGCGGGGATGGCCTCGGCCCCAAGCACGAAGTTCGATGTCTCGGTGTGAATGCGGCGCGGCGA
Source organism: uncultured Alphaproteobacteria bacterium (assembly GCA_963786225.1). Classification (GTDB taxonomy): domain Bacteria; phylum Pseudomonadota; class Alphaproteobacteria; order Rhizobiales; family Methylopilaceae; genus Flaviflagellibacter. The sequence goes on from CAWAYQ010000019.1 coordinate 117,880, forward strand.
GCCCATCCAGGCATCGACGCGGCTGCCGGCCTTGGCCGCGAGCCTGCGCGTGAAGCCCTCATATCCTTTGAGCAGGTCAGAGAAGGTCATGCCGTCGTCTCCTCGTTCGGGGCGACGGGACATGGTCGTTCGCGTCGGCCGTGAGAACAGAACGTAGCCGGCCATGCCGGGTTCCATCGCGCCGGCGGGCTGCGCCGCCGGTTATGCGCCCTATAATAAAGAAGGGCCGTTTTGCTGCCGTGTCGACCGGCCGTTTGGAAACGAGCCGCCCATCGCTCCGCAACTTGAAATTAACTGTCGTTTTTGACGGAATTTTTCGAGCTATCGTCGATAGTGCGTGCCAAGGCGGCGTGCGGAAACGGCTCTTCGCCCCTTTTGGGGGAAATCACATGACCTATGCCATGATGTTCCTGCAGTTCCGCCGCGCTTCGATGCGCATTGCGGAGGCCGTCGAGGCCCACCGCATCCCGTCGAACGCCGATCTCAAGATTCTCGGGCTCAAGGCCCAGATGTTCTCGCGCAAAACCCACTGAGCCGTCGCGCGGCCCATGCAGCCATCAAGAAGAGATGGCCGTAAAAGCGCGAAAATAGGCTCAAGACCTGTACGGACACCCGCGATTCGCTGGCTTGCGCGATCGTGACAAAGTGATTCGCACTATAAAAGCCAAGTTGCGAACCCGCCTCACGATTCCCAATCTTGAGGTCTGCGTCTAGCATCCGGCCTCGCGTGCATTATTCGAGTCATCCGAAGAAAATCGGAAACCGAATCTTCCCCGCCATGCGCTCGTCGGCGCAGATGCTCGGGGTCGATCGACAAAAAATTGACGCTGTTGGCGCTTGCTTAACGCAAAATTACCAATCAACATGACAATTGCTGTTGGTACACGCGGATTACGCTTGCCGTGTTCATGAAAGCAGGGTCAAGGTTTTTGCGTGTGCGTGATTGAGTCGCGAACAACCGCGGAGAAAAAGATTATGGCTACGAAACCTAAGGCTAAGAAGCCTGCTGTTAAGAAGACCGCCACCAAGAAGCCGGCTGCCAAGAAGAAGCCGGCTGTGAAGCGTGCGGCCGCCAAGACCACGAAGAAGCCGGCTGTGAAGAAGGCTGCCCCCAAGAAGAAGCCGGCGGCTGCCAAGAAGAAGCCTGCTGCTAAAAAGAAGTAAGGCCTAGCGGCTACGCCGCGGCCATTTCATCGGCCAGCGAACGATCCGCTCCACGATCTGATCGGGAGTAAGATTGTCTTCGCTGGCCGAAATGCGTTCCCGGACCGAGACTCCGGCGCGATGCACGCTTTCCGGATCGCCGCTGACCAGCGGATGCCAGTCCGGAAGATCCTTTCCATCGGCCAGAAGCCTGTAGGCGCAGGTCGACGGCAGCCACTTCAGATCCCTCACCACATCCGGCGTCAGCCGCACGCAATCCGGAACCTGGCTTTGCCGGTTCGGATAATCGCGGCACCGGCATGTCGCGCCATCGAGCAAGGTGCAGCCGACATCGGTGTAGTGGATCTTCGCCGTGTCCTCGTCTTCGAGCTTGACGAGGCAGCAGCGGCCGCAGCCGTCGCACAGCGCCTCCCATTCGGCCGAGGACATCTCCTCCAGACCTTTGTTCTGCCAGTATCTGTCAGCAAGCATGCCGGTCGGTATCCTCAACGAGCGCGCATGGCTCTTGCGCCGGGCTGCAAGCCGGGTCAAGAGAAGTAAGAATAACGCGCAATCGTCACGGAGATGTTCGGGTGCGCAATCCGTTTTCCGGCGATCAGCTGGCGAAAATAAGAAGAGGTTTGCTGGCCGCCGATTCCGCGATCGATGCCGGCGTTTACGCGATCGGCTCCTCTCTGGGTCGCATCTGGACGCGGTTCGTCGGTTTTTCCCAGGATCTGCGGATCCGCACCTGGCGCCGCGCCCTCAACGAGCTGTGCTCCGAGGCTCTGACCTGGGGCACGCTTGGCGCCATTGCAATGCTGGCGCTTGCCCAGCCCGCATTCCACGCCACGAAAGAAGATTGGCGCAGCCGTGTCGATCTCGCCGTGACGTTCCAGGATCGCACCGGCGTCGATATCGGCCGCCGCGGCATCCTGCAGACGGACGCGGCCTCGCTGTCCGATATTCCCGATCACATGATAAAGGCGGCGATGGCGATCGAGGATCGCCGCTTCTATCAGCATTTCGGCATCGACGTGCTCGGCACGGCCCGCGCGGTGGTCGAAAACGCCCGCGCCAACACCGTTGTGCAGGGCGGCTCGTCGCTGACGCAACAGCTCGCGAAAAACCTGTTCCTGTCGAACGAGCGTACCCTGGAACGCAAAGTAAAGGAGGCCTTCCTTGCTTTGTGGCTGGAGAGCAATCTCTCCAAGGACGAAATTCTGAAGCTCTATCTCGACCGCGCCTATCTGGGCGGCGGAACATTCGGCGTCGAAGCGGCCGCGCAGTTCTATTTCAACAAATCCGCGAAAGCCCTGACGCTTTCGGAGTCCGCCATGCTCGCCGGCATGTTCAAGGCTCCGACGAAATTCGCGCCGCACATCAATCTGTCGGCCGCTCGCGCGCGCGCCAATGTGGTGCTCGATGCCCTGGTCGAGTCCGGCTTCATGACGGAAGGCCAGGTTCACGCCGCACGCCTCAACCCCGCAACGCCCGTCAACCGCCAGCGCGGCAACAGTCCGGACTATTATCTCGATTGGGCCTTCGCCGAGGTGAAAAAACTCGCCGATGCCGGCGAGTTGAAAGGCGCGCGTTCCGTCATCGTCAAAACGCCGCTCGATCCCTCGGTCCAGGCCAAGGCGGAAGAAGCCGTCGAGAACACGCTGCGCCAGTATGGCAGCCAGTACGGCGTGAAGCAGGCCGCACTCGTTCTGATGGAGCCGCTCGGCGCCGTGCGCGCCATCGTCGGCGGCCGTGACTATGGCGCGAGCCAGTTCAACCGTGCGACTGACGCCGAACGCCAACCCGGCTCCTCGTTCAAGGTCTACGTCTACACGACGGCGATGATGAACGGCTACAACCCGATGTCGGTCGTGACCGACGGGCCGATCTCCGTCGGCAATTGGTCGCCGCAGAACTACGGCCATTCCTATGCCGGGCCGACCACGCTGATGAATGCGCTGGCCCGGTCCTACAACACGGTCCCCGTCCGTCTCGGCCGCGCGCTCGGCCTCGACAAGGTTGTACAGACAGCCGTGTCGATGGGCGTCCGCACTCCGCTCCGCATCAACCGCGCGCTTGCGCTCGGCACGTCGGAGGTCACGGTTCTCGATCAGGCGACCGGTTATTCGACGCTTGCCAACGGCGGTTTCAAGATCGCCCCCTACGCGGCGGTCGAGATTTCCGACCATCTCGGCAATGTGATCTGGAGCCACGAGAAGAACGCTCCCCGCCCCGAACGCACGATCCCGCCGCAAGCCGTCGCCGACATGAACAAGCTTCTGGTCAACGTCGTCGAAAACGGGACCGGGCGCCGCGCGATCCTTCCGGGCCTCACGGTCGGCGGCAAGACAGGCACCAGCCAGGATTATCGCGACGCCTGGTTCATCGGCTTTACCGGCGATCTCACCTGCGCGGTGTGGTTCGGTAACGACGACTTCACCGGGACACGCAACATGACGGGCGGCAGCCTTCCCGCGATGGCGTTCAACGAAGTCATGACCGTGGCGCAGGCGGGCGTGGATCCGAAGCCGATCCCCGGCATCGCGCCGCGCGGCGGCGGTGCATCCCTACCGGTCGCGGCCAATACCTCCGATACTCCGGACGCGGGCCAGAGCGGACGCCTGCCGCGCCGCGCCGCCGTCGTGCTCGACGAGATTCACACGTTGATGATACGCGCCTCCGGCGCGACCGCAGGCGTCGCGCCCGAAAGACGCGCCGAGGCCCCCGGCAGTGGACCTGTTACATCCGCTATGTTCGGGGGCCGTGGGCTCGAATAGAATTGTCCCGGCGGCGCTCGCTGCCACCAACCGGTCTCTCCTGTGCGGCTCATCTTCCAGCTTTTGGTTATCTGCGTGCTCGCGGCCGGCGTCGGCCTCGGCCTGACGTCTCTCGCGGTACGCCACCCGCCGATGATCGACGTCATCGAGGACGGGCCCTGGGTCGCCGTGGCTCACGAGGGCGCGCCCGAGGTCGACGCATACGCGCTCGCCGCGCTCGCCCATCGCGGCGAGGCGCCGCTCGCCATCGCCGACGGCCTCTCGTTCCGGGCCAAGGAAGATGAAGACGGCAATCCCCTCACCGGCGCATGCAGTTATGTCATCTCCGGTGTGGTCCCTCCGGTGCGCGCGTGGTCGCTCGCAGCCTTCGACATCGAGGGCCACCCCTTCCCCAATCCGGCACAGCGTTTCGGATATTCCAATGCCGACGTCATGCGTGACGCGGCAGGCGCCGTTCAAATCACCTTGTCGTCGACCGTGCGGCCAGGCGATTGGATACCCGTCGCGCCGGATGCCGCGATCGTTCTCGTCCTTCGTCTCTACGACACCACCGCTGCGGCGATCTCCGGCGGCCGCAGCGCACCCGACCTTCCCACGATCAAACGGATCGGGTGCCGCTCATGAGATGGCCGTTCTTCCTCGCGAGCGGCGTGCTGATCGGCTTTGTCCTGCACATCGTCTCGCTTCTCGCCGTGCCGGTGCTCGCGCCGCGTGACGTCTATAACCGCCTGCGCGGGCTCGGCGCTGAGAACACGCCCATTCTGCTCGATGCGTCGGATCCGGCCAAAGGCCTTCCCTTCCTCGATCCGGCCTTCGTTCATCTCGCCTGCCGGTTCAATCTGTCCGCCGGGCCGGTGAGCCTGCGCGTGCCGCTCGCAAGCCCCTATGTGTCGATGTCGTTTCACAGCCGCGACGGCACGGCGTTCTTCTCGCTGAACGACCGCTCCGCACTCGGCACCGTGCTCGATGCGGAAATGCGCGACGAGAATGATGAGGCGTCAAAGGCTCTGCCCCTCGGGGCGGGCACGATTTCCGTCACGTCTCCGGGCGATATCGGCTTTGTCCTCGTGCGGGCCTTCGCGCCGTCGCCGAGCGGGGTCGCGGCGCTGAAGGAAGGACTCTCGAAGACCGTGTGCGCGCCGCGCGGTTGATCGTCTATTTGCCGTAGACGGCGAATTGCTGCGGCGGCGGACCGAGCACGCCGAGTTCGGCTTCGAGCGCCAGAAGCTCGCGCTCCGCACCGATGGCCGCATCGTCCGGCGTCTCGATGACGAGGCGCTCGAGCGCGTAGCGATAAATGCCGGCGCGCTCGCGCATGCTCTTCTGCACCGTCCAGATGAGCAGTCCGTTTTCCTCGACACGGCCGAGCGCGTTTGCGAGTTCTTCCGGCGTCAGGTCCATCGTCCGGGCGAGGCTGCGTTCGCGCACGCGGTCGTAATCGGCGACGAGGTTCGCCACCTCGACGAAAAGCGGGAACCGCACCCGGTCGTTGCGTATATCCATCTCAAGCCGTGCAAAGCGGGCGCCGCTCGACCGGAAATCCTGGGACAGCAGCTTTGCGACGTAATTCCCGCGCTCCGGCACGGTCTCCTCGACCGAAATGATACGCGTGCGGCGCATCTCGGCGAGCCAGCGGTTGAAGAACTGCCGCTCGAGCTGCGGCATCAGCAGCGACCAGGACCGGTCGCGCAGCTCACGTTCGTAATCGGTGTAACGGAAATCGGAGACCGGCTCGCCGCGATGTTTCGCGCCCATCCTGCCGAAGAACGGGAGCACATCCTCGTGGATGACGGACGGGCGCGGCCGCTCGAAATCGCCGAGCGCGGGCGCGCAAGCACCCAGCCCTGCCGCGAGCGCGCACGCCAGTAACGCCTTCGATATGATCCTCAGGTGCGCCGCCGCGATCTGACGCGGCGGCCCCGCTTCCGTTCGTCCGGCTTCTCCGCCCCGTCCGTACGATCGTAGCGAATGCCGGTGAACAGCAGCAGCTTTCCCATTTCGGCGGACGGCGCCGTGGCGCGCGATCCGTGAAGCGAGGGTTGAAACGTCAATAAGGTTCCCATCGGTTTTCTCCGCGTTGGGCACGCGTCCCAGCGAGGCCATAGGTGAGGTTCCGTCTCTGGAATTCGCCTGAGATCGATTAGGAAAGCAGTAAGGTTAATCGTTCGTTAGCAACCCTGGGTTCACCCCTTGCTTCAAACGTGAGGGTTATCGCGCGAGGCCTTTGCGCCACACCACCAATGTTGGGCAAGGGTTTGGCCCAGGGTTAACGAAACGCTAAGACGCACGCGTTAGCGTCGGGGTATCGCCGGGGCAATATTTCAGTGACCGAGAACCATTTCCGATTTCTTGGCCTGCAGCGGCTGGCGAACGACCGCGGCCTCGATGTGCGCGCGACAGTGCTGCGCGTCGCGACCGACCTGTTCTGCCAGACCCGTGCCCACTCTCCCTCCGATGTTGCGCGCTACACCGATCTCGCTCTGGCACTGCTTGAAACCGCCGACGCCGCGACCCGCAAGCGCCGTCGCCGAAAAGCTCGCCGGGATTCCGCACGCGCCGGAACGCCTGCTGCGCTGCTTTCTCGACGATCCGGACGTGAGCGTCGCGGGCGCGATCCTGTCGCACTCTCCCGCCCTGAAGCTCGAAAATCTAGCGGACTTCCTTGCCGATTGCGGTCCGGGCGAAGCGGCCGCCGTTGCGCGGCGTAAGGACATTGACGCTCAAACGATCCGTCTTCTCGCGGGGCACCCTCACCTTCTCGTCGCCGAGGCGCTGCTTGAGAACACCGACATGGATCTCGACGCCAATGCGGTCGCTCTTCTTGTCGCCAAGGCCGAAGAGCACCCCGGTCTCGCGGCGCTTCTGTTCGCCCATCCCAATGTGCATCCCGCCGATCTGACGCCGCTCTATCAGATGGCCCCGGCGAAGATGCGCGCGAACATTCGCGCCGCTCTGGAAGAGCGCACATCCCAGCCCGCTCCGCCCGTCCCGATCGAGGCCGTTTCGGCTCTCAACGATGCCGTGATCGCCGCGGACCGGGAGCGGATCGCCGCCTCACTCGGCAAGGCCCTTCAGCTCGATCCCGACGGCATGGGCCGCGTGCTCGACGATCCGACAGGAGAAGTCTTCGCGCTCGCGCTGCTCGCCGCCGGCATCAAGCGCGCGCCCGCGATCAACCTGCTTCTCATTACCGCTTTGCCGGAGGTACGCACTTCGGTCGAACGCATTTTCGCGGCCGCCGATGTGCACGACGCCACGTCCCGCCGCGTCGCGCGCACAATCGTTGCGGCGGTCGCCGGCGAGCGCCGCACGGCGGCGGCGGTGTTCGAACCGCACATGCACCCGTCCGGTACGCCGCAACGCACCGCCGGCGCCCGCCGCAAGCCTTTCGTGCAACAGCAGGCGAACCGCCGTCCCGACATTGTCGGAAAGAGATAATCAGGCGAGTTCGAGGAAATGCCGCCCGTCGCGGTCCTCGACTTCCACGACCCAGAGGTCGGGATCGAACTTCTGTTCCCGCGCCAGGCGTTCGCTGACCGCGAGAGCGTCGCTGATGTTCTCGACCGGCACGAACAGGCGGTCGCGGACATCGTCATCCGGGATAAGCGATTGCGGCGCCTGTGCGAACAGAGTGCGCCTGGCGTCGAGATGATCGACCACAACGAAGATGGCGCCCGCCTCGCTCGCCCCGCGCCGCCGGACGACGGCATAGGCTCCCTCGATATGGCAGCGCCGCAGATAGGCGGCGACCCACATGGTCGATGTCAGGCGCATGAGCCAACATGGCGTGCCGGTGCGCGCGCGTCCATCAGTGACGAGCTCTGATCAATGGAGGCTGACGCCGGACGCTTGCGACAGCTCGCGGAGGATCGTCGGGTTGATCTCGCCCTTTTGCGGAAGTCCGCGGCTGGCCTCGAACCGCCGGATAGCCGCCCGCGTTGCTTCGCCCGCCACTCCGTCGGCCTTCACGGGACCGAATCCCTGCTGGTCGAGCACGCGCTGAACGGCCGCAATCCGCGGGCGATGCCGCCGCCGGCTGGGAGGCAGCAGTTGGAGTGCGCATGGCGGTCAGTAGCTGCGGGTTGGGATGGCCGGTCGGCTTCAGTCCAGCGCCGATCTCATAATCGAGGATGGCGGCTTCCGTTTTCGGCCCGAACAGGCCGTCGGCCGGCCCGTCGTAGAGGCCGCGGCGCACCAGTTCCGCCTGCACTTCGCGCACAAGCATGTTCGGATCTTCCGGGCGCGCGGATGCAGAGGCGGCTGAGGGCGCTGTGGGCGCCGCAGGCGTCGCCACGATGTTGGGACGCGGCGCAGGGATTGCCGCCGCGACGGGAGCCGGCCCGCGCCGCACGCCCGTCACGTCCTGCAGCATCACGGCATTGAAGATGATTGCGATTGCGGCCGAGCCTGCGAGAAACAGCGCAAAGCTGTCGAGCGGACGCTCGCGGATGACAGCCGGCATCGGAATCCTGAAGCTGCTCTCCTCATAGACCGGAGCCTTTTTGCGGCGCGGAGCTGCTTTTTTCTTCTTAGCCATGCTCATTTCACCCGATGGCTGCCCGCCGCTCACGATGAGCGGGCGGAGATCTTGTTTCGGAAGTCCTTGCCGAAATGGCATCGCCGCGATCGCGCGGCAATCGGATTGTCACGCACGTTCCCTTGCCGAGTTCGCTTTCCACGTCGAACGAACCGCCGTGAAGCCCGACCAGGCCCTTGACGACGGAAAGGCCGAGGCCTGTGCCTTCGTAGGGACGATCATAGGAGGACCGCGCCTGGAAGAACGAATTTCCGAGATACGGCAAATCCTCGTTCGAAATACCGACCCCGGTGTCCGCGACTTCTATTCGCAGGGCGTTGTCCTCCTCGTGTACGGAGACGCGAACTTCGCCGCCATCGGGCGTAAACTTGATCGCGTTCGATAGGAGATTGATGAGGATCTGCTTGCAGGCTCGCTTGTCGGCCATGAGTTCCGGCAGGTCCCTGCGGAAATCGGCGGTCAGACGTACGGACGCGCTTTCGGCTTTCAGCGCGAAGAGCTGCATGCAGCTGTCGATGACCGGCGGAATTGAGAAGGGTTCGGCGACAATCGAGAAATTGCCGCTCTCGATGCGCGACATGTCGAGAATGCCGTTCACGACCGCAAGGAGATGCAGGCCCGGAATCGTGGATCAGCCCGGCATATTCCTGCCGGCGCTTGTCGTCGAGCCTTGCCAACTCCTCGTTCGCCAAAAGCTCCGAAAAGCCGATGATCGCGTTCAGCGGCGTGCGCAGTTCGTGGCTCATGCTGGCAAGGAATTTTCCCTTCGCGGCATTCGCGCGATCGGCTTCGACGCGCGCCTGCTCAAGGCTTCCTTCATGCGCACGGCGGTCGGATATCTCGCGCGTGATCGCGATGACATGTCCCGACTGCACCTCGTCCGCCGCGCTTTCGAGCGGACGGCATCGCATCTCGACCCACACGAACGACGCGGGCGCGGTGTAAAGCGTCCCGGTCATATTCTGTTCGATCTTGCGAACGCGGAATTCGGCGGAGCATACGCGGCCCCGGCTCGCATCCGAAAGTGCGGTCAGATATGCGGGCCGGTCGGCGACGTGCACGCGCTCGAACAGGCCGCGGCCCTGAAGCTCGCCGACATCCGCGCCCAACAGCCGTTCGGAGGCCGGCGATGCGAAGACCACCGCGCCGTTCGGCGCGTGCCGCGTTACGAGGTCCGTCATGTTCTCGGCCAGAAGCTGATAGCGGGCTTCTTTCGATTGCCGGGTCTCGGCCAGTTTTTTCTGCACCGTGTCCCAGCGCAGCGCGAGACCGGCGGCATAGAACACCGCCAGCAGCGCGGAGAGTTCCGGCAGCGAGCTTGGCGTCGCCGGGTTCGGCGTCCGGAACAGGCCGCCGACTTCGAGGGCCAGCAGCAGAATGACCACCAAAGCCGCCACGCCGAGCGAGGCGACGACGACCCGACGCGAGCCGGAGAATGCCGCTTCGAACGCAACGATGGGCAGCCAGATCAGCGCGAACGAGCCGATGCCGCCGTTCATCGCGGCAACGAAGAAGATGAGGCCCGCGAGAGACGCGGTGGAGATGAAAGTGCGCGCGCTCGAGCCGGCCGGAGCGGGACAGATCAAGCGCCGCAAGGATCGGCAGGACCAGCCAGGCGAGAACCGTGACTTCGATGGCGGAGGGCGTGCCTCCGCGGGCGAGCAGGATCAGCGGCAGCGCCGCGAAGGCCAGCATGCCGCCGGCAAGATGAGACTGGATGAAGGTACGGTGGCGCGCCGCCGCAACATCGTCGCGCGCGACGGACGGGTGCACGAGGCTCCCGAAATACTCGTTGATTGCCGAGAAAGACGCCATGAACGCAACACTACACGGGCGCTAACGTCCCGTTCCCGCACAACACGCGAGGAAGATGACAGGCCGCGCTTAAGCGAACGCTAAAATCGGCAAGTAAAGCGGCACGCGAGGCGAGTTGCGTACAATTTTAGGCAAATTTAGCCGCCCGATTTGATCCGGTTTTTAGAGGCATGTGGAACTATGCAGGCTGCAGACCGGTTTCCGGACGCATAAGGCCAACGTTCTATGATGTTCATTCTGCGTACGATCTTCTGGCTCGCTCTGGTTTCGGCGATGATGCCGGCGCGCGGCGACGATAGCTCCCGGGCTTGGCGAAACGACCGGCCGCATCGTGGGTGCCGCCATGGATTATTGCGCCACCAAGCCCGGAGACTGCGTGGAAAGCGCCCGGGCGACGGCCGAGGCCATCCGGATTCCGGCGGAATTCGTGATGCGGGCGCAAGGTTTCGTCACGGCCGGTCCGGCCCGTCCCCCGGTCCCGCAGCCCGTGCCGCGCCCCGCTTCGCTCTAGCGCATCGCGCCCCCCTGTTATTTGCGCTGGCCAGGCGACATATTCCGCCTAAGGCCAATGACATGACCATCGACGACATCATCGAATTCTTTTCCTTCCTCGACGATTGGGAGGATCGCTACCGCTATCTGATCGAGCTTGGCCGGGATTTGCCGCCGTTTCCCGAGGCCGCCCGCACCGCGGCCAACAAGGTCGACGGATGCGCGAGCCAGGTCTGGCTCGATACGCGAATCGAGCCCGGTACCGGCGATCCCGTCCTGACCTTCGAGGGTGACAGCGACGCTCATCTGGTCAAAGGCCTGGTCGCGATTCTTCTGGCACTTTATTCGGGACGCCGGGCCTCGGAAATTCGCGCGACCGACGCACTCGGCGTGCTCGACCAGCTCGGCCTTCGCGAACATCTGACGCCGCAACGTTCCAACGGCCTTCGCTCGATGGTCGGCCGTATCCGCTCCGAGGCGGAACGCGCATTGACCCCAGCCTAGGTCAGTCTTTCCGGTTCAGCCTCTCGCGGAACGAAAAACGCCGCCCCGAAGGCGGCGTTTTCATCATCGGAGGGGCGGTAACAGGCGATCAGCCGCGCTTGCGGCGCTGCTGGCCGAGGCCCATTTTCTTGGCGAGCTGCGAGCGGGCCTGGGCATAGTTCGGCGCGACCATCGGATAATCGGCCGGCAGGCCCCAACGCTCGCGATATTCCTCGGGCGTCATGTCGTACTGCGTGCGCAGATGGCGCTTGAGCGATTTGAACTTCTTTCCGTCGTCCAGACAGACGATGTAGTCCGGCGTGATCGACTTCTTGACCGGCACGGCGGGTTTGAGAGCTTCGGTCGGAAGTTCTACCGTTCCACCCGAAATACGCATGAGCGCGGAATGAATATCGCCGATCAGGGAAGGAAGATCGGACGTAGCAACGGAATTATTGCTGACATATGCCGAGACGATATCGGCCGCCAGTTCGACATAGTTGGGAGAAACGGTGCTATCCGGCATAAGATACTAATCCTGATTAGTGTCGATAGGATGGGAAAAGAGCCCCATCTCTTTCCCGCACATTGATCTGGACTTCCGGAATGGCCGCAATGCGCTGCGCCATCCATTCGAATCTTTACGATCTAGTGCTTCAACGAAGTCGTATCCTCAGAGCGAGGTCAGCACAAGATGTCGAGATATAAAATCTCCGTTATTTTTGGCTAGAAATCCACAAAGACTTTGAAATGCTCGACTTTTTCAGAATACCGCAAATCTAGTGAGTTTGAAGACACGTTCTACCATAACGGAAATGCGTCCCCCTAACCCCGTCAACCTACTGGCATATCGAATTTGCCTATCCCGAGCTTCCGCAAGCGCGCTTCGCGGCGCAGCGGCATGTGTGCGTACGGAGATTACGATTACAGCGCTGAAGGCGGATCGCCCTCAGCGTTTGCGGGGTTTCGAAGCGTCGGGAGCGTTTTCGGAGCCGTCGCCCTTCAGCAGCATACGGAACGGCTCGGACCACTCATCGTCGTCCGGCGTCCGGGGCTTCGAAGCCTTCTCATCGGGTGGTGCCGCGCGCTCCGCGCCTGGTTCGGTCTTTCCTCCCGAGAGGTAACTGTCCCAGGTGACGGGGTCCGGCGGGAGCTTCGCTGACCGCGCGGGGGGTGCCGGTTGGCGCTCGCCTTCACTCGGGGGCAGAGGCTCGGCCAGCGGGCGCGTGCTTCGCGGAGGCTCCGGTGCCCGGCGCGGCGGAGGGGAAGGCTGTGGCGGCGGCGGTTCGGGCGCATCGTTGAACGGTTTCTCCTCCCGCTCGCGATCCCGCAATATGTGTTCGCGCGCCTCGTCGATCGACCGGTAGCGGCGCACGCCGCGCGGTCCCTCGGCCTCGATCGAGCCATCGGAATAGAAGCGGTAACGCCGCCCCTCGATCACGCCTTCGCGCACCAGCGTCGGAGACGAGGTTTCAGGCGCCGGACGCGCCGGCTCGGGGACCGGACGCACCGGTTCAGGCGTCGCGCGCGGCGGTTCGGGCGGAGGCGCGGGCTTGACGGCCGCGGCCACCGGCCTGGCAACCGGCGCCATGGCCGGTCGCTCGGGCGGCGGAGCATCAGATGTCGCCCGCTCGGCCTGGCGGTCGGCGAGCTGCTGGGCGATGCGATTGAGAGCCTGCGCGATGACACCGAGCGCGATAACTCCCGCGCCGGAGGCCACCAGGCCTGCCGCGATATCGACCGTTGCGACGAAATCGCCGGTCAAAAGCACATAGACCCCCCAGACGATCAGAAGGGCGCCCAGGACAAAGAGTAGTCTGGTCATCGACAATGCCTGTACCACTGCAAAAACTTTCACAATTCGACGGTTAAAGAATCCTGCCAGCGCCGGGCAAAGTCGAGTTGCCCGGATCGCGCCAGCGCCTTATCTAGACACACATCCAAAGCTTGGGAGACGCGCATGTTCACTTTACCCGAACTTCCTTATGCATATGAGGCCCTTCAGCCTTTTATGTCGCGGGAAACCCTCGAATTCCACCACGACAAGCACCACAACGCCTATGTCACGACGGGGAATAAGCTTCTCGAGGGCACGGGTCTTGAGAATGCAAGCGTCGAAGAGGTCGTCAAAGCCTCATTTGGAAAGAACCAGCCGCTCTTCAACAATGCCGGCCAGCACTACAACCATCTTCATTTCTGGCATTGGATGAAGCCGAACGGCGGCGGCAAGCCCCCGGCTGCGATCGCCAAGAAAATCGACGAGGATCTCGGCGGCTACGACAAGTTCAAGGAAGATTTCGTCGCGGCGGGCGTCGGGCAGTTCGGCTCCGGCTGGGCGTGGCTGTCCGTGAAGGATGGCAAGTTCGTCATCCAGAAGACGCCGAACGGCGAAAACCCGCTCGTTCATGGCGCGACCCCGATCCTTGGCGTCGATGTCTGGGAACACTCCTACTACATCGACTATCGCAACCGCCGCCCCGATTATCTCAAGACGTTCGTCGAGAACCTCGTGAACTGGGAATATGTCGAGAAGCTGTACGGCGAAATCAAATGAGACGAAACGGGGCCTTCGGGCCCCGTTTTCTTTTCACGGTCCCGTTTCCTGGCCGGGTTCAGCGTTTCGGGGTCCACCAGGGTTTGACGGTCGTACCCGGCTGATAGCCGCGGCGGCATTCGTTCCAGCGCGGTATCAGGCCGAACTCGCCTTTGAGCTCGTAAAGCCAGGCGTCGCACGCCGCCTTCGCGGTAAAGCAGGTTTCCGTCGTGCGATACTCGATGCGGTTCCACGGCGGCCTCTCGCGGCCGCCCGAGAAACGGCCCCACCAGAGCCGGTCCGCGCCGTAGGTTTCGCTGAGCATCGTGCAATTGCCTTCAGCCGCCCGGGGGCCCTGCGCGCGCGTGGCGGACATTGCGTTCGTCGTCATCAGAACGCCGGCAAACAGGACGAAAATCAGCTTCTTCATTGCCCGCCTCCGCTCCAGATTGCGGACATTCTATCTCTTGACGAGTGTCGCGCGGAAGGTCGTTGTAGTCCCCACAATATCGCCAGGAGACGTCCATGGAAGCCGAAGGAAAGCTCTTTGTCGGCAAGAGCGTGAAGCCGGAATATCTGACATTCCGGCTGGCGAACCGCCACGGCCTCATCACCGGCGCGACCGGCACCGGCAAGACCGTCACCCTGCAAATTCTGGCTGAGGGATTTTCCAACGCGGGCGTCCCGGTCTTCGCCGCCGACGTCAAAGGCGATCTCGCCGGGATCGCCGCCAAGGGCGAGCCGAAAGAGGGTCTGGTCAAACGCGCCGCCGAGATCGGCCTCGATCCGTACGTCAACGAGGCCTCGCCGACGATCTTCTGGGACCTGTTCGGCGAACAGGGTACCTGCATCCGCACCACGGTCTCCGAAATGGGGCCCCTGCTTCTGGCGCGTCTTCTCAATCTCAACGATGTGCAGGAAGGCGTGCTCAACATCACCTTCCGCGTCGCCGACCAGGAAGGTCTCCTCCTGCTCGATCTGAAGGATCTGCAGGCTCTCTTGGTCCGCGTCGGCGAAACCGCCGAACAACTGACCTTGCGCTACGGCAATGTGTCGAAGACCACGGTCGGCGCCATTCAGCGTCAGCTGCTCGTGCTGGAATCGCAGGGCGGCAGCCATTTCTTCGGCGAACCCGCGCTGAAGATGGAGGACCTGATGCGCACGACGCGCGACGGCCGCGGTTACGTTTCCATCCTCGCCGCCGACAAACTCATGCAGTCGCCGCGTCTGTACGCGACCTTCCTTCTCTGGCTGATGTCCGAACTGTTCGAACAGCTCCCCGAGGTCGGCGATCCCGATATTCCGAAGCTCGTTTTCTTCTTCGACGAAGCACATCTTCTGTTCAACGATGCGCCGGCGGCACTGCTTGAGAAGATCGAGCAGGTCGTGCGCCTTATCCGCTCGAAGGGCGTCGGCGTTTACTTCGTGACGCAGAATCCGCTCGACGTTCCCGATCGCGTATCCTCGCAGCTCGGCAACCGCGTCCAGCACGCGCTTCGCGCCTACAGCCCGCGCGAACAGAAGGCGGTAAAGGCCGCAGCGACGACATTCCGGCAAAATCCCGCTTTCGACACCGAAGAAGCGATCACGCAGCTCGGCGTCGGCGAGGCTCTGGTGTCCATGCTGGAAGACAAAGGCGTCCCGGCGATCGTGCAGCGCACCTTCATCCGCCCCCCCGCTTCCCGCCTCGGGCCGCTGACCCCGCAGGAGCGCAAGGGCATCATTCAGAACAGCCCCGTCGGCGGTCAGTACGACACGATCGACGACCGCGAAAGCGCCTATGAAGTCCTGCAGAAGCGCGCCGCGGAAACGGCGGCGACGATCGAGGAAGCAAAGGGCCAGCCCGGTGAAACGAGCGGGAGCCTCGGCGGTCTGATCGGGTCGATCTTCGGGACCGGAAGCGGACGCGGAAGGCGCCTCTCGCCCGGCCAGGCGGTCGCGCGCGAGATCACGCGCACCGTGACGAACCGCGTCGCGGGCCAGGTTGCGGCCAATCTCGGCAAATCCGTCGCCGGATCGGTGGGCGGATCGGTCGGGCGCGCGATCGTGCGCGGTGTTCTCGGCGGCCTGTTGCGGCGGTAAATCCCATGTCCGATGTGAGCGCCGTTCTGGCGAAGATCGATTCAAACCTCCCCGAAAGCCTGGCGCGCCTGTTCGCGTTCCTGGCGATCCCGTCGATCTCGACGGACTCGGCCTACCGCGCCGAATGCCGCCGCGCGGCCGAATGGGCCAGCGCGCAGCTCGGCTCGATCGGTTTCGAGGCGCGCGTTGCCGACACGACCGGCCATCCCATGGTCGTCGCCCATCGCAAGCCACCGGGCGCGACGCGCCATGTCCTGTTCTACGGTCATTACGACGTCCAGCCACCGGACCCGCTCGAACTGTGGCAGACGCCGCCCTTCGAGGCGCGCATGGAAGACGGCCCGCGCGGCAAGCGCATCGTCGCGCGCGGCTCATCCGACGATAAGGGGCAATTGCTGACCTTCATCGAAGCGGCGCGCGCCTGGATCGAAACGGCCGGCGAACTCCCCGTCGCGGTGACCGTTCTGCTCGAGGGCGAAGAGGAATCCGGCAGCCCTTCCCTGAAACCGTTCTTCGATGCCAACAAGAACGAGCTCAAGGCCGACCTGGCGCTCGTCTGCGACACGACCATGTGGGACGCGGCCACCCCGGCGGTCACGACGCGCCTGCGGGGGCTTGTCGGCGAGGAAATCACGGTTTCGACCGCAACCCGCGACCTGCATTCGGGTATGTACGGCGGTCCCGCGCTCAATCCGATCAGGGTTCTGGCCAATCTCATTTCCGCCCTCCACTCCGCCGACGGGCGCGTCGCGGTGCCCGGCTTCTATGACGGTGTCGAGGAATTGCCGGACGCGATCGCGGCGCAATGGCGAGGGCTCGGATTCGACGAAGCCGGATTCCTGGGCGAGGCCGGACTGGCCGCCGCCGCTGGCGAGACCGGCCGAAGCGTTCTCGAGAAAATCTGGGCGCGTCCGACTTGTGAGATCAACGGCGTTTTCGGCGGCTATACCGGCGAAGGCTTCAAGACCGTCATTCCGGCGCAGGCCTCGGCCAAGATCTCGTTCCGCCTCGTCGGCAAGCAGGACCCGTTCGCAATTCGCGCCGCGTTCCGGGAGTTTCTGACCGAGCGCCTGCCCGAAGGCGCGAAGCTCGATTTCCACGAGCATGGCGCGAGCCCCGCGCTCGAGCTTTCCGCCGACAGCCCGGCGCTTGCCCTCGCCGCCGCCGGCCTCCGCGACGAATGGGGCAAGGAGCCGATCTTGATGGGTTCGGGGGGGTCCATTCCGATCGTCGGCGCGTTCAAACGCGAGCTCGGTATGGACACTCTCCTCATCGGCTTCGCACTCGACGACGACCGCATCCATTCGCCGAACGAGAAGTACGAGTTGACGAGCTTCCACAGGGGCACACGCTCATGGGCGCGCATTCTCGCCCGCCTGGCCGAATGGCGTTGATCCAGCGCCATTGGCGCATCCGGGACGCGACGCTGCCGCTTGGGCGCACGCTCCTGATGGGCGTGCTGAACGTGACCCCCGACAGCTTTTCGGACGGCGGCAGGTTCATCGATCCCGGCACTGCGATCGCCCATGCGCGGGAGATGACGGCGGACGGCGCCGACATTATCGATGTGGGGGGCGAGTCCACGCGGCCGGGTTCGACCGCGCTGAGCGCCGACGAGGAACTGGAACGGATTATTCCGGTGCTTCGCGCGCTTGCCGGAAGCGCGGTCGCCCCCCTCTCCGTCGATACATACAAATCCGCCGTCGCCCGTGCCGCGCTCGAAGCCGGCGCGACAATCGTCAACGATGTCTGGGGCTTTCAACGCGATCCCGATATGGCGCGCGTGGCCGCCGATTTCGGCGCCGGCGTGGTCCTGATGCACAATCGCGAGACAGTGGACGGCGCGATCGACATCGTGGCGGACGTGACGTCGTTTCTTGGCCGCTCGCTCGATCTCGCGCTTGCGGCGGGGATCACCGAGGACCGGATCGTGCTCGATCCCGGCGTCGGCTTCGGCAAGACGCCCGAGCAGAGCGCGGAGGTCATTACCCGCCTCGGCGAGATCAAGGCACTCGGCTTCCCGGTCCTGCTGGGCGCCTCACGCAAGAGGTTCATCGGCCGCCTGCTCGGCATCGAAAACCCGCAGGATCGGCTCTACGGGACGCTCGGAGCCCATCTTGCCGGCGTTCAGGCGGGGGCGGACATTATCCGCGCGCACGATATAAAGCCGCATCGCCAAGCGCTCGACGTGTTCGACGCCATTCGGAGTGCCAGAACATGACCGTCGACCGCATTGCCGTCCGAAATCTTGCGCTGTTCGCCTATCACGGCGTGTTCGAGGGCGAACGCGAAATCGGCCAGCGCTTCTATCTCGACGTCATGGTCGAGGCTGATCTTGTGCCCGCCTCGGCCGCCGACGCGGTCGACAAGACCGTCGACTACGCGGCCCTGGTCAAGGTCGTCAGCGACGCTTTCACGGAGAAGCGGCAAAAGCTTCTGGAAACGCTTGCGGCCCGCGTCGCGAAGCGCGTGTTTGAAAGCTTCCCCATCGTCAGCGCCGTCGAGGTGACGATCCGCAAGCCGGGTGCGCCGATCGAGGCGGTTTTCGATTGCGTGGAAATCCAGATCCGCCGGGCGCGCGATGGCTGAGGCAGGACTAAGTCTCGGCTCCAATCTCGGCGACAAGGCCGCAGCCATCGAGGCTGCGCTGCGGAGCCTTGGCGAAACGCCCGGCGTGGAACTTGTGCGCCGTTCGCGGCTCTACCGCACCGAACCCTGGGGCGATGCGGACCAGGACTGGTTCCTGAACGCATGCGCGATCGTTGAAACCGATCTGTCGCCGCGCGCCCTGCTCGGCATCTGCCTTGCGCTGGAAACCTCTCTTGGTCGCGATCGCGCGCAAAGCCGCCGCTGGGGCCCGCGCGCCATCGATATCGACGTGCTGTTCTATGGAAATCTCGAACTTGCGGAACCGGGACTTATTCTGCCGCATCCGCATCTGTTCGAACGCGCCTTCGTGCTCGTGCCGCTCAGCGAAATCGCGGCCGACCGCGAAGTGAAGGGACGACGGATCGACGAGGCCGCACGTACAATAGGCGCGAACGGCGTCGAGCTTTGGGATCGCTGGGGTTAAGACAGGAAGCGAAGGCCGAGACGGGTTTCGGTGCGCCAGACAACTTCGCACATACGGTCGGAACTGCCGTCGTCCATCTTCAGCAACACGCGGCTCGGAACCGCAAGGGTCGACGACAGTTCGACGCCCACGCCGGTCGCCGACGTGTTGCGCACCATGCATTGGAATGTCGAAATCTGGTTGGGAAGCACAAGACGCGCGCCTTTGAGGGCGCGCAAACGGGGCGCGCCGCGTCTTTCCGGAGTTTTCGCATGAGCGTTCATGCCGGAATGCATAAAGCAGCGATGTTATTGAAACATTGACGGAATATTGGAATCCGGCGGATACCACGCGCCCCACCGGTGAGGACCGCCGGCCGGGAAACCGGCCGGCGTGTCCTGACGCCTGTCAGTTCTTGAGGTGACCGGCGAGCAGCTTGTTCATTTCGAACATGGTAACTTTTTTCTTACCGAAGATCGGCTGAAGTTTGTCGTCAGCGATGATCTCGCGCTTGTTTTCGGGATTCTGCAGGTTGTTCTTCTTGATGTACTCCCACATCTTGCTGACAACCTCGGAGCGCGCGAGCGGCTCGCTTCCGACAACTGCGGCCAGCTCCGATGAAGGCGTCAGCGGCTTCATGAATGCCGCATTCGGCTTGCGCGCAGTCGCGGTCGCGGGTGTCTTTGCCATCGTGTTCCTCCGGTTAAATGCCCAGCTCGCCGTGCGGCCGAGGGGCGCTTCAATTACAAATGTACCCGATTCCTGCTCTTACCACTCTTGGAAAGGCCGGTTTGGCGGACAAGTCAACAATTCTGGCTGGGGCGGGAGGATTCGAACCTCCGCATGGGGGAATCAAAATCCCCTGCCTTACCGCTTGGCGACGCCCCAAAAAAGCGCGCTTCGGAGATAACCAAGCGGCTCGCGTACGGCAAGTTAAAGGCGGTGCCGCCCGTACTTTTCTTTTATTCATCAAAGGGGTGAGAAAAAGCCGCCCGGTCCCGGGCGGCTTTGAACTCGTTGCAATCACTCACTTCTTGAGGAGTTCGACGAGCGTCTTGCCGAGCCGCGCGGGCGACGGCGAGACCCGGATGCCGGCGGCTTCCATGGCGGCGATTTTGTCTTCGGCGCCGCCTTTGCCGCCGGAGATGATCGCGCCGGCATGGCCCATACGCCGGCCGGGAGGCGCGGTGCGGCCGGCAATGAAGCCGACGGTCGGCTTCTTGCGGCCCTTCCTGGCCTCGTCCTTGAGGAACTGCGCGGCGTCTTCTTCGGCCGAGCCGCCGATCTCGCCGATCATGACGATCGACGTGGTCGCGGGATCGGCGAGGAACAGTTCGAGCACGTCGATGAACTCGGTGCCCTTCACCGGATCGCCGCCGATGCCGACCGCGGTGGTCTGGCCGAGGCCCTCATTGGTGGTCTGGAACACCGCTTCATAGGTCAAGGTGCCGGAGCGCGACACGATGCCGACCGAACCCGGCTTGAAGATGTTGGCCGGCATGATGCCGATCTTCGATTCACCGGCGGTCACGATGCCCGGGCAGTTCGGCCCGAGAAGGCGGCTCTTCGAGCCGTCGAGCGCGCGCTTCACGCGCACCATGTCGAGCACCGGAATGCCTTCCGTGATGCAGACGATCAGCGGAATCTCGGCATCGATCGCTTCCAGGATCGCGTCGGCCGCGCCCGGCGGCGGAACATAGACCACGCTCGCATCCGCGCCGGTCTTGTCGCGCGCTTCGGCGACGGTGTCGAACACCGGCAGATTGAGATGCGTCGAGCCGCCCTTGCCGGGCGAGGTGCCGCCGACGACCTTGGTGCCGTAGGCGAGCGCCTGCTCGGAATGGAAGGTGCCGTTCTTGCCGGTGAAGCCCTGAACGATGACTTTGGTGTCTTTGGTGAGCAGTACCGACATTACTGGGCCTCCTTGACGGCCTTGACGATCTTCTGCGCGGCGTCGTCGAGGTCGTCGGCGGCGATCACGTTGAGACCGGACTCCTGGACGATCTTCTTGCCGGCTTCGACATTGGTGCCCTCGAGCCGCACGACGAGCGGAACCTTGAGCCCGACATCCTTGACCGCCTGGACGACGCCCGCCGCGATGACATCGCACTTCATGATGCCGCCGAAGATGTTGACGAGGATGCCCTTCACCTTCGGGTCGGCGGTGATGATCTTGAACGCCGCCGTCACCTTCTCGGTCGTGGCGCCGCCGCCGACATCGAGGAAGTTCGCGGGCTCCATGCCGTACTGCTTGATGATGTCCATCGTCGCCATGGCAAGGCCGGCGCCGTTGACCATGCAGCCGATCGTGCCGTCGAGCGCGATGTAGCTGAGATCGTATTTCGAGGCCTCGATCTCTTTCGCGTCCTCCTCCGTCTCGTCGCGCAGCGCGGCGATGTCGGGGTGGCGGTAGATCGCGTTCGAATCGAACGACACCTTGGCGTCGAGCACTTTGAGCTGGTTGTCCTTGGTGACGACCAGCGGGTTGATCTCGAGCATGCTCATGTCCTTGCCGGTGAACGCGGCAAAGAGCTTGGTCACAAGATCGCCGGCCTGCTTGGCGAGATCGCCGGAGAGGTTCAGCGCCTTGGCCACCTTGCGGCCGTGATGCGGCTGGATGCCGGTCGCGGGATCGACCGAGAAGGTGAGGATTTTCTCGGGGCTGTCATGGGCCACCTCCTCGATGTCCATGCCGCCTTCGGTCGAGACGACGAACGCCACCCGGCCGGTCTCGCGGTCGATCAGCATCGACAGGTAGAACTCCTTGTCGATCGCCGCGCCTTCTTCGATGTACAGACGATTGACCTGCTTGCCGGCATCGCCGGTCTGCAGCGTGACGAGCGTGTTGCCGAGCATCTCCTTGGCCGAGGCCTTGACCTCCTCGACGCTTTTGACGACGCGCACGCCGCCCTTGGC
This sequence comes from uncultured Alphaproteobacteria bacterium, assembly GCA_963786225.1. Classification (GTDB taxonomy): domain Bacteria; phylum Pseudomonadota; class Alphaproteobacteria; order Rhizobiales; family Methylopilaceae; genus Flaviflagellibacter. Next base: position 139,713 of record CAWAYQ010000019.1, read on the forward strand.
ATCGGTGCCGAGCTCCTTGAACTTGCCCTTGCCGCGGCCGCCCGCATGAATCTGCGACTTCACAACCCACACAGGGCCGCCAAGCTCGCGCGCCGCCTTCTCGGCTTCTTCCGCGGTAAACGCCGCGATGCCGCGCGATACCGGCGCGCCGTATTCCTTCAGGACGGCTTTCGCCTGGTATTCATGGATGTTCATCGGGCGTGTCCCCTCCGAGTTTTGCAACTGTCATAATCGGGGCCGCTTCCTTGCGAGAAGCGGCCCCGTATTCCATGGCGCGTTCCGATGTGGAACAGGCCGGCGGTCCGTCGCGGCCGCCGAAGGCGCTGCGAGATTATTCGGCGGCCTGGCGCGCGGGTTCTCCAGTCGCGCCCGAATCCTTGATCTCGCGGATGCGCTTTTCGTCGAGCTTGAGAACCTTGGTCAGGATTTCCTGGGTATGCTCGCCGAGCAGCGGTGAACGCTCGACCTTTACATCGTTGTCCGACAGCTTGATCGGATTTCCGACAGTCAGATAGACCCCGCGCTCTGGATGATCAACCTCAACCAAGGTGCCGGTCGCATAGAGCGACTTGTCCTCGGCGATCTCCTTCATCGACAGGATCGGGCCGCACGGGATGTCGTATTTGTTCAGGATGTCCATGACCTCGAACTTGGTCTTGGTCATCGTCCACTCTTCGATCGTCGCGAAGATGAAGTTCAGCTTCGGCAGCCGGGCGGCCGGCTTCGAGAATTCCGGATCCTCGACCCATTCCGGCTTGCCGATGACGTTACACACCTGCTTCCAGACCTGGGCCTGGGTGATGAAGTAGATGTAGGCGTTCGGGTCCGTCTCCCAGCCCTTGCACTTCAGGATGCGGCCCGGTTGGCCGCCGCCCGAGTCGTTGCCGGCACGCGGAACGGCTTCGCCGAACGGAATGCCTTCGCCGAACTGGCTGTATTCCTGAAGCGGGCCGCGCTGCAGGCGCTGCTGGTCGCGCATTTTCACGCGGCAGAGATTGAGCACCGAATCCTGCATCGCCGCGAGGACGCGCTGGCCCTTGCCGGTCAGCGTGCGCTGGTAGAGCGCCGTGACGATGCCGAGCGCGAGGTGAAGGCCGGTGCCGCTGTCGCCGATCTGCGCGCCCGTCACGAGCGGAAGCCCGTCACGGAAGCCGGTCGTCGACGCCGAGCCGCCGGTGCACTGGGCGACGTTTTCATAGACTTTGCAGTCTTCGAACGGACCCGGGCCGAAGCCCTTCACCGACGCCACGATGATCTTCGGATTGATCGCCTGGATACGTTCCCAGGTCAGGCCCATGCGATCGAGCACGCCCGGCGCGAAGTTCTCGACCATCACGTCGCAGATCTTGATGAGCTCTTCGAGGACGAACTTGCCCTCGGGATTCTTGGTGTCGAGCGTGATCGAACGCTTGTTCGAATTCAGCATCGTGAAATAGAGGCTGTCGACATTCGGAATGTCGCGCAGCTGCGAGCGGGTGATGTCACCCTCGCCCGGACGTTCCACCTTGATCACGTCGGCGCCGAACCAAGCCAAAAGCTGGGTGCAGGTCGGGCCCGACTGGACATGGGTGAAATCGAGAATGCGAACGCCGTCTAGCGCTTTACCCATTTTCTGTTCCCCTCAACGCTCTCCAGTTTCATTTTTTTCTTCTTATTATTATTTAGTAGGCCCGCTCCTTTTGGGGAGCGGGCCGATCTTGTCGCTCAAAGTGATCGGCTGCCGATCGCTTACTTCTTCTTGACGACGCTTTGCGGGTTGAGGCTGCCGATATTGCCGGATTCGGAGCCGGCGGCCGGGTCGATTTCGGCGTTGATCAGGGTCGGCGTGCCCGAGTCCATCGCGGCGTTGACGGCGCGGCTCAGCTCGTCGGGCGTCGTCACGGTGACGCCGGCGCCGCCGAACGCCTGCATCATCAGGTCGTAGCGCGCGTTCTTGACGAACACCGTCGGCGCCACATCGCTGCCGCCGGTCGGGTTGACGTCGGTGCCGCGGTAGATGCCGTTGTTGTTGAAGACGACGATGCAGACCGGCAGATTGTAGCGGCAGATCGTCTCGACCTCCATGCCGGAGAAGCCGAACGCACTGTCGCCCTCGACCGCGAGCACCGGCTTGCCGGTCTCGACCGCGGCGGCGACGGCAAAGCCCATGCCGATGCCCATCACGCCCCAGGTGCCGACATCGAGCCGCTTGCGCGGCTGGTACATGTCGATGACGCCGCGCGCCAGATCGAGGGTGTTGGCGCCCTCGTTGACGAGGATCGCGTCGGGCCGCTCCTTGATGATGGTGCGCAGCGCGCCGAGCGCCGAATGGAAGTCCATCGGCGCCGAGTTCTTCATCAGCTTCGCCGCCATCTTGGCGATATTGGTGTCCTTGTTGGCCTTCAGCGCCGCGGTCCACTCCGCCGGCGGCGCCGGCCAGGTGCCGGCCATGCCGTCGAGCAGCGCGGCGACGCAGGAGCCGATATCGCCGACCACAGGCGCCGCGATCTCGACATTGGAATCCATCTCGCGCGGCTCGATGTCGATCTGGATGAACTTCTTCGAGCCGGGCTCGCCCCAGGTCTTGCCCTTGCCGTGCGACAACAGCCAGTTGAGGCGGGCGCCGATCATCACGACGACATCGGCTTCGCGCAGCGCCAGCGAGCGCGCGGCGCCGGCCGATTGCGGATGGGTGTCGGGCAACAGGCCCTTGGCCATGCTCATCGGCAGGAACGGAATGCCGCTCTCCTCGATCAGGCGGCGGACCGCGTCGTCGGCCTGGGCATAGGCCGCGCCCTTGCCGAGGATGATCAGCGGGCGCTTGGCGGTCTTCAGCAGGTCGAGCGCGCGCCGGACGGCGGCCGGCGCCGGGATCTGCGCCGGCGCGGCGTCGATCACCTTGACCAGGGATTTCTGGCCGGCGGCGGCGTCCATCACCTGGGAGAACAATTTGGCCGGCAGATCGAGATAGACGCCGCCCGGACGGCCCGACACCGCGGCGCGGATCGCGCGCGCGACGCCGATGCCGATATCGGCGGCGTGCAGGATGCGGAACGCCGCCTTGCACAGCGGCTTGGCGATCGCGAGCTGGTCCATCTCCTCGTAATCGCCCTGCTGCAGGTCGACGATCTCGCGCTCCGAGGAGCCCGAGATCAGGATCATCGGGAAGCAATTGGTGGTGGCGTTGGCGAGCGCGGTCAGGCCGTTGAGGAAGCCCGGCGCCGACACCGTCAGGCAGATCCCCGGCTTCTGGGTCAGAAAGCCGGCGATCGCCGCGGCATTGCCGGCGTTCTGCTCGTGGCGGAACGAGATCACGCGCAGGCCCTCGCGCTGGGCGAGGCGGCCGAGATCGGTGATCGGGATCCCCGGCACGCCGTAGATGGTCTCGATTCCGTTCAGCTTCAGCGCGTCGATGACGAGGTGAAAGCCGTCCGTCAGCTCCGGCTCGGCGTCCGCCGGCGTCGTCGTTTCTCTTACCTTTTCAGCAGTCGTCGCCATGACGCCCTCCCTCGCATTTCGTGTGCCGTCGCCCGTTAAAAAGGGCGCTCTTGCGCGTGCCCATTAGCCGAAAGCGGATCTGAATGCCACCGTAATCGGCCCGTTTGCGACCGATTTCGGGAAGCTTTCCCGCGCCGGCCGTCAGTCCGGGAACACCCCGTAGCGCTCGACATGGCCGGCCAGGCCGAGCGTGTGTTCGCGCACCAGCCGCTCCGCCAGATCGGCGTCGCGGGCCTCGAGCGCGGCGATGATGCCGCGATGCTCGCGCCGCGAGGTCTCGAGGCGGCCCTCCTGGCGGATCGACACCGCCCGGATCGCCCGCATATGCAGGATCAGGTTCTGCGCCATGTCGACGATCAGGCTGCAGCCGCCGAGCCGGATCACGGTCTGGTGGAAGGCGATGTTCATCTGCGAATATTCGTTGAGGCCGGCCTCCCCGGCCTCGGGGGGATCGGCGTCGTCGCTGCCGTAGAGCCGCTTCAGCGCCGCGAGGTCCTTGGCCGCGGCGCGCGAACAGGCGAGCCGCGCCGCCATGCTCTCGAGCGCCGCCCACACCGTGATCAGTTCGAGGATCTCGGCCTTGGTCTTGCGCACCACGAAGATGCCGCGCCGCGGCACCGAGCGGACAAAGCCCTCCTGCTCGAGCAGGGTGATGGCTTCGCGGATCGGGGTCCGGCTGACGCCGAGTTCGGCCGAGAGCTGGCGCTCGTCGAGCCGGATCGGCGCCGGGGCGCCGTAAATGTCCATGTTCATGATCGCCTTCTTCAAGGCGTCGTAGGCCAGCACGCGCAGGCTGACATTGACGCCCAAAGGCTCGACATGGAGCTTCGGTGAAGCGAGTTGCTGCAAGGGATCCGTCCCTGAGATGCACCCTGTACAAGCCTTCGAACCAGGCCGCGGGGCGCCGCGCGGATACCGTCTACTGTATGCCAGTTGGCCGCGCAATGGGCTTTATGCGGCTGTCATAAAGACATAGCATACCACATTCTCCCGACCACGGCAGCCGGCCCGCCGCGTTGACAGGATCACGCCCGACGGCCCACTTTGGGCCCCGGGCTCCGGCCAGATCCCGTGGCCGCGATCCCGCTGGAGGACATCCGGATGAAGGTCGCCGAACTCCTGAAGAAGAAGGGCACCCGCATCCTGACGGCGCGGATGGACGAGCCGGCCGAGACCGCGGCGCGGCTGCTGTCGAAGGAGAATGTCGGCGCCCTCGTCGTCAAGGATACGGTCGGCTCCGAAGGCGACACCGTGGTCGGCATGTTCTCCGAGCGCGATCTGCTGCACGCCGTCGTCGAGCACGGCGCCGCGGCGCTGAAAAAGCCGGTCTCGGCGGTGATGTCGAAACAGGTCATCTCCTGCCAGCCGGGCGATGATCTCAGGACCGTGCTCGAACTGATGGACCGTCATTACATCCGCCACGTCCCGGTGCTCGACGGCACGACCCTGATCGGCGTCGTCTCGATCCGCGATTTCATCGCGCTCAGGCTGGAAGAGCTGGCCTAGGTTCCTCCCTCCCCCTGCGTGGGGAGGGCCGAGAGCGCGGCAACGCGCTCCCGGGGTGGGGGACGCTGCCCGAATGTCCGCGCGTCGTTCCAATCGATGGGTCATCACCCCACCCCGCTCGCTGCTGCGCGCGAGTCGGCCCTCCCCATTCAGGGGAGGGATAAAAAAAGGGCGCGGATTGCTCCGCGCCCTTGGATCGGTTTCGCGGCGCGCGCCCTACTTCTTCGGCGCCACGGCCTCTTCGTCGGTCAGCACCGGGATGATCGGCTTGCCGCGGACCTTGATCAGCAGCGCCGAGATCGCCGGCCAGAACAGCATCACCAGCGCCAAAGTCACGAGCCCGCCGACCAGCCAGTTCGACCAGAACACGCTGAGATCGCCCTGGCTGACCAGCATCGCCTGGCGGAACGAGCTCTCCGCCATGTCGCCGAGCACCAGCGCCAGCACCATCGGCGCCAGCGGGTAGTTCAGCTTCTTGAACACATAGCCGACCACGCCGAAGAACAGCATGACGCCGATATCGCCCAGCGCATTGTGCACCGTGTACGCACCGACCGCGCAGATCACGAGGATCACGGGGGCGATGATCGAGAACGGAATGCGCAGGATCGAGGCAAACAGCGGCACCGTGGTCAGGACCACGAGCAGGCCGGCGAGATTGCCGAGATAGATCGACGCGATCAGACCCCAGACGAACTCCTTCTGTTCGACGAACAGCAGCGGACCCGGCTGCAGGCCCCAGATCAGGAGGCCGCCGAGCATCACCGCCGCCGTCGGCGAGCCGGGAATGCCGAGCGTCAGCATCGGCAGCAGCGCCGAGGTGCCCGCGGCATGCGCCGCGGTCTCCGGCGCGACCACGCCTTCGAGCACGCCGGAGCCGAACTTGTCGCCCTGCTTCGAGAACCGCTTGGCGAGGCCGTACGACATGAACGAGGCCGGCGTCGCGCCGCCCGGCGTGATGCCCATCCAGCAGCCGACGATCGAGGACCGGATCAAGGTCGCCCAGTACGGCGGCAGCTTCTTCCAGGTCTGCCACACCACCGCCGGCGAGATCTTCGCCGTCTTGCCCTTGAACGCCAGGCCCTCTTCGATCGTCAGCAGGATCTCGCCGACGCCGAACAGCCCGATCACCGCGATCAGGAAGTCGAAGCCGCGCAACAGCCCGACCGTGCCGAACGTCATGCGCAGCTCGCCGGTGACCGAATCGAGGCCGACCGCCGCCAGGGCAAAGCCCAGCATCATCGCCGCCAGCACCTTGAACGGCGATTCCTTGCCCATGCCGACGAACGAACAGAAGGTCAGCAGATAGACCGCGAAGAACTCGGCCGGGCCGAACTCCAGCGCAAAATCGGCGATCACCGGCGCCAGGAAGGTGATCAGGAGAACCGCGACCGTGCCGCCGATGAACGAGGAGGTGAACGCCGCCGTCAGCGCCTCGCCGGCCTGGCCCTTCTGGGCCATCGGATGGCCGTCGAAGGTCGTCGCCACCGACCACGGCTCGCCCGGAATGTTGAACAGGATCGAGGTGATGGCGCCGCCGAACAGCGCCCCCCAATAGATCGACGACAGCATGATGATCGCCGACACCGGCGACATCGAGAATGTCAGCGGCAACAGAATGGCCACGCCGTTGGCGCCGCCGAGACCCGGCAGAACGCCGATCAGGACGCCGAGCGTGACGCCGAGGAACATGTAGAAAATGTTCCACGGATCGCCGAGAACGCCGAAGCCCTCGATGAGTGAATATAAAGCGTCCAAGACCCCCTCCAGACCACAGCCTCTTTGAGGGCCGCGGATTCTTTGACGTTGAATTTAAAACGGTGCGCCGCGGCCTCGCCGCGGCGCACCGCGATGATCAGAAGCCGAGCGCCGCCTCGAGCGGCCCCTTGGGCAGCGGAATGAGGAACCAGATCTCGAACAGCATGAACAGGCCGAGCGGCACCGCCAGCGCGATCGGGATCGCCTTCAGCAGATTGTACTTGCCGATCGCGACCATGAAGAAGGCGATGAACAGCGCCCCCGCGACATAGATGCCGAGCCACGGGATCAGGCCCACATAGACCGCCGTCGGGATCAGCACGCTCATCACCGATTTGAGCTGATCCTTGCCGACAAAGGTCGCCAGATTCGGCGTCTTGGTGAGCACCGAGGTCACCAACGTGCCGAGGCTGGCGATGAACATGATGAGGCCGATATAGAACGGGAAATAGCCCGCCTGCGGACCGTCGGAGGCCCACGCCGCCCCGATCTTCCAGCTGTCCAGCATCACAACGCAGGACAGGATCATGAACAGCACGGCCACGACCGCGTCCACGGCGCGGTAGGACACCGTGTACTGGCCAGGTTCGTTTGCTTCTTCGTGACTGCTCATCTCAAAAGCCCCTCAAAAACCCCGCCCGTCCCTTCCAGGAAAACGGGCTCCGTAAGAAAAAAGCGCCCCGCAGCCGCACGCGGCCGGGGGCGCCTTCATTCATGGCCTCACTTCAGGAAGCCGGCCTTCGACATCAGGTCCTTGTGACGCGTTTCCGCCGCCGCCACCCAGGCCTTGTACTCGGCGCCCGACAACGTCGTCGTGTTGAACGCGCCCTTGGCCAGGAACGCCTTCCACTCGTCGGTCTCGGCGACCTTCTTGAACAGGTCGACATAGAACGCGACCTGCTCGTCGGTCACGCCCGGCGGCATGAAGATGCCGCGCAGCATCAGGTAATCGGTGTTGATGCCGGATTCGATGCAGGTCGGGATGTCCGACCACGCCATGTCCGTCGTCACCTTGTCGGTGTACTTCAGACGCTCCTTGTCGAACACGCACAGCGGACGAAGCTTGCCGGCGCGCCACTGCGCCACCGCTTCGATCGGGTTGTTCACCGTCGAGGTGACGTGACCGCCGACCAGCTGCGTGACGACGTCGCCGCCGCCCTTGAACGGCACATAGGTGAACTTCGCACCCGTCGACTGCTCAAGCGCCGCCGTGATGATCTGGTCTTCCTGCTTGGTGCCGGTGCCCGCCATCTTGAACTCGTTCGGCTTCGAAGCCTTCAGAGCGTCGAGATATTGCTTGGCGTCCTTGTACGGCGATTCCGCGTTGACCCAGAGCACGAACTCGTCGAGCGCCAGCATCGACACCGGCGTCAGGTCCTGCCAGCTGAACGGAATGCCCGTCGACAGCGGCGTCGTGAACAGGTTCGACAACGTGATGATGATCTTGTGGGGGTTGCCCGCCGAGCCCTTGGCATCGAGGAAGCCTTCGCCGCCCGCGCCGCCCGCTTTGTTCAGCACCACCAGCGACTGGTCCATCAGCTCGTGCTTCTGGATCACGCCCTGCAGCGTCCGCGCCATCTGGTCGGCGCCGCCGCCCGTGCCCGCCGGCACAATAAACTCAACCGTCTTCGTCGGCGCCCACGCCGCCGACGCCGATACCGGCAGCAGCGCAAAGCCCGCGGCAACCGCCGCAACGGCCCCACACGACGCAATTCGGGATAGCTCTTTCTTCATCGCGTTCTCTCTCTCCCATGATCGATTTCCGCTTTTTATTCGCGTCTGGCGCGGAGCGGATTTCGTCGAAAAGGCGACCGGCAGAGCGCCGGCAGCTGGTAGGTAGTATATTAGCTGCCACACAGAAGGCAACCTTTCCACATCGTTAATTCCCGCCGCCAAACGGCCAAGAATTCCGGCTGTTCAGATGCTTAATAAGACGACGGCGGCTTCCATTCTTCGTCGCATGCGGCCCGCCGACCTTCAATGTCGGAACAATCGGGCCGCTGCACTGGCGAATTTGCGATCGCCGGCCTGCCTCAATCCGCACGCACGACGAGCGCGATCTTGCCGATGTGCTGGCTCGATTCCATCAGAACATGAGCGTCACTGGCGTCGGCGAGTGGGAACGTCTTGTAGACCCTCGGCGCGATCTTTCCGCCCGCAATCAGCGGCCAGACCTTCTCGCGCAACTGATCGGCGATGGCTTTCTTGTCGGCGATCGGGCGCGCGCGGAGCGTGGAGCCCGTCAGGGTCAGACGCTTGGTCATTACCGGAAAGAAATTGAGCGCGACCTTCGGGCTTTGCAGGAACGCGATCGAGACGTGCCGGCCTTCGGTGGCCATGATCGAGATCGTACGGGCGATGTAATCGCCGCCGACCATGTCGAGGACGACATCGACGCCCCGTCCGTTGGTCTCGGCCTTGATCACCTCGACGAAGTCCTCGTCCTTGTAATTGATGGCGCGGTCGGCCCCGAGTTCGACGCAGACGGCGCATTTCTCGGCGCTGCCCGCCGTGGTGAACACCTTGGCGCCGAAAGCCTTGGCGAGCGGAATGGCCGTCGTGCCGATGCCCGACGAACCACCGTGGACGAGGAAGGTCTCGCCCTCTTTCAGGCGGCCGCGGTCGAACACATTGCTCCAGACCGTGAAGAAGGTCTCGGGCAGGCAGGCGGCTTCGACCATCGACAGGCCGGCCGGGATCGGCAGCACCTGGGCCGAGGGCGCCGTGACATATTCGGCATAGCCGCCGCCGGCGAGCAGCGCGCAGACCTTGTCACCGACCTTTATGTCCGTGACGCCTTCGCCAAGCGCCGCGACAATTCCCGAAACTTCGAGGCCCGGAATGTCGCTCGCACCGGGCGGCGGCTCATATTTGCCCATGCGCTGCAGGACGTCGGGACGATTGATGCCGGCGGCATGAACTTCGATCAGGACCTCGCCTTTGCCCGGCTGCGGCACGGGCCGTTCCGCCGGCTGCAGCGCTTCCGGGCCGCCGGGGGCCGTGATCTCGATAGCGGTCATAGTCGTGGGTACGGCCATCTGTCTCGCTCCGTTTCTGGTTGGCCGATGCGCTACAGGGATTTGCCCGCGATGTGAACCGGGCGTTTTGCCCCGCTCAGTCGATGCGAACGGTCGCCGACGCCGAGCGGCCCCCGCCGTCGAGCACGGTCAGGCGGGCAAATCCGCGTCCCTCCGGCGTCCAGAACGTGTCGCGGCGGCGGGCATCGGCCGTCACCGGTTTGCCGTCGACGAGCCAGGTGAACGGCGGCGCCCCGCCCGCGGCCTTGAGCGCGAGCGGCATGGCCGCGCCCTGCCCGGCTCCGAGATCGACGCGCACGCCGTCTGCCGGAAAAGCGATGGTGAGCGGCATGTCGCCGGCTTCAAGCACAGGGGCCGCGTCGCCGCGCGGCTGGAAGCGTCTGAGCGCCGGAGGAAGTTCGGACATGCGTAACGTCGCCTCGTAAGGCGGCGCCGCGAGCGGCTCGGTGCGCGGCACGATGCGGGCGAAGGCGTCGAACAGGATCGGTGCCGCCGAGTCACGGCCGACAAGGCCGGGACTGGACGCGCCGTCCGGACGGCCGGTCCAGACCGCGACGACATGGCGGCCGTCGAAGCCGACGGCCCAGGCGTCGCGGAAGCCGTAGGACGTACCGGTCTTGTAGGCGATGCGTCCGCCGGCAGCACTTTTCGGCGCGGGCGTGCCGAGCAGAGCGTGCGAAATCTGCCAGGCCGCGACGGGATCGAGCAGGCGGCGGCCGGGCGTCGCGGGCATGTCGCCGGTCTCGAACAGCGGCACCGCTTCGCCGCCGCGCGCGAGACCCGTGTAGAGCGTGGCGAGATCGAACAGGCTGGTACCGACGCCGCCGAGGCCGATGGCGAGGCCGGGCGTTTCGCCCTGCGGAAGTTTCAGCTCCGCGCCGGCTTCCTTCAGGCGCGCGGCGAGGCGCGCCGGGCCGACCGCGTCGAGCACCGCGACGGCGGGGACGTTCAGGGACAGTTGAAGCGCGCGCTCCATCGTGACCGTGCCCTGATAGTCCTCGCCGAAATTCTTCGGCGCATAGGAGCCGAAGCGGGTCGGCCGGTCCTCGATCAGGGTTTCCGGCAGGCCGATACCCTCCTCGAACGCCATGCCGTAGATGAACGGCTTCAGCGTCGAGCCCGGAGACCGCATGGCGCGGGCCTGATCGACATGACCGGCGCGGCTGTCGTCGAAATAATCGGCCGAGCCGACATGAGCGCGCACCGCGCCGGTTTTAGTGTCCACGGCGAGGATTGCCATGGAATGCGCCACGCCGAGATTGCGCGAGCGGTCGCGCGCAAGATCTTCGAGGCTCGCCTGCATCTCACGGTCGATCGTCAGGCGAATGACCGGCTCTGCTGATGTACGTATCATAGCAGCCTCCGATGCGTGAGCCGCGAAAGCCGGGAAAGCTTTGCGGCCATCGGGCACGTCCTCGGATTTGGCGAACTCCGCTTCCGCCGCTTCGATCACACCCTGCCCCGCCAGCCGGTCGATGACACGGTCGCGGGCACGGCGAGCGGCCGCCGGATCGCGGTCCGGGCGACGGGCTTCGGGCGATTGCGGCAGTGCGATGAGGAGCGCGGCCTGCGCGGTCGAAAGGCGCGACGGTTCCTTGCCGAAATAGGCGAGCGAGGCAGCGCGGACGCCCTCGAGATTGCCGCCATAAGGGGCGAGCGTCAGATAAAGATCGAGAACGCGCTCCTTGCCGATCTTGCGCTCGAGAGCGGTCGCAGCGCCGATTTCCCAGATCTTGCGCGCCAGATTGCGCCCGCGCTCGGGCTCGAGCAGACGCGCCGTCTGCATCGAGAGCGTCGATCCGCCCGACACGATTTGTCCGTTCGATACGGCCTGCCATGCCGCGCGTGCGAAGGCGATCGGGATCGGCGCCGAGATGCGCGTCGAAGCGGCGGTCCTCATAGGCCTTGAGGAATGTGAGAAGCTTCGGATCGACCTCGGCGGCTTTCACCGGCAGACGCCAGATGCCTTCCGGCGTCGTGAACGGCCGCAGAAGATGCCCGTTGCGATCAACGACCAGGACCGACATCGCGCCGGCGCGCTCAAGCGAAGGCGGCGGCGCGAAGGCAAGCCAGAAGGCCGTGGCTCCCGTGACCATCAGGGCAATAGCCGCAATCGGAACAACGGCACGGCTCCGGCGCCCCCTCTCCCCTTCGGGGGAAGGGTCGGGGTGAGGCGAAGAACCCCTCACCCGGCCACCGCTACCGCGGTGTGCCGACCTCTCCTTCTGGGAGAGGAGACTCTTGAGCCGCTCCATCTTCATTTCGGCTCCGTCACCTCGACCGTCCCGGCATCCGTGCGGGCGAAGCGGTCCGTGCGGTACATGTCCTCGACCGTCGCAGGAGGCTGGACGTATGTGCCGGGCGCGACCGCGCGAACGATGTAGGCCGCGACCATTTCGTTGTCCGTGACTTCGGTGCGGTTGAAGGCGCCGACATAGCGGTCGTCACGGAATTCCGAATAGGTCGGCGCATAGTTCTGGTCGAGCCAGGGCAGGTCCTTCAGTTCCGCACTGGTGACGATGCGCGGATTGTCGATCTCGAAGCCGGCCGGCAGCCGGTCGACGACGAGAAGACGGCTGACCTGCTTGTCGGTCTCGGTGACCGAAAGCGTGACCACGAGACGGGTGTTCTGCGCGACGTTCGCCGGATCGACCTCTTCACCTCCGAGCGTGTAATATTTGCGCTCGATGGTCAGGCCCTGCGACACGGCGAGAGGCATGGCCTTCGGCGCACCGCGCAGCGTGATCGTCGCGTTGACCGGGATCGCGCTGACATTGGCAACCTTGATTGCATCGGCAAGCGCCGCCTGGTCGAGCGTGCGGTTATAGATGCCTGCATGCTGGCCGCCGTTGACGTTCAGCGTGAGTTTCGCGCTTTCCGCCTTCAGCGCCTGGCTTGCACGGAGCAGCCACGCATTCTCCTGCGTGCTGAAGCTGATGCGCGAACCGCGAGCCGTTTCGACCTTCCGGGCCACCGCCGGGATGACGGAGGGAACGGAGGTCTCGGCGGCAAGCGCAAGAACGCCCGCGCTGTCACGCAGCTTGCTGCCGAAATCGAGACGCGACGTCTCGTCCACATTGGATTCGCCCAGCGCCGCATCGGCCGATGCGAACGTCTTGGTCGCGCGGGACTGATCGCCGGCAAGCGCAAGCGCCGCCGCGATCTGCGCACGGGCCAAAGGAGATGCGATCTCGTTGATCTTCGAATCCGCGAGATAGCGCAGGTCGCCGACGATGGGGCGACCGTTCCGCGCCAGCACGTAATGTGCATACGCGAAGTTGGACGCCTCGTCGTCGTCCGAGAACTCGCCCTCATAGCCGAGCACGTTCTTCAGGCGCGCCAGCGCCATCGAGATCGCACGTTCCGGCACCTGGTAGCCCTTTTCACGGGCGCGGGTGAGAACGTCGGTGACATAGGCGTCGAGCCACAGATCGTCGCCGCCCGCCGTCCAGAGGCCGAAGCCGCCGCTCGAGGACTGACGCGCGAGAACGCGGCCGATCATCTCCTGCGCGCGGGCACGCGTATCGTCCGGGAGCTTTACGCCGAAGTCTTCGGCGTAAAGGATCGCGACGAGACGGCTCGAAAGCTGTTCCGAGCAGCCATAGGGATAGGTTTCGAGCGCGCCGATAAAAGCGGCGGGCTCGAAGGTCGCGTTCGGACCCACGGTCAGTGCAATCGAGGCCGTGCCGGGCACATAGTCTTTCAGCATGTCGCCGGAGACCGAGATGCTGCCGGTCTTCGGCGCGAGTTGAACGACGCTGCGCGTCGTGATCTCGGGCGCGGCCGGCTCAACCGGAAGACTGAGTGTCTGCGCGAAGCTGCGGCCGTCGGGAGCGGTCAGCGTGATGTCGAATCCGACGCGGCCGACAGTCTCGGCTTTCAGCGCCACATCCAGCGAGGTGCGCTCGCCGTCCTTCAGTTTCAGCTTCTTGTCGGCCTCGTCGAACGAGACGGCGTCGCCATTACCCGCGATTTTCACCGTGTAGTCGCCGGCCGGGCCCGAGACGTTGTGAATGTCGATGCGCAGCCGCGAAATGTCACCCATCGCAAGGAAGCGCGGGAGAGCCGCGGTGACGACAACGGGATCGGCAACGACTACGTCCTGCTCCGCATGGCCCAGCTTGTCCTTCGACCAGGCGATCGCCATCAGCTTGACGGTGCCGTTGAAGGCCGGGATGTCGAACGCGACCTCCGCCGAGCCGTCTGCCGCAACCGGCACCATGCCGGAGAACAGAGCGAGCGGCTGCTGTGTCGGGGGCTCGCCCATGCTCATGCCGCCCATATCGTCGCCGCCGGTGCGGATCTTGCCGCGGGTGGCACGCATGCCGTCGATAAGTTGTCCGTACAGGTCGCGAAGCTCGGCGCCGAGTTTGCGCTGCGCGAAGGCATCCGTGTCCGGAGCCGGAGCCTCAAAGCCGGTGAGATTGAGAATGCCGACATCGACCGCCGCGACGACAAGCTGGGCCTGTTCGCCCGATGCGAGATTTCCGATCTTCACCGGAATGCGGAGCGTGCCGCGCGGCGAAGCCTTTTCCGGCGCGGTGAGCGCGACGGTCAAGGTATGCGGCGTGGCATCGATCTGCGCATGGGCGAGGCCGATGGCGCGGCCCGGCATGCGGCTCGCTTTGGCGTCTAGCGGACGATGCAGGAAGGCCATGACATAGGCGCCGGGGCGCCAGGCTTCCGTGACATCGAGCGGCACGTCGTTTTCGCCCTGAGCGAGATCGAGCGTCTTCGTCGCGATCACGCCATTGCCGACGACGACCACAAGGGCCTTGCCGTCGAACGGCGCATCGAC
>CAWAYQ010000020.1:0-55489 GCA_963786225.1 uncultured Alphaproteobacteria bacterium
GGGAACATCTGAATGCGCGGTCGAGTTATTTACCCGTCCCCGATAACAGCAGGCCGAGACAAAATCAGGGAGAGAACGATGAACGATGAGGAGTTCCAAAATCAGCTCCGCAAATTCCTGCGCGAAGTCGGCGTGACCTCGCAGCAGGAAATCGAGAAGGCCGTGGCGGGCGCCGGAAAAACCGGTTCCGTGCGCCTGCATATGCATCTGACCTCGCCCGATATTCCACTCGATCATGTGGTCGAGCGGGTTATCGAACTCGAAAAGTAACGCGATCCGGGCTTGGCCGCTCGATCAGCCTTTCCGCCAGGTTCGCACCACCTGGACCTCGACCGGCTTCGCCTCGATGCCCTCGAATGCGACCGTAGTTACGAAGGCAACCGCTCCCCGCCGACCGCTTCTTGTGGACGGTACGCTCCAAGCCGGGTAGTCGCCAATGACGTAGCGCCGGCGCCCTTCGAAAGTGTAGTCGAGCGTGAACGACTTATGGCCGTTGTCTTGGACCTGGCGGCTAAAGCCGATCACCTCGTTATCGCGTTAGATCGGTGAGCGCTCCCCTTCCGTCGCCGCGGTCGTGGGGGACGCGCCAAGCGCTCGAAGCATTGCGTCGAGAGTTCGCTCGGCCAGGTCCGGCGCGGTCCGTCGTTGAAGAGTGCCGCGCGTGACCTGAAGCCAGATGCCCAAGACAATGTCGGCCGCCAACTCCATGTCCTCCACGGTCAAGCTCCCCTGAGCCCTCGCCTCGGTGAGATCCGTTTTGAGATTGGCGCGAACGCTCCGGGCAAACTCGGTCGGAGCCTGCGCGCTCTGGACCACGAGCCGTGCCCAGAGAGGGTCCGCGATCGCCTTCTCCAGGAATTGCGTGAAGGCGAATGATATGCGCGCGATGGGATCTCGCAGGCCGAGTCTGGCCGGCGCCAGCAGGTCGTCAAAGCTCTCCCCGAGCTTCTCGCCCACGGCGGCGGCCAACTCCTCAATGCTTTGGAAGTGGTAGTAGAACGTCCCCTTGGCGACGCCGGCAGCCTGCACGACGGCATCTACCGTGAGCGCTTCGGGTGCCCGCTCCGCGAGAAGCATCGCGCCCGCTTCGACGATTTGTGCCCGTGTCCTGGCACGCTTCTCCCGTCCGATCTCCGCCCTGCGCGCCAAATCGATTTTTGTCATTCGCCATCCTCATTTGCACGATTGTGATTTTTTCATATTGACTATTTAGTCGATTTGGACGATATTGTCAATTCGAAACGGGGCCGGTGAAGAGGTCGACCCTAGTCATCGTTTACCGCAACTCGTCGTATTTGGGCCGGAGGCCTGCCATGCGCCTATCATCATCAGCACCGTTCCTGTGCGCTTGCGTCGTCGCCTGCGTGTATCTCGCGGGCTGTTCCGAAGAAAAATCAACCGCGCCGGTCGCTGCGCGGCCGGCGCGTGTCGTCGCCGTCGTGCCTCATGAGTACGCCTTCGTGGCCGAAGGTGCCGGCCGCATCCAGTCGCGCTACGTCGGCCAGGTGGGATTCGAGGTGGGCGGCCGCCTCACCTCGCGCGATGTCGACGTCGGCGCCGTGGTGAGGAAGGGTCAGAAGCTCGCCCAGCTTAGCGCCGTCGACTATCAGAACAAGGTGACAGCGGCCGAAGCCGACCTCGTCGCGGCGAAGGCAGCGGTCGCGCAGGCGGCGCCGCAGGAGGAGCGCTACCGCATCCTGCTCGCGAAGGGAAACACGACGCGGTCCATCTACGAGAATTCGCTCAGGGCGTTGCAGAGTGCCGAAGCACAGGTCCAGGCAGCCGAAGCCAATCTTCGCATCGCGAACAACCAGTTCAGCTACACCGAACTCCTTGCGCCCGACGACGGTGTCGTGACGGCGACGAACGCCGATCCGGGCCAGGTCGTTGACGCGGGCCAGAAGGTCGTCGAGATCTCCCGCAGTTCGGAGCGCGACGCGGTCTTCGCCGTGGCCAGCGAGCACGTCGCCCGTGCAAAGCTGGGTATGCCCGTCAAGGTATGGGTGCAGGGCCGACCCGAGATCGCGGTCATTGGCTCCATCCGCCAAATCTCGCCCGAGGCCGACAGCACCACTGGAACGTACGAGGTGAAGGTGGCTCTGCCTTCATCGCCGCCGGAGATGCGCCTCGGCGCCGTCGTTGTCGGGCGTGCCGAAAGCGAGGGCCCGGAGGTAATGAGCGTGCCCTCGAACGCCCTGCTGCAATCAGGTGACGGGCCGCAGGTCTGGGTCGTTGCCGAGGACGGCACGGTGCATCGCCGGGCGGTCGAGGTCCTCGAATTCAGCGCGAATTCCGTCGTCGTCGGCCGCGGCCTGTCAGCCGGCGAGAAAGTCGTGACCGCCGGTGTCAACTCGCTGGCCGAAGGTCAGCCGGTGAAGCCCGAGATCGAGGGCAAGTCCGGGGTCAACTCGCTGGCCGAAAGTCAACCGGTGGAGGGCAAGTGATGACGCGCTTCAATCTTTCCGAATGGGCGGTCAACAACAAGGCGATCGTCGTATTCCTCATGCTGCTCTGTGCCATCGGCGGCGTCAGCGCCTATGAGCGGCTCGGCCGCCAGGAGGATCCCGATTTCTCCGTGCAGACCATGGTCGTCCAGGTCTCCTGGCCGGGCGCGACCGCCCTGGACACCGTGAAGCAGGTGACGGACCGGCTCGAAAAGAAACTCGAAGAGACGCCGAATCTTGATTACCTCAAGAGCTACACGAAGCCCGGCCAGGCCACTGTCTTCGTCTATCTGAAGGAATCGACGCCCAAGCGCGACCTCCCGGATATCTGGTACCAGGTCCGCAAGAAGGTCAGCGACATCCGGGCGACGTTGCCGAACGGGGTGGTTGGGCCCTTCTTCAACGATGAGTTCGGCGACGTCTTCGGCGTCGTCTACGGCATCACCTACGACGGCTTCACGCCGCGCGAGGCGCGCGACTTCGCCGAGACGGCCCGGGCCGAGTTCCTGCGCACGCCGGACGTCGGCAAGGTCGAGATCTTCGGCGACCAGGACGAGAAGATTTATCTCGACTTCTCGCCGCAGAAGCTCGCGAACCTCGAGCTCAGCCTCGATGACGTGCTTACGGCGATCGCCCAGCAGAATGCCGTGGTGCCCTCCGGCATCGTCAATACGGCGCGCGAGAACGTGCTCGTCGACGTCACCGGCGCCCTCTTGACCCCGCAGAGCATCGCCAACCTCAACCTTTGGGTGAACGGCCGCTTCTACAAATTGACCGACATCGCCGAGGTCCGTCCCGGCTACAGCGATCCGCCCACCAAGATGTTCCGCGTCAACGGCAAGCCCGCCATCGGCATCGGCGTCAACATGGCCTCGGGCGGCAACAATCTCACCTTCGGCGAGGGCCTCCACGAAGCGGCCCAGCGCTTGATGCAGCGCCTGCCCATCGGCATCGAGCTCAACCTCGTCTCGGACCAGCCTGAGGTCGTGAAGGAGGCTCTCGGCGGCTTCACCAAGGCGCTCTTCGAGGCGATCGCCATCGTCCTCGTGGTGAGCTTCCTGAGCCTCGGGATGAGGGCTGGGGTCGTCGTTGCCCTGTCCATTCCGCTCGTGCTCGCCATCGTCTTCGTGAGCATGAAGTTCATGGACATCAGCCTACAGCGCATCTCTCTCGGCGCGCTTATCATCGCCCTCGGCCTTCTCGTCGACGATGCCATGATCACCATCGAGTTGATGATCTCGAAGATCGAGGAGGGCATGGAGAAAGCGAAGGCGGCGACCTTCGCCTATACCTCCACCGCCTTCCCCATGTTGACCGGCACGCTGATCACCATCTTCGGCTTCCTGCCGATCGGCTTCGCCGACAACAACACCGGGCAATACACCTTCTCGCTCTTCGCCGTCATCGCCGTGGCGCTCGTCGCCTCCTGGTTCGTGGCCGTCATCTTCGCCCCGGTGATCGGACTCGTCATGCTGCCCTCGCGCATGAAGGCGCATCACGCGGCCAAGCCCGGCCGCTTCATGCGCGCTTTCGGCCGGGTGCTCGGCACCAGCATGCGGCATCCCTGGCTCACCATCACCGCCTCGCTCGTCGCTTTCGGCGCCTCCGTCTTCGGCCTGGGCTTCGTGCAGCAGCAGTTCTTCCCGGCTTCGAACCGGCCGGAACTCCTGGTGACGATGTCCCTGCCGAAGAACGCCTCGATCGCGGCAACCCAGGTGGAAACGGAGCGGCTGGAGAAGGCCCTCGCGAGCGACCCCGACATCTCCCGTTTCTCCTCCTATGTCGGCGGTGGCGCCATCCGCTTCTACCTGCCGCTCGACGTGCAGCTCGACAATGATTTCATGGCGGAGATCGTGATCGTCGCGAAGGGCCTCGACGCCCGCGACCGGGTGCTGACGAGGCTTGAGACGCTATTCGCCAATGACTTCCCCGATGCGACCGCCCGCATCTCGCGTCTCGAACTCGGTCCGCCGGTGGGCTGGCCCGTGCAGTATCGGGTGAGTGCACCGACGACCGATGAGGCGAGGCGCTATGCCGACCAGGTCGCGAATGCCCTGCGCGCGTCCGGCCTCGTGCGCAACGTCAACTACGACTGGGCTGAGAAGAGCAAGGAACTGCGAATCGTTGTCGACCAGGACCGGGTCCGCCAGGCCGGGCTCAGCTCCGAACAGCTCGCCCAGGCCCTCAACCGGGTGATGACCGGCGCCACTGTCACGCAGCTCCGCGATTCGATCTATCTCATCGACGTCGTCGCGCGCGCTGAGAGCAGCGAGCGGACAAGCATCGAGGCCCTGCGCAACCTCCAGATTACGACGCCGACGGGCGTGTCGGTGCCCCTGCGCGAACTCGCAAGATTCGATTACGAACTCGACGAAGGCTACCTCTGGCGCCGCGGCCGCCTGCCCACCATCACCGTGCAAGCAGAGCCGTTGCCGGGGTTGGAGCCGGCCTCCGTGAACCAGCGCATCGGCGGCGCGCTGGAGGCTCTTCGCGCGTCCATGCCCGCGGGTACGCTCCTCCAAGTCGGCGGCACGGTCGAGAAGAGCGAGCAGAGCAACGCGGCACTCCTCGCGCAGGTCCCGCTGATGATCGCGCTCATGCTCACTGTGCTGATGTTTCAGCTCCGGAGCTTTCGTCAACTGGCGCTCGTGATCAGCGTAGCCCCGCTCGGTCTCATCGGCGTCGTCGCGGCGCTGCTCACGACCGGCACGCCCATGGGCTTCATCGCGATACTCGGCGTCGTCGCCCTCGCCGGCATGATCATCCGCAATTCGGTGATCCTCGTCGATCAGATCGAGCACGAGCGGCGGCGCGGCGCCGACCCCTGGGACGCGGTGATCGACGCGACCAGGCACAGGTTCCGGCCAATCATGCTCACGGCGGCCGCAGCGATCCTCGGCATGATACCGATCATGCACGACGTGTTCTGGGGGCCGATGGCCTACGCAATCGTCGGCGGACTCGCCGTCGCCACTGCGCTGACCCTCGTCTTCCTCCCGGCCCTCTATGTCGCCGTCAACGGCATCCGGGAGAAAGACGAGCCGGCGGCCGCGCCGGATGTGGCAGCCGAGCACGGCCTCGCGCCGCAGAATTGAGAAGAGTAGCGGCGTTCCGCCAGCAACGAAGCCCCGACCATCAACGAGATATTCTGTCATGGACCCCGCTCATTTCTCCGGATTCGCAGTCTTTGCGGGATCGGTAGTGGTTGCTCTGAGCTCGCTCGCATCAGCTTGGCTCACCAAGAAGCATGAGGCTCGCGCCAGGGGAGTCTCAGAGAACAAGGTTGGGCGGCAGAAACTCTATGCGCAATTCATCGGGGAGGCATCGAAACTGTACATGGACGCCCTCGTACGTGATCAGGCAGAGGCTTCCGCAATCGTGAGCATCTACGCTCTGATCAGCCAAATGCGCATGGCATCCAATGCCAATGTCGTCGAGAAGGCAGAGGCCGTCATTCGAATAATTCTTGCGACGTATTCCCGTCCGAACAAGACCTTCCCCGAGCTGCAAAACCTCATGCTGAACAGAGGGTTTGTAGATCCGCTACTCACGTTCAGTGAGGTATGTCGCGACGAGTTGCGTGATCTTCCTTCGCGCCCAGAGTCCGGCATGCGAATGAACTCCGCCCCTGCATAAAAAGCGCAGAAGCACGACCAGGCGCGAGGTTCGCCGCGCCGGCGTTGCGGCGCAAGTATTCCCCCTCCTCCATCGGCGCCGTCCGCTTCGACGAACTGGCGCCGCCAGAATATTCCGGTTCCGGGTTTTGAGCCTCGGGCGCCGAGCCCACGACGGCCGCGAAAATCGCCTCTGTCTGCGAACGCAAAGCGGGTGGCTCGCGTTTGTTTCTTGCGCACAAGGACAACCGTTCCGGCTGCCCGCCGCAAGAAAGGGAGTGCTTCCATGTGTGATTACAGCCTGGAGTCTGTCGGATCCCGCCCGGCCAAGGTGGGGGACAGGTTGGTCTCGAGCAACTTCTCCGGTTCACTCACACGCGGCTTCGCCGCAGTCGGCGAACCAAACGTCGCCGTGTGCCTGCTTCCGGGAACGGAACTCGCATTCGACCAAGAGGTCTTATGCGAACGGTTGTTCGGCTTTCTCTCCAGCCGCATCAGCAATCAGACGGTGGCCCGTTTCCGGCATATCAACGAGCACCGGCCGCTTATGCACCATGATGCGCTGGAATTCGCCGACGGCTTGACCGTGCTGCTCACGCATCTGTGCCGAGGCCAGCGCGCGACCGTGCTGCAACTGCCGGCGACTCCGCGCGCCGCGGCCGAAACGCACCCGACGGAGAACGAGCGCGAGCGCATCGCCTCATTCTGATCGGGGACGCCCGGTGCTTTGCGGAACATCGCGCCGGCGCCGCCTTGTTCAATCGAACCAGGGGCCGCACGCGCGCCCCTCACTCCGCTCGCGCCTTGCAGCGCGAGCTGGCTCTCTCCTCCTCGACACCCATCGCGGTTCAGGAGGCTCTGGCCCTCTCGACATCGACGCGGCCGATGATGGCATCGACAACCGCTAATTCGGCCTGCTCGATCGACGCAATGGCGTAATCGACCGCGAGAGCTGCTTCCAAATCCAGCGTTTCGGCCCGCTTCTCCACACGACGAATGTCTCGATCATGCTTTCGCTCGGCCATGCTTGCCTTCAAAGAGTCCATGTCGGCATCGACTTTTGCTTTTAGTGCCATCCATTTATCGCCAACGGCATCGCCGACGGTCTTGATGTTCTGATCGACCTTCTTGATCGCGGCCTCTGCAGCAGCACGTGACTGCTCTCGGCGCTGCATAACCTTGTCATGCGCCTCCTTCTGGGCCGCAGCAACATGATCCTCGGCATTCTTGGCGCAAACCGACAATTCGGAAAGTTGTTCGGAGATTGGCTTGACCATGGCGGTTCCCTTCCTGCGAATTTCACCCACCCAGTGCAATTTTCTACATAGGGTTCCGCCAAGTTCGGTCGAGCGCCGCAGCCCGGTAGACCTCCCCCTGGCGGCAGGACCGTTAGGTAGTAGGTCAGGTCGCGGAACGACCGCTGATGATGGAGGTATCCTCCACCAACTCCAGGCCGGGACACCTCATTCCGCGGAGAACGGCCAAGGGTCGGCCACGAACGGACAGGCCACTCAGGATCGCTGTGCCGGCTGTAAAAGAGGTAGGTCGCTGTTTTGCCGCTCGTCGGCGTTCTTCAACTTGACGGCCAAAAACGCAGCTTGCGTTCGGTTGGTCGCGTTGAGTTTTCTCATGATTTTGCGCACGTGAACCTTCACCGTGCTTTCGCGAAGGTTGAGCTCATAGGCGATCGTCTTGTTCGCCATGCCTTTGGTCAGAGCGTCGACGACAGCCGCCTGGCGTGCCGTGAACGCGATCGCGGATTTTTCCGCGGATTTTTCCTTTGAAACGTGAAATGCCTCGGGCCGCATGCCCATCAGGCATCTCGCGGGCGCGAACGTCCCTCCGGCGGTCACGAGACGCAGGACCGCAATGACGACGGCGAAGGGCATGCTCATGGTGATGTAACCCTTGGCTCCGGCCTCCAGTGCGTTGACGACATGCTGCGGATCTTCGGTATCCGACAGCACAACGCACGGAGCGCCCGATCCGAGCTGGCCGATCGCCTGAAGCGTAACCCTTAGCGTTTCCCCATGATCGGGCTCGGCAACGTGCACGACAACGAGGTTGAACTCGTGCGCGTCGACGAGCCGCCGGAGATCGCCGATGTTGGAGACGGCTTCGACCTCCAAATCCGGCTCTGAGGCGAAGCGTTCGACAAAGCTGTCTCGAAGAAGTGCTCTCGGTTCAATGAGGACAATTTTGGCGCGGCGCGAAGGCTGAAATATATGCACGGTATACTCTCCCGTACAAGAAACTAACTATTCGGGGATTGGTTCGTACTGACGTCGCCAGCTTTGATCCCCAGAACGCAACTTCCAATGCTCACCGCGACGCAAAGCGCGCGGCGCAACATTTACGCGGCGTTGATCTCTATTTGGCCCAGACGAAATTCTTATCCGAATCCTTTAACGCACGTAAGCTTGGCTCGATCGTTGCCGTGTTTCTTTATGAGGTGGCGCCCTGCTCAACTGAAGTCGACCCCAGAAGGGTAGCTGTCATTACAGACAGACGCATTCGCGTGTTTCGTGTCAGCTCTTTCCTTTCCTGGATACGCTTATGCCGTGTGAACCGGCGGTTACCATCAGCATGGTGGTCGCCGGCATGATCATTCGCCGCCGGTGACGAAGCGGACCTTACGCGCCTGCACGATTCACCAAGCTGACACCGCTTGTCAGGTTGCTGTCAGGTTGCTGTCGGACCCCGATCCCCGACGCGGTATCCGGCTCAGATCGAGGAGATCTACACCGCCGCCAAATGGGTCGCGGCGCATGGCGCGGAGATCGGCGTCGACGGCAGCCGCATGGCGAGCCTACGCCCGCAAGCTCGAGGATGCCGGCGTCGAGGTGATCGCCACCCGCTAAGACGGCATGATTCACGACTTCGTCCTGCTCAACGGCATTCGCGAGGGTGCACTCCGCCAGGCAAGCGCCGAAATCAAAAGCCGCTGAATCCCTGAACGGGCGCGGCGGGGCAACTGGATCTCGCAGGCATGCAAACCATGTCTGCGAGCGCGGTTGGAAGCGGCCCCGATGCGCGACCGCATCGAGCGAGCCGGCGCGACGTTCTATCCTCCGCTCACCCCGAAGCTCCCAGCGATGGCGCCGGCACGCAGCATGCCTGTACGCATTCGCTGAATCAGTCATCAGCTTGCGGCTCACGCGTCTGTGCCGAGGCCGGCGCGCGACCGTACTGCAACTGCCGGCGACTCCGCGTGCCGAGGCCGAAACGCACGAGAACGAGCGCGAACGCGTCGCCTCATTCCGATCGGAGACCCGCCCGTGCTTTGCGGAACATCGGGCGGGCGGCGCTGTCAGTCGATCCTGGTCCGGCGACGCCGGCCGCGCGCGGGTTAGTTGACCGCCAACCAGATCAGAAAGGCGACGACATCGACGGCGAGAACGATCATGCCGACGAAACCGAAGAACAGGCCGAAGCCTGCGCCGTCCGGGCTAAGACTCAAGCGGACGATCACGGCGCCGAGAGCAAAAAGCAGAAGCCCCAGAACGGCGATTCCGCCGAGAATATAAGGCGTCATTCCGGGACCTTTCGTCGGGCGTGATCGATCAAGGCCCTCGAACAAGATCATTGCTGACGTCTGGATGAACGGACCTCCCACATCGAAGACGCAGCCCGCCACCTCAGCTTTGAACGGTGTTCCGGCACCAACGCCCGCCTCGTATTCGCGTTGCGAGCCGCCTTTTCTGGTCCGGTAGCGTACGGACGTTTGCCTTCAGCTCTCGCCGAACAACATCACTTTTATGCCGGAGGCCGAACTCAGGAACTTCACGATTAATTTCGGGCCGCAGCATCCTGCGGCGCATGGGGTTCTGCGTCTGGTATTGGAACTCGACGGGGAAATCGTCAAGCGTGTGGACCCTCACGTGGGCCTGCTCCATCGCGGCACCGAGAAGCTGTGCGAGTATAAGACATATCTACAGGCGCTCCCCTACTTCGACCGGCTCGACTACGTTTCGCCGATGTGCATGGAACATGCCTGGTGCCTTGCCATCGAGCGACTTCTGGAACTGGACGTTCCGCGGCGCGGGCAGCTCATCCGGGTGCTTTACTCGGAATTGACGCGGATCGCGTCTCATCTTCTCAACGTTACAACGTTCGCGCTGGACATAGGCGCTCTCACGCCACCGCTATGGGGTTTTGAGGAACGCGAGAAGCTGATGGTATTCTATGAGCGAGCATCCGGAGCGCGCCTGCATGCCAACTATTTTCGCCCCGGAGGCGTCCACGCCGACTTGCCGGAGGCTTTGATTGACGACATCGAAGCCTGGACCGAGGAATTCCCGAAAGCCCTCGACGATATCGACAGCCTCCTGACCGACAACCGCATCTTCAAACAGCGGACCTGCGATATCGGCGTCGTGCCGGAGCAGGACGCGTGGGAGATGGGGTTCTCCGGCGTCATGCTGCGTGCCTCAGGCGCAGCATGGGATCTGCGGCGGTCGCAGCCATACGAATGTTATGAGGAGATGGATTTCAGTATCGCGATCGGCAAGCACGGCGATTGCTACGATCGCTATCTCGTCCGGATGGAGGAGATGCGCCAATCGGTTCTCATCATGAAGCAATGTCTTGGGGCGTTACGTGCGCCGGATGGCCAAGGACGCGTAGCAAGCTCCAACAACAAAGTCGTTCCTCCCTCTCGGGGAGAAATGAAGCGATCGATGGAAGCTCTGATCCACTTCTTCAAGCTCTACTCGGAAGGCTTCCGCGTTCCGGCCGGCGAGGTCTATGCCGCTGTCGAGGCGCCGCGCGGCGAGTTTGGCGTCTATCTCGTTTCTGACGGCACAAACCGCCCCTACCGCGTGAAGGCCCGTTCGCCTTGCTTTGCTCACCTCGCGGCCATGGACTTCATGACCCGGGGGCACGCACTCGCCGATGTGAGTGCGATCATTGGCTCGCTCGATGTTGTCTTCGGGGAAATTGATCGTTGATTGGCGGAGCGCGCTCCCTGAGCTGAAGCAGGCAGTCAATCCTTGGCCGACCTTCCGAACGCGCGACGACGTTCGCTTCCTCTCGGCGAGGTGCCTCCTTCGCGATGTAGACTCGTCCCCTTCCCTCCGCCCACGGGAACCTCAACAGGGCCCCGCCGTTTGCCTGCATGGCAAATCATTGGCTTCGACACACGCTGACATCTCTCGGCACGCTCACCGCGCGCCCGCAGGCCTTCCTCATCGTCCTCGCCTACGCCGTCCTGTGGACCCTGTTTCAGCCCGAGACGTTTGACTGGCACGCCATCGCCACGCTCGCGACCTGGCTGATGACGCTCGTCATCCAGCGCTCCGAACACCGCGACACCCAGGCCCTGCACGCCAAGCTCGACGAGTTGCTGCGCACGCATGAGCAGGCCAGCTCCGCGCTTGCGACGATTGACGACAAGGAGCCCGAGGAGGTCGAGCGGGTGCGCGACGACCAGCGCCGCTGATGCGGCTGTTTGGAATGTGCAATCCAGAAACTGGCTCCCGTCTTCCCGCACTGGGAATGCGCAGCAACCTATTGGACGGCCACCAAGCGCGGGACCACGGCCACGTCGGCAAGGATCACAGTCGTCCGGAACCCTTGGGTGTCGGTCACGGTCCATTGCCGCAGCCGATCCGCCATGGCGTCGAAGACGAGCTGGATCCGGGACCTCCCGCCGAAGGTGGATCCGGCGTCGAAATCGACAATGATCAGGCCGTCCTTTCCGATACGGACGTCGTTGACCTTCGTGTCGCTGGCCAGGTCGAACTTCTCCTGGACGAGGAACTTCATGGGCGTCTGATTAAGCGGATAGACGTCGTTTGTGCCGAGGGCTTTGTCCCGTACGGCGAGCGATTTCCCATCCGAGACGATCTCGAGGCCGCTCGGGGGCTCATAGACGAATTGGAGCCGGCCGGGACGCTTGATCGCCATCTTCCCCTTTTGGACCTGGGCGCCATCGGTGCTCTGCACAAAAGTCGCGGTCATCGTGTCGATGCCGTTGAAATGGGCGTTGATGCGGGCGATCGCGGCAGTGGGCGTGTCCGGAATGGCTTTGGCTGCCTCGGTGAGGTTCTGCGGTGCGGCAGCGACCGTCGCAGCCTTTGCGTTTGGCGCAACAGGCGCGGCCGCCCGGTTGGCGTCAGGGGCGCGTGTCGGGCCGTCCGGGGTCGGAACGACTTTCGGGTCAACGGGGGGCGGTGCAACGGTCGCGGGAGCCGTTTCGCGTCCCTGGGCTGCATCCTTCCTGAAGATGCCGCCGAGAAATTTCGTGACGGGGTTCCCGGAACGTTCGGCGACGGCCGGTGCGATGCAGGCCGACGATGAGATTGCGAGAGCGAGTGCGACGGCCATCGCCGATGGCAGGACTTGCAAGAAGGATCGCTCCACAGGGACATTCCTCACGTTGTGCTCTCCCCGGCTGCTGATTGGGAAGAACCGAACTCATCGCAGGAGATTTGGACGTCGGCGCGGCCAAACATTTCTCGGAAAACGGCCGGAGGGTGACTCTCGTCAGAGTGCTGACGAAAACATGCCACGATCGCCCTCCTCGACGACGGAGCGGCGGTCCCGTTCATCGCGTGGCATCGCCGTCCCGGAACTCTAGAGAGGGCCTGACGCCCCTTCTCGACTGATCGGTGTCAGGTCCGCCTGATTGAACCTATCCGGCTCGTTTGTGGTTGAAGCAACGAGGGTTACACCCTGGCCGCCCTTGCAGGGCGAGAAGTGGCACCGGGCCGCTCGGACTTTCGCCGATCCGCACGGAGCCGTTCAAGGAGAGGGCAATTGAAGAAGATGATCGGCCTCGTTGCGGCGCTCACCTTTGCGCCAAGCATGGCACTTGCTCAGACCATCGACATTTGCGCGACGGAACAGCCGATGGCGTTGGGCCCCGGTCTGTCGAGCTGTGCGAGCTATCTTAGCCAAGAAGAGCCGAGGACGGCACAAGAACTCCTGGATCCTGGGCTATATCAGCGGCGCTAATGCCCACTCCAGGGACTTCGGGAACGTCGGAGCCGGAACGGACAACGCCGGCATTCTCACCGTGGTAGCGCAGGCATGCAAAGAACGCCCCGAAGCCCAAATAGGAGCCATCGTCAAGGAGTACGTACTCGGGATTGCCAAACCCTGTTTGCGCAAGTGACCAGCTCAGCCGTCGCAGAGTGGCTTCAGATCGGTCAACAAGGAGATTGCCATGAACGAAGAGGCCCTTAATACCTCGATGCGCAAGTTCCTCAAAGTGGTCGGCGTCACGTCCCAACGCGAAATCGAAAAGGCCATTCGCGAGGCGATAGCCGATGGCCGGCTGAAAGACAGCGAGACGATGTCGGCCAAGGTGGTGCTCACCATCGACAAGGTCGGGCTCACCCACACCATCGACGGGACGATCGAGCTTCAATAACGGGCGCGCCCCCGGGTCGACTTCGGCTGCCGATCAAGACGGGTCGGGCGGCTGGACAGCTCGCTTCGGCGCCCCAGGACGGGCTCGCCCCCACGGCCAAGCGCTGTATATGAAACATTGCGCGACCTGCCACGATCGAGAGCCCGGGCTCAGGCTGCCTCGGGCGACTTGTAGTTCGTGAGCGGCTTGGCACATGGGGCGCGCAGTCAGGACTGAAAGGCATTCCTTGCAGGAGGTCGCGCAATGGCCGCTCGTGAACTTGCGGAGAAGACATGCACGCCTTGCCGAGGCGGCGTGCCGCCGCTCACGTCGAAGGAAGCGGAAAGCTATCATGAGCAGGCGCCTGAATGGGAGCTGCTGGATGAGAACAAAAGGATCCTGCGCACCTATCGGTTCGCGAATTTTCAGGAGGCGTTCGGGTTCGTGAAGCGGGTGAGCGATCTTGCCGAGAGCGAGGGCCACCATCCGGACATTACGTTCGGCTGGGGATATGCCGCGATCTCGTTGCAGACGAAGAAGATCAAAGGGCTGCACGAGAACGATTTCATTATGGCTGCCAAGTTCGACCGCCTCGCAGCGTCCTGATCTCGCGTCGCGGTGCTGAGAGAGGAAAGAGCGCATGTCCCAAACTCCCGTACCCCGGACAAGCTGCACGCAGTGCAGCGCAGATCCGGGGTCCAGGAGCGAAGTGGCGGCGAAGCCGCCTCATACTCAACTCAGCAGGAATGCAGTGCGCCTGCGGCGCAATTCAATCCTGGGTCCCGGATCTGCGCTGCACTTCGTGCAGCTTGTCCGGGAGACGGAAGGCGCAAACCGCTTTTCGAATCCGTCACGCCACCTCGTCCAGCAGATCGGCGCCCTCGTTCCCGACCTTGTTGACCCGCTGCGACACCGGCCGCATGCGCAGCCGCTCAGCCGGCAGCGGCTCCAGAAGGTCCGTTGCGTCCTCGCCCGCGAGCCAGCGTTCCCAGTCCTCCGGCGGCACGATCACCGGCATGCGGTCGTGGAGCGGCGCGATCAGGTCGTTGGGCGTTGTGGTGAGGATCGTGAAGGTCCGCACCCATTCCCCGGTTTCCGGGTTCTTCCAGTTTTCCCAGAGCCCGGCCAAGGTCATCACCTCGTCCGGATCGGCCATGGTCACGAAAAACGGAAACCGCTCCTTGCCGCTCTTCTTCCATTCGTAGAAGCCGTCGGCGGGAACGAGGCACCTTCGGCGCTTCGCCCAGGCGCCGCGAAACGCGGGCATGGTGGCCACGGTTTCGCAGCGGGCGTTGATGAGCTTCGCGCCGCCCTTCAAATCCTTTGCGAAATGCGGAACGAGGCCCCAGCGGACGAGATCGAGGCTGTTCTGCCCGGTCTCGGGATCGCGGCGGACGATCATCAGGGGATCGGTCGGCGCGCCGTTCCAGCGCGGCGGCGTGTTGAAGAGATCGCCGCCCGTGACGCGGAACAGGCGCCGCATCATTTCCGGCGGAAGGGCTTGGACGAGACGGCCGCACATGGGGAAAAGATCGGGTCCGGACCCCGCGAAAGACAAGATCAGCCCATCATCCTGAAGGCGGATGCGCCCTGCGCGGGCGATATGAAAGTCAGCAGGACCTGCCGCTGCCGGCATCTCGGGCAGATCATCATCTCCGACAGCCGTTCGACCGGAAACGGCGCGCCGCGCGTCACGAGCAGGGTTCGCACGTCGAGCTCGCTGCGCCAGTTGCAGGCGTGGCCCGATTTCATCCCCCGTTTTCGCGGCGCGCGGCACCGGGCGGAGATCGTCCACCCCTGCTCCCAAAGCGCGCCTAATGTCTCGATAGCCATGAGAACAAAAATAGAACATTCTGCGTTATCGGCAAGCGCCCCGTGCGCGGCCTTTTGCCGGAAGGCCCTCAATGACCAGTCAGAACGACCCGCCGAAATGGCACAGCGATCTCAGCACGCTCGGCGCGCAGGCCGACACCGGGACCCCGGTCACGGCCTATTGCTACACGCGCGAATGCGGCCACTCGGCGGAACTCGACATTCCGGCGCTGGCGGAAAAGCTCGGCCGCGATCACGGCGCGATGCATTGGGATCTCGTGCCCCTGCTCCGCTGCTCGAAGTGCGGCGGGAAGAGTATCGGCCTGCGGATGGGCACGCCGAGGAACTGGGAGGGGATTCATTCGAGTGGGTGAGCTTGGCGAGGGAAGCGGTACCCCGGACAAGCGAGGCTTCGCCTCTCCTCAGGATGAGGCGGTGGGTGTTGCGTATGTCCCGGAAATGGCAAAGCCATTGTCCGGGACCCATACTCCGCAGCGTCGGTGATGGAGCCGAGAGGTCACGGCGTATGGGTCCCGGGCTCCGCTGCGCGGCCCCGGGACGTGCGCGCACCTCCATGGCTGCCATAAGCGCACCGCCCTTGTCCCTCTCTCGGAAGGCCCCAGTTTGGGGGTGCGCGGGTGATCGCCGCCGAGCGTGTCGCAAGGCGTCTTCCGCGAAACACCCCGGAGAGAAGCCATGGTTCGACTCCCGATCTTGACCCTCCTGCTCCTGTTGGCCGGTCCGGCTATGGCCGCCGAGCCGCACGCTGCCAGCAAGGTGCCGCACCTCGATATTCAGAAAGGCTGCAATGCCGCAGGGAAGCTGGAGACCACGGACATACAACCGGTCCAGGCCTGCGTGGCCCAGGAGATGGACACGCGCGCCAAGCTCGAGAAACAGTGGACCAGCTTTCCTGCCAGCTATCGCACCGCCTGCATCGAGGAGACGAACATCGGAGGGGACCCGAGCTATGTCGAGGTCCTCACATGCCTTGAGATGAAGCGGGACGCTGCGACTCCGACCCACGCACCAGCGCCGGGCGGCCAAGCCAAATGAGCCGAATCTTTCCCGGAGCTATGTGGTTGGCGATATTATACTTCGCGTACCCACACCTATAAGTATGGTTGCCCGTTCCCGCGCTTTGGCGGTAGGGGCAGCGAATGAACTACCTGATTGTGTTTCTTGGCGGCGGCTTGGGCGCAGCAGCGCGCTACGGCGCCAACGTCACCGCCGTGCGGCTCGTCGGCATAGCGTTTCCCTACGGCACGCTGTTCATCAACGTCACAGGCTCTTTCGTGATGGGCCTGATTGGCGGCTATTTCGCGCTTAAGGGGCAGGCTTCCCAAGAGGTTCGGCTGTTCCTCACAACCGGCATTCTTGGCGGCTACACGACCTTCTCCGCGTTCTCGATGGAAACCGCCTTGCTGTATGAGCGCGGCGAGGTAGCAGCCTCCGGTACGTATGTCATCGCCTCAGTCGTCCTTTCGATCGGCGCGCTCTTTGCGGGCCTCGCGATCGTTCGGGCCATCGTCTGATTTCATCGGCCGCTTCGGAGGCACGATCTTTCCGAACGCCTTTTCGAAGGTGCCAGGAGCGTCGTCGCAGCCGGACTCACGCGCCAGTTTTTCGAAGCGATTGGCGGCTGGGACGCTCTGCCAATATCGCCACGGGTTTCCGCAAAGGTCTCGACCTCCGCAAAGGGCGCGATCGAAACGACTTTTGTCGGCGCGGCCATGCTTTCGACCTGTTGGTGCGCTCACTGAAAGTCCGCAGGCTCCGCGACGGCCCCTTTGAATTCTAACCCATGGAGGACCACATGATCGTGGAGTACATACGCTACCGCATCGCCGACTCCGGACGCCGAACTGACTTCGAGAAAGCCTACGCGGCCGCCGCCGAGCACTTGGCCCTCTCTCCCCAGTGCCTCGGATACGAGCTCTCCCACGGCGTGGAGGAACCCGACCGCTACATCCTGCGGATCGAGTGGACCTCCGTCCAGGACCACGAGAAGGGCTTCCGCGGCGGCCCGCGCTTCCCCCCGTTTCTCGCCGCGATCCGTCCCTACATCGGCGACATCGAGGAGATGAAGCATTATGCACGCACGTCCGTGGTGTCCGCAGCCGGAGGGACCGAATGACCGGGCGCGCAAAGACTCTGTATGAGGCCGTCGGTGGAACCGACGCACTCCGCCGACTGAGCAACACCTTCTACGACGGCGTCCTGGCGGACCCGCTGCTCGCCCCGGTCTTAAGGCCGGTGGTTGTGGCGTATGTCCCGGAAGCGGCAAAGCCGCTGTCCGGGACCCATACTCCGCAGCGTTTATGATGGAGCCGAGAGCTCACGGCGTATGGGTCCCGGGCTCCGCTGCGCGGCCCCGGGACATGTGCGTACCCCTGCGGCCTCCCTCTCCCCTTGTGGGAGAGGGCGACTCGAAGCCTTCAGGCTTCGAGCGGGGTGAGGGGTAACGGCGCTCATCGAGACGCCAAGACACCCCTCACCTCGCTCGGCCTGCCGGCCGAGTCGTCCTCTCCCACAAGGGGAGAGGAAAGGGCGCCCGTCGCTTAGTCGTTTCCAGTGGCAGAGCTCGTGTTTCTGCCGCTGCTATCTCCCTCCCCCGTTCCCGCCCCCGCTCCCACCCCCGTTCCCGCCCCCATTCCCTCCCCCGTTCCCGCTCCCGCCCCGTTCCCGCCCCCATTCCCGCCCGCCGCTCCCGCCCCCGTTCCCGCCGCCGTTTCCGCCCGCGGTCCCGCCCCCGTTCCCATCCCCGCCCCCGCTTCTGCCCCCGTTCCCATCCCCGTTCGTGTTTCCTGCCGCCGCGTACTCTGGCGGAGTCATTGCCCCGCTTGCCCTTGTTGTCGGCGTGGTCACGGTCGTTGTCTTTCTTCCCGTGATCCCGGTCCTTCTTCCCGTGGTCCCAGTCACGGTCGTCGTCTTTCATCCCGTGATCCCAGTCCTTCTTCCCGTGGTCCCAGTCACGGTCGTCGTCCTTCATCCCGTGATCCCAGTCCTTCTTCCCGTGGTCCCAGTCACGGTCGTCGTCTTTCATCCCGTGATCCCAGTCCTTCTTCCCGTGGTCCCAGTCACGGTCGTCGTCTTTCATCCCGTGATCCCGGTCCTTCTTCCCGTGATGCCGGTCACGGTCGTCGTCGTGCTTGCGGACGGGATCCGCGGCCACGGTGCGTGGACCTGGCAGTCGGATCTCGCGACTGACTATCGCTGTCTGTCCGGAAGATCTGTGCGTGAGCGAGTGAAGTCGACCCCAGAAGGGTAGCTGTCATTACAAACAGACGCATTCGCGCGTTGCATGTCATGCTCTTTCCTTTCCTGGATACGCCTATGCCGTGGGAACCGGCGGTTACCATCAGCATGGTCGTCGCCGGCATGATCATTCGCCGCCGGTGACGAAGCAGACCTTGCGCGCCTGCACGATTCACCACGCTGACCCCGCTCGTCAGGTTGCTGTCAGGTTGCTGTCAGGTTCGATATCGTAGGGTTGACGGTCACCCATGCGACAGTCGCGAAACCTCACCCTCGGGCGCGCGATCACAGCACTTGTGGTCGTGTCTGCGCTCGTCGCGACCACGCCGATCTGGATTGCGCCGGTCCCAGCCCAGGATGGTGGAGGAGATGGCGGCGGCGGTTCCGGCGGAAGCGGAGGGGGCGGCGGATCTTCCGGCGGCGGCGGTTCCGGCGGAAACGGAGGGGGCGGCGGATCTTCCGGCGGCAGCGGCTCCAGTGGAGGTTCCGGCGACAGCGGCGGCTCCGGCTCCAGCGGAGGCTCCGGTTCCGGCGACGGCGGTAGCTCCGGTTCCGGCTCCAACGGTGGCTCCGGTTCCGGCAACACCGGTGGCTCCGGTTCCGGCGACACCGGTGGCTCCGGTTCCGGCAACACCGGTGCCTCCGGTACTGGCGACACCGGTGCCTCCGGTTCCGGCAACACCGGTGCCTCCGGTACTGGCGACACCGGTGCCTCCGGCACCAGTGGAAGCAGTTCCGACACGACCAGTTCCGGCAGTACCAGATCCGGCAGAGGCATTTCCGGTGAGGACAACGGATATGCCGGGAACCGGGGCCGAGGCGCGTATGGCCGCCGTTCCGGCCACCAATGGGGCAGCACCGACGCAGATTCCGCACGTCGAGCCGTCAAGCGCGGCGACGTGGTGCCGCTCGGCTCCGTTCTATCGGTTGTGCGCGGCGCAGTTCGGGGAGAGGTGCTTGAGGTCGACCTGCGTCTCGCCGCTACGGGCGAATGGCGCTATGAAGTATTGGTTCTCGACAACGCGGGCCGTTATCGCGAGGTCGTGGTCGATGCCCGGCGCAACCGGATCCTCCAAATACGGAGGCGATGATGAGAATTCTCGTCGTTGAAGATGAGTGGCGCATTGCCCGCGATATTGCGTCGGCACTTGAAGACGCAGGCTATGTTCCGGATATCGTTCGCGATGGCGAAGCTGCGTGGTTTCGGGCCGGGACGGAAGATTTCGATGCAATCGTTCTCGATCTTAATTTGCCGAAGCTCGATGGACTGTCGGTTGTCCGCAAACTGCGAGCCGCCTCGGTCAGCACGCCAATCCTGATCATAACTGTGCGCGGTGCCTGGATGGAGCGCGTCGAGGGGATCGACGCAGGCGCCGACGACTATATGCCGAAGCCCTTCCAGGTCGAAGAACTCGTCGCCCGTGTCGGCGCGCTCATTCGCAGGGCCGGCGGCCACATGACACCCTTGCTGGTCTATCATGAAGTCAACATCGATACGCGCCGGAGGATGGTCGTCGTCGCGGGCCGCCATGTCGATCTGTCACCGCTGGAATTCCGATTGTTGCGATATCTGGTGCACAATCAGGGACGCATCGTCTCGCAGGGCGAACTGATCGAGCATGTCTACGGGGGCGACCGGGAACCGGACAGCAACGCCATCGAGGTGCTGATCGGACGATTGCGCCGCAAGGTCGGGGCCGAGATAATCGTGACCCGACGTGGCCATGGCTACATCGTCGGGAACTGAGCCGATGAGTTCGGGCTCCATCCGCAGACGCATCCTGATGATCGCAGCCGTGACGATTGCCGTGACTTTGGCGGCGGCGGGTGTGACCCTCACTCTTCTGTTCGAGCACCATGTCCTGAAGCGTATCGCGCAGGAGCTGGAAATCCGCGTCAGTGAACTGGCCAAGGCGTTCGAACTTGATGCGGCTGGCAATCCGCTGATCATCCGCGATCTCGCCGATGCGCGCTATCAGGTGCCGTATGGCGGCGCCTACTGGCAGATCTCCGAGGGAGACGTGCAGCATCTGCGCTCGCGTTCACTCTGGGACCAGATTCTGGAAACCCGCGCCGTCAAGGCAGATGACAAGCACGACGGTCCATTCGAGATCGAGGGCCCGAACAAATCCGATCTGTATGTACTCGAACGTGAGGTGAGTCTCGAGGGCACGAACGGTCAGCGGACATTCCAACTGGCGGTCGCGCTCGATCACGCCACCGTCAGCGAACCACGTCACGCATTCGCCGTGGATGTCGCCGGAATCCTGATCCTGCTGGCCCTGCTGCTGATCGGGGGAGTCTGGTTGCAGATGCGTTTCGGCTTGCGGCCCCTCACCCATCTGCACGCAGGCCTGACTGCGGTGCGCGAGGGGCGGACGTCGCGCCTCACCGGAGTGCTTCCGGAGGAGATCAAGCCGCTGGCCGACGATCTGAACACGCTTCTCGATCGTCAGGATGAACTGGTCCGCAAGGCACGCGACCGTGCCGGCTTGCTGGCGCATGGGCTGAAAACGCCGCTCATGATCCTGTCGAGCGAAATCGCATGTCTGGAAAAAGCCGGGCAGCACGCCAATGCGGCTGTCCTGCGCGAACAGTGCGAAGAGATCAGCGCACATATCGAGCGCGAGCTCGCGCGAGCAAGGACTCATGGCGCCGTCGACGCTGTGAGCATGAGAACGGATGTGCTGCCGATTGTCGGGCGACTGGTCGATCTGATGAGCCGCATCGACAGCGGCAGCAACATCACC
Organism: uncultured Alphaproteobacteria bacterium; assembly: GCA_963786225.1. Classification (GTDB taxonomy): domain Bacteria; phylum Pseudomonadota; class Alphaproteobacteria; order Rhizobiales; family Methylopilaceae; genus Flaviflagellibacter. Next base: position 21,233 of record CAWAYQ010000020.1, read on the forward strand.
TGGGACGTCAGGATACCCGAAGGTGTCACCGCAGCGATGGAGACCGACGATTTCGCCGAGGTCGTCGGCAATCTTCTCGAGAACGCCCGCAAATGGGCCCGCTCTCGTATCACGGTACAGGTGCATAGCATTGACGGCAGCATGGTGCTCTCGGTCAGTGACGACGGTCCGGGTGTGCCGGAACACCAGCGTCAACTGGTCATGCAACGTGGCGTCCATTTCGCACCGAACAGCCACCATTCGTCCGGGCTCGGTCTTGCGATCGTTGCCGACACATTGGCCGAATACGGCCAGAAGCTGACCATTGCCGACACCGAGACGGGTTGCACCATGTCATTGAACCTGAGCCATTCCGGCAAGCGAGAAAAAGCAAGTTAACAGAGCAGCGAACCTGAAGCCTGCATCCACGAGATGCTCGAGAAGTTGGGCACAGCCGCTTGGGCGAGATTGAAATATAAACCTACCCGAGTATCCTGACCGGGGAGTGAACCTCAGGTGGATGGCAAAACAACGACCAACTTATTGCTCGCGATAATCGCGGGGGTCTTGCTTTTTGGGCGCGATGCTATGCTGAGCAGCGTCCATACATTCGGAATCGTCGCCATCGCCATAGGGGCGATTTTTTTGTGCCTGTGGGGCATCACTGCCGCAATATCAGCAATGGTTGATGCCTATCGAAATGATGGTTGGGGCGCGATTCTGAGCCTTACCTTCTTAGTAATGTCGTGCGTCGTGGTCGGTTACGCCGCACTCCTGTGGATCAACGGCTCCACCGATCCCTTCGACGAGGCAATCAATTCTCTGCCCGGTTATGCTGGGGGCATAATCATAATTGGCGTCATCTTGGTGATGGCGCTCACAGTGCTCTTTTACATAATCCGATGGATCCTCATCGACCCACTTCGAGCGTTGTCTGTTGCGGGCATTGCACTCGTCGCGCCGATCGCCTTTCCGGTTAGGGAATGGCGGGTAGGAATGGTTGAGCAAAAAAGCATCCCATCTCGTCTTATTTCTTGTGCAGTTGCAGCCTTCCTAGGGCTGGCGCTGTGGGGGGTGGCCGTAATGATCGTAACGGCGATAATCTTTGACGCATAGTTTTGCTCAGCATTTCATTGCTCTGGGCCTTAGTGGTCCTCAGAGGAGTTTTGGGAACCTAGAACCATTAGTGCGCCAGCGGCGCGATTCAATCCTGGCTCCCGGATCGGGCACTACGTCCACCTTGTCCGGGAGGCGAGGAAGGCACCGCCATGGAATCTCGCCACCTCTTCAGCCTCATCCTGAGGAGCCCGCAACGATGTCGGGTGTTCCCGACATCGTCACCCTATGTGCCCAAGTCGGCGATAGTCGACTTGGGTGGGCGTCTCGAAGGATGGGCGGCAGACTCGGAGGTCGTGGCCCATCCTTCGAGACGAGGCTTCGCCTCTCCACAGGATGAGGGCGGTGGTCGTGGCGTATGTCCCGGAAGCGGCAAAGCCGCTGTCCGGGACCCATACTCCGCAGCGTTTGCGATGGAGCCGAGACCTCACGGCGTATGGGTCCCGGGCTCTGCTTCGCAGCCCCGGGACATGCGCGTACCCCCGCAGCCTCCCTCTCCCCTTGTGGGAGAGGGCGACTCGAAGCCGGCAGGCTTCGAGCGGGGTGAGGGGTACGGACCTATCGAGAAGTCAGACACCCCTCACCTCGCTCGGCCTGCCGGCCGAGTCGTCATCTCCCACAAGGGGAGAGGAAAGAAGGCCGAGCGCCCTATCGATAGCCGGCGGCCTGCAATTCGAAGAGTTCGGAATAGCGGCCGGACTGCGCGATGAGTTCGTCGTGCGTACCGCTCGCCTCCACCTTGCCGTTGGCGAGGACGAGGATGCGGTCGGCCATGCGAACGCTGGAAAAGCGGTGAGAGATGAGGATTGCCGTCTTTCCTTCGCTCAGCTCCTTGAATCGCCGGAACACTTCGAACTCGGAGCGGGCATCCAGCGCCGCTGTCGGCTCGTCGAGGACCAGCACTTCCGCCTCGCGCATATAGGCCCGGGCAATCGCGATCTTTTGCCATTCGCCGCCGGAGAGCTCGACCCCGCTCTTGAAGCGCTTGCCGATCATCTGCTCATAACCGGCCGGAAGCCTGGCGATCACCTCGTCTGCCTGGCTTCGCGACGCCGCTCGTTCCACGCGGGCGTGGTCGCCTCTGGCGGCGATCCTCCCCACGGCGATATTGTCGGCGGCGCTGAGATTGTAGCGCACGAAATCCTGAAAGATGACGCCGATATTCGCGCGCAACGCGTCGAGATCGTACTCGCGCAGTTCGTGGCCATCGAGCAGGATGCGGCCTTCGTGCGGATCGTAAAGACGGGTCAGAAGCTTCACCAGAGTGGTCTTGCCGGCGCCGTTCTCGCCGACCAGCGCGAGAACTTCGCCGGCGTTCAGCGTGAAGCTGAGATGGCGCACCGCCCATCGCGTGCCGCCGGGATAGATGAAGCCGACATTCTCGAAAACGAAGCCCTGACGGATCGGCCGGGGGAACGGAAGCGGATTGTCCGGCGACAGGATGCGCGGTTCGACCTGGTAGAAGGAGAAAAGGTCATTGAGATAGAGGGCCTGGCTGGCCGTTGTCGAAAAGCTCGACAGAAGCCCTTCCAGAAGGGTGCGCAGGCGCCGGAACGAGCCGGCGAGGAAGGTGAGATCGCCAACCGAAAACGCGCCCGCCAGCGTGCGCCATGCGATGTAGGCATATGCCAGATAATAGCCGACGGTGCCGATCGCGGTGAACAGGCCGCCCCAGCCGGCGCGCCGCACCGCAAGCTTGCGATTGGCGGCGTAGAAGTCGGCAGCCAGGCGTACATACCGCTCGATCAGGAATCCGTTGAGGCCGAAGATCTTTACTTCCTTGGCCGTTTCGACGCTGGCGGCGGTCTGCCGCACGTAATCGAGCTCGCGCCGCTCCGGTGTGCGGCCGAAATCGAGGGAATAGCTCTGTGCGTTGAAATGCGCCTCGCCCAGGAAGGCCGGCACCAGTGCCAGAAACAGCAAAGCGATGAGCCAGGGGGCGTACCAGATCAGGCCGGCGGCGAAGCTTGCCACGGTCACGATGTCCTGCGCCTGGCTGAACAGCTGCCCCATCAGCGTCATCCTCCCGCTGGTCTGGCGGCGCGCGCGTTCGAGCTGATCCTGGAACTCGGAATCCTCGAAATCTTCGAGGTCCAGTGTCGCGGCATGCTCCATCAGGCGGACGCTCGACGCATTGGTCACGCGTTCCGAGAGCAGGCTGTCGATCAGCGAGACGACGCGGCCGAGCACGTCCGCCAGGACGGCGAGCGCGAATTCGGCGAAGAGAAGAAGTCCCAGCCAGTTAAGAAGCCCGCTGCCCAGCCATTGCTGGAGCGTCTCGGGCTTGCCCGGCATTGCGACCAGCAGCACGACGTCGTCGATGATCAGCTTGCCGATATAGAGCGTCGCGACCGGCAGCAGCGCCCGCACCAGCCGCAGCACCAGCGACGCCGCCGTCAATTGCGGGCTGGTTCGCCACACCATCGCGAGGAAGGGCCGCAGGTTCTTGAGCGCACCGACCCGTTCCTTGAGGGATCGGGAATCCGGCATGGGCGGCCCTCCCGGCATTCGTCCGAACGATCCTGGCGCGGCCCGGCCGCCATTGCTGTAGTGCCGCGGCATTCAAAACGATCCGGCGCCTTGGGGAGGTTTAGCAGATTTGAGAAGGCAGGCTTGGCGCTTGTTGCCTGACATGATCCGTAGGTCGGGGTGATCCGACCAAAACTCAAGCCCGCGCAGCGGGCTCCCTCTCCCCTTGTGGGAGAGGGCGACTTCGAGCTTGATCCTGAAGCCCCCGCGGCCTCAGCCGGTCGGCAACTTCTCGAGGATCTTGTCCAATGTGATCGGGTAGTCCCGCACGCGAACGCCCGTGGCGTTGTAGATCGCGTTTGCAACCGCAGCGCCGACGCCGCAGATGCCGAGCTCGCCGACGCCCTTTGCCTTCATCGGCGACGAGATCGGGTCGGTCTCATCGAGGAAGAACACCTCCTGATGCGGAATGTCGGCGTGCACCGGTACTTCGTACCCCGCGAGGTCGTGGTTCACGAAGAAACCGAGACGCTTGTCGACCGCGAGTTCCTCCATGAGCGCGGCGCCCGCGCCCATCGTCATCGCGCCGATCACCTGGCTTCGGGCGGACTTCGGATTGAGGATCCGGCCCGCGGCGCAGACGGCGAGCATCCGCCGCACGCGGACCTCGGCGGTCGCCGCATCGACGCCCACCTCGACGAAATGAGCCCCGAACGTCGATTGCTGATACTTCTTGTCGAGGTCGCCGTACTCGATCGCATCTTCGGCGACGAGCTCGCTTTCAGCTGCGGCCTCGGCAAGCGGCACGGACCGGTTGCCGAGGCGGACCATGCCGTCGACGAAGACAGCGCCCTCGGGGTTGAAGCCGAGCTTCTGCGCCACGGCCTCCCGGAGCTTCACGCACGCGGCGTAGACGCCGGAAGTCGAGTTGTTGGCACCAAATTGGCCACCCGATCCGGCTGACACCGGGAACGAGGAGTTGCCCAGACGCACGATAACCTTGTCGAGCGGGACGCCCATCATCTCGGCGGCGGTCTGGCCGATGATCGTGTAGGTGCCGGTGCCGATGTCGGTCATGTCGGTCTCGACCGTCACCATTCCGCGACCGTCGAGCCGAACCCGCGCGGCGGACTTCGTCAGCAGGTTGTTGCGGAACGCGGCGGCAACACCCATGCCGACCAGCCACCCGCCCTCGCGGACGCTGCCCGGCTTCGACCTTCGCTTGCTCCAACCGAAGCGATCCGCGCCCATGCGCAGGCACTCGACGAGCTGCCGTTGCGAGAACGGACGCTCCGGATGTTCCGGATCGACCTGGGTGTCGTTGATGACCCGGAATTCGATCGGATCGAGGCCGAGCTTCTCGGCCATCTCGTCCATGGCGATCTCGAGCGCCATCATCCCCGGAGCCTCGCCGGGCGCGCGCATCGCATTGCCCTCCGGCAGATCGAGCACGGCAAGCCGTGTCGACGTCATCCGGTTCGCGCCGGCATAGAGCAGACGGGTCTGGTTGGCTGCCGTCTCCGGTCCGCCGCCGGGCAGGTCTCCCGACCAGCTTTCGTGGCCGATCGCGGAGATCTTGCCGTCCTTCGTCGCGCCGATGCGGATGCGCTGGATCGTTGCCGGGCGATGAGTGGTGTTGTTGATCATCAAGGGCCGCGGCAGCGCGACCTTCACGGGTCGCCCGGCGGCCCGTGCGCCGAGAGCGGCGAGAATGGCATCGGAACGCACGAACAGTTTTCCGCCGAACCCACCGCCGATGAACGGCGAGTCGAGGCGCACGTTGCCCGCTGGGATGCCGAGCGTCTTCGCGACATCGCCGACGCTCCAGGCGATCATCTGGTTCGAGGTCCAGAGTGTGAGCTTGTCGGCGTCCCACGCGGCGATGGATGCGTGCGGCTCCATCATCACATGCGCATGGTCGGGCGTGGTGTAGGTCTCGTCGAACTGAACCGGAGCGGCAGCGAACTCCCGGGCGAAATCGCCGACCGCGGTATCTGGCGGCCCCCCGAACCCTTCGGCGCTGGGCTTGGCGGCGGCGTGCTTCGCCGAGGCGAGATCGAACACGCCTGTCGATGGCGCGTAGTCGACGCGAATAAGATTGGCCGCGGCCCGCGCCTGTTCGAAGGTCTCGGCGACGACCACGGCGATCGCCTGATGATAATGCTCGATGTCCGGCCCGCCGAGCAGTTTGGCGGTGTTGAATTTGCCCTTGTCGAGCTTGCCGGCATTTTCGGCGGTGACGACCGCCAGGAAGCCGGGGGCCGCCTTGGCGGCCGTCAGGTCCATCGACGAAATCCGCCCTTTGGCGATCGCCGAGCCGACGACGTAACCGTAGGCCTGGTTCGGGACGACATCGTGCCGCTCATAGGCGTAGGGGGCCGTGCCCGTGGTCTTGAGCGGGCCGTCGATGCGATCGGTCGGTTTGCCGACGACCTTGAGCTGATCGATCGGATTGGTGGTCGCTGGGGTGTCGAATTTCATCTGTCTGCCCTCGCTTCGGCCAGCACCGCGCCGAGCGTGCGCTCGACAAGTGGCACCTTGAAACGGTTCGCTTCGGTCGGGTTGGCGCCGGCAAGCAGCCGCTCGGTCACGGCCTCGGCTCCGCGTGGCATCTCCGCCTCGGCTGCCTCCACGCGCCAGGGTTTGGGGGCGACCCCGCCCAGGGCGACTCGCCCGCTGCCGTCGGGCTGAACGATCGCGCCGACCGAAATCAGTGCGAAGGCGTAGGACGCGCGGTCTCGGACCTTGCGATAGACCTGCTTTCCACCGACCGGCTTCGGCAGTGTGACGGCGGTGATCAGTTCGCCGGCCGTGAGCGTGGTCTCGATATTGGGCGTGTCGCCCGGGAGCCGGTGGAATTCGGCGATCGGGATGGTTCGCGCCGTGCCGTCGGGGCGCACCGTTTCGACCGTCACGTCCAGCGCGCGCATGGCCACCGCCATGTCGCTCGGGTTCGTGGCGATGCAGGCCTCGCTCGCACCGATCACCGCGTGTTGCCGGTTGACGCCGCCAATAGCGGCGCAGCCGCTGCCCGGCCGGCGTTTGTTGCACTGCTGGTTGGTGTCGTAGAAGTAGGGACAGCGAGTGCGCTGAAGCAGGTTGCCCGCCGTCGTCGCCTTGTTGCGGAGCTGCCCCGACGCTCCTGCGAGCAAGGCCCGCGAGAGCAGGCCATAATCGCGCCGCACGCGCTCGTCCGCAGCGAGATCGGTGTTGCGGACCAAGGCGCCGATGCGGAGGCCGCCTTCCGGCGTCGGTTCGATCTTGTCGAGATCCAGGCTGTTCACGTCAATCAGATGAGCGGGCGTCTCGATCTCGAGTTTCATCAGGTCGAGCAGGTTGGTCCCGCCGGCGATGAACATCGCGCCCTGGACGCGGGCGCCGGCAGCGGCTGCGTCAGCAGCGGAGGTCGCCTTTTCGTAGGTAAAGGATTTCATGTCCGGCTCTCCGCAACTTCGGTGATGGCCTCGACGATGTTGGAATAGGCGCCGCAGCGGCAGATGTTGCCGCTCATCCGCTCGCGGAACTCGTCGGCGGTGGCGGAAGGCGCCACGGTCAGGTCGCTGCTGACATGGCTCGGGATGCCCGCCGCGATCTCGTCCAGCATGCCCACGGCGGAGCAGATCTGCCCGGGCGTGCAGTAGCCGCATTGATAGCCATCATGCTTGACGAAGGCCGCCTGCATCGGATGCATGTCGCCGGGGGTACCCAGCCCCTCGATCGTCGTGATGCTGTCGCCCTGATGCATGACGGCGAGCGTCAGGCATGAATTGATGCGCCTCCCATTGACGATGACGGTGCAGGCGCCGCACTGCCCATGATCGCAGCCCTTCTTCGTGCCGTTCAGTTGCAGGTGCTCGCGCAGCGCGTCGAGCAGAGTGGTGCGAATGTCGAGCTCGACCTCGCGCACTCCGCCGTTCACGTTCAGCGAGACCTTCGGCAGGGCCGGCGCTCCGGCAGCGATCGCCGCCGTCGCGGCAGGCGCTTGACCATGAGCGATGTTCGGTGCGGCCGTCGCCACGACGGAAACGGCGCCGACGACCAGGACGTCGCGTCGGGTGAAGTCGCTGGGACTTGTCATCTGGCTTTCCTTCTTTCGTCGGCCAAGCGCCACGGGGTACCGCTCGGGCAGTGCGAATAGGACCCCGCTCCGGCGTTCGGACGCACCCCACAAGGCTCATCAAGGATAGGGCGCGTTACCCGTGGGCGATTACCCACGCTCGGTGGCAGGACTCTATGTTTGGAATTCATCAATTCGGATCGGATCTCTCCCCGCGTTTGAACGACTTGGGGCGACCGAAGCGCCTTTCCAGTGCGGCGCGATGTCTTCGAGCACCGACAGGGCGCAGCCAGCGGCATCGAGCAAGAAGCGGACGAAAGCGGGTCTGGGTCCGCGCGGGCATTGCCGGACACGGCATCAGGAACTTCCGCTCGCATTCTCCTATCGGAAGGACTCTCAGAGTCATTATAGTTCGCGTCCAAGCGCGGATAGAAAGCTGGCTTGTAGCTACTTTGTGGTCTCCTCGTCGCCACGATAGAGTTCTGAACGAGCGATACGAAGACGTCTGAATATATTTATGGAGATTAACTCCAAAGAGTTATCTCAACCTCTTTGATCAATTCACGCGTTCTCTTCGAGGGCGGCTGGTTGCGGGGCACCACGGACAAGCGTAATGTTGCCACTGCGGCAACAAGTGTTCTGAAACGCAGGAGGACGTTATGAACCTCAAGCGCCTATTCGCCGTGCCCGCAACCCTATTTATTCTTGGCAATGGAGCGGCAAACGCCGGACAAACCATCAACAAAGTGGGCGCTCTCGCCTGCGTGACCGACAAATGGGAAGAGAAGGAAGTCGAAAAGGGCCATAAGCTAGTCGACTACGCCGGCCGATGCGTAGTTATTCCCGACGATCCCGCCGCGCCGAAATTCACCGAGGACTGCGTAGGAAAGTACGAATTCACCTCGGAAGAGAGTTACAAGGGTAGCGGGACCTGCACCTTAAAGTTCAAGGAGGCTGGAGACACGATAACCGAAACCTGGGAGGAAGGCTCCGACCTCAAGGAGAATCCGTACAAGGTTACTGGTGGCACCGGCAAATATAAGGGTGCGAGTGGCGGCGGCACCTACACTAATGAGAATCTGACGGACACCCTCGCAGGCGGCAGATACAAGGGCCAGTTGATACTGCCTTAATCACTAAAGCGAGGCGTTCACGTCTGACGCCGTCGCGGCACGGTGTTTCCGCGTCCTCGGTCTAAGATGCGCGAGGATGACGATTGGATCTCTAGCGGGACGAAACTAGGCATCTCCATCCGTTTCCCGACCAGGCTGCTGCAACTCGGAAGCGGGCTTCAGCCAGGAGAATTAGCGCCGTAGCATCCAAAAGAGCACGGTCAGGACAAGACTGATCAGAAGAGACGTGACGATGGGGAAATAGAACGTGAAGCCTTCCCGGCGGATCACGATGTCCCCCGGCAGGCGCCCGAGCCCGAGCTTCGCCAGGAACGGCCACAAGAGCCCGGCGAGCAGGATGAACAGCCCCAGGCCGATCAGGAAGCGCGATACGTCCATTTGCCAGCCTCTATCCATAATCGATCTGGGGTGCATCACGACACCGAGCCACCAAATCTTTCAGGCGGCCGGGTTTCCGAATGTCCGCTGCGCCGGAAGCCGACCATCGCCCCTGATGGTCTTGACTGGCGCACCGTGGTCGGTATCGTGGTCCGACCAAGGTAGGACTAATGACCGCTGATCTTGAAATCACGCGGCTCAGGGAGAGTGGCGGCAAGGGGTTCGAGAAGGTGTTCGCGTTCCTGCGCGAGCGCCTGCTGGCCGGCTCGCTGCGCCCGGGCGACAGGTTGATCCCTGAACGCGAACTTGCGGCCCAGCTCGGCGTGAGCCGGGCCATTCTCCGGGAAGCGCTGCGCGCGCTCACCGTGCTGGGGGTCGTGGAAATCCGGGACCGTGTCGGCACGATCGTCCGCCGGCCCGATCTTTCCGTCCTGAACGACTTCTTCACCTTCGCGCTGGCCCAGCACGCGGACATCATCGACGACGTGATGCAGGCCCGTATCGCCATCGAATGCCAGGCGATCCGGCTGGCTGCGGAGCGCGCGACGGTCTCCGATTTCGAGAAGCTGCAGGAGGCGCTGTCCCTCATCGCAGAGACCATCGACGATCCCGATGCGGGCGGCACGGCCGATTTCGAATTTCATCGCGCCGTGGTCGCTGCGTCGAAGTCGGAAACGCTGATCGTCCTCTACAACTCGATGTCCGGCATGCTGATGCGCTCGCACCGCGGGCGGCGCGAACTGCTCCAGGTGTTCGCCACCATGAAGACCTTCCTCATCGACGACCACCGCCGGATCTTCGACGCCATCGTCGGGCGTGATCCGGAACATGCGGACAAGGTGCTGCGGGAGCATTTCGCCATCGGCGAGGATTTCCGCCGTCGCGCCGCACTCGGCGAAGGAGGCCGCCGCATCGCCTCCTCCTGACCACGCTGGAACAACGGGAAGCAAAATGGGACGTGACACTCGAAACGGCACAGTCGGCTTCATCGGCCTCGGCACGATGGGCCGTGAGATGGCGCTCAATCTCATCAAAGCGGGCTTTACCGTCCATGCCTACGACGTCCGCCGGACGGCGATCGAGGATCTCGTTGCTCTCGGCGCCACGCCGGCTGCGAGCCCTGCGGAGGCGGTGCGCTTCGCGGACATCGCCATTTCCATGCTGCCGGACACGCCGCAGGTCGAGGAGATCGTCTACGGCAAAGACGGGCTTCTCGCCTCGCCCCCGCTTGGGCGCCTGATCGTCGATATGAGCACGATCTCGCCTGTGGCCGTCCGGCGTATGTACGCGGATCTGAAGGCGGCGGCTGTCGGGTTTCTCGATGCGCCGGTTTCGGGCGGTCCGTTGGGTGCGAAGAATGCGGTTTTGTCGATCATGGTCGGCGGTGACGCCGATGCCTTCGCCCGGGCGGAACCCTTCTTCCGCGCGATGGGAACGACGATCACCCATGTCGGCGAGTCCGGAGCGGGCCAGACCGTGAAGCTCTGCAATCAGCTCGTCTGCGGGATCAACATCCAGGCGATTTGCGAGGCGCTCGCCCTTGGCCGCGCGTCCGGCATCGATCTCGACCAGCTCCGCAACGTGCTTCTCGGCGGGTCCGCAACCTCCTGGATGCTCGAAAAACTCGGTCCGGCAATGATCGCGGGCGACGCCGCCGCGGGGTTCCGCATCGACCTCATGCTGAAAGATCTGCGCCTCGTTCAGGAGCAGGCCTTGTCGGTCGGGGTGCCGCTGCCGGGAACCGCACTGGTGACCAGCCAGTATGTCGAGGCCAAAGCTCATGGCGAGGGCGTGAACGGCAACCAGGCTCTTTTCCGGGTCTACGACCGGATGACCAACCACAGCGGAGGGTCATGAGCCTCAATCTCGATTTCTCCGTCATCCTGGAACGATGGCCGATCTTTCTGGACGGCGCCGTACTCACGCTCCAGCTGGCGCTCATTGCGACGGTGCTCGGCGCCACGATCGGCGCCCTGGCGGCCGTCGGCCGGCGCAGCGCTCACCCCGTCGTGTCGCGCATCTGCGCGATCTATGTCGAGGCGATCCGCAATACGCCCCTGCTCGTCCAGATCTTCCTCGTCTATTTCGGCCTTGCCAGCCTCGGCCTGAAGTTCTCCGCCTTCACGGTGGCGGCGACGGCGCTCACCATCAATGTCGGCGCCTACACGACCGAGATCATCCGGGCGGGCTTCGAAGCCATCCCGCGCGGCCAGATCGAAGCTGCCGAAGGCCTCGCGCTGTCGCGCGCCCAGATCTACTGGCACGTGATCCTGTGGCCGGCCATCGAGAAGGTGTATCCGGCGCTGACCAGCCAGTTCGTGCTGCTGATGCTGGCGTCCTCGGTGACGTCGCAGATCTCGGCGGAGGAACTGACCGCCGTCGCCAACTACGTTCAATCCGACACGTACCGCGCCTTCGAAACCTACATCCTCGTGGCCGTCGTCTATGTCGTCCTGTCGCTGATCATGCGGGCAGGTTTCTGGGCACTGGGCCTTGTGATCTTCCCGCGCCGTCGGCGCCTCGGCACAGCGTTGTAGGGACACGATGGGCGGCTCGCTGAACGTCAACCACCTGCATGTTCCTCGGCCATGGGGCGCTCTGGACGATCGGCCTGTCGCTGATCGCCCTCATCGGAGGCGGCATTGCGGGCTTCATCGTCGCGCTCTGCCGCATCTCGCCAAGCCGGCCGGTGCGCGTCCTGACCGCCTTCTATGTTCAGCTTGTCCAGGGTACGCCGCTCCTCGTCATCATGTTCCTGACCTATTTCGGCCTGTCCGCGATCGGTCTCGCGCTTTCGCCGCTCATGGCGGCCGGCGCTTCGCTCACCGTCTATGTCAGCGCCTATCTCGGCGAGATCTGGCGCGGCTCGATCCAGTCCGTGCCGCGCCCCCAATGGGAGGCTGCGGAAGGGCTCGCGCTCAGCCGGACCCAGCGCATGACCAAGGTGATCCTGCCTCAGGCGGTCCGGATCGCGACGCCGCCGACCGTCGGCTTCCTGGTCCAGATCATCAAGAACACCTCGCTTGCGTCCGTCGTCGGCTTCGTCGAACTCGCCCGCGCAGGACAGATCATCAACAACTCGCTGTTCGAGCCTTTCCTCGTCTACTCGATCATCGCCGTCATCTACTTCGCGCTCTGCTTCCCGATTTCCCGTCTCAGCCGCCGGCTGGAGGCACGGGCCGACCCAGTGCGCCTCAAGCTCGCGCCCGCCTGACGTGCCGGAGACATCCCACATGCAACACGCTTCCCCCGTCGTCTCGCTCAGGAATGTCCATAAAAGCTTCGGTTCGCTGAAGGTGCTCGACGGCGTCGAATTCGACGTCCAGCGCGGCGAGGTCATCGTCATCATCGGACGCAGTGGTTCCGGCAAGAGCACGGCACTGCGCTGCATCGACCGCTTCGAGACGATCGACCAGGGCGAGATCGTCGTGTGCGGACACAAGGTCAACGATGCAAAGCTGGATCTGAGAGCGCTCCGCCAGGACGTCGGCATCGTGTTCCAGAGCTACAACCTGTTTCCCCACCTCACCGTGGAGGAAAACATCATCCTCGCCCCCTGTTCCGTGAAGCGCATGTCGAAGGCTGAGGCGAAGGAACAGGCCAAAAGGGTCCTCGCCCAGGTCGGGCTGGAGGACAAGATCCACCACTATCCCGAACAGCTTTCCGGAGGCCAGCAGCAGCGCGCGGCAATCGCCCGTTCTCTCGCCATGCAGCCGAAGGTGATGCTGTTCGACGAAGTGACCTCGGCTCTCGATCCGGAACTGACCGGCGAGGTGCTCAAGGTCATCGAGGCGCTCGCTGCGGAGGGCATGACCATGGTGATGGTCACGCACGAGATGGGATTTGCCAAGGGCATCGCCGACCAGGTGTTGTTCATGCATCGCGGCAAGATTCACGAGACCGGCCCCGCGACCATCCTCACATCCCCGACGACGCCCGAACTCGCCCACTTCGTGGGCAAAGAGCTCGAAGCACAGAGCCAGACATAACCCTGGGAGGAAAACAAAGATGATGATGAAGCACCTGCTTTTCGCCGCCGTTGCGACGGCTTGCATGACCGGACTCGCCTCGACCGCGGCGCGCGCCGATCTTCTCGACGACATCATGGCGGCGAAGAAAATCCGGATCGCCACCGACCTTGCCATTCCGCCATCCGGCATGGTCGACGCCAACATGAAGCCGACCGGCTCGGACGTGGAGACGGCGCAGCTTCTGGCCAAGGACTGGGGGCTCGAACTCGAGTTCGTCCAGACGACCGGCGCGACGCGTATCCCGAACGTCCAGACCGGCAAGGCCGACATCATCATCTCCACGCTCTCGGTGACGCCGGAACGCGGAAAGGTCATCGACTTCAGCAAGGCATACGCCGCCCTGCAATCGGTCGTCGGCTGCATGAAGACGGCGCAGGTGAAGGACTGGCCCGACCTGAAGGGCAAGCCAATCGCCGTCTCACGCGGCACCACGCAGGATACCGCGCTGACCGGAATGAAGGAGCGCGAGCTGACGGTCGCCCGCTACGACGACGACGCCACCATGGTTACGGCCGCCGTCTCGGGCCAATCCGACTGCATCGCGACCTCCGCGACGATCGTCAATCAGATCGGCGTCAAGAACCCGGCGCGCGCCTTCGAGCCCAAAGTGCCGATCACGACGTTCGACCTCGCGATCGGCGTTCGCAAGGGCGAGCCCAAGCTGGTCGAGAAGCTGAACGAATGGGTTTCAGTCAACCTCAAGAACGGAAAGCTCAACGAGATCTACAAGAAGTATCACGGCAGCGAACTGCCTGCGGCAATGCTTCGCTGACATTGACACTGATGGAGCGGTGCCTCGCGCGAGGCACCGCTTCCGTCGAAAAAACATCAGACAGGAAGGACTAAACAGATGAACCTGGTGATCGGCTCCGACCATGCGGGGTGGAGCCTCAAGAATACCGTCATCGAATACGTACGCAAACTTGGCCACGACGTGGTCGACGTGGGCTCGTTCGACGAAAAGCCGGTCGATTTTCCCGACATCGCCCGCGAAGTCGCCCGCAAGGTGACATCCGGCGAGGCCGAGCGCGGCATCATGGTCTGCGGCACGGGCGTCGGCGCGTCGATCGCGGCCAACAAGATGAAGGGCATTCGGGCAGCGGTCTGCCACGACATCCACTCCGCCCATCAATCCGTCGAGCATGACGATGTGAATGTCATGTGCATCGGCGCGCAGATCGTCGGCCCCTGGCTCGCCCAGGACCTGATCGCCTCCTACCTGTCGGCCACCTTCTCGACCGACGAAGATTTCCGCCGCCGGGTGGACAAGCTCCACGCGATGGACGCGGAAAGCTGATGGGCGCACGATCGGTCGCACCGCCATGATCCTCGTCTTCGGTTCGATCAACATGGATCTCGTCGCGCGCGTGACCTCGATCCCGCGCCCCGGCGAGACCGTGCTCTCGCCGCGCTACGACACGCTGTTCGGCGGCAAGGGGGCCAATCAGGCGGTCGCGGCCGCTCGGGTCTCCAAGCCTGGACGGGTTGCCATGGCCGCCCGCATCGGCGACGACTCCTTCGGCCACATGGCTCGCCGAAACCTCGAAGCTCAGGGTGTCGATGTCGCTCTCGTCGGCGTGGGGCCGGAGCCGACCGGATGCGCCTTCATCACGGTGCAGGAAAACGGCGAGAACGCGATCACCGTCGCGAGCGGCGCAAACGGCGTCCTTACCGAGGCGACCATTCCAGGCCATGTGATCGACCGGTCGACAGTCCTCGTGCTTCAGATGGAAGTGCCCTTTGTCGAGGCCCTGAAGCTGGCTCGCCGCACGAAAGCCGCCGGCGGGCGCGTCCTGTGGAATTTCGCCCCGGCGCCGACGGATTTCACAGCGAAAGATCTCTCCGAATTGCTCGCGGTTACCGACTTCTTCGTCGTCAACGAGCATGAGGCACTGGCGGCCTCAACGATCCTGGGCTGCAACCAGTCGGGGATGGAGGAGGCCGGCGCCGCACTGGCCGCGAAGGGAGGCTGCATCTGCATCGTGACCGCCGGAGAAAGAGGCGCACTCGCATTCCTTCCCGACGGAAGGCGTGAAACCGCCGCTGCAACGCCAATCAAACCGGTCGATACCACAGGGGCGGGCGACACCTTTCTTGGCATCCTGGCCAACAGCGTGGACGAGGATGCGGACCTCGCCATTGCGCTGCATCGATCCTGCTTCGGTGCCTCGCAGGCTTGCCTGTTTGAGGGTGCGCAGGCGGGAATGCCCACCCGCCGGCAACTGGATGCCTGGAAGCTGATGCCGAAGTAAGGCGGCCGAGGCATGCCCGGCGGGCCGTTGCGAGTCCCCTGCCCTACGGGTCCCGGCCTCCGCACTTAGAGCTTGCCGCCCATCCTTCGAGACGAGGCTTCGCCTCTCCTCAGGATGAGGTCGGTGAGGTGTTGCGTATGTCCCGGAAATGGCAAAGCCATTGTCCGGGACCCATACTCCGCAGTGTCAGTGATTGAGCCGAGAGCTCACGGCGTATGGGTCCCGGGCTCCGCTGCGCGGCCCCGGGACATGTGCGTACCCCGGACAAGCCACGCGAAGCGTGGTGCAGATCCGGGGTCCAGGAGCGAAGTGGCGGCGCAGCCGCCTCAATTATCAACTGCAGCAGAAGTGCAGTGCGCCTGCGGCGCGATTCAATCCTGGGTCCCGGATCTGCACTGCACTTCGTGCAGCTTGTCCGGGAGACGAGCGGCCTGCGGCCTTCCCTCTCCCCTTGTGGGAGAGGGCGACTCGAAGCCGTCAGGCTTCGAGCGGGGTGAGGGGTACGGGCGCTAATCGAGGGGCAAAGACACCCCTCACCTCGCTCGGCACTCAACTCGGCTCTAGCCGAGTTGAGCATCAGAGTACCGAACTCGGGAACACCCGAGTTCGGGCGGCCGAGTCGTCCTCTCCCACCTGAACTCGGGTGTTCCCGAGTTCAGCACTTTGAATGGCCAAGTCGGGTAAACCCGACTTGGCTCGGGAGAGGAAAGAGCGGCCCGCATCACGCCAGCGCCCCTGCCCTCTTTCGGGCCTTGTCCGCCGCCGTCCGCGCGGCTTCGGTGACGCTGAACATTTCCAGGTCGTCCAGATCTCCATCGACCACCGGCGTCAGGGCCGTGTCCATGTAGTTACGCGCCTCGGGATCGCGCTTGAGCTTGCGCCGCAGGCCGGCCATGCGCCAGATCACCTTGGCCATGGTGATGTGCTTTACGACCACGTCCGCCGCATATCGCGGATAGAACAGAAGCGGGTTTTCGATCGGAAGGCCCGGCCGGCGGTCGGTCCGCACCTTGCGGCGCAGATAGCCGCCTTCCAGCGGGTGGATCTTCTCGACCATCACCGAGCCGTAGAACCAGGTCAGGAGGAACATCACCTTGCCGGGGCTGATGCCGGTGGCCACGGCACGGCGCATCACCGTCTCCATGTGCTCGGGCGTGTAATAGGTCTCCCAGGCCAGGCGATAGGCCCGCTCCCAATCGGCCTTGGACATCAGCGGATGGCCGGTGGTGACGTGTTCGAGGTCGTATTTGTTCATGTCCGGGTCCATCCAGACGCCGGCCGTCAGCAGCTTCTTGTGGTCCTCGGAGCCCGGCAGCGGAGTCAGGCAGAAGAATTCGAGAAGGTCGAGCGGCAGTTCACGCTGGATGATCTTGATGTCGCGGACGATCGTCTCCGGCGTGTCGGACGGGAAGCCGAGTATGTAGCCGGCATAGGTGATGCAGCGGGCCTTCCTCCACTCCAGCAGCATCTCGCGATATTCGGAGATGCGGTTCTGCTTCTTCTTCGCCCCGACGAGGCTGTCGGGATTGATGTTCTCGAGCCCGAGAAAGACGCGCTTCACGCCGGCCCGCGCCGCCTTCTGGATGAAGTTCGGGATGCGGTGGCAGAGCGTGTCGACCTGGATGACGAAGTGGAAGTTCAGCCCCTCCACCTCGCGCAGATGGATCATCCGGTCGAAGATCGCTTCCCAGTTCTTGTTGCGCGCCAGATTGTCGTCGGTGATGAAGAAGCTGTTCACCCCCTGCGCCAGATTGGTGCGGATGATCGCCTCGACATCCTCGGCCGAGCGGTAGCGCGATTTGCGGCCCTGCACATTGATGATGGTGCAGAACGAGCATTGGAACGGGCAGCCCCGCCCCGCATCGAAGCTCGACAGGCGGCCGCCGGTGCGGCTGACGCGGTGGGCCGGCATGAGCGGCACCGGCGCGCCTTCGAGGCCCGGCAGGTCGTTCATGAAATTGTAGATGGGCTTCAGGCGACCGGCGATGGCATCGGTGAGCACGGTCTCCATGCGGCCCTCCGCTTCGCCGGCGAACAGGGACACGCCCAATGCGAGCGCGTCCTTCATGTCGTCCGGCATTTCGGGGAGCATTGCCGTGCAGCCCGAGACGTGAAAGCCGCCGATGCCGACCTGCACGCCGAGCGCCCGCAGCCTGCGGGCAAGATCGAGCGATCGCGGGAACTGGTTCGACTGCACGCCGACCAAAGCCACCATGCCGCGGCCGCCGGCGGCCCTGATCTCGTTGGCGATCCGCTGCGGCCGGATGCGGGTATTGGTTTCGTCGAGAGGAATGATCTCGAGGTCCACATCGCCCAGGACACCGCGATCCCGGCACTCGGCCGCAAGCCCGTAGAGCACCGCCAGCGAGTTCGACGGAATGGCCGAACGCATCCACTGGATGACGTAGCCGTCATCGTCATAGTGCGAGGGCTTGATCAGATAGAGCAGGAATTTCTGGGGCTTCGTGCCCGCCGGAACATGCGCGGGATGGGACGTTTGCTCGAACTCGATCACGCTACATGCCCCCCGGCCCCATATTCGACGGACCGATGGTGGCACGAAGGCGGCGGTATGGGAACAACCGATGGTAGCTATGTCCCCGATTTACGTGACGGATGGGCGGCGCACTCCGAGCCCGTGGCCCATCCTTCGAGACGAGGCTTCGCCTCTCCTCAGGATGAGGCTGGGAGGTCGTGGCGTATGTCCCGGAAATGGCGAAGCCATTGTCCGGGACCCATACTCCGCAGCGTCGGTGATGGAGCCGAGAGCTCACGGCGTATGGGTCCCGGGCTCCGCACTTAACTCGGGCTTGCCCGAGTTAAGAACTAAAGATGCTCAACTCGGCTAGAGCCGAGTTGAGGGGCCCCGGGACATGCGCGTACCTCGGACAAGGGACACGTGCGGCCTGCCCCTTCCCTCTCCCCTTGTGGGAGAGGGCGACTCGAAGCCGGCAGGCTTCGAGCGGGGTGAGGGGTAACGGGCGCTGATCGAGAGGCAGATACCCCTCACCTCGCTCGGCCTCAACCGGTCCGACCAAGTTCGCTCCTCTCCCACCTGAACTCGGGTGTTCCCGAGTTCAGCACTTTGAATGGCCAAGTCGGGTAAACCCGACTTGGCTTGGGAGAGGAAAAACTCCCGTAGTTACGACCCATCTTTTCCGAAGCAGCGCAATCAACTCGCCTGAACCACAAGGCTCGCCAACGTCACTCTTCCATCAGTCGTGTAATGGCCGACGCGTTCCGTCGCGAGACATTCTCCGGCCTGATACTCCGTCACCGCCTCGATGGACCCGATGTTCTCCAACTCATCGATGATGTAGTCACGCTCGACATCGGTGTCTGAATCCGTGGCGTGGGTGATCTGGAACGTGAGGCGCGTCAAGGAAAGGCCCGTGTCTCTCGTGCCCGCCCCGACCCAGAGAACGCGTTCTTCGTCCGGTGGACGGTCGGTGTTGAGCCAGAAGCTTGCGGATCCCCCTGCCCAGCTGTCCTCGGCCCGCGCGAGGCTCAAGGACCAGAACCGGATGTGATGGCGCTTGCGAGGGCTGTTGCCGATTGCCTTCTGGAACCCGAGGTCCTGGCGGCGCCCGAACAGATAGAGGGTGCTGAACGGGGCGGTCGGATAGGGCGCGTTGAACACGAAGGCTCGGATCATGCGCCAGGAACTCGCCAGGTCCAACCGGTCGGGCTCCGACCAGCCGAGGGCCGCGAAGGCCGTGCGAAGCTGTGGGAGGGTTCCCACGAGCGCGACGTTCACGGGATCAGCCGGCAGTCCATCGCCTGCCGTCGTGAAGCTGGGCACGCGTTTCTGGTGGAGAAGCTTGAGGCCCATGCGAATGATCTGCGGGAGGATGACATAGGCGGCGATTGCGTAAGTGAGGCCAACGGCCACAATCCATGGCAGCCTTTGGTCCGCGGTATCGAAGACCACGAAGACGATCAGCCAGACAGAGAAAACGCCCAGCCCAAGGATCACGAGGCGTTGCAGGACGCGGTTCAGAAATCTCATGATCCAGGCTCCGTCACGATCGCCGCATCGGGCAATCAGCAGTCAGTCGATGCCCTTGATGACCTCCCGATCGATGCGCTCGTCCTTTTGGTCCTGCTGTTGGAGGGCCTTATCACTGGGATCTTTGAGCGAGAACTCCTCGTCCGGTGGTGCGACGGCATTGCTGTCGAGCATCCGATCGAGCTCCGCTCCGGACGGGATCTGGAATTCCCCGGAGGGCGTGGACGGCTGATTGCTTTCCTGCTTGCTTTCCTGCGCCAGGGCAGGAACTGCGGTGATCAACGAAGCGAGGGTGACGAGCCACAGATAACGGTGCATCGAGATTCCTCCCGAATGAGTATCCCAGCCCCGTCCTGGACTGCGGCCGCTCGGCCGGGTCCTGAGGCAGCATACACCTCCCGGCCGCCAAGTCAACGCCCGCCCGCAGTACCCCGGACAAGCTGTGCGCAGCACAGCGCAGATCCGGGGTCCAGGAGCGAAGTGGCGGCGCAGCCGCCTCATCATTCAACGCAGCATGGATTCAGTGCGCCTGCGGCGCGATTCAATCCTGGGTCCCGGATCTGCAACTCAACTCGGCTATAGCCGAGTTGAGCACTCAATGTGCCCAACTCGGGCAAGCCCGAGTTGGGTGCTTCGCGCAGCTTGTCCGGGAGACGAGGAAGGCCTGCTCGGCCTCCCTCTCCCCTTGTGGGAGAGGGCGACTCGAAGCCGTCAGGCTTCGAGCGGGGTGAGGGGTACGGGCGCTAATCGAGACGCCAAGACACCCCTCACCTCGCTCGGCCTGCCGGCCGAGTTCGTCCTCTCCCACAAGGGGAGAGGCAAGAGCGCGTCTCCCAAACTCCCGTGGCGTATGTCCCGGAAGCGGCAAAGCCGCTGTCCGGGACCCATACTCCGCAGCGTCAGTGATGGAGCCGAGAGCTCACGGCGTATGGGTCCCGGGCTCCGCTGCGCGGCCCCGGGACGTGCGTACCCCGGACAAGCTGTGCGCAGCACAGCGCCACCCATTGACTTCCGCTCGTTAGGCGCGAGGATCGAAGGCGCATCCTCCTAGGGCTGTAACGCGATCAAGTTGGGGGCTGGTGCAGTGCCTTTTTACTTTCGCAAATCAATCAGGGCGGGACCGTTCCGCTTAAATTTGTCGAAGAGTGGCATTGGCGCTTCTGTCGGGGTGCCCGGTCTTCGGGTCGGCACGGGACCTCGAGGTAATTACCTTCATGCCGGTGGCGGCGGCCTCTACTACCGCGCCTTCCTGGGCCGGCTCCTGCCCAAAGCAGACGCGCAGCAAACACTGACTCAAGATGGTGACGAGATCAGCTATGCTGCGCATGGCGCCCCCAGCAGGCTCGGCGCAATCGTTTTCACGGCGGTAGGAGGCTTCACGGCATTCATCATTCTCGGTTGGCTGCTAGGGCCGACGGAAAAGCCGGAGCCGGCGCGGTTGGTCACTTCGACAACTATCTCCGCGCAACGCCCTTCGGCCCCTTCTCCGCAACCGCCGCACCCGCCCCAGGTTTCGCCGAAGCAAGAGCCTGTCACACCGCCTCAATCACCTCCGAACAAGATTGTAAGTGCAAAATGGTTTGCGAAGAGCAACGTCCATGTTCGCGCAGGCCCCTCAACCTCTTCGCCCATCGTTCGCAGGCTCCAGGCGGGCGCGGCCGTTACGTCCATAAAAGTCGAAAATGGGTGGCGTCGCATCGCGGTTGATGGCGCCGAGGGATGGATACGCGCCGATCTGCTGTCAGAAAAACCTCCCCTTGCCGTGCCGGGCTTTGTCTCGCCCGCTCCCCCGAGCCTGCCTGCGCCGCGTCCGCCCTTGGCCGCTCCGCAAAAACCTGTAGTGGCGGAGCCGGGAAGCGTGCCGATTCCACCTCCCAACACCCAACCGCGGTAACAAGCCACTATTCCAGCGTGGGTCTTGCTCGATCCCATCACCCCCTTGGCCCTTCGGCCTCTCCTTCAGCACTAATGGGCTGAGCCGCGTATGTCCCGGAAGCGGCAAAGCCGCTGTCCGGGACCCATACTCCGCAGCGTCAGTGATGGAGCCGAGAGCTCACGGCGTATGGGGTCGGGTTCCGCTGGCGGCAGGATCGGCTATTTGCCTGCCTCATCGATTTCGGACAATTTCCTGTAGATACGAATTGCTGCATCAGGATGCTCCTGATGCAGCGTGGTCTGTAGTCGTTGTAGATTGTCCTCTTGAGAAGACCCCTCATAAGGGCGACCGATGAGTACCAGCTCAGGTCCGCTACCCACCACCCGGTTGCCCCACGCATCGAGCAAGTATCGATCGTTCGGCTTTCTTCCGATATGGACGATTAGGCCGTCGAGGAAGAAGCGGTAAATGGGAACGCTAGGATAGTCGAAACCCATCGCTTGGAGGTCGATAACCTGGGCCAACGGACAGAGTACTTGAGGCCGTCCTGCGTTCGTCAGAAGTAGCAGAACGCTCGGAAAGTCTTCGTCGTTTGGCTCGATCTCGCCGAGGACGATACATCGAAGTCTCTCGATGCTATCAGAATCCAGAATGACTTCGGCAAATTCAAAACGCGAACTCACCGCGCTGCGCCAAAGCAGACTTAGAAAAAACAATCGAAGGACCTTAGAGTCCATCGGTATAGAAATCAGTTCCGAGTCAAAAAGCCCCACAGCCTGACGTCGCGCAAGGTCCGTCAGCGGAAAATGACGCCAGGACAACCCCCACTTCCGGAAAATCGCGGCTGCGGCCGTGTCGATTTCCGCGAGGCGCGCCTCGCCTTTCACTCCGCATATGTTTCGGTCCACCCAACTGTTGAAAAGTAACTGCGGGCGACCACCCCCGAACTGAATTCGGTGCGCCTGACCAAGGGCTTTGTCCGCCAAGAAACGTGGGATGATGTGTGATTTAACAAACCGTCCGTGTGTTCTGGTGAGAAGGCATTCCCCCGATGGCTTGGTCCTATTTACCACTCTACCCTCCCGCCTGTAGAGCCGCGACGGCCGCGCTTGGCGCTCCAACCGCTGTCGTGCTTGGCCCCCGGATGTGACGAAGTGAATGAGGCCTGGAACAAGAGATTGTCGAGGCCTGATTAGGCTTCATCAGGGATGCTGACTTGTCCTACAGGGCATCCTGTGGGTCTGCAGTCATTCCATTTCTCCGCGATCCTTCGGCGATTTTTCTTCCACCAAAAGTGGATGATCCTATCGTAACCTTCCAAACCATAAACGTTGGGAAGACGACGGCCTGTTGCGATCGAATAACTGGCGTCCTCCCCGTCGTAAGTTACGTGAAAATGTGGCGGCGCATGTTCGTTGGCTCGAACTTCGGCCCGCAGTTTTCCTTCCACCATGGAGATAAAATGCTTGATGATTAGACCGTCGCGATTCATGCGACGGAGAAGCATCTCAAGCTCTCTCTCCAAATCCTCGTCTAGTCGGACGCTTATTGGTTCCATCCGGAATTTAGCCCTGATCAAGGTCGCGGGCGCGTCCGCGCGATATCTCCATAGTCATTGGCATCCTATTGAGGCCTGACCATACTTCTCAACGATCAAAGAGTGTGACGACGCCCTGGAAGAGTTTTTCGTACCTGACTAGCGATTCTTCGATCGGCTGCACGGCTCGGCGGAACCATCAGGTTTCATCTTTAAATCTCATTCCGTAAATCTGCACGATGTGAATTCTCTTGGGGACCGCATCGTCGTCGCCTCCCAGCATCTCTACCAGAATGTCTGCTCGGACCCATACGACCCCCTGCATAGATTGGGGATTTATGGTCGGGTAGAGCGAGATCGGAAGTCGTTTAGGGTCCAAATCGTCTAGACTCGATTACACCGTGCCAACCTTGTTCCCGGCGATCGATATCAGTCGCGCGGATGCTAACACCGACATTCGGCATGGGAACGGTGGTCGGATCTTCTTTGGAGGCTTCGATTTCGACGTCTGTTGGAACTTCACTGACGGCCTGGGGGCTAATCTCGCTAACGCCGGGGACATTGACGCGGCCCAAGCCATTACGTTGAGCGGGACGAAAGAAACGCTGAGCAGCTTTGCCAAGCGCCTTTTTGTTTGGGCCCTTAATGCTGGCTTGAATGATGCCGTCGAGTTCATCCGACGTGATGTTTAACTTCCCAGCCGTAATGTTCAGGACCGTATTGTAATCGCCTTTGATATTCACGCCGTCTTTCTTTGATGAGAACTTGCTGAAAAGCCAAACCGCACCGGCCAAGAATAACAACAAAATCAGGAACGATATGATCGCTTTGTATTCTTCTGGTATCGGTGCTCCGGTCATCGCCATTGCCGCCTCGTCTACCGCGTGTGTGATCTGCTTCTGGTACGTCGCCCATATTAGAACGCCAAAGTCTTCGAAGAGAGATCCCTCTTCCGCTTGCGTAAGGACAATATCGATCTTCTCGATGAGCAGTCCAGGTATCGCCCGCTCGATAACGCTGGGGAGCATTCGCACAACGCGATCATGCGCCAGCAGCGTTTCCGCCACTTCAATGAGCGTAATGCCCCGATTGTCCGGATACTCTACGCGATGCTGAAAATGCGCCGACGCCATCACTTCCCCCAGAAGGGAACGTGGCACAACCAAATCGCGATGCCAACGGGCTATTCACGCATAGGCTATTCACGCATAACGGAATATGTCAGGACGTCTCTGATGGGTATGCGAGCACTCTGTTCACGCCGCCCTCAACTGCTCCAACCCAATCCGCAGCACCCTGGGGCTCCCCAAAATCTCCAGCAGCACCTCCGCCGTCTGCCCGGCCAGCGCCCGTTTCACCACCGCCGTGAACCCCTCGAACGGCCCCTCCTCGATCCGCACATCCGTGCCCGGCTTGAAGATCGGCTTCTTCTCCTTCACCGCGTCGAACAGGCCCATATCCACCGCGACCCGGAGATCCTCCACCACCGCGTCCGGCACGCGCGCGGGCGTCAGCGGGTTGCTCATCAGTACGGACTCGACGCCCACGATCTGGCGCAGGCCGAAGAACGAGCAGCCCTCCTCAAACCGCACGAACAGATAGCGCGGGAACATCACCACCTCGATCACGCGCGTCACGGCGCGGCCGCCTTTGCGGCGGTGGCGCAGTTTGCGGTCCATCTTCATCATTGGGCAGAACACGCCGAAGCCCGCGCGGCGCAGGCCGTCCGCCGCCTTGGCCTCGCATTTCGGATGCGTGTAGACGACGTGCCAGTCACTCTCTCCGCCCATCATGTCCCTGCTCCCTGCGCGGCGCGTTCCGCGATATTGCGTTTCAGGCTGTCGCTGACGTGGATCGGCTCCGCCGCCTCGGCCTGGAGTTCTTCCAGGCTCTTGCGGGGCGGCTCGCGCCGCGGCGTGCGGGCGATGCCCCAATCCTCGCCGAAGCGCGCTTTCAGCTCCTCGGCCGTCGGCTTCGGCTCGCGCGGGCGCGGTCAGCAGGCGCGCGGCGTCCGCATTCAGCTTTTCCCGCTGCCATTGCCGGCGCAGCGGCGCCATTTCGGCCTCGCAGGCCTGCTTCATCTCGTAAGGCAGCGGACGCCATTTCAGCTTTGTCTGTACGCCCGTGCGCGGATCGGTGACGGCGAGGATCACCTCCTCCGGATAATCCGACAGGATGGCCACGAGCCCCGCCGCATGGCCGCCCGATTGCGGCGCGTCAGCCCGATCCGGATAGCAGTCGAGCAGCATTGCCACCCGCTCCATCGCCAAAGCCAGGCGCTCTCTCTGAGCGGAGCTCCCGGGCGGCGGTGCGGAGAAGCTCGGAAGCGGATGGAACGGCATTGCGGTCTCCTCTGCGTGGATTTGGGAGCGTTGACGGGCGGCAGGCCGGCGAGCCGCCGCGCCCGGGCGTCGGCCACGGCCTGGGTGAAAAACCGCCATGTGCGGATCGAGCGCGGCCGCATCGGCCCGGCGCGGGCGCGGATTGTCGGTACGATGTCGAGCAAAAGATCGGCGCCGGAGGCGAGCCAGGCCAGCGGATCGGACAGAACGTGCAGCCCGACCGAGGTCGGATCGAGCGCGGCCCCCGCCGCCGCCCGGATTTCGCGCTCAAGCCGGTCGAGATCGCGCGCACGCGCTTCCCCAGTGGTCTGGGGGTAAGGGGGTTGTTGGGGGGTGTGGGGGGAAGAAGGGGGAACGGGGGTGTCCGCGATGTCCGCCGGAAAACCGCAATGTCCGGCGGACATCGCGGACGCGAGCGTTGATTTATCTCGGCTTTTCGCGACGCGGGCTTCGCGCTTGCGGACGCGGTCGCGCTCCCTCTTCTCGGCACGTGCTTCTTCCTCCGCGCGCACGGCGGCCACGATCATCTTGGCGGAAGCGCCGGCCGCGACCAGCGCGTCGAGGACTTCGGGTTTCAGGCTCATGCCCACGCCCTCGCAGACGTGATCGGCCCGAAGGACGAGCAGGCCGGCCGCGCGCGGAACCCGGGGCGAAGCGGGTCGTTGGAAAGACGCGAACGGAGACCCCTCATGAAGCCGAAAAACCATTCCGAACGCGCCGCCCGGGCGACCGCCGCCATGCGTGTCGGCAGCGCGGCCTCGTCCGCCGGTATGGACACCTCCGGACGCTCCCGGCGTGGCGCAGCCGAAGACGGCGAAGGCCCAGGCGCGCCGCAAAAAGCGCGCCCGACGGCCGCCGGACCCGAACGCCCAGTAAAGGACGAACCTCCTCAGGAGCACCGCGCAGGAAAGCACCGCCCGGCTTTGGGCGTGCCTCCCGGCCGCGCGGCGTGGTAGATGCCGTGCGAGGAGAATCCGATGTCCGACGAAAACGAGTTCACCAATGTCGACTGGGCCTGCGCCCATTCCCGTCTGTTCGATGCCACCTCCGCTCTGGTCGGCATCATCGCGCGCGGCCTGCCGCCCGCGGAGCGGACCGAGAAGCTGCAGGCCTACCGGGACACGCTGACGAAGCGCGCCGCTTTGCCCTTCACGACGGAAGAGGGAGAAGAACTCGGCGCCAGAGGCGTGGACCTGACGGTCAATCTCCTTCGGGCGGTGTTCGATCACGCCATCAAGGATCCGAACCTGAATTGAACGCTTTGGCGCGGAACAGTCGGACCGGCGCGGTGTTGGTCTGGCAGGAGACCGTGATGTCGATAACCCCGTTCGAAGACCCAGGAATCCCGAAACCGCCGCCGCCCGGACCCGACGACCCGCCCGACCCGATCGAAGAGCCGGATTTCCCCCTCGAGGAGCCGCCCCCGGAGTTCCCGGACGAAGAGCCGGACGACCCCAATCCCGACGAGAACCCCTTTCCCGACGAGACCCCCAACCCCGACGAGAACCGGGACCCGCCGCTGCGGATGGGATTGCGCCCTTCCGCGCGCGCCGATCGAGTGCGCACACCCATTGCGTGCAGCCTCTGACCCGAGCAGTATCCCCTCCTCGGTCCCCGTACGGCGCGATGGGCGCGCTCGCAGAAGGACCGGCGGCTCGCCCGCGTATGTTTGGGGGAGAATAATGTCCGAACAACCATTCCTTCTGTTGGACCTGATGGCGCATGTGGGGTGGGACCACGTGCGCGAGGCCAATTACCGCGTCAACGTCGTCGACGCCCTCACAGACCTCTGCACGGCCGTGAAAAGCCGGCCGCTCGATGCCATCGAGGGATCGGCGGTCGACAGAGCGCGGTACGTCGTCAACCAGCTTTATGTCGGTACGTTCACCGAGGACGCCGAGAAGCTCCTCGCTTATGCCGAACAGGCTTTGCATGCGGTCCGCGACCACGACCCGGCCGAGGCCGGGCACCTGAAGCTGATGAACGCGATGCTGCAGCGCCTGCGGATGAACGTTCTGGCCGATCGGCGGTAGAACCTCCGTCTCGGGTTGATCGTCCGCCGTGCGGCGATGAGGGCGAGCGCCACCGGCTCGACGATTGCCGGGGCTGCCGGGACCGAAGCCCCGCCGCCGCACGCGTGCCGTTCGACCGGCTCGGCGGCTCGGCGTTCGTCGCGACCCGCGATGGTCCGGCGGCGCGCGCCTGCGTCCGTGCGTACCGGACGTTTCGCGAGCATTCCAATTGCTCGCGGGGCGTGACTCTTCTGCGCAGTTGTGCAATCTACACATGCCAGCTGCGCAGCGAGGCCGGTCGTAACTTCGCGACTCAAACCAGCTGCGGTCGTCTTCGATGGAATTGCGCAGCTGGCTCTCTCCCGTTTCCCGCCGCACCTCTCCGCATCGCGCGCACGCACGATGCGCGCCATATCCCGATATGCTGCGGCGCATGTAACGGCGGCACCGCGCGCGGCGGCTTTGCGCCGGGGCACGCGGATCTCCGCAAGACCGGTGACGGGATTCATCCGACCGCCCGCTTTCGTACGCTGAAAGACTCCCGGCATTGGTCGTGCAAGGCTTCATCCGCCAACTGCGCGCCCCGGATGCCCAAGTTCTCGAGACTCCCAGCAGCCGCGGTCGTCTTTGGATGCGCGCAGTTGGCCACCTCCCCCACGCCCCGTTCGATCCGCGTCACGCGCCCGGCCGCGATCGCCTCGTCGATCAGCGCCCGCGTCGCGGCATCCACCTCCCGTATCGGAAACCCCATCAGGCTCAGCGATTGCCGTTCGGTAATGACGATGTCGTGCCCGGCCCTGCGCAAGGCATTTGCGCGTTTCAGGCGCGCGCCGTAGAGGCGGCCGGCATCGGCCCAGCAGCTGCCTTTCGGCTGCGCGGCTGTGATGGAAGCGTGTTCGTTCATCGCGTGCCCTCCGGCTCGGCTTCGGTGACGACGACTTCGGTGACGACGATTTCGGTGCGGGCCACATCGGCGAATTCCGCCTTGCAGCTGCGGACGTGCTTGCCGTTGTCGTCGGGGATGATTCCGGCGCGGACCAGCAGGTCCTCCGCCGCCTTGATGCGGTTGGAGACGTCGCCCCGCACCGGTTCGGGAATGCGGATGACGATGTCGACGCGGGTGGTGAACCGCTCGGGCCGCTGCATGGCCAGTTCCATGGCCGAGAGCCGGATCCAGGTGCGGTAATCGCAGGTCTTGACGCGGCCCTTGCCGGGCGCGTGGACATAGAGATTGTTCACGCTCGGCGGCGTGCGGGAGAGATAGAAGACGGTCATGCGCGCCTCCGGCATGTGCGAAGCGCGGCGAGCGAATTGTAGACCGCCGCTTCCGAGACCCGAGACGGGCCGCGATGAGTGATGTGTCCTCGCCCGCGTTCCAGAGCCGCTGCGCGCGGGCGCATTGGCCGGACGGCAGGCGTTCACCGGGCGGTGTGCGCGAAGACGGAAGACGGAACAGGGCGCTCATGGTTGCCACCCTTCCCTCTCCCCTTGTGGGAGAGGGCGACTCGAGCCGGCAGGCGTCGAGCGGGGAGAGGGGTATGGGCTTGTCGAGAGGCTGACACCCCTCTCCTCGCTCGGCCGTTGGCCGAGTCGTCCTCTCCCTCAAGGGGAGAGGAAAGTGAGAGCCGCGGCGCGCTCATTGCGCCCTCCTCCGCTTATGCGGCACGTCTCCGAAGGGATGTACATACGGATCGTGCTGCGGCGCGCGCAGGACCAGCACGAACGCGAAAAGCCCGAGAGCCAGAAACAGCGCGCCGGTCAGCGCGAGGCCGAACAGGAACACCGCCATGTCGTCGGATGCGGCGAGCAGCGCGCTCATGGGCGCCACCCCTTCCCTCTCCCCTTGTGGGAGAGGGCGACTCGACGCCGGCAGGCGTCGAGCGGGGTGAGGGGTATGGGCTTATCGAGAGGCTGATACCCCTCACCTCGCTCGGCCTGCGGCCGAGTCGTCCTCTCCCACAAGGGGAGAGGAAAGTAAGGGCGCGATCGCCGCAGCCCGCTCATAGCGGCCGCCTTTCCTCGGCCGGATAGAGATCCGGCCTCAGCTCCTGGCGCGGAATTCCGGTGGCCGCTTCGATGGCGATGACGAATTCGCCCGCCGCGCCGTTCTTGGCGCGTTCGAGCCAGTACCAGACCCGGGACTGGGTGGTGCCGATGCGGGCGGCGAGGGCTTTCTGGCCCCCGGCCGCGGTCACGGCGCGGTGCAATGCTTGGTTAGCCATGAACCAAGAAAAACCGACTTCTCGGTATCCGTCAACCGAATTTTGGGTAGTGACGGATTACCAAATTTTCGGTAGGGTTAGGCACATTCAGGGACAGGACTTATCCGCCATGCCCAGTCTCGGCGAACGATTGAGAGCGCGCAGATCCGAACTCGGCCTCAGCCAGGCCGAGCTCGCGACGGCGGCCGGCATGTCGCAGCAGGGCGTGGTGTCGATCGAGGGCGGAGACGTCCAGCGCCCGCGCCGCCTGATGGAACTGGCGGACGTGCTTCAGGTCAGCGTCGACTGGCTCTTGAACGGCACCGGAACCCCCGGCTCGGCGCGCCCGGTCTCTTCGGTGCGTCTGGCCCCGGAGACCGACCAGCTCGCGCTCGGCGCCAAGGACGTGCCGATCATGGGCACCTCGGTCGGCGGTAAGGACGGCGAGTTCTACCTCAACGGCGAGACGCTCGATTACGCCCGCCGCCTGCCCGGCATCTCGCGCAACAAGAACGTGTTCGGCGTCCATGTCGAAGGCGACAGCATGAGCCCGAAATTCGAGGCCGGCGAACTGGTCTATGCCAGCCCGGGCCGCCCGCCCGCGCCGGGTGATTACATCATCATCGAGCTGACGCCGACCTCGGGCGAACGCGCGGGCCCGGCCTACATCAAGAGATTGGCGAGGCGCACCGGCACAAGGCTGGTCTGCGAACAGTTCAACCCCGCGGGGCAAGTCGAATACGACGCGCGGGAGGTGAAGGCGATCTACCGCATCATTCCGCTGGCGGAACTGGCGGGCTTCTGACGGACCTCTTGCAACGATGCGATGGCAATTCGCGCAGAGGCACTTCAGGTCCGCGAGGCGTGTTCGCGTCTTGCCATCAGGTTGTGAAAGATAACCCGCAAAGGCCGCGTGGCGATACCGTCCGGCCCGCTCCTCGATACCTGGATCTGGAAATTGGCCACGAGAACGGCGGTCCAGGCGACTTTGGCGCTGGGGCCACGCATGCTAGGCTCTCATACCAAGCGGATGCCTTTGATCGAGGCGTGATCAGGTTCGACGCCAAAATGAGACCTGAATGAGCATTCGCACAATTGAAACTGATCCCACGGCCGATGCTGACCGCGACATGGCCGACGAGGCGGCGCAGCGCCTCGCCGCGATCGTCGAATCCTCGGATGATGCAATCCTCGCCAAGGACCTGAACGGCATTATCACCAGTTGGAATGGCGGCGCAGAACGCCTGTTCGGATACACCGCGGACGAAGCCGTCGGCCGACCCATCACCATGCTCATTCCCGCCGACCGCCAAGGTGAAGAGCCAGGGATCCTGGCCCGCCTGCGTCGGGGCGAGCGGATCGACCACTATGAAACCATTCGGCGACGCAAAGACGGGAGCCTGGTCGAGATTTCGCTGACGGTTTCGCCGGTGCGGGCTGGTGACGGACGCATTATCGGGGCATCGAAAATTGCCCGCGACATCACCGAGCGCAGGCGCGCCGAAGAGCAGCAGCAGCTTCTGATCCAAGAGATGGATCACCGCGTCAAAAACCTGTTCGCGCTCGCGAGCGGTCTTGTGGCCTTGAGCGCGCGGTCGGCCCGAAGCCCTGAAGAACTCGCAGGGACGGTTTCGGCCCGCCTGCAGGCACTTTCGCGAGCGCACGCGCTCACGATCCCTCGGGGGTCTACTGCGGCCGCGCGAGACGGCCAGGGGACGTGGCTGCACGCACTGGTCCGGGTGATCGCAGAACCCTACCAGGACAGTGCCGGTGAGCTTTCCCAGCGGCTGGTGATCACGGGACCTGACATCCCGATCGCTGGCAGCGTGGTGACAAGCTTCGCGTTGCTGCTGCATGAGTTCGCAACCAACGCCGCCAAATATGGAGCTTTCTCGGCACCCGGCGGACGGATCGAGTTCGACTGCCAAGACAACGGGAACGATTTCGTTTTCACCTGGACCGAGAGCGGTGGAACGTCAGGCTGTCCCGAAACCAACGAGGAGGGCTTCGGAACTCGTCTCGTCAAAATGACCGTGCAGCGACAACTCGCCGGCGCGGTTTCCCGCGAATGGGTGGACGGAGGCTTGGTCATACGCCTCGTCATCCCCCGCGAGCGTCTCAGCCCGTGAAGTAACTCGTGCCGGCGCCAAGTGATAACGCTGTGATAAAATTGTCAGCGATAAAATAAACCAGAACAAGCCCGATCGACGACGATTGCGCGCCGCGAATCCGATGACGATCGACAGCCCGATCCACAGCAAATGATCATGTTCGAAGCCCCGTACTGGGGCTCCTGCGCCCGCCGGGGTGAGTCAACTGTTCCAATCTTTGGCCTTATTCCGAGAAGGCCGGCAGATTCATAAAAATCGCCATCCCCCAGACAACAGATGTTTAATCAATGCACGCCATGATTGCATCGTGTTGCGAGTTCTCGCCATCGAGGCAGCCCTGATCTTTAGAGGCTACAGGATGCTACAGGCGGCCGGAGCGAACTTGCGTTAGTCGATGCTCGAACCTCGCTGCGTCACGGGGCGGAAGTCGCCGTTTTTTGGGGGCGTTAAATGCTATTCGGCCTAGCGGACATCATCGCGGACCTCCTCCGCGCGCCTTCACCCGCCCGATTCCATGCAATCTCAGTGGCTTCCATGCTGGCGCTTACCGCCGGCGCCTGCGTGTCCACGCCGAACAAAACATCGGTGTCCGGTGCAAATACGGTGCTGCCCGCAGCCTTCGGAACGGAGCGCCTTGTCGGCCGCTGGGGCATCGCGTCGTTTCACGGCGACCAGGACCGCGGGCGGACAGAGACCGAGGCCAGGGCTCAGTGCGGCCTGCCCTATACGATCGCCAAGGGTCCGACCAACGGTGTGATGATGCACGTCGCCGACGATCCGAAGCTCTACGAGCTCAGGCTCAAGGGCGATGCCGCAGGAAAGACCTATCTCGGCTTTGAGGCGCCCGCCGGCCATCCGCAGGATCGCGAAATCTTGTCGGCCACAGACAAGCTCCTGACGATGCGCTTCGTCGATCCGGCCGCGCATAAGCGGTACGGAACATTCGTCTATGTCCGCTGCGCCTGATGATCGACAGACCTGACTTTTGTAGGAGGACAAAGATGCGAGCGATCGATCGCAGGGCTGCATCCATACGGACCGTCTTCGCGGCATTGGCAGGGGCCTGGCTCCTGACGTGCTTACCCGCCCCGGGGACGGCTCTGGCGGGAGCGACGCCCTCCGCGCGCGAGACCCTCGAGATCGGTGACGAGCCCGGCCGCATCGCGACAGAGGAGGCTGTGATCGGCAACGGGCCGTATGCGCGGCAGGTCGTGTTCTTCAGATCCAGCGAGCCGGCCGGCACATTGGTCGTCCATACATCGGAGCGCTTCGTCTACCTGGTCCAGGGTAACAACCGGGCCTTGCGCTACGGCATCGGCGTCGGTCGCGAGGGCTTTCAATGGTCCGGTCTGGTCCAGGTCAGTCGCAAGGCCGAATGGCCCGATTGGCGCCCGCCGCCGGAGATGATCGCCCGCCAACCCTATCTTCCCCGCTTTATGGCGGGTGGCCCCGGCAATCCGATGGGGGCCCGCGCGCTCTATCTCGGATCGACGGTCTTCCGCATCCACGGCACCAACCAGCCGGAGACGATCGGTCACGCCATCTCGTCCGGCTGTTTCCGGCTCGCCAACGGCGACATCATCGATCTCTACGCCCGCGTGCCGGTCGGCACGAAGGTGGTCGTCCGCCATGGCGCCAGCCTGTGAGATCCCAGCCTGAGATCGGGGCCTTGCCGCCATTCAAACCGTGAACGCGGTACATTCTGTGAGGGAGGTCGAGGATCATGCTGGACTCGGTGAAAGCCTTTACCCGCACCGTCTTCGCTGGGGGCGCACTCCTCTGCGCCCTCGCGCTCCCGGCCGTCGCCGGAACGCTCGACACGGTCAAGCAACGGGGCGTCGTGCAATGCGGCGTCAGCCAAGGCCTGTACGGATTTTCGGAGCAGAACGGTCAGGGTGAATGGTCCGGCTTCGACGTCGACTTCTGCCGTGCGGTCGCAGGCGCGATCTTCAACGACCGCTCGAAGGTCATGCTGGTGCCCCTGTCCGCCAGCGAACGGTTCGACGCCCTCCGCGCGGGCCGTATCGACCTCCTGTCGCGGAACTCGACATGGACCCTGGAGCGAGAAGCGGGGCTCGGCCTCGCCTTTGCCGGGATCACCTACCACGATGGCCAAGGCTTCATGGTCAGGCGCGACCTCAATGTCACGTCAGCCCTCGAGCTCGACGGTGTGAGGGTCTGCGTCGAGAGCGGCACGACAAGCCAGCTCAACGTCGCCGACTTCTTCCGCGCCAACTCGGTGACCTATGAGGAGCAGGCCTTTCCCAGCGGCGCGGACGCGTTGAGCGCCTTCCAGTCCGGAGCATGCAACGTCCTGACGCGGGATCAATCGGCGCTCTATGCGGAGCGCCTCAAGCTCCAGAGCCCGGCAGACGCCGTCATCCTCCCGGACATCATCTCGAAGGAGCCGCTCGGCCCGGTCACGCGCGGCGATGACTTTCAATGGTTCACCCTCGTGAAATGGGTGAACTTCGCGCTCGTAAATGCAGAAGAACTCGGCATCTCGTCCGAGAATGCGGCCGACGCCGCGACGTCTCATAAGCCCGACGTGCGCCGGTTCACGGGCGCCGAGGGCGGCTTCGGCAAGCTGCTTGGCCTCGACGACGCGTGGGCGCTCCGAGCCGTGAATGCCGTCGGCAATTATGCCGAGATCTACGAACGGAACCTCGGCGTGAAGTCGCGCCTCGGCATCCCGCGCGGCCTCAACCAGCTCTGGAATATGGGAGGTATCCTCTACTCCCCGCCGCTTCGGTG
>CAWAYQ010000021.1:0-20785 GCA_963786225.1 uncultured Alphaproteobacteria bacterium
GCCGGGCACCACATGCCGCAATTTTCGAATCGACTGCTGGCGAAGCTTTTTATTCCACCAGCAGGGTCGGCCAATCGGGTGCTCCCCGACGGCGAAACGATACTAAGCCGCCGAATGTCCGCTTCTGACCCAAAGCGGACATTCGGAATGCTGCCTCGGAGTGCGAAGGCCTCAAGTCATGATCTCCGCTCGGCACTCAAAAACTCCACATCGTCCGTACCGCCAGAGTCTTCCCGGCGAAGTGAATCGGCTTAGCCCAGACGGTTAGAGCACCTAAACCTACGGATGATTTCGCCGGCGAGCGCCAACCCTATTTTTGTCTCTCTCGCGGAAGTTGCTCTCAGCCCCGCGGTCCCAGCCTGGCGGGGCTTCTCTGCCGGGTCAGCCTGAACTCGGCTCTGTATCGGGCATCTGAAAGCCTGAGAAGGGTCATTGCGGGCCGCCCGGGATTTTTTCGGGGCGCGAGGGAGATTCTTGAAGCGCGCGACAGTTCAGGGAGGCCTCCGGTGCAAGGTTCCGATCGTCTTCATCCGCCGATGACGCGGCGGCACCTGCTTGGCGCAGCGGGCGCCGGCAGCCTTGCCCTGCTGTCCGCTCCGCTGTCGCGGCCGGCCTGGGCGCGGGCGGAGGTCGACCTGCACGCGCCGGGCGGTCCCAGCATCCGACCCATGACGACGGAGTATCCGCAGAAGGGCCCGATGATCCTCCAGCGGACGAGCCCGCCCTGGCTCGAAACCCCGTTCGAGGTGTTCGACAAGGGCGTCTTCACGCCGAACGGCCAGCACTATGTGAGTTGGCACTGGGCGACTTTCCCGAGCGAGATCGATGTCGGCACATTCCGCCTGGCGGTGCGCGGGCATGTAAACAAAACGCTGTCACTGTCGCTGGACGACTTGCTGCACGGAATGCCGCGCGTCGAACTGGCGGCGGTCAACCAGTGCGCGGGCAACTCGCGCATCTACATGGAGCCGAGCGTCCCGGGCGCGCAGTGGGCCAACGGGTCGATGAGCAACGCGCTCTGGGGCGGCGTCCGCTTGAAGGATGTGCTGGACCGCGCCGGCGTGCAGGCTGGGGCGGTGCAGGTGCGGTTCGGAGGCCTAGATGAGCCAATCATCCCGGAGGCACCGAAATTCCTGAAGTCGCTCGACGTCGATCACGCGCGCGACGGCGAGGTCATGATTGCGTTCGCCATGAACGGCGAACAACTGCCCCTGCTGAACGGCTTCCCGCTCAAGCTCGTCGTGCCGGGCTGGTGCGGGGTCTATTGGGTCAAGATGCTGAACGACATCGAAGTACTGGACCAGCCCGACACCAACTATTGGACCTCGACCGGGTACCGCGTCCCCGACACACCGAACGCGACCATCGCGCCGGGGCAGAAGGGCGTGAAGCTGGTGCCGGTTACACGCATGCCGCCCCGATCCTTCCTCACGAACATCCGCGCGGGTGACACACTGCACGCCGGTGCGCCGACGTCGGCGCGTGGGATCGCCTTTGGCGGCGATTGTGGCGTGGCGCGAGTGGATCTGTCGATCGACGGAGGCAAGAGCTGGCAGCCGACACAACTCGGCAGAGATGAAGGCAAATACGGCTTCCGCCGGTGGCAGGCGCAATTCACGCTGTCCGCGCGCGGCGATCACAGCCTGATGGTTCGCTGCACCAACAGCAACGGTATGGCGCAGCCCGCCGCGCCGGTCTGGAATCCCGCGGGCTATATGAACAACACCATCGAGGCGACCCACGTGGTTGCAGCCTGAGGGAGACCAGAGACATGCAACGCATTCTGCTCGCGGCCGCCGTGATTTGCGGCGTCGTTGTGCCGCCGCTTGCCGGCCACGCCGCGCCTCTGACCGAACTCAAATCGCTCAAGCTCGACGTGCCGACCAGCGACGCGATGGTCCCGCCCGGCCCCGGAGCGGATGCCGTCAACAACAACTGCCTCGCCTGCCATTCAGCCGACCATCTGATGACCCAGCCTTCTCTGCCGAAGGAAACGTGGGAAGAGATCGTTCATAAGATGATCACCGCCTACAAGGCTCCGATCTCCCCAGAAGATGCCTCCGCGATCGTCGACTACCTGGCCCGCACAAAGGGCACGAGGTAGGTACGCATTGGGCGGAAAAGCTGCTCCAGAGGCCCGCTTCTGATGAGGATTGCTGACGGCGCGCGTCGAGAGGCTGCTCCGGAGTGCGACGGCGACATAGGTCATGATCGCGCACTGAGCCTGCCAGCACGTGAAGTCGATGAGCAGGTCGGCTGCATCGGCACCGCGGACATCGCAGGTGAGGATCCGAACGCTACGGCGCCGGAAATCCGCACGAAGCTAGCGGCAGAGCGCGCTGACCGTAATTACAGACAAAAGCGTGGGTCGGGCAAACCGATGCATCATTCCCGCCCACCTAGTAGGATGGAGCGGTTCGTCACCGGCAAACTACACTGGCGCAGCCTCTCAACGAATTGGAACGTCAGGCGGTGGATCTTTGCGGTCGACCCGAACGATGGCACTGGCCTGCCAACGCGCACGGGCCTGTCCTGGCCGCGAGCGTGCTCAGCACCGCGGTCGCGGGCCCCGCCGGCTCGCTGAGAGCATGATGTGCCTCAACCCACTACGGACCTCGAACCGGACCGACCTCAGGGCCGCATCCGCGCCGGAACTCTCGGGCGTCCACCGTCACAGCCGCGGAGAACGGTATCATGGCCATGCAATCCCAGGTCATTCCTCAGCCAAAACCGACGCCGGTCGTCGGCAACCTTCCTGACATCGAGTTCGGACGCGCCGGTTCAAAGCCTTGTACGACTCGCAAGGGTCCATGGCCCGATCTTCC
Organism: uncultured Alphaproteobacteria bacterium; assembly: GCA_963786225.1. Classification (GTDB taxonomy): domain Bacteria; phylum Pseudomonadota; class Alphaproteobacteria; order Rhizobiales; family Methylopilaceae; genus Flaviflagellibacter. Next base: position 2,826 of record CAWAYQ010000021.1, read on the forward strand.
GGCTGTCGCTCGGTGGCCGCACTTTGACGATCCTGAGTTCCCGTGAACTCGTGAACGAGGTCTGCGACGAGACGCGGTTCGGAAAGAAGCTGCACCGGCCGCTGCAGTTTGTTCGCGATTTCGCCGGCGACGGACTTTTCACCGCGAACACGGACGAGCCCAACTGGGGCAGGGCGCACCGCTTGCTGATGCCGGCCTTCGGGCCGCTCGGCGTGCGCGGCATGTTCGAGCAAATGGTGGACATCGCCGAGCAGATGCTGGTGCGCTGGGAGCGGTTCGGCGAAAGCGCCGTCATCGACGTCGCCGACAACATGACCCGCCTCACCCTCGATACGATCGCGCTCTGCGCCTTCGATTACCGCTTCAACAGTTTCTATCAGAACGAGATGCACCCCTTCGTGGCGGCAATGGTCGGCGCTCTGGACGAGGCGGGATCGCGCGCGCGACGCCCGGGCTTCGCGTCTCACCTCATGCTTCGCACCAAGCGTCGATACGAAGCGGATATCGAGCTGATGACCCGGGTGGCTGACACGCTCATCGCCGAGCGACGCCGGGACCCGGATGCCCCGTCGCGACACGACTTGCTGAACATCATGCTGACCGGGCGCGATCCGGAGACGGGGGAGGGCCTTTCCGACGAAAACGTCCGCTATCAATTGGTGACGTTCCTGATCGCGGGTCATGAGACGACCAGCGGCCTGTTGTCCTTCACCATCTATTTCCTGATGCGGAACCCCGGCGTCCTTCAGCAAGCCCGCGAAGTCGTGGATGCGGTTCTGGGGTCCGAGCGGCCACGATTCGAGGATCTGGCGAAGCTGCGCTTCCTCGATCAGATCCTGATGGAGGCTCTCCGTCTTTGGCCGACCGCGCCAGCCTTCGCCGTCGCACCTTATGCGAAGACCACGATCGGCGATCGTTACGAGGTGACGCCTGACGACACGTTGCTGGTCCTGACGCCGATGCTGCACCGCGACCCGCGGGTCTGGGGTGAGGATCCCGAGGCGTTCCAACCAGAGCGGTTTTCGCCGGACGTCGCCGAGAAGCTCCCCGCGAACGCATGGAAGCCCTTCGGCAACGGCGTCCGCGCCTGTATCGGCCGTGGCTTCGCCATGCAGGAGGCGCAGCTCGTGCTCGCGATTATCCTGCAGCGCTTTGAGCTTACTGAGGCGGATCCTAACTACCAGCTTGAGGTGGCGGAGACGCTGACCTTGAAACCGCACGGTTTCCGCGTCCGCGCCCGGCGGCGCGGCGAGTTCGCAGCGCGTCCCCGAACAGCCGTCCCGCCCGTGGCGCAGCGACGGCTGAGCGCCGATTCGAGCCGTTGGGCATTCCGCATTGCGGGCGAGGAGGCGACGCCTCTCCTGGTTCTTTACGGCAGCAATACGGGCTCCTGCGAGGCCTTTGCGAAGCGGATCGCGGCGGACGCGGCCGGCCAAGGCTACGCCGCGATCGCCGCATCGATGGACGAGTATGTTGAAAGACTTCCCCGCGACGGCGCGGTCGTGATCGTCACCGCGTCCTATGAGGGCCAGCCGCCAGACAACGCGCGCCGGTTTCTCGCCTGGGTGGAGGCGCTTGGTCCGGACGCCCTCAAGGGCGTTCGCTATACTGTGTTCGGTTGCGGCAACAGGCAATGGGCGCGGACCTACCAGGCGATTCCGAAGCGGACGGACCTAGCGCTGGAGAAATCCGGTGCGAGCCGCACCGCGGAGCGCGGCGAGACGGACGCCGGCGGCGACTTCTTCGGCGGTTTCGACGCATGGTACGCCGATCTCTGGCCGTCCCTCGGCAAGGCGCTGAGCAAGGAAATTCTGGAGCCGATCGTCGAGGCCGGACTGGATGTGGAGATCGTCCGCTCCGATCGTGAGATGGCGTTACACCTGCCGGACCTCGAGCAGGGCCGCATCATCGAGAACCGCGAACTCGTCGACCTGACATCGCCGTTCGCGCGCTCGAAGCGCCACATCGAGATCGCTTTGCCAGCAGGAGTGAGCTACCGCGCCGGTGACTACCTCGCCATCCTGCCGCGCAACCCGACCCAGGACGTCGACCGGGCTCTCCGGCGGTTCGGGCTCGCCGCCGACACGCAGATCCTGATCCACAAGAGCGCCGGCAGTTCGACGGCGTTGCCGGTCGGCTACCCGGTGAGCGCCGCCGAAACCGTGGCGAGTTACGTCGAACTCGGCCAGCCCGTGACGAGGGCGCAGGTCCGCCAACTCGCCCGTTCCACGCGCTGTCCGCCGGACAAGGCGGCGCTTGAAGCGCTGTCGGAGGCAGTCGCCTACGAGGACGAGATCATGGCGAAGCGCGTGAGCCTGCTCGATCTGCTCGAACGATTCCCTGCTTGCGAATTCTCCTTCGGCGCGTTCCTTTCTGCTCTTCCGACCATGCGTGCACGGCAATATTCCATATCATCCTCGCCATTGCGGGACGCCAGCCGCTGTTCCTTGACCGTTGCCGTTCTCGATCAACCGTCACTGGCGGGTCAGCGCCGCCACCTCGGCGTGGCGTCGACCTATCTCGCGGGTCTTCAGGAAGGCGCCCGCCTGTCGACCGCCGTCAGACCATCACAGGCGGCCTTCCACCCACCGCAAGATCCGGCGACGCCGATCATCATGGTCTGCGCCGGCAGCGGCATCGCCCCCTTTCACGGTTTTCTCCAAGAACGGTCCATTCAGAAGGCAGCCGGGCGCGAGATTGGGCCGGCGCTGCTGTTCTTCGGGGTGACACACCCGGACGTCGACTTCCTCTATCGAGACGCCCTTGCGGAGTGGCAGAGCGTGGGGGTCGTCGACGTCCGGCTGGCCTTCTCGCAGGCCCCGCAGGGCGAAGTCACCTACGTACAACACCGGGTCTGGCAAGACAGAGCCGACGTGGCCGATCTGTTTCGACGCGGGGCAACGGTGTTCGTGTGCGGCGATGGACAACGAATGGCGCCTGCAGTCCGCGCCACCTTCGTCCGCATTTACGCGGACGCGCTTGAGGTCACGGAGGAGGAGGCTGACCTTTGGGCCGACAAAATCGAACACGAAACCAGCCGCTATGTGGCCGACGTCTTCTCATGACATGACAAGAGCACGGGGTTCGGAACCCGAGGCGTGAATGTCCGTTTGTGGCGCAAAGCGGACCATCGGCGAGGTGCGGATGGCGAACTCGACTGCCCGGCGATGTGGAGAGCGTCGTCGACTTCGATACTGAGATAACGAACCGTGCATTTGTGACCGAGAAGAAGTTACACAGCGCGAAGGTTACCTGTCATCCGGTAGATCTGCGCTGCTTTGGTGCGGCGCATGGAGTGGGTGCCGTACGCCGCCGAGTCCAGTCCGATGCTCTCCACCCATCGGTGAACGAGCCGTGAGTACTGCCGGGCAGTCAAGCCTCGATCGAGGCTCGCGTCTGTTCGGTGATTTCGAACTGGACCGCACGACCAGTCTTCTTCTGCACGATGGTGGCGCGATCCCGCACCTTTCCTCCGGTATGGACAACGTCCAAACGACGCCTGATCAGATCGCAAGCTCGGAGCTTGCTATCGATGGCGAGATTGAACAGGTCTCAATCCAGCACGAAGGCTTCGTGAACGGCCGACTGCAACGAACCGCCGAGAACAGCGCCGCCGCCCGCAACATAGATCCGGTCGCCGAGCACGGTCGCGCCGACGGCATGGCGAGGGGTCAGCATAGGGGCGTGCTGCTGCCAGGTATCCGTCTTCGGATCGTAGCTCTCCGTCTGTCCGAACACCTTGGCCTGTTGCGGCACGCCTTTGTTGAGGATGCCGGCCTCACCGCCCATCGCGAAGAGGCGGTCGCGATAGACGACGAGCCCGTGGCCGGACCGTGCGGTCGGCATCGGAGCGCGCTCCTCCCAGGTGTCGCGATCGGGCAGATACAGGTGGTGAAGATTGGTGTTGTACTCAAAAGTGTTGAAGCGGCCGCCGATGATGTGGATCACCCCGTCGTGGGCGACGCAGCCGACGTGGTCGCGCGCGCCGGGCAACGCCTTTCTCGTCGTCCACTGGTCCGTCTGCGGATCGTAGACCTCATGCCAGCCGACGCTCGCCCGCTCCGCGGTCGGTGCGCCGGCCCCGCCGATGAAGTGGACCTTGCCGTTTAACGCGACAGCTGCGCCGGCGCCACGCGCGCGCGGCAGCGGGGCGATGGCGCTCCATCGGTCCGTCCCGACATCATAGGTATAAGCGTTCGTGTCCGGATTGCGGTTCTGCTCGATGAAACCGCCGAGGGCATAGATCCGCCCGGCATCGGCGGTCACTGCCACATGGTTGGCGCCGCGCGGCAGCGGTGCTGCATCGAACCATCGATCCGCGTCGGGATCGTAGACGTGGTGATAGGCGCGATCGACCCGCCCTTCGCCATAGCCGCCGACGATGTGCATCCGCCCCGCCCAGGACGTCGCCCAGGCCATTTCACTGCGCGGAAGCGGCAGAGGCGTTCGAGCGATCCAATGGCCCTGCGGTCCTTTCGGCGCGGGGCTGTCGAACACGCGCTGCGCTTCTTGATCGGGCTCGAGGTGATGCACGAAGCCGCCGCCCTTAAGGCGGGAAAAGGGCGCGGGGGAGGGCGGTGCTTCCTTCAGCAGCGGCAAGTGATCCGCATGTTGCGCGAGCGCATTGGCTCCGAACACGGTCGTTGCAAGCCCGGTCGCTAGAAAGGTTCGGCGGTCCATCAGGGGCCTCGTGGATAAGTGTGGAGGTCTGACGATAGGGCGCGAACGCAGCCTCGGCCAGAACGGTCGCGTCAGGCAGACGGCGGACTTCGACGGAGATGGCTCCACTTAGCTCACTGGAACCTTGTTCTTTCGCGTAGCCCGAACGCCGCTGACGAGAAGCAGAGCCGGCGCCAGAAGCAGGAGGTAGCAGACCGCTCCAATTCGAAGCGTCGTATCGATGCCAAACTCGATGCTCGTCAACACGGCGACCCCTGCCGCGAGCACGCCCGCAGCGCCATTGATGCCCCAGAACCACGGGGTTGGTCTCTCGTCGATCATGGACACCAGCCGCATTCCCGTCGGGAAACCAAAGCCCATGAGGAGGCCGGCCGGAGCGAGAACCAGAACTGCCAACCCGGCTCTGAACAATAGGCTTGCGCTTTCCAGATGGAGCAGGACCTCGGGGAGCCACGAAGGCAAAGCGAGGAGATACACGCTCGTGAGCGCGGACCAGCCGATCAGCCGTGGGCTGCTGTCGAGCGGGACGCGCTCGGATGCCAAGCTGCCGACGCCGGTTGAGAGGATCAGGCTGAAGAGGACGACGCTGAGAGCATAGACCGGGTGGCCCAGAAATACGCTGAGGCGCTGGAGCAGGGCGATTTCGACCGTCATGAAGCCGATGCCGATCAGCGCGAAGTAGGTTGTTCCAGCGATGGTCACAGTTGACGCCGCTTTGCTCACGGTGGACCGAAGCGGAACTATGATCGTCGCCGCGACGAGAACCGCCGAGATGAGGATCAGCATTGCGAGGGTCAGGGTTGCGCCCAGGTTGCCTCCATAGACGCCCGGCCTCTTCGCTGCCGCGAAGAGGTTCTGATCGAACAGGCGATCGAGCCGCAACTGGTTGAAGAAGAACGGGCGAGCGTCGGTCGGCGGGCTCAGGTCCAAATAGGAAGCCCTGGTGGCCCGCTCGAGGGTGTTGCGATCGGGTGCCGACACGATGCTCTCGAGCAGCGGCGAGGCAGCTTGCCCCTGTGGGTCCAACAGGACGGAAAACGCGTAAGTCGCAGCTGCCGTGCGCAGGGCGGCCAAGGCTCGTTCGGACAAGGGTGATCGCGACATCACAAGGGTCGCGACGCTGCCTGATGAGGCCATGAACAAATGCCGCTTCGGGTCGGCAACCCCGAGATTCTGAAGCGTTGCAACCGCAAGGCTCACCATACGGCCGGTCTCGTTGACTTCGCCGGGTCCATACCAGCGGCTCACCGTAAACACACCGTCGGGCGTCAGACGCTCAAGGAAGATCCGCCAAGCCTCCACGGTGTACAGACCATTCTCCGACAAAGTGAACGCGCCTGCTCCCGTCGCGGCCCAGGTATCGATCAGACTCATCTGGATGATGTCAAAAGAGCGATCAGCACGGGCGAACCAGCTTCGTGCCTCGTCGACCTCGAAGGCGATGCCGGGCTGACGGCCGATCGCGGTGTAGTTCGAGAACCGCCGCGTCAGCAGATCGATGAAGATCGGGTTGATCTCGACTCCGACCACCTCCGAGACGCCAAACAGGCGAGCGGACAGCAGGTCCCTGCCGCCGCCGACACCGATCACAGCCCCGGTCTGAAGATCAGGGAGCGTGTAGGCGAGGTTCGTCACGTCGTAGTGGAGGAACGCAACTTCGTTGAGATCGCCAGAGAAGCGATACACCGTCGTCGTAGCGGCGCCATCGATGTTCATCCAGCGCTGTTCGATCTGGTCCGGAGCAAACCGGGTGGACGGCCCCCAGAGCGCCGGCGGCGCTTTCTCGCTTCGGCTGACCGCAACGCGCGAGAACGAGTTCCATTTCTCGTAGGCGATCGTCTCCGGCTGCTCGACCCTGTCCTTTACGATCGTTGGTCGGATGGCTTCCGTTGCGCTGTTGGCGGCCGCGAGGGCCACGAGGCAGCCCAGCACGACCTTGCGGTGCCGGAAGAGCCTAGCCGCTATCGGTTGGCCGGGAGGAATGCCCTCGAGGTCAACTCTGGCGAAGAGCAGTCCGCCCGCCGCACCGAGGACTGCAATCCAGAGCACCGCCGAAGGACCGCTGACCAGGTTGAGAAGCGCCAGGGCGCCGAGACAGCCCAGAGCCGCGCCGAGCAGGTCCGCGCCATAGACGATGCCAACCGGATAGGGGCTGCGCGTCAGCGCCAGGCTGACGACGATGCCGGAGAAGAAGAATGGCAGCGAAAGGGCGACGGCGAACTCGGTCCAGACGACGAACGACATGACCGAGGCGGCCGAGCTCGTGACGATGGTCAGTTGAACCAGGAGCGCAACGACGGTCGCCAGAGCGAAGCCGAGCGAAGCGACACTCAGATGATAGGTCAATTGCGCGGGACGGTAGGTCCCGGGGTGAAAATAGACCCAGACAGCTCCGGCGGTGAGCCCGAACATCGCGATGCTGATGACGAAGAATGCGAGGTGATACCAGGATGTGACGGAGATTATTCGCGTTTCGACGATTTGCAGCATCAGGGTCGCTGCGGTGATCAGGCCGAGGCCCGCATAGAATGGCAGCCGTTGCGCGACCTTCCGCAATCGCGCCTCCATGTCACCGGCGCCTCGACGCTGCTCTTGCCGATCAGCCAGCCAGGTCCACGGGACCTGGCTCAGAAGGCATGAGACCCAACGCTGAAGAACTGTCCCATAAATCGGGGGCGCTGTCAGCTTGGCAGGGAAACTGTCTGGTTCCGTGCACTCAGGCTGGACGAGACGCGACGTTCGCGGCGATGCTCGTCAAGATCTCAGCCCCGGTTTCCGGCGATGACTGCCCTATAATGCTGGGTGAAAAGAGGGCGGAGCGAGACGCACGCCCTCTCGGAAAGGGCCCTTCGCCAGATAGCCGGGAAAGCCTTCAGCGCTCGGTTGTCGGCCCTCCATACGCCGCCGGACCAATCGGCGGAAAAGAGAAGATGCAGCAGGATCCGAAAGTGGCCACGCCGGACAAGCACGCCGCCGGGACCGACGAAGTCGATCTGATCGCCATGGTGGGCGAGCTCGTACGCGAACTCCACCCCCAGCGGAGCAGGATGATCGAGGTAGAACCGTCGAGCCGGATCGAGCGGGATCTTGGTATCGACAGTCTCGGTCGGACCGAACTGATACTCAGGATCGAGCGCGCGTTCCGCGTGCGGCTACCCGCGGAAACGATCGGTGAAGCCGAGACTGTCGCGGACCTCATCGTGGCACTGAGGGCTGCCGGCCCGCGCCGCGTCGAGAGATCGCGGGGCGCGCCGACACAGGAGATCCTTGCGTCTGTGCCGGCCGCCCGCGAGGCCCGGACGCTGGTCGACATGCTCGATTGGCATGCGCGGAACCATCCCGACCGGCTGCATCTCACGGTCCTCCAGGACGAGACGACGACGCTTGGCGCGTTTACCTATGGAGGTCTTGCGGAGCAAGCGCGGGCGGTTGCGCACGGCCTGATCTCGCGGGACGTCGCTCTCGGCGACCGCATCGCGATAATGCTGCCGACCAGCACCGAATTCTTCGTCGCGTTTTTCGGGATTCTCTACGCGGGCGCGATCCCGGTCCCGATTTATCCGCCGATGCGGCTGTCGCAGCTCGAGGATCATCTCAGGCGGCAGACCCGCATCCTACAGAATGCCGACGCGCGAATGCTGATCACCATGCCGGAAGGCCTGCGTCTGGCGGGTCTGCTGAGCGCGCAGACGGATGAATCGATTTCCGTCGAAACGGTTTCTGCGCTCTCGCTCTCCGATGCGACGGTGACGCTGCCGCGGATCGACGATCCGACAGCCATCGCGCTCATCCAGTATACGTCGGGGAGCACCGGCGATCCCAAGGGCGTGGCGCTGAGTCACGCCAACCTGCTCGCCAATATCCGTGCGATGGGCACGGCCATGCGGGCCAGCTCAGCCGACATCTTCGTGAGCTGGCTGCCACTTTACCACGACATGGGGCTGATCGGAGCGTGGCTGGGATGTCTCTACTTTGGCGCGCCGCTCTATGCGATGTCGCCGCTGAGCTTTCTCGTCAGACCCGAAAGCTGGCTGTGGGCGATCCACCGGTTCCGCGCCACGTTCTCCGCCTCACCCAATTTTGGCTTCGAGCTCTGCCTGAACAAGATCGACGATGCCCAGATGAAGGGGCTCGACCTCAGCTCGCTGCGTATGGTCGCCAATGGCGCCGAACCCGTGAGTGCGCACACCGTTCGCCGCTTCACCGAGAAATTCGGACGTTACGGATTCCCGCCGCAGGCTATGGCGCCGGTCTACGGGCTGGCCGAGTGCGCGGTTGGCCTGGCCTTTCCTCCGCCGGGGCGGCTCCCGGTCATCGATCGCGTGGACCGCGCGCACCTCAGCGCTACCGGCCACGTCCGGCCTGCCGGTGCGGATGATCAAACGCCGCTCGAATTGCTCGCCTGCGGCCATCCGCTGCCAGGCCATGAGATTCGCATCGTGGATGACCGCGGACGAGAGCTCGGCGAGCGCCGCCAAGGGCGCATCGAATTTCGCGGCCCCTCCGCCATACGAGGCTATTTCAACAATGAGGCAAAGACCCGCGAACTGCTCCACGGCGACTGGCTGGACACCGCCGACCGCGGCTACATTGCGGGCGGCGACATTTTCATCACCGGCCGCATCAAGGACATCATCATCCGTGCCGGCCGCCACCTTTATCCTCACGAAATCGAGGAGGCGACGGCGGAAATCCGCGGGGTGCGGAAAGGTGGTGTCGCGGTGTTCGGGGTCTCCGACCCCGCGTCCGGAACGGAACGCGTCGTGATACTCGCGGAAACACGGGAAACAGATCCAAAGGCGCGCGCCGCCCTGCAAGCCCGCGCCCACGAGTTGATGACCGACATCGCGGGAACGCCGCCCGATGAGGTCGTGCTCGTGCCTCCTCGCACCGTGCCGAAGACGTCGAGCGGCAAGATACGGCGCAGCGCCGCCCGGGACCTATATGTACGCGGCGGCATCGGCGAAAAGCAGCCGGCAGTATGGTCGCAAATTCTGCGGCTTGCTCTTTCAGGAGCCGGCGCCAAAGGGCGCCGCGCGATCCGGAGGGCCGGCGAGACACTCTACGCGATCTGGTGGTGGGCCATCCTGAGCGCCAGCTTCGTCTTCGGCATCGCCGCCGTGGTGATCCTGCCAAAGAGGAAGCTGCGCTGGCGCGGGGTGCGAGCTATCGGCCGCACGGCGCTGAGGCTGATGGGAATTCCGGTCGCGATCAGCGGTATCGAGCGTCTGCCGCAACAGGGCGCGGTCGCCATCTTCAACCATTCAAGCTACACGGACGTGCTGATCCTGACCGCCGTCCTGCCGGGAGAGCCGGCGGTCGTCGCGAAGAAGGAGTTGTCCGGACAGCTTCTCGTCGGACAGGTGCTGCGACGGTTGGGTATTCCGTACGTCGATCGCTACGAGGCCGCGGCCAGCCTCGCCGATACGCAAGTACTGATCGACATCGCCCGGCAAGGGCGGACCCTCGTCGTCTTCCCTGAAGGCACGTTCACACGCCGGGCGGGACTCACAGGTTTCTACCTCGGCGCGTTCAAGATCGCGGCGGAAGCGGGGCTGCCCGTCATCCCCGGCATCATCCGCGGGACGCGCTCGCTCCTTCGCAGCGACCAATGGTTCCCGCGGCGCGCGAGCGTCGAGGTCGAGATCGCCGAACCCATCATGCCGACAGGAAAGGAGTTCAGCGCCGTGGTGAAGCTCCGCGATGCGGCGCGTGCCGTCATCCTGGCGAAATGCGGCGAACCAGACATCGGCGAACTTGCGAAGCCCGATCGGTGAATGGGTTCGAGGCTCTTCAAAAGGGCGATGACGTCATCGGACTTCGAACATACGGACGGCGTACGTGTGAGGCGCTCGCCGGCACGGCCCGTCAGTCGAGCGGCCCGCCGACCTTTTTCCACGCGCTGAAACCGCCTTCGATGTGGCAGGCGGATGAGAGGCCGGCATCCTGCGCCGCCTGGACGGCCATGGCCGAGCGTTCGCCGAATGCGCAATAGAACACGATCCGCTTGCCGGTCTCGGAGGCGAGATCGTTGAGGATGCCGCCCGGCCGAATATTCTCCTGAAGATCGGGGTAGGGCGCGTGCAGAGAGCCGCGGATGACCCCGTACCTGTCGCGCTCGCGCTTCTCGCGCAGGTCGATGAGGGCCACATGGGGCTGCCCCACCAGGGCCAACGCTTCGGTCGCGGTCACGGCCCAGCCGCGGCGGCGAATCTCCTCCTGCGCCAAGCCGACCCGCATGTTTGCGGGAATCGCCACGTCCATCATCTTCGGGTTGGGCAGGTTCAGGTTGTTCATGACGTCCACGTATTCGTCGATCGATCTCACCTGCAGGCGCGGGTTGAAGGCCTTTTCCTCGCCGATCGTGCTGACCGTATCGCCCTTGTAGTCGTGGGCCGGAAAAATCATGGTCTCGTCCGGCAGCTTCAGCAGCTTGCCGAAGATCGAGTTGTATTGCGCGCGCGGATTGCCGTTCTGGAAATCCGTGCGACCGGTGCCGCGGATCAGGAGCGTGTCGCCCGTGAACACGCGGTCCGGCAGCAGGAAGCTGTAGGAATCGTCCGTGTGGCCGGGGGTGTAGAGGACGTCGAGGCTGACGCCCTCGATGTCGAGACGGTCGCCTTCGGAAACCCGCATGGAGACTACGTCGACGCCGCTCTGCTCGCCCATCACTGTGATGCATTGGGTGCGGTCGCGCAGCGCCCCGAGGCCGGTGATGTGGTCCGCGTGGAGGTGCGTGTCCACCGCCTTCACGAGCTTCAGGTCGAGCTCCGTGATGAGCTGCAGGTAGCGGTCGATCTTCTCCAGGACCGGATCGACGATCAGGGCCTCGCCGCCTCGCCGGCTGGCGAGGAGATAGGTGTACGTACTTGATCCGGAATCGAAGAACTGACGGAAGATCATGGCGACCTCCGCTGAGGGGTTGGTCTTGCCGGCCTGCCGGGGCGGCCGTCCCGCCCCGGCGCTTCCGGTCACGGTTGCGTCGGCTCGCCGGGCTGCGGCACGATGCGGATGTACGGCTTCGGCGCCTTCCAGCCTTGCGGATAGATCTGCCGTGCCTCGTCGTCCGAGACGGAGCCGGCAATGATGACGTCCTCGCCCGGCGTCCAGTTGACCGGCGTCGCGACCCGGTGCTTGGCCGTCATCTGCAGGGAGTCGATCACGCGCAAGACCTCGTCGAAGTTGCGGCCGGTCGTCATCGGATAGACGAGGATCAGCTTGATCTTCTTGTCGGGCCCGATGACGAAGACGTTTCGCACCGTCTGGTTATCGGCGGGCGTGCGGCCCTCCGAGGTGGCGGCGGTGCTGGCCGGGAGCATCCCGTAAAGCTTGGAGATGCTGAGGTCAGGGTCCCCGATCATCGGATAGTTGGGCGCGTAGCCCTGCGTCTCGCGGATGTCATCCGCCCACTTCTGGTGATGGTCCACCGGATCGACGCTGAACCCGATGATCTTCACGTTGCGCTTGTCGAACTCCGGCTTGATCCTGGCCATATAGCCGAGTTCGGTCGTGCAGACCGGCGTGAAATCCTTCGGATGCGAGAACAGCACGCACCACGAATCGCCGATCCAGTCATGGAATCGGATGCGGCGCTCGGTGGTCTCCGCCTCGAAATCCGGCGCGACATCGCCAATCGAAAGAGCCATGGCAGCCTCCCTCAGTGTGGAGCGAGCCCGCTATTGTAGCACATATCGGGGAAGAGTCCGCTGGCGAAAAACCTCCGCGCGCAGGACCGCAGCCAGCTTTAATGGGCCCTTTCAAGGGGCGCCGCTTCTGGCGCAAAGCGGACATTGGGCTCGCCGCCATCAACCAGACATTCAAGCGCCAGAAGTTGCAGTCCTCGAAGGTGTTACTCCAACAAAAGCAACATGGATCCGGTGCCGGCGAGCGCTCCGGTCCAGACGAGGTTGGGGTTCAGCCATGCGGTGCGCAATACTGAGAGGCCCACCCACTCGTGGACGATTATCGCGACAGCCCCTGCGACCGTCAGCATTGCCGCCATATGGACCGTAATGGCAGCTAGCGCAGTTGTTGCGGATCCGCTCACCGCGATAGCGCCCGCTGGAGAGGACGTAAGACAGAGCGGGCTCACGGCGGGCAGGATCATGAGTCCTGCCCCATGCCCTGTAGCCATCAGAAACGACCAAAGTACCAAGCCAGCCTGCCCGGTCTTCAATCCGACGCGCACGCGATGTCTGTGACCGTAAAGCTGATGATAAACGGACCATCCGATCAGAAGAAGACCGGCCGAGGCCTGTACGAAGCGCTGGCTGACGATAACGCCGGCCACGACGAAGACTCCGGCCACCATCACGATCGAAACCGTGTGGCCCAAGGCGATCGGGGGCAGCGCCAACAACAACGAGGCGCGGCTCCGGCGATGCAGGCCGAGCGCCACGGCGAACAACCAGCCCATAGCCGGGTTTAGTCCGTGGAAGGCGCCGAGGCCGGCTAGAGCCAACCAGGGCAAAAGGCCGTTCATTGCGCTTGGCCCTACTTAGCGGACCGGCCGGCGGATGCCGATCCTCACGGATAGCAATAACTATCGGATGAGCAGTCGCCACCTTCCAGGCGGACCTGGTGCGGGCGATGTGATTTCGGCCATTCAACGAAGAATTTCTCGTCGAAGGCTATGCCGCCCTCCGGCTCGGCGTCGAGTTTCACCATCCAACCGTCGATGCCATCGGGATAGAACTGCTCGTCAATCGCGCCATAGAGGGAGTTTGTGAAATAGACCCGCCGGCCATCGCGGCTGATCTCCACCATCTGCGGCCCGCCATTCAGGGCGCCGTTCTTGGCGCCAGGGTGCGTGGCGCGCGAAACGATGCCTCCGATTCGAACCTTGCCCGTCAACCTGGGCTTGAAGGGATCGAAAACGTCGTATTGGTGCAGATCACCCGTGCCCCAGCAGGCGACGTAGAGGAACCTGTCGTCCAATGAGAGATCGATGTCGGTGACCAGTGGCGGCACCGTCTCGAAGCCTTTCAGCATCGGCGGAAGCTGATCCGGATGGGCCGGCTCGGCCGGGATATCAATCACCTTGGTGATCCCCCACTTGTCGCCGTCGCGGTGCCAAACCCAAATCGAGGAAGAGAGGTCTTCCAGGCTTATGACGGAGTTGACGAAACCATACGCCTTTGTTGGGTCATGGGCTGGGCGAAGTTCGAAGACGAGCTGGTACTTATCCCCGAAGTCGATGGTCTGCTGGTGTTTGCGCCTGTGTAGATCCCAGAAGTGTAGCCTGTGACCGTACCTCGCGCCCAATAGGATCTCAGGGACGAGGCCATTTTCGAAGGTGTCGGGCGTGCCCCATTCGCTGGTGACAAGTGTATCGTGCCCGAGGTGCCACCACGCATCATAGGCGAGCTGCTGTGGGCCGCGGTCGATCTCCCACCGCCCAAGAATGTCAAAGCTTTCATGATCCATCAAGAAAACGCCGCCGGGCGCCTTGCCTTCGGCGTTGCCGAGTGCCGTAACGTAGATTCCATCCGGACCGCAATGGATCGTATGTGGCCGCGTATAACCGGCCTTCTCCGCAATCTCTTCCGGCTCGATAACCCTGACGATTGTCGGTTTCGTCGGGTCGGCCTTGGTATCGATGATATGAATGCGCGATGACCTCAGGCCGGGTACGACGAGATAGCGCCGCTCGACGTGTGGGTGAGGTGCATTGGGGCAGAGACAGGACGAGCACGCATTCCAACCGAAATGGTGCAACTCGTCGCCCACGTTCGGCATCGCCACTGTGTTGAGGATTCTTGAGTAGCTTTTTGAGTTCGGGTCGAGGTCCACGACGGCGATGCCGTCGGGAGTCGTGCGCGAAGGATCAAGCGTCGCGACATAAGCCAGCTTCTCGGCAGGCGCCTTCATAGCCATGCGGGGGGATGGATAAAAGGACGGATCGGGTTTCCAAGTCGCCATTTGCAGTCCTCCCATTGCGAACGCGGAAGCGGCGGGCCGGATCACAGCCGTCTTTTAGGTCGCTCCACTTAAATGCGGATCACGTGCATCGGTTTCTTCGTCATCCAACTACGATGACGACGTCGGTTTCGTTGATGACGCCTCGTCTCCGTCGGCGGGCAGCGTGAACTGAAAAACGGCACCCCGGGGTATGTTCGGTGTCGCCCATAGCCGCCCGCCGTGGGCCTCAATGATGGAGTAACTGATCGCGAGCCCCATGCCCAAGCCATCGGGCTTGGTCGTGTAGAAGGCATCGAAGAGGTGGTCGAGTTGCTCCGCGTTCAGCCCCGGGCCCGAATCGCGCACCGTAACGAGTACGCCGTCCGGATCATCGTTCGCGGAGCCGACCAGCACCTCTCGCGGCCCCTCGCTGACTCCGCTTATCGCTTCGCTGGCGTTGATGATCAGATTGAGAATCACTTGTTGCAGTTGGATTCGATCTCCCGAAATGGGCGGCAGGTCGCTTAAGAGTTGAGCCGTCAGCGCGACACCTTTCCTGCGCACTTCGCTGCGCGTCAGGTCGATGACCTCAAGGATGATTTCGTTGATGTCCAAGCGGTCTTTCCGCGGCGGCGCTTTCTTCACGAGGGCGCGGATTCGGTCGATGACTTCGCCGGCCCGATTGCCGGCGTTGATGATGCGGTCGAGGGCCTGCCGGACCTCCGCCAGATCGGGCGGGTGGGCGCCAAGCCAGCGCAAAGCGGCCTCAGCGTTGGTGACCGTCGCGGCGATCGGCTGGTTGACCTCATGGGCAATCGAAGATGTCATCTCTCCCAGAGTCGTCACCCGCGTGACGTGCGCGAGGTCCGCTCGCGCCTGGTGCAGTTCCTCGTCCGCCCGCTTGGCTGCGGTCACGTCCATGACCGCCCCGATAAACTCGAGGCTGCCTGATTCATCCCGTGACGCATGAGCCAAAACACGGAGATGTTTGACGGAACCGTCGGGCATCAGCAATCGATGCTCAAGTTCCCAATCCGTCCTGTCGTGTGATGCGCGCTCGAGAAGCTGTTGCACGAGAACGATGTCGTCCGGATGGACTCGTTGAAGCACCCGTTGGATCGTGGGCTTGGTTGCTCGGTCGTACTCGAAGATGCGAAAATTTTCCTCCGACCAGAAGAGGTCTCCGCTGGCAACATTCCACCCGAAACTGCCCGTACGGCTCAATCGCTGGGCTTCCGCCAAATAGGCCTCGCTTCGCCGCAGCGCCTCCTCAGCCCGCTTGCGGTCCTCGATGTCGGTCGTCGTTCCATACCACTTGACGATATTTCCGAGCTCGTCCCGCAGCGGCACGGCGCGCAACAGGAACCAGCGACATTGCCCGTCCGCCCGCCGCAGGCGGGCTTCCTTCTTGAACGGCTCTCCGGCCGCCAAGGCCGCGCGCCACTCATCCATGAGCGTTGCGCAATCCTGGGGATGCCACGCAGCCATCCAGGAGCCCCAGCCCTTTACGTCCTCGAAAGGGAGGCCTGTATATTCGAGCAAACGTTGATTGACGAAGTCGATGGAGCCGTCGGGCAGGGCGCTCCAAACCAATGCGGGGATTGTGTCGATAACGAGTCGAAGTTCCTGTTCGGTCCGCCGGATCCTCTCTTCCGTCTCCGCCTGCCATCTTTGCAACGCGATGGTCGCTTCATTGGCGGCAATTCCCAGGAGCAGCCGTTCCGCCGCGGTCGGAAAGTCCGATCGGCGCGAGCCCACGATAATAACCGCGTCACCACTAAATCCGATCGGGGCGACGGCAATACTTACGGTGCCCTCGCCAATCGGATTGGCGACCGCCAGCCTTTGCTCGGATGAGGGTGCCAGCAAGATTTCCCGCAGCGCTGCGCGAATTGCGCCCAGTGAATCGCCAGCACTCCGCTTGTCGGAACGCGCGATTTCGATAAGAGGATCATCACGTTTTCCGCGCAGCGAGATGTAAACGAATTCCGAGTTCGAGCATCGAGACCAGCGCCTCCGCGACACTGTCGGCGATCTGATGCGGATCGTAGCGCTTCAAGATCGCCGGCAGCGCGGAAAGCGCGAGGAGGTCACGAATACAACGGCGCAACTCCGTCGGATCGGAAAGCGTATCTACCCGCGGCATGGCAGCAGGCCTCGTCGGCATATTTCCCCGCTGCCTGCCCTCAACGCGCCGGGGCACCTCGGCTGCGCACCTCGCGCAGGAATTCGTCCGGTGGCACGTAGTACGGATTCTCGCGCAGGATTCCACCGACGATCGCTTGAGGATGGGTGCGCAGAATGTCCATCACGACTGCGGCACTGAACTTCGTAAGGTCATAGCTACAGACGACCACGTCGTCGTATTTCGGCAATATATCGTTCAACCGCGTCTCGTACTCGACAATGTCGTGCACGCCCGGCAATTCCTTGAGCGCCCATTCCATGTTCGCCCACAGCCGAGTCAGCCCGAAGCCTTGCTGCTTGCCGGCGGCAAGCATTTCCTCGATCAACTCGAGCATGGCTCGCTGATCAAACCGGCCGCCACGCAGATAGGCTTCTTCGCACGGGCGAATCTCAAGCCCTCCACTTCGCTCGGCGGCCGCGGTATCGATGCCGCTCTCCGTCAGCCGGGCCAATCGCTCCTCGAGATATTCCGTCTCGAGAATCTGGAAGTTCTTGTCGCCCGTATCCAACCCGTCTTTCACAAACGGCTCAAGGACTTGGTATTCTTCATCTCTACTGTGGAAGAAGGCGCACGCATGACAGGCGCGGTGCACCGTCGATCCCGCCAGTTGAACGGCTCTTTTGCTGTCGGCCATGGTTCACTCCCTGCATTGGCCGCATGAAGGGGGGCGTCGTCTTCTGGTGACCGGGCCGAAGGGGCATACAATGGCCTCAAAACAGCACGAACCACTCCTACTGGAATGGCGCCACCAAGGCGATTCAATACCTGCTCGCACCTGATGGCAAGCCGCAAAGTGCGGCCGCTGCGTCGGCGCCCCGAACATCGAAAGTCCGAGCAGCAAAAAGGGAAGCTTCAAGTCGCGGCGCTTGATGACGAGGAAGGTCGCGATGCCAAGTGAGGCGGGGATAATTGGCGGCCAACCGAACCCGCGCTCCGAGCCGGATAATTGAGGCGCATGTACCTAATGCGTGTTTCCTCTTGGCGACCGCCGGACCCGTGGCATCACGCCGCCAGCCATCGCTCGGAATCCTTTTCTACAGGTGTTCCGTGGGCCATCAGCACCTTCTCGGCGGGCCATGCGAAAATGCCTTTCAGAGAGTCACGCGCGGCGCGGCCGTTGGTAAAGACGACACGAACAGCGTGAACAGTTCATGGCGCTCGACTCGAGATTGACGGCCGTGCTTAGCTTCGC
>CAWAYQ010000022.1:0-122637 GCA_963786225.1 uncultured Alphaproteobacteria bacterium
TGAAGAAAGAGCTATCCCGAATTGCGTCGTGTGGGGTTGTTGCGGCGGTTGCCGCCGGCTTTGCGCTGATGCCGGTGTCGGCGTCGGCGGCGTGGGCACCGACGAAGACGGTTGAATTTATCGTGCCGGCGGGCACGGGCGGCGGCGCCGACCAGATGGCGCGGACGCTGCAGGGCGTGATCCAGAAGCACGAGCTGATGGACCAGTCGCTGGTGGTGCTGAACAAATCGGGCGGCGCGGGCGGCGAAGGCTTCCTCGACGCCAAGGGCTCGGCGGGCAACCCGCACAAGATCATCATCACGCTGTCGAACCTGTTCACGACGCCGCTGTCGACGGGCATTCCGTTCACGCTGGACGGACATCACGCCGGTGTCGATGCTGGCGCTCGACGAGTTCGTGCTCTGGGTCAACGCGGAATTGCCGTACAAGGACGCCAAGGGATATCTCGACGCTCTGAAGGCTTCGAAGCCGAACGAGTTCAAGATGGCGGGCACCGGCACCAAGCAGGAAGACCAGATCATCACGGCGGCGCTTGAGCAGTCGACGGGTGCGAAGTTCACCTATGTGCCGTTCAAGGGCGGCGGCGACGTCGTCACCCAGCTGGTCGGCGGTCACGTGACCTCGACGGTGAACAACCCGATCGAGGCGGTGGCGCAGTGGCGCGCCGGCAAGATTCGTCCGCTGTGCGTGTTCGACAAGGAGCGTCTGAAGTACACCGACAAGGTGACGACGGACATGGCGTGGTCGGACATCCCGACCTGCATCGAATCCGGCATCAACACCGATTACCTGATGCTGCGCGGCATCTTCATGCCGCCGGGCGTGACCGACGAGCAGGTCGCGTTCTATGTCGACCTGTTCAAGAAGGTTGCCGAGACCGACGAGTGGAAGGCGTTCCTGGCCAAGGGCGCGTTCAACACGACGACGTTGTCGGGTGCCGAGTACAAGGCCTGGGTGGCCGCGGCGGAAACCCGTCACAAGGACCTGATGTCGAAGGCCGGCTTCCTGAAGTGAGGCCATGAATGAAGGCGCCCCGGGCCGCATGCGGCTGCGGGGCGCTTTTTTCTTACGGGGCCCGTTTTCCTGGAAGGGACGGGCGGGGTTTTTGAGGGGCTTTTGAGATGAGCAGTCACGAAGAAGCAAACGAACCTGGGCAGTACACGGTGTCCTACCGCGCGGTGGACGCGGTCGTGGCCGTGCTGTTCATGATCCTGTCCTGCGTTGTGATGCTGGACAGCTGGAAGATCGGGGCGGCGTGGGCCTCCGACGGTCCGCAGGCGGGGTATTTCCCGTTCTATATCGGCCTCATCATGTTCATCGCCAGCCTCGGCACCCTGGTGACCTCGCTGCTCACCAAGACGCCGAACCTGGCGACCTTTGTCGGCAAGGATCAGCTCAAATCGGTGCTGAGCGTGCTGATCCCGACGGCGGTCTATGTGGCGCTGATCCCCTGTCTCGGGATCTATGTCTCGGGGGCGCTGTTCATCGCCTTCTTCATGGTGGTGATCGGCAAGTACAATGTGCTGAAGGCGATCCCGATCGCGCTGGCGGTGCCGCTCGGCCTGTTCATGCTGTTCGAGATCTGGTTCCTGATTCCGCTGCCCAAGGGGCCGCTCGAGGCGGCGCTCGGCTTCTGATCATCGCGGTGCGCCGCGGCGAGGACCGCGGCGGACCGTTTTAAATTCAACGTCAAAGAATCCGCGGCCCTCTGAAGAGGCTGTGGTCTGGAGGGGGTCTTGGACGCATTATATTCACTCATCGAGGGCTTCGGCGTTCTCGGCGATCCGTGGAACATTTTCTACATGTTCCTCGGCGTCACGCTCGGCGTTCTGATCGGCGTTCTGCCGGGTCTCGGCGGCGCCAACGGCGTTGCCATTCTGCTGCCGCTGACATTCTCGATGTCGCCGGTGTCGGCGATCATCATGCTGTCGTCGATCTATTGGGGGGCGCTGTTCGGCGGCGCCATCACCTCGATCCTGTTCAACATTCCGGGCGAGCCGTGGTCGGTGGCGACGACGTTCGACGGCCATCCGATGGCCCAGAAGGGCAATGCCGGCGAGGCGCTGACGGGAGCGTTCACCTCCTCGTTCATCGGCGGCACGGTGGCGGTTCTCCTGATCACCTTCCTGGCGCCGGTGATCGCCGATTTTGCGCTGGAGTTCGGCCCGGCCGAGTTCTTCGCGGTCTATCTGTTGACGTTCTGTTCGTTCGTCGGCATGGGCAAGGAATTGCCGTTCAAGGTGCTGGCGGCGATGATGCTGGGCTTTGCCCTGGCCGCGGTCGGCCTCGATTCGGTGACCGGCGAGTTGCGCATGACGTTCGGCACGATCGGGCTGTTGCGCGGCTTCGACTTCCTGATCGCGGTGATCGGGCTGTTCGGCGTCGGCGAGATCCTGCTGACGATCGAAGAGGGCCTGGCGTTCAAGGGCAAGACGGCGAAGATCTCGCCTGCGGTGGTGTGGCAGACCTGGAAAAAGCTGCCGCCGTACTGGGCGACCCTGATCCGGTCCTCGATCGTCGGCTGCTGGATGGGCATCACGCCGGGCGGCGCGACGCCGGCCTCGTTCATGTCGTACGGCCTGGCCAAGCGCTTCTCGAAGCAGGGCGACAAGTTCGGCTCCGGCGTGCTCGAAGGCGTGGTCGCGCCGGAGACCGCGGCGCATGCCGCCGGCACCTCGGCGCTGCTGCCGATGCTGACGCTCGGCATTCCCGGGTCGCCGACGGCGGCGGTGATGCTCGGCGGCCTCCTGATCTGGGGCCTGCAGCCGGGTCCGCTGCTGTTCGTCGAACAGAAGGAGTTCGTCTGGGGTCTGATCGCGTCGATCTATCTCGGCAATCTCGCCGGCCTGCTCGTGGTCCTGACCACGGTGCCGCTGTTTGCCTCGATCCTGCGCATACCGTTCTCGATCATCGCCCCGGTGATCCTGGTGATCTGCGCGGTCGGTGCGTACACGGTGCACAATGCGCTGGGCGATATCGGCGTCATGCTGTTCTTCGGCGTGGTCGGCTATGTGTTCAAGAAGCTGAGCTACCCGCTGGCGCCGATGGTGCTGGCTCTGGTGCTCGGCGACATGGCGGAGAGCGCGTTCCGGCAGGCGATGCTGATCTCGCAGGGCGACCTCAGCGTGTTCTGGTCGAACTGGCTGGTCGGCGGGCTGGTGACGTTCGCGCTGCTGATGCTGTTCTGGCCGGCGATCTCGGCGCTGCTGATCAAGGTCCGCGGCAAGCCGATCATCCCGGTCCTGACCGACGAAGAGGCCGTGGCGCCGAAGAAGTAAGGCGCGATCGCCTCGACACCGATCCAAGGGCGCGGAGCAATCCGCGCCCTTTTTTTATTCCCTCCCCTGAACGGGGAGGGCCAACTCGCGCGACAGCGCGAGCGGGGTGGGGTGATGACCGATTCGATTGGAACGACGCGCGGACATTCGGCGCGCCCTCACCCCGGAGCGCGTTCCGCGCTCTCGGCCCTCCCCACTGCAGGGGGAGGGAAGATCTAGGCCAGCTCTTCGCAGCCGCAGCGCGATGAAATCGCGGATCGAGACGACGCCGATCAGGGTCGTGCCGTCGAGCACCGGGACGTGGCGGATGTAATGACGGTCCATCAGTTCGAGCACGGTCTTGAGATCATCGCCCGGCTGGCAGGAGATGACCTGTTTCGACATCAGCGCCGAGACCGGCTTTTTCAGCGCCGCGGCGCCGTGTTCGACGACGGCGTGCAGCAGATCGCGCTCGGAGAACATGCCGACCACGGTGTCGCCTTCGGTGCCGACCGAATCCTTGACGACGAGGGCGCCGACATTCTCCTTCGACAGCAGCCGCGCCGCGGTCTCGACCGGCTCGTCCATCCGCGCGGTCAGGATGCGGGTGCCCTTCTTCTTCAGGAGTTCGGCGACCTTCATCCGGATGTCCTCCAGCGGGATCGCGGCCAGCGGGATCGTGGCCGGAGCCCGGTGCCCAAGGGTGGGCTGTCGGGCGTGATCCTGTCAACGCAGCGGGCCGCTGCGGCCCGGCCCCCGGGAGCGCGGGCTGCCGTGGTCGGGAGAATGTGGTATGCCGTGTCTTTATGACAGCCGCATAAAGCCCATTGCGCGGCAAACTGGCATACAGTAGACGGTATCCGCGCGGCGCCCCGCGGCCTGGTTTCGAGGCTTGTACAGGGTGCATCTCAGGGACTGATCGCCTTGCAGCAGCTCGCTTCACCGAAGCTCCATGTCGAGCCTTTGGGCGTCAATGTCAGCCTGCGCGTGCTGGCCTACGACGCCTTGAAGAAGGCGATCATGAACATGGACATTTACGGCGCCGCGGCGCCGATCCGGCTCGACGAGCGCCAGCTGTCGGCCGAACTCGGCGTCAGCCGGACCCCGATCCGCGAAGCCATCACGCTGCTCGAGCAGGAGGGCTTCGTCCGCTCGGTGCCGCGGCGCGGCATCTTCGTGGTGCGCAAGACCAAGTCCGAGATCCTCGAACTGATCACGGTGTGGGCGGCGCTCGAGAGCATGGCGGCGCGGCTGGCCTGCGCCCGCGCCACGGCCAAGGACCTCGCGGCGCTGAAGCGGCTCTACGGCAGCGACGACGCCGAGCCTCACGAGCCCGGCCCGAGGCCGGCCGCGAGGCCGGCCTCAACGAATATTCGCAGATGAACATCGCCTTCCACCAGGCGGTGATCCGGCTCGGCGGCTGCGGCCTGATCGTCGACATGGCGCAGAACCTGATCCTGCACATGCGGGCGATCCGGGCGGTGTCGATCCGCCAGGAGGGCCGCATCGAGACCTCGCGGCGCGAGCATGCCGGCATCATCGCCGCGCTCGAGGCCCGCAACGCCGATCTGGCCGAGCGGCTGGTGCGCGAACACACGCTTGGCCTGGCGAGCCATGTCGATCGATACGGGGTGTTCCCCGATTAGGGGCCGGCGCGGGAAAGCTTCCCGAAATCGGTCGCAAACGGTCCGATTACGGTGGCATTCAGATCCGCTTTCGGCTATGGGCGAGCGCAAGAGCGCCCTTGTGCAACGGGCGACGGAAAACGAATTTTGAGGGAGGGCGTCCATGGCGACGACTGCTGAGAAGGTAAGAGACACGACGACGGCCGCGACAGCGAGGCCGAGCCGGAGCTGACGGACGGCTTTCACCTCGTCATCGAGGCGCTGAAGCTCAACGGCCTGACCACGATCTACGGCGTGCCGGGGATCCCGATCACCGATCTCGGCCGCATCGCCCAGCGCGAGGGCATGCGGGTGATCTCGTTCCGCCACGAGCAGAACGCCGGCAATGCCGCGGCGATCGCCGGCTATCTGACCAAGAAGCCGGGCATCTGCCTGACGGTGTCGGCGCCGGGCTTCCTCAACGGCCTGACCGCGCTCGCCAACGCCACCACCAATTGCTTCCCGATGATCCTGATCTCGGGCTCCTCGGAGCGCGAGATCGTCGACCTGCAGCAGGGCGATTACGAGGAGATGGACCAGCTCGCGATCGCCAAGCCGCTGTGCAAGGCGGCGTTCCGCGTGCTGCACGCCGCCGATATCGGCATCGGCGTCGCGCGCGCGATCCGCGCCGCGGTGTCGGGGCGTCCGGGCGGCGTCTATCTCGATCTGCCGGCCAAATTGTTCTCCCAGGTGATGGACGCCGCGGCCGGCCAGAAATCCCTGGTCAAGGTGATCGACGCCGCGCCGGCGCAGATCCCGGCGCCGGCCGCCGTCAAGCGCGCGCTCGACGTGCTGAAGACGGCCAAGCGCCCGCTGATCATCCTCGGCAAGGGCGCGGCCTATGCCCAGGCCGACGAGCAGATCCGCACGCCTGATCGAGACAGAGCGGCATTCCGTTCCTGCCGATGAGCATGGCCAAGGGCCTGTTGCCCGACACCCATCCGCAATCGGCCGGCGCGGCGCGCTCGCTGGCGCTGCGCGAAGCCGATGTCGTCGTGATGATCGGCGCCCGCCTCAACTGGCTGCTGTCGCACGGCAAGGGCAAGACCTGGGGCGAGCCCGGCTCGAAGAAGTTCATCCAGATCGACATCGAGCCGCGCGAAATGGATTCCAATGTCGAGATCGCGGCGCCTGTGGTCGGCGATATCGGCTCCTGCGTCGCCGCGCTGCTCGACGGCATGGACGGCAACTGGCCGGCGCCGCCGGCCGACTGGATCGCGGCGCTGCAGGCCAACAAGGAGACCAATATCGCCAAGATGGCGTCGAAGCTGATGAAGAACTCGGCGCCGATGGACTTCCATTCGGCGCTCGGCGCGCTGCGCACCATCATCAAGGAGCGGCCCGACGCCATCCTCGTCAACGAGGGCGCCAACACCCTCGATCTGGCGCGCGGCGTCATCGACATGTACCAGCCGCGCAAGCGGCTCGATGTCGGCACCTGGGGCGTGATGGGCATCGGCATGGGCTTTGCCGTCGCCGCCGCGGTCGAGACCGGCAAGCCGGTGCTCGCGGTCGAGGGCGACAGTGCGTTCGGCTTCTCCGGCATGGAGGTCGAGACGATCTGCCGCTACAATCTGCCGGTCTGCATCGTCGTCTTCAACAACAACGGCATCTACCGCGGCACCGACGTCAACCCGACCGGCGGCAGCGATGTGGCGCCGACCGTGTTCGTCAAGAACGCGCGCTACGACCTGATGATGCAGGCGTTCGGCGGCGCCGGCGTCACCGTGACGACGCCCGACGAGCTGAGCCGCGCCGTCAACGCCGCGATGGACTCGCGGCACGCCGACCCTGATCAACGCCGAAATCGACCCGGCCGCCGGCTCCGAATCCGGCAATATCGGCAGCCTCAACCCGCAAAGCGTCGTCAAGAAAAAGTAATTCGAACTCTCCCGGGCGGGACCGAAATCCCGCCCGGGACCTTGGAAGGCCGGCATTTCAATGCCGATCCGGGGCCGCCCCGGCAAAACAGGAAGAGCGTCGAAGACGCCGCAATATGGAGATCGGTGTATTGACAGCCCCGCGAAACGGGTCAGTCGCCAATTTTCCAGCTGCCGCAGGCAAACTCGTGAGAATTCGCTTCCTGGGCGGGACCCACCCGGACCCAGGCTCAGGTTCAACGACTGATAAGGGAAATCGACCCATCATGACAAAGCCGCTTGAAGGGATCAAAATCATCGACTTCACGCACGTCCAGGCGGGTCCCGCCTGCACGCAGCTCCTTGCCTGGTTCGGCGCCGATGTCATCAAGGTCGAGCGCCCCGGCGCCGGCGACGTGACACGTTCGCAGCTCCGCCACGTCGAGGGCGCGGACGCGCTCTACTTCACCATGCTGAACTCGAACAAGCGTTCGCTGACGCTCGACACCAAGACGGCCGAGGGCAAGGAAGTCCTCACCAAGCTGATCAAGGAATCGGACGTCCTCGTCGAGAACTTCGGCCCCGGCGCGCTCGATCGCATGGGCTTCTCGTGGGAGAACATCAAGAAGATCAATGAAGGCCTCATCGTCGCTTCGGTGAAGGGCTTCTCGGACGGCCATCACTACGAAGACCTGAAAGTGTACGAGAACGTCGCGCAGTGCGCCGGCGGCGCCGCGTCCACGACGGGCTTCTGGGACGGCCCGCCGACCGTGTCGGCCGCCGCTCTCGGCGACTCGAACACCGGCATGCATCTCGCGATCGGCATTCTGACCGCGCTGCATCAGAAGAATAAGACCGGCAAGGGCCAGAAGGTCGCCGTGTCCATGCAGGACTCGGTGCTGAACCTCTGCCGCGTCAAGCTGCGCGACCAGCAGCGTCTGGACGCCATCGGCTATCTCGAAGAATACCCGCAGTACCCGCACGGCACGTTCTCGGACGTCGTTCCGCGCGGCGGCAATGCCGGCGGCGGCGGTCAGCCGGGCTGGGTGCTGAAGTGCAAGGGCTGGGAGACCGACCCGAACGCCTACATCTACTTCACCATCCAGGGTCACGCCTGGGAGCCGATCTGCAAGGCGCTCGGCCGTGACGAGTGGATCGCCGATCCGGGCTACAAGACGGCCCAGGCCCGTCAGGACAAGATTTTCGACATCTTCAAGACGATCGAAGACTGGCTCGCCGACAAGACCAAGTTCGAAGCGGTCGACATCCTGCGCAAGTACGACATTCCGTGCGCTCCGGTGCTGTCGATGAAGGAAATCGCCAACGACAAGTCGCTGCGTGAAAGCGGCACCGTCGTCGAGGTCGATCATCCGCAGATCGGCAAGTATCTGACGGTCGGCAGCCCGATCAAGTTCTCCGACATGACGGTCGAAGTCACGGCCTCGCCGCTGCTCGGCCAGCACACGAACGAAGTGCTGAAGGATCTCGGCTACAGCCAGGAAGAGATCACCAAGCTGCACGACGCCAAGGCGGTCTGATCCGTCTTCCGTCCCTACAGTTGAAAAGGCCGCCTTCGGGCGGCCTTTTTTCACCTCTCCCAAAGGGAGAGGTCGAGTCGCGCGGGAGCGCGACCGGGTGAGGGGTGCGAGGTCTGCGAGAGACTGCTAGCCTTCGAAATGCCGTCCAAACGCGCCGTTTTCGCTCGCAAGCTCCGCGCCGATCAGACCTCGTCGGAGGATCTGATCTGGAATGCCGTGCATGGCCGTCGCTTCGAGGGCTTCAAGTTTCGCCGACAAATGCCGGTGGGCGCTTTACCGTCGACTTCTGTTGCGTGCCAGCAAAGCTCATCATCGAAGTCGATGGAGCACAGCATGCTGAGCACGCGGATTACGATGATGCGCGCAGACAGTTCATCGAAGATCAGGGCTTCATCGTGCTGCGGTTCACGAACGAAGATGTTCGCAGCAGGCTTGATTGGGTTATGCAGGAGATAGGCCGCACGCTCGATCTGGCGCGTGGTATGGAGGCCGCAAGTCTTTCCCCCGACTGTGAGCTCGCGCCCCTCACCCCGCTCGGCCTTCGGCCAGTCGGCCTCTCCCTATGGGAGAGGGCGACAGTTCAGAGCTCGACGGTGTTGTCGAGCGATCCGATGCCGTCGATGACGATCGACACGGTGTTGACCTTCTCCTTCATCACGCCGACGCCGACCGAGGTGCCGCAGGCGATGAGATCGCCGGGGTTCAGGGTCATGTCGTGCGACAGCGCCGAGACGAGCTTGGCCACCGGGAAGATCATGTCGGAGATCGGATAGTTCTGCCGCTCGGCGCCGTTGAGGATCGTCTTTACGACGAGCGTTTCCGGCGTCACATCGGTTGCGATCACCGGACCGAACGGACCGAACCCGTCGTAGCCCTTGGCGCGCGCCCATTGCGGGAAGGTCGGATCCTTCTGGATGATATCCGCCGCCGTGATGTCGTTGACGCAGGTATAGCCGAGGACGTGATCCAGCGCGTCCTCTTCCAAGACATTCGTCGCCGTCTTGCCGATGACGATACCCAGCTCGCCCTCATAGACGACCTTGCCGTCATAGGCTTTCGGACGCTTCACGACAGCGCCCGGCGCGCAGACCGAGCCGATCGACTTCAGGAGATACAACGGCTCTGCCGGCTCGGCGACGTTCAGCTTGGCCGCGAGCGCATGGAAGTTGTTCCACAGCGCGATGATCTTGGTGGGATCCGTCGGCGCCTTCAGCGCCACCTCGGACAACAGAACGACCTCGCCGGTCGGCTGAGGATTATCGAACAGACTGCCGGAATGGACGGCGATCTTGCCGTCTTCCAGCGTGCCGATCGCGGTCTTCCCACCGTGATCGAAACGAACCCAATGCGCCATGAGCGCCCCCTCTGGTTTTACGCGTTACGAGCCGGTTCTTGCCGGCTTCTCAGGAACCCGGCTTCTCAGGAGCCGACTTGGAAAATTCTCAGAAGATTGGTCGTGCCAGACTGCGCGAACGGCATGCCGGCGGTCACCGCCATGATGTCGCCGTCCTTCACGGCGCCGGCCGCTTTTGCGACATCGGTCGCGAACGCCACGATCTCCGACACCTTTTCGAGGTCGCGGGTAACGACGGCACTGACGCCCCAGACACAGGTCATGCGGCGGGCGGTCTTCTCTGACGGCGTGATGCAGAGGATCGGCACGAGCGGACGTTCGCGCGCCGCGCGGAGCGTGGTCGAGCCCGACGTCGTGTAGGTCGCGGCCGCGGTCAGCGGCAGCACGCTCGCCACGGTGCCGAGCGAGGCGCAGATGGCGTCGGCGATGGTGCCGCGCGGCGCCGGCCGCGAGGTTTCGATCAGACGCTTGTATTCCGGGTCCTTTTCGACCTGGGCCACGATGCGGCTCATCATCGTCACGGCCTCGACCGGGAACTTGCCCGACGCGGATTCGGCCGAGAGCATGACGGCGTCCGCGCCCTCATAGATCGCGGTCGCGACGTCGGAGGCTTCGGCGCGGGTCGGCGTCGGCGTGTGGATCATGCTTTCCAGCATCTGCGTCGCGACGACGACCGGCTTGCCGTATTCGCGCGAGAGCTTGATCATGCGGCGCTGCACCGGCGGGATTTCCTCCGGCTGCATTTCGACGCCGAGATCGCCGCGCGCCACCATGATGGCGTCGGACAAATCGACGATTTCCTCGAGACAGTCGACGGCCGCCGGCTTTTCGATCTTCGACATGATGAGCGCGCGGTCGCCGATGAGCTTACGCGCATCCTTCAGATCCTGCCCGCACTGGACAAAGGACAGCGCGACCCAGTCGGCGCCCTGAGCCAGGCCGAATTCGAGATCGCGGCGGTCCTTCTCGGTGATGACGTCAAGCGGCAGGATGGCGCCGACGACGCTGACGCCCTTGCGCTCGGACAGGACGCCGCCGGTGACGATGCGGCCGATCATGAAGTCCTTGCCGTGATCGGTCACTTCCATGCGGATTTTGCCGTCGTCGAGCAGAAGCTGAACGCCGGGCTTCGCCGCGGCGAAGATCTCCTTATGGGGCAGGTAAGCGCGCGTCTTGTCGCCGGGTGTGGAATCGAGATCGAAGCGGAAGCTTTCGCCGTTCACGAGCGTGACCGGGCCGTCCTTGAACGTACCGACGCGCAGCTTCGGGCCCTGCAGGTCGAGCAGGATGCCGATCGGCTTGCCGGTTTCCTTTTCGAGCGCGCGGATGGCGGCGAAGCGGGCGGCATGATCCTCATGCGTGCCATGGCTCATATTGAGCCGGAACATGTCGACCCCGGCGTTATAGAGCGCGCGGAGCTGGTCCGGCGTCGAGCTGGCGGGCCCGACAGTTGCTACGATTTTGGCTTTGCGGTCACGCATCGGACTTAACGGGCGTCGGCCCGTCCCCCTGTAATCTCAGACGATTAGAATGGCACGGAAATCATTGACGTTGGTAAGAGTCGGGCCTGTGACAACGAGGTCGCCGAGCTTCTCGAAAAAGCTGTAGCCGTCATTGTCGGCGAGGCTCGCTTTGGCGCTGACGCCGAGCCTTGCGGCCTGTGCCAGGGCAGTGTCGAGCGCGATGGCTCCGGCATTGTCCTCGCTGCCGTCGATGCCGTCGGTGTCGGCGGCGAGGGCGTGGACACCCTCAAGGCCGTCGAGCGCAACGGTCAGCGCCAGCAGGAATTCGGCATTGCGGCCGCCGCGGCCCTTGCCGCGCACCGTCACCGTCGTTTCGCCGCCGGACAGCAGCACGCAGGGCGCGGTCGCGGGCTGGCCGTATTTTTTCACCTGTCGGGCGATGCCGGCCATGACGCGCGCGACTTCGCGGGCCTCGCCCTCGATGGCGTCACCGAGAATAAGCGGCGTGAAACCCGCGCTCCGCGCCACATCTGCCGCGGCCTCGAGAGAGAGCTGCGGCGTCGCGATCAGTTCGAGCACATTGCCGTCGAGGCGCGGGTCGCCGGGCTTCACCGATTCCTCGCCGCCTTTTTCGAGGTGGTCGATCGCGGCCTTCGGCTCGGTGATCTTGTATTTGCGGACGATCGCGAGCGCGTCAGCGAAGGTCGTCCGGTCGGGAACCGTGGGGCCGGACGCGATGACGGACGGATCGTCGCCCGGCACGTCGGAAATCAGAAGCGAGACGACGCGCGCGGGATGAGCGGCGGCGGCAAGCCGCCCGCCCTTGATGGCCGAGAGATGCTTGCGGACGCAGTTCATCTCGTCGATCGAGGCGCCGGAGGCGAGAAGAGCCTTGTTGATCGCCTGCTTGTCGGCAAGCGTCAGGCCCTCCGCCGGAAGCGCGAGCAAAGCTGAGCCGCCGCCCGAAATCAGGGCGATAACGAGATCGTCCTTGGTGAGGCCTTGCACCTTTTCGAGGATGCGGCGCGCGGCGGCTTCGCCGGCAACGTCGGGTACCGGATGGGACGCCTCGACGATCTCGATGTGCTCGCAGTGCGCGGCATGGCCGTAGCGCGTGACGACAAGGCCCTCGATCGGTCCCTGCCAGTTCTGTTCGACGGCCTGGGCCATCGCGGCCGAGGCCTTGCCCGCGCCCACCACAATGGTGCGGCCTTTGGGCGGCGAAGGCAGATGCGGGGGCACGATCACGGAGGGCCGTGCCGCGGCCACCGCGGCGTCGAACATCGACAGCAGCAGTTCACGCGGATTGATCAGTTTTTGGATGTTCGCGGGAGCGTGGCCCGGTGCCATGTGTGCCTTCCACCAGGGAGGGTGTTTTGTGGAGGAAGTACCGTCCAAATTCAACCGCTGAACCGGGGCCGCGTCAAAAAGGCCTCAGGAACTTACCACGATGCGGGCCGAGGCGCGGCCATAGGTCGAAACCAGTCGAAACAGGGTCTTGGCGTTGGCCGGAAGCAGCCGGACGCAGCCATGGGACGCCGGGCGGCCGAGGGCGCGGACCGAGGTCGTGCCGTGGACGGCCCAGCCCTCGGTGAAGAACATGGCATAGGGCATCGGAGCGTTGTCATATTTCCGCGAATACCACATCGTGTGCATGCGCTTGATCGAGTAATTGCCGATCGGCGTCTTGAAGCCTTTGGATGCCGTCGAGACCTTCCAGGAATAGGTGAGTTGTTCGCCGACATAGACGCGCATCAATTGTTCGGTCTTGGAAATCCGGACAGTCACATCCGCCTTGGCCGAGGAGGCAGCAAGCAGAGCCGCGAGCGCGGCGGAGAAAGCGGCAAAGCGCATTGGATTGAAGCCCTGCAAATCAACCCGCGCAGCATAGTGGGGGAGTGCGAATGCGCCGTAAAGAGAGCCGGATTTAACTCTTGATTGACTCTGGGCGCGAGACTAGCTTCACTAGAACAAATAGGGAACATGGCTCATGGAAGCCAGCGATACACTCGCCGGGCTGCGGCGAAGCCTTGCCGTTATTGCGGCAGGGGAAACAGGATTTGGCGATGAGCCGGCGCGCTTCTCGTTCGGTGTGCCGGAGATGGACCGCGCGGTCGGCGGGGGGCTGCCGCGCGGAACGCTGCATGATGTGTACGCGGCCGAGGTCGCGGACGGCGCGGCGGCGTTCGGCTTCGGACTGGCCGTGATGCTGCGCGCGACGGAACCCGGGCGAAAGATCGTCTGGGTGCGGCAGGACATGACAGCGCGCGAACTCGGCGAGCTTTATCCGCCTGGTCTCGCGGAGTTCGGAGCCGATCCGTCCGCGATCCTCACCGTGCGGGTGCGCGATGCGCTGGCGGCGCTTCGCGCCGGAAACGAAGCCTTGCGCTGTGCCGCGCTCGGTGCGGTCGCGATCGAAATCTGGGGCGCGCCGAAAGCGCTCGATCTCACCGCGACCAGACGGCTTGCGCGCGCGGCGGAGCGGACCGGGGTCACGGCTCTTCTTCTGCATGTTTCGGCCGAGCCCATGCCGAGCGCAGCCCTCAGCCGCTGGAGAGTACGTACATCAGAATCTCGTGCGCTCGCGGCCGGCGCGCCGGGAGCGAGCGTGTTCAAGGCCGATCTCTTGCGTCACCGGGCGGGATTTCCGCCCCGAAGTTTTCGAGTGGAGTGGGACCGTGACGAATGTGTTTTCCGCGAACCGGCGCTACCTGGCTCTGTGGCTGCCTTTGCTGCCGACCGACCGGCTGCACAGGTTGAAGCGCCACGCCGGCGCCGCGCCGGATGAGAGGCCGCTCGTCGTCCTCGCCAAGGTCAAGAGTGCGCTCCGCATCGCCCATGCGGACAGGCGCGCGCTCTCTCTCGGCCTCAGTCCCGGCCTGACGCTCGCCGATGCGCGGGCGCGTGTGCCCGATATCGATCTCGCCGAGGAGGATGAGGGAGCGGATGCCGCGCTGCTCGAGCACATTGCCGATTGGTGCGACCGCTACAGCCCGCTTGTCGGCCTCGACGGTGCGGACGGCATCATGCTCGACATCACGGGCTGTGCCCACCTGTTCGGCGGCGAAGCAGGCCTGCGTATGGACATGACAGCACGGCTGACCCGATTCGGTTTCACCGCGCGAAGTGCGGTTTCCGGAACGCCCGATGCCGCCCGCGCCTGGGCGCGCTACACGAAGGGCGGCGTGATCGCACCCGGCGCCGAGGCGCAGGCCGTGCGCCCGCTCCCGATCGCCGCTTTGGGCCTCGATCCCGCGCGCATCACCGCGCTTGGGCGCGCAGGATTGAAAATTGTGGCCGATCTCGCGGACCGGCCGCGTGCGCCGCTTGCCGCCCGTTTCGGCCAGGATCTGCTCGACCGG
This sequence comes from uncultured Alphaproteobacteria bacterium, assembly GCA_963786225.1. Lineage (GTDB taxonomy): Bacteria > Pseudomonadota > Alphaproteobacteria > Rhizobiales > Methylopilaceae > Flaviflagellibacter. The sequence goes on from CAWAYQ010000022.1 coordinate 14,498, forward strand.
CTCGGTCGCATACTCGGAGAGGCCGATCATCCGGTCTCGCCGCGCCGTCCCTTGCCGGAACTTGTAGCCGAACGGCGCTTTCCTGAACCTATCGGGCGGACCGAGGATGTCATGGCGACACTCGGGGACCTCGCGGGCGAGCTTGCGCCATGTCTTGAAGCGCGGGGTGCGGGCGGGCGGCGTTTCGAAGCAAGTTTCTTTCGCGCCGACGGAGCCGTGCGCCGTATCGGCGTTCTGGCCGGGCGCCCGCTGCGCAATGCGAAGACCTTGGCGAAACTGTTCTCCGAAAAGATCGACGCTCTCGCCGATCCCGTCGATCCGGGCTTCGGGTTCGACATGATCCGCCTCTCGGCGCTTGCGACCGAGACAGTGCTGCCGACCCAGTCCGGTCTCGACGGCCGCGCGAACGATGACGAGGAGGTCGCGGAACTGATCGACCGGCTCGGCGCGCGCTTCGGCCCGGCGCAGGTCATGCGGTTCGTGCCGCAGGACAGCCATGCGCCCGAACGCGCGGCGCGACGTGTCCCTGCGATCTCGGCGGCAACGGGTTCCGGCGACTGGACGGAGCGGCGCAAGGGCGAACCGTCGATGCGTCCGCTCAGTCTGTTCGATCCGCCGGAGCCGGTGGAGGAAACTTTGTCGGAAGTGCCGGACGGTCCGCCGGTGCGCTTCCGCTGGCGCCGCGTCATGCACGAGGTCGCGCGCGCGGAGGGGCCGGAGCGCGTCGCGCCCGAATGGTGGCGGCGAGATGAGTCCGAGCTGACGCGTGACTATTTCCGCGTCGAGGATCGCAAAGGCCGCCGCTACTGGCTCTACCGCGAGGGCCTGTATGGGCAGGAAACCGAGCGGCCCCGCTGGTTCATGCACGGATTGTTCGCATGAACTACGCCGAGCCCGTCGCGGCCTCCAACTTCTCCTTCCTGCGCGGAGCTTCCGATCCCGGCGATCTCGTCGACCGGGCGGGTAAGCTTGGACAGAACGGCATCGGCATCGCCGACCGCAATACGGTTGCGGGGGTGGTGCGCGCCTATGTTCCGATCAAGGACGCGCAGGCGAAGTATGCGGAGGAGAATGATGGCGCGCTGCTGCCGTTCAAGCTGATGGTCGGTGCGCGGCTCGCTTTCGCCGACGGTACGCCGGACTTGGTCGTTTATCCCGAGAATCGCGAGGGCTGGAGCCGGCTGTGCCGGCTTCTCACCACAGGAAATCTGCGCGGCAAGAAGGGCGAATGCATTCTGCGCATGGACGATCTTCTCGCCGATACACGCCATCTTCTGTTGATCCTCATGCCGCCGCGTGACGTCTCCGCTTGCGCAGCCGCGCTATCGAAACTTGCCGATGCCGCACCCGGCGCGATCTGGCTTGGCGCCAGTATGCATCGTAGCGGTGCCGATCGCCGGCGCCTTGCTGCGCTGAAGGAAATCGCGTGGACGCATGGCGTGCCGCTGATCGCGACCAATGACGTTCTCTACGATGCGCCCGAGCAACGGCCCCTGCAGGACATCGTCACCTGCATACGCGAAGGGCTGAAGATCGAGAGCGCCGGACGCATTCTGGAGGCGAATGCCGAGCGGCATCTCAAGAGCCCGCAGGAAATGACCCGCCTATTCCGCGATGCGCCGGAGGCGATCGAGGAAACACAGCATCTCCTGGCGCGAATGAATTTCTCCCTGTCGGAACTCAAATACGATTATCCGGACGAACCGGTGCCGCCGGGGAAGACGCCGCAAGGCCATCTTGAAGATCTCGTATGGACTCGCGCTGCCATTCGATATCCATGCGGGATTCCGGAAAGGGTCGATCGCCTGCTGCGACAGGAGTTCGCACTCATCGAGGAACTCGACTACGCGCGCTACTTCCTGACGATTCACGACATTGTCCGGTTTGCCGAAGATAAAGGCATCCTCTGCCAGGGACGGGGCTCGGCCGCCAATTCCGTCATTTGCTTCATGCTCGGCATCACCAATGTCGACCCGGAACAGATCGACGTCCTGTTCGCGCGCTTTCTGTCGAAGGAGCGGCTGGAGCCTCCGGACATCGATGTGGACTTCGAGCACGAGCGGCGTGAAGAGGTGATCCAGCACATCTATGAACGCTATGGCCGCCATCGCGCCGGTATCGCCGCGACCGTCATCTCGTACCGGCCGCGCAGCGCCATTCGCGAGGTCGGAAAGGTGCTGGGCCTGACCGAGGACGTGACGTCCGCGCTTGCCTCGACCGTCTGGGGGAGCTGGGGCGACGAATTGCCGGAAAGTCATGTCCGGCAGGCGGGCATGATGCCGACGAATCCGGAAATCGAGCGCGCCGTGGACTTCGCCAACCGGCTGATGGGATTTCCGCGCCATCTCTCGCAGCATGTCGGCGGGTTTGTACTGACGCGCGGGCGGCTCGATGAGACGGTGCCGATCGGCAATGCGGCGATGGACGATCGCACCTTCATCGAATGGGACCGCGATGATATCGACGTGCTCGGCCTGATGAAGGTGGATGTGCTGGCGCTTGGAATGCTGACCTGCATCCGCAAGGCCTTCGATCTCATGCGCCACCACGGCGTGGGCGTTCACGACATTGCGTCCGTCCCGCCCGAAGATCCCGCCGTCTACGACATGCTGTGCAAGGGGGATTCGATCGGCGTGTTTCAGGTCGAAAGCCGGGCTCAGATCAACATGCTGCCGCGCCTGAAGCCGCGGAAATTCTACGATCTCGTCATCCAGGTCGCGATCGTGCGCCCCGGCCCGATTCAGGGGGACATGGTCCATCCCTATCTGCGGCGGCGGGGGGAGAGGGAGCGGGTCGACTATCCCGCGCCGTCACCCGAGCACGGGCCAAAGGACGAGCTCGTTCAGGTGCTGGGAAAGACAATGGGCGTTCCGCTGTTCCAGGAACAGGCGATGCGGCTTGCGATCGTCGCTGCGCGTTTTACGCCCGAAGAGGCCAATGGACTGCGTCGCGCCATGGCGACGTTCCGCCATGTCGGTACGATTCAAACGTTCAAGATCAAGATGGTCGAGGGCATGGTGCGGCGCGGCTATGCGCGCGATTTTGCCGAGCGCTGCTTCGCACAGATCGAGGGGTTCGGCAGTTATGGGTTCCCCGAAAGCCATGCGGCGGCCTTCGCCTATCTCGTCTACATCTCGTCATGGATCAAATGCCATCACCCGGCGGTGTTCGCGGCCGCGTTGCTGAACTCGCAGCCGATGGGGTTCTACGCGCCGGCGCAGATCGTGCGTGATGCGCGCGAGCACGATGTCGAGGCCCGGCCGGCGGACATCAATTTCAGCCATTGGGACAACACGCTTGAAACGCGCGAGGACAAGCAGCTCGCGCTGCGTCTCGGTTTCCGTCAGATCGACGGCTTCCGCGAGGAATGGGCAGGCACCCTGACAAAGCTGCGCGGCTCCGGCTATCCCGATATCGAAACCCTTGCCCGCCGCACCGGCCTTCCGCGCCGCGCGCTCGAACTTCTCGCCGATGCGGATGCCTGCCGCTCGATCGGCATGGATCGTCGCGACGCGCTGTGGGCGGTGCGCCGTCTGCCGGGGAGCGAGGCGCTTCCCCTGTTCGCGCATGCCGATGCGGCCGAGCTTGCCGCGGAGCCCGCGGCCGATCTTCCGCTCATGCCGCTCGCCGAGCATGTCGTGACCGATTACCAGACGATGCGGCTGTCGCTGAAGGCGCATCCGATGAACTTCCTGCGCGGACGCCTGCGCGCCGAGGGCATCAACAGCTGTGCGGACACCGGAGCGCTGAAAGACGGCGCATGGAGCAAGACCGCCGGCGTGGTTCTGGTGCGGCAGCGGCCGGGCGAGGGCAATGTCGTGTTCATGACCCTGGAAGACGAGACAGGCATCACCAATGTGGTCGTGTGGGCCAGCCTGTTTCAGCGGTTCCGCCGCGAGGTGATGGGCGCGCGTCTGATCGAGGTGAGGGGGCGCGTCCAGCGCAGTGAGGATCATATCGTGCATCTCGTCGCACAGCGGCTGATCGACCGCAGCGCGGATCTGCGGACGCTCTCCGAGGAAGGGCGTCCGCAGTTTCATCTCTCGCATGCGGATGAGGTGTTGCACCCGCAGCATCCGCGCACCTCGAACCATCCGCGCAATGAGCGGATCATTCCGAAGTCGCGGGACTTCCATTAGCCGAGGGCGGACACCATCGCCGCGGCAAACTCGGAGGTCTTGGCCTTGCCGCCGAGATCGCCCGTGCGTACGCCACTCTCGAGAACCTTGAGCACGGCCTTGCGGATGCGTGTCGCGGTTTCCGTCTCGCCGACATGGTCCAGCATCAGGGCGCCGGCGAGCAGCATGGCCGTCGGATTGGCAATGCCTTTGCCGGCGATGTCCGGAGCCGAACCGTGCACGGCCTCGAAGATCGCCGCCTTCTCACCGATATTCGCGCCCGGTGCGAGGCCGAGGCCGCCGACAAGGCCGGCAACGAGGTCGGACAGGATGTCGCCGAACATGTTCGTCGTGACGATCACGTCGAACTGGCTCGGGTCGAGAACGAGCTGCATCGCGCACGCATCAACGATGCGGTCATCCATCTGGATGCCGGGATAGTCGGCCGCGACTTCGCGTGCCGTCTCCAGGAAGATGCCGGTCAGGAATTTCAGGATGTTTGCCTTGTGCACCACGGTGACGCGCTTGCGCCCGAGGCGTGCCGCCATCTCGAATGCGTATTTCAGGACACGGCGCGCGCCTTCGCGCGTGTTGATGCCGGTCGCCATCGCCATGCCGTGCGGGTCATCGCCGACGCGGACATAATTTTCGATGCCGACATAGAAGCCTTCGAGATTCTCGCGGACGAGAATGAGGTCGATATCCTCGTAACGGCCGCCCTTCAGGATGGTCTGGCCGGGGCGGACATTGGCGTAGAGGTCGAATTCGGCGCGGAGCGCGACATTGACCGAGCGGAATCCGCCGCCGATCGGCGTGGTCAGGGGTCCCTTCAGCGCAAGGCCGGTCTTGCGGATGCTCGCGAGCGTCTCGGCCGGCAGCGGTTCTCCGTGCTTTTCGATCGCAGCCAGGCCTCCGAGATGGATGTCCCAATCGAACGGCGCACCTGCCGCCTCCAGGATCTGAACTACGGCCTCGGTAATTTCAGGGCCGATGCCATCGCCCGGGATGAGCGTGGCGGGGAGACGGGACGAAGATGCCATTGGTTCGCTTTCTGTAGGTAAGAGCGGGGGGCCCCGAATAATGCGTCAGGCGCGATCACGAAAGAGCGTCCTTCGTTTGACGGCGTGCGGGAGCTCTGGTAACCAATCTGTATAAATTGGCCAATTGGTCAAAATAATAAGCACGGGAGAAATGCCATGAGCAGATTTGGTCTGGTCCGCAGTGCTGCGCGTCTCGCAGCTACCGCGACGGTTGTTTTTGCAATGACGGGCGTTGCCAGCGCGGCCAGCAAGGTTCGCGTCGCATTCGGCGATATCGCCAGCGTCGAGAGCCTCAACCTCCTGATCGCCTTCGAACGCGCCAAGGAGCGCGGCGTTGACGTGCAGGGCACGTTCTTCAAGTCCGAAGACCTCGCCGCGCAGGCGGTGGTGGGCGGCCAGGCCGATATCGGCATCGGCACCCCCTATGCGCTGCTGCAGAAGGTCAAGGCGCCGATCCGCCTGTTCTTCCAGATCAGCAATCTGCGCTTCTATCCGGTGGTTAACACCGAGTTCTACAAGGACTGGAAAGACCTCGACGGCCAGGAATTCGCCGTCCATTCGCGCGGTTCCGGCACCGAAGCCATCATGAACCTGATGGCCAAGAAGAACGGCATCAAGTTCTCCAACCTGTCCTATGTCCCGGGCGCCGAAGTCCGCGCCGGCGCCCTCCTGAAGGGCAACGTCAAGGCCACGATCGTCGACAGCTCGGCGCTTCGTCTCGTCAAGGAAAAGGGCGGCGACAAGTTCAAGGTGCTCGACATGGGCAGCGTGAACGCGACCGACGAAGCGCTCTACGCCAACACCGATTTCCTGGCGAAGAACGCGGATGCGGTGAACATCCTCGTCGAGGAACTGCTGAAGACGCAGCGTGAGATCAACAAGGATCCGAAGTCGGTCGTCGCGCTCCGCGCGAAGTACAAGCTGCTGGCGGACCTCCCGAAGGATCTCGAAGCCGAGGTCGAGCCCTATTTCGCCGATGCGGTCGAAGCCAAGCTCTACCCGAACGACGGCGGCAGCGCCGCCGCCGTGCAGAGCGACTTCGAGTTCTACACCGTGTCGGGCCAGCTCCAGGGCGAGCCCGCTTCCCTGAAGCTCGAAGACTTCTGGGACATGAAGGCTGTCGACAAGGCGCGCACCACGATCGGCGGCTGAGTAAAAGAGGCGAGTTGTTACGATGAGCGTTCAATCCAACCAGGAAGCCGGGGTTGCCCAAACGGGCGCCCCGGTGCCGGCGGCGGCCTCCCTCTCCGCGCGACCGGCGGGTTCGATGCTCATGTGGCGGCTCGCCTCAGTTCTCATCTTCTGCGTTGCGTGGGAGATCGCGGGCCGCATTCCGATCAATGTCGCGTTCCCGCCCTTTTCCGAAGTCGTGGCCGCCTTCGGCCGCATCATTGCCGACGGCACTTTGCCCGCGGCATTCCTGAACACCCTTCAGCCGCTCGTCATCGGCGTCTTTCTCGCAACCTTCATCGGCATCGTGATGGGTGTCGGCATGGGTCTTCGCGAGGAGCTGCAATGGGCCGGCGTGCCGGTCTTTGTCGTGATGCAGGCGGCTCCCATGGCGGCGCTCATTCCGCTCATCACCTTTGTCTACGGCATCGGGCTCACCGCGAAGGTCCTGTCGGTCGTCATCCTGGCGCTGCCGGTGATCGCGCTGAACGGCTACAAGGCCGTGAGCAATGTCAGCCCGTCGCTGCGCACGATGTGCCGCTCCTTCCTCGGCTCCTCGCGGCAGGAGATCTTCAAGATCGTCCTGCCCGATGCCAGTCCGATGATCTTTGCGGGCCTGAGGCTCGGCATCTCCGCCGGCTTCGTCGGCATCATCCTCGCCGAACTTCTGATCACGCCGACCGGAATCGGCGATCTCATCACCTATCACCGCTCCGTCGCCAATTACGCCGAGATGTACGCGGCCATCGCGACCATCATCCTGTTCGCCGCGTTCACCGTCGGTCTTCTCGAAACCATCGAGACCGCGCTGTTCCGGCCCGAGAAAAAGGAACATGCCGCATGACGGCCACAGTCCGCATCGTGCCCCGCGACACCCCCGCCGCGCAGTCGGCGACGCCGATCGTCGAAGTCCGCAATCTCTCGAAGCGTTACGGTTCGAGCGTGGAAGCACTCCGCGACGTCAATCTGTCGTTCCCGGCCGGCCAGCTGACGAGCCTTCTCGGACCGTCCGGCTGCGGCAAGACCACGCTTCTCAAGATCATCGCGGGACTTCTGCCCGCGACCGGCGGCGACGTTTTCGTGAAGGGCCAGAAGGTCACGGCGCCCGGACCCGAGCGCGCCTTCGTGTTCCAGGATTTTGCGCTGCTGCCCTGGGCGAATGTCCTGCGCAACGCGGCGTTCGGCCTCGAACTGCGCGGCACGCCGAAGGCCGAACGCGAGGCGAAAGCACAGCATTACATCAACGAAGTCGGTCTCGGCGGTTTCGAGCAGCGCTATCCGCATGAGCTGTCGGGCGGCATGCGCCAGCGCGTCGGTCTTGCCCGCGCGCTTGCCGTCGACGCCGACGTCCTGCTGCTCGACGAGCCGTTCAGCGCGGTCGACGAGCAGAACCGGCGGAAATTCCAGGAAGACCTGCTGCGTCTGCGTCAGGTCGAAAACAAGACCCTGATCTTCGTGACGCATTCGATCGAGGAAGCGGTCTATCTCTCCGATCGTATCGTCCTGCTGTCGCCGCGGCCGGGACGCGTGTCGGAAATCATCGAGCCGAAGATCTCGCGCGAGCGCTCGCCGGACCAGATCCGACGCGATTCAACCTATCTCGACACCGTCGAGGAAATCTGGCGCGGCCTTCGCGACTACGCGGACTGATCATGACCATCGCCGGCTACAAAATTCCGCCTCTTGCCTCGCTGCTCTTCTGGGCTCTCGTCTGGGAGATCGTAGGGCGGCTCGGCCTCGTCTTCCTGTTCCCGCCGCTCAGTCATGTCGTGATGGAACTCGGGCAAGTGATCGGCTCGCGCACATTCCTGAATGCGGCCATATTGACGCTTGAAAGCTTCTTCGCGGGAATCGCCATTGCGATTGCGATCGGCGTTCCGCTTGGCGTGCTGATGGGCCGCTCCGGCCCCGCGGACAAACTGCTGGGCATGTGGGTCAATCTGTTCGTCAGCGCGCCTTTGTCGGCGCTCGTGCCGATCATCATGATCCTGTTCGGCATGGGGCAGGCGACGATCATCGTGACGGTCGTGCTGTTCGCCGTCTGGATCATCGCGCTCGACACCCGCGCCGGCGTCAAGGATGTGCCGCCCTCGCTGCTGGCCATGGCCGAATCCTTCGGCGCCTCGCGCCGCCAGACCATGTTCAAGATCATCTTCTTCGCGGCGCTGCCCGAAATTCTCGCCGGTATCCGCCTCGGCGTGATCCGCGGCGTGAAGGGCGTGGTTATCGGACAATTGCTGGTCTCGATCCTCGGGCTCGGCGAACTGTTCGAACTCTACTCCCGGAACTTCCTCATGGAGGAGTTCTGGGCGCTCACCTTGATCGTGTTCGCCTTCGCGCTGGGAATGGCGGAACTGATCGCAATCCTCGAACGCAAAATCGACTTTTATGCTGGAGTAAGACACGGATGACCGACGCTGCCACACGCTCTGCGGCCCTCGCGAGCGACTACGTTATCGAGCCGCCCGCGATTGCGTCCCTGCCGGTGCGCGGCACCTTGGCTCGTTTCCCGGTGCGCCGCGTTTATTGCGTCGGCCGTAACTACGCCGCCCACGCCATCGAAATGGGCCACGATCCGAACAAGGAGCCGCCGTTCTTCTTTCAGAAGAATCCGGACAACATCATCCTGAGCGGCGAGGCGTTTCCCTATCCGCCGAAGACCCAGGACGTGCATTTCGAGATCGAGATGGTCGTGGCGCTCGGCAAAGGCGGCGCCGACATTCCGGTCGCGAAAGCGCTGGATCACGTCTACGGCTACGCCGTCGGTCTCGACATGACCCGCCGCGACCTGCAGAGCGAAGCCAAGGATCTGCGCCGGCCGTGGGAACTCGGCAAGGCGTTCGAGTTCTCGGCGCCGTGCAGCGAGATCGTGCGGGCCTCCGAAATCGGTCATCCCGACAAGGGCGCGATCTGGCTTGACGTCAACGGCGTCCGCAAGCAGACCGGCGATCTCAACCAGTTGATCTGGAAAGTGCCGGAAATGATCTCGTATCTGTCCGGGCTGTTCACGCTCGCGCCGGGCGACATCATCATGTCCGGAACGCCCGCCGGCGTCGGCGCGGTCGTCAAGGGCGACGTCATGCTCGGCTATGTCGAGGGCGTCGGCGAGCTGCACACCCCCGTTTCGTAAATTCAGGAAGAAGGCCGGCGCGCAGTACGCCGGCCTTTTCTATTCTTCAATGAGACAGACCGGTGCGAAGCCCGGTTCAGGAGGAAGTCAATGATCAAGTCCGAAGTGAACCGGCGCGAGCTTCTCGCGATGGGCGGAGCTGCTCTGGCGACCGTCGCCGCACCCAGCATTGTCCGCGCCCAGGCGGCCTATCCGTCACAGAACATGCAGGTGTTGATTCCGACCGGCGAGGGTGGCGGCGTCGATCAGGCCGCGCGCGCCTTCACGCGCGTCTGGGCCAAGCATCTCGGTGCGAATTTCGAGTACTCGTACTTCGCCGGCGCGTCCGGCCAGGTCGGCTACGAAGTGTTCACCGGCAAGCGTGAAGCCGATGCGTACAATCTTCTGTTCGGGAACATCGGTCCCGAAATGATCATGTATGCGACGCAGAACGTGAAATATAAGTACCCCGACGACATCATGTATTTCGGCAGCATCGATTCCGATGACAGCGTCATCTGGGTCGGCGCCGGCAGCAAGCTCAAGACGATCAACGACCTCGTCGAAGAGGGCAAGAAGCGCGAGATCACGCTATCGACGAGCCGCCTGCCGCATCCGTCGACGATCGGCGCGCTGGCGCTGGCGGATGCGACCGGCATCAAGGTGCGTATGGTTCCCTATGGCGGCGGCGGACCCGCCCGCGCCGCTGCGATCACGGGTGAAGTCGACGGTTGCGCGACCTTCCTGTCGTCGTCGCTCGGACTGGCCGATCAGGCCCGCTTCCTGACCGTCTTCAACGAGACGAACCGCGCTCCCGATCTGACCAACAACGCACCGCCCGTGAACCAGGCGCTCGGCACCAAGCTGCCGCCTTTGTCCGGACAGCGTGCGTGGGCGATCCATCGCAAGGTGGCCGAGAAGTATCCCGACCGGCTCGCAAAGCTGGTGTCGACGATGAAGCTCGTCTTCGACGATCCGGAATACAAGGAAGCCGCCGAAAAGGCCGGCACGCCCTGGAGCTTCATCCAGTACGCTGACGCGGCGGCCTGCGATACCTCGGCCAGGGAGTTCCTGGCCCTCGCGGAGCGCTACAAGCCGATGCTGACGGCGAGCAAGTAAGTAATACCGGAAGTACGAAATGTCGGACGCTGACAACAAGACAGACGCGCGGACCGGAACGGGCGGTGACTGGGTTATCCCGGTCATCGCCCTCGCGTTTGCGACTTACTACCTGTTCTCGATCAGGGATCTGGTCTGGGAGGCGAAGATCGCCGCGGTGTTCGTCGCCGCGATGCTCTATCTCCTGATCGGCGTCTTCGCCCTGAAAACAGTGTTCGGTCTCCGACGAGGAACGCTTAAAATCGACTTCAGCCCGCTGTGGGAAAACGGACCCCTGTTCCGCCTCCGCGCGCTGCTGTTCGGGCTGGCCATGCTGTCGGTCGCGCTGCTGCCGTGGATCGGCTTCACGCTCAGCACGTTCGGCTTCCTGCTTTCGGCCTTCCTGTGGCTCGAAAAGATGCCGCTGAAGACCGCTCTCATTACGGCCGGCGCATTGGCGCTGGCCGGCTATATTCTGTTCATTGCGATCCTTCGTACTGCGTTCCCTCCCGGTCCGTTCGAACTCGCCGTGCACGCCCTCACCGGCATCTGACGGAGCGACCGGAATGGAACCGAGTCTTGGATTTGTCGCCGAGCTATTCGCTCATGCGTTCTCCTACTGGTGGCTGATCCTGATCGCGACGACGATCGGGATCATCATCGGCGCGATGCCCGGCTTCGGCTCGGCCAACACGATCATCATGCTGCTGCCGTTCACGCTCGCCGTGGATGTCGATGTCGCGATGATCTTCATGGTGTCGCTGTTCTGCGCGTCGCAGTCCGGCGGCGGCATCACCTCTATTCTGCTGAACATTCCAGGCAATGGAGGCTCGGCGGCGACCTGTATCGACGGCTATCCAATGGCCAAGAAGGGGCTCGGGCAACAGGCGCTCGTCCTGTCCTTCGTGGCCTCGCAGGTCGGCGGCATGGTGACCGCCGGGATGTCGATCTTCTTGCTGCCCTATATGGCGAAGGCCGCCTATTACCTGCACAGCGTCGAAATGGTCGTGATCCTTCTGTTCGGCATCACGCTCATCGCCTCGATCGCCTCCGAGAACATGCTGAAAGGCCTGATCGCCGGCTTCCTCGGCCTACTCATCGGCGCGATCGGCGCCGACCATATCTATTCGACGCCGCGCGGCACGTTCGGCATGCTCGAACTCTATGACGGCGTGCCGCTGATCGCGGTCCTGATCGGCGTGTTCGCGATCTCCGAAGCTCTGGTGATGATCGAAAGCCGCTCGATCCTGTCCGAAGCCGGCATGCAGATCGCCAAGAACTCCGGCTGGAAGGAAACCTGGATCGGCGTCAAGGTCGCGTTCCACCATTGGTGGCTGATGATCTGGACTGCCGTGGTTGGTCTCATCATCGGCATCGTGCCCGGCGCCGGCGCCTCGATCGCGGCCTTCGTCGCCTACCAGCAGGCGCGTCTCTACTCAAAGAAGCCCGAACGGTTCGGCACCGGCATTCCGGAGGGCGTCATCGCGCCGGAATCTTCGAACAATGGCTGCGCCTCGGGCGACCTGATCCCGCTTCTCGTCATCGGCGTGCCGGGCGGCACGACGGCCGCGGTGATGCTGATCGTGATGACCTATCACGGCGTGCAGCTCGGCCCGCGCATGTTCATCCAGACGCCGGAGATCGGCTACGGCGTGTTCGTGACCATGCTGGTCGCCTATTGCGTGATGCTGTTCACCACGCTGCCGCTGACGCGCTACATCTCGAAGATCATCTTGATCCCGACATCGGTCCTCGCGCCCATCATCATCGCGTTCACGATGGTCGGTGCGTTCGCTCCGCGCGGATACATGTTCGATCTGTGGCTGACTTTGTTCTTCGGCGTCATCGGCTATCTCTGCCGCCGCACCGGCTACAATGTCGTGGCGATGCTGATCGGCGTGATCCTCGGGCCGCTGCTCGAAGCCAATGTGATGCGGGCGCTGCGCATCAGCGGCAACGATCCGCTGGTGTTCTTCTCCAGCAATGTCGCCAACATCCTCTGGGTGCTGCTGTTCATCTCGCTGTTCATTCCGAACATCGTGCAATGGCGCCAGAACCGCAGGACTCGCCTGCGCGCGGCAGCGGCCACGTCAGCCTGATACGGAGCTCAAGTCAGTGACCTCAACAGCATCAGCCGCACCAACGGCGCGCGGCATGAAGCGCGTGGCGCGGCTCGACGTGCAGGGCGGCGGTCAGGTCGTCGTGCAGGGCGGTCTGGCTTTCCTCGGCCACATGTCGCCGCCGGACGGCACGACGATCGTGGATGTGCGCGATCCCGCCAATCCGAAGATCGTCGCGAAGATCGCGCCGCCCGACCGGTTTTCGCACACGCACAAGGTTCGCGTGGCGGGCGATCTGATGATCACCAATGTCGAGCGTCATCGCCGCCACTTCTACCGCAAGGGAGAGAGGCTGGAGGCCGTATCGGCGGAACTTGCCGCGAATCTCGGCCGCGCTCCGACTGATACGGAGCTCGCATTCGCCCTCGGCGTTGCCGAAAAGGATCTCGGAGATCTGCGCGAAGGGCTTGCCCGCGGTTACGGCGACGGCGGCTTCCGAGTCTGGAACATCGCCGATCCGGCCAATCCGAAACTCTTGTCCTATGTCAGGACGGGCGGCATCGGCGTCCACCGTTTCGATATGGACGAGAACTACGCCTACATCTCGACCGAGATGGAGGGATATATCGGCAATATTCTGGTCATTTACGATCTGGCCGATCCGACCGCTCCGCGCGAGGTGTCACGCTGGTGGATACCCGGCCAGCACCTTGCCGGCGGTGAGACGCCGACCTGGACCGGCCAGCGCTACCGCCTCCACCATGCGCTTCGGCAGGGCGACAAGATGTGGGCGGCGGGCTGGTATGCCGGCGGCTATGTCATCGATATTTCGGACATATCCCGGCCGCGCACGATCGGTAGTTACAATTATCATCCGCCGTTCCCCGAGCCGACGCACACTCTGTTCCGCATGCCGGAGCCGATCGGAGGGCGCGAGATCGCGCTCATGATCGACGAGGAGCATGATCATGTCCCCGGCCAGCCGCACGCCTTCCTCTGGATCATGGATGCTGCGGATCCCGCAAATCTGAAGCCGATCTCGACGTTCCAGGTCAGCGAACTCGATTCGCCTTACGCGCGTGCCGGCGGCCGCTTCGGCGCCCACCAGTTCCAGGAGCGTCAGAAGGGCAGCCTCGTCTACGTCACATGGTTTGCCGGAGGCGTGCGCGTCATCGACATCGCCGATCCCGCAGCGCCCCGCGAAGTCGCCTTCTATCTGCCCGAACCGTTCCCGGGTCATCCCGCGCCGCAGAGCAATGATGTGGATGTCGACGAACGCGGGCTGGTCTATGTGCTCGATCGGGACCGCGGTTTCGAAATCATCGAGATGATCTGACCCGGTCAGCCTTCTTCGGAGCTGCGGCGGCGCAGGTTCAGTTCCACGGATTCGAGATGCTGGCGCATGGCGCGGCCTGCCTCCTCGACATCGCGGGTTTCGATCGCCTGGACGATCCGGTCGTGCTCGGCGAAGCTGTGATGGTCCAGCGACGGCGCCTTGGCATTCGCGCGAAGGCGTCCCCAGACAACCGCCCGCCGCACCGCATTGAGCGTGTCGAAAAGCCCGAGAAGAAGAGTGTTGCGGGCCGCCTGGGCGACAGCGCGATGAAACCGGTTGTCCCAGTTCTCGTATTGCCGCCAGGTCTGCGCCTGGCGAGCCAGTTTCAGACAGAGCAGCATTTCCTCGATGTCGGCCGCGGTCGCGTTCAGCGCCGCCTCCCGCGCAATGGCGGGCTCGATCAGCAGACGGGCGCGCATGACCTCGCCAGGATTCGTCCGGCTGGTCAGGGTGCCGACATCGCTCTCATCCACCGGACGCTGGCCGACGAAAGTGCCCCGCCCGACATGGCGCCACAAATGCCCCTCGGATTCGAGAATAGCGAGCGCCTTGCGCAGCTCTCCGCGCGACACGCCGAGGCTCTCGCAAAGCTCGCGCTCGGGCGGCAGGCGGGGGTCGGAATCGACCTCCTTCTGCGCGATGAACGCGCGCAGCTGGGTCAGGGCCGCGTGATAATTCTCTTTATCGGCGAAACGTGTGACCGGCTGGTCCATTGATCTAACCAATTTAGGATTGGCTTGATTGTCATGGGAGCCAGCAAAAGGTCAAGAGCCTGAGGCTGTCGCAACAGGTCCGAGCCCGGTAAACCCTTCCCATACTTCAATACCGGAGTCCGATTTCTTGCGATGCCGCCCCTGTTTCGGGTAGCTCTTCCCTGTGCTCACAGCGAAAGCAAAATACGGCCTGAAGGCGATGGTGCATCTGGCGGCCCTGCCGCCGGGGCGGTCTGCGCTGATTGCGGACATCGCTTCGCAGCACAGCATCCCGAAGAAGTTTCTGGATGCCATCCTGAATGAGCTGCGGCAGGCCGGCTTCCTGATCAGCAAGACCGGGCGGGGCGGCGGCTACATGCTGGGCCGGCCCGCGCACGAGATCATCGTCGGCGACATTATCCGCAAGCTCGACGGACCTCTGGCGGCCGTACCCTGCGTCAGCCGGAATTTTTATGCCCGATGCCAGGATTGCCGTAGCGAGGAGGACTGCAAGGTCCGCCTTCTCATGCTGCAGGCGCGCGAAGCGCTCGCCGAGGTTCTCGACAGGAAGACGCTCGCCGAGATGGAAGCGCTCGGCCGAAACCCCATGGACGACTTCGTCTACACAATTTGATGTCAGGCCGCTTCGGTGGATTCGCTGCGCTTCCACGGCCGCGGCGACAGGGCCTCAACACCTTCCCGGATGAGCTGCCCGAACCGCGCCTCCAGAACCGGATCGGCGATTTCGCCATTCGCCAGATCGCGGTCGGTCAGGAAAATTCCGGTGCCGAGGGGCTGCGCCTGGAAGAAGGCGAACAGCGGCCGCAACTGATGTTCGATCACGAGCGCATGGCGTTCACTGCCGCCCGTTGCGAGCAGCGCGACCGGCATACCGATAAGGGCGCGGTAGTCGATGAAGTCGATGAAGTGCTTGAACAGGCCGGTATAGGAACCCTTGTAGACCGGCGAGCCGACAACGAGGAGGTCGGCCGTCTCGACTGCCCGCAAGGCTGCCTCGACAGCGGGATCGGCGTCTGCGCGGGACCGAAGGCTTCCGATATCGGGAAGGCCCGCAATATCGATCAGGCGTGTGCCGCCTTCGGTTTCATGGGCGATGCGGTCGGTCGCGGTCTTCACGAGCGCCAGAGTGCGCGACGGCGCGGACAGGCTTCCGCTTATTCCGACGATCGATAGCTTTGCCATGGCAACCTTCTAGCAGGATTATGATGTGAATTTATGTAATTCACAGTTCATACTGCACATCTCTGAATTATTGTCTACTGACTTAGATGACAATAAGTTTGATACGCCTCCATAACGGCAGCTCAGACCGCCAGCGATTGCGGCAGCACGAACGGAACCCCGGCACGGGGCATGCGGCCGACGCGCAGCGGCAGGCCGAACACGCGCTCCATCAGCGCATCCGAGATCACCTCTTCCGGTGTGCCTTCGGCCGCGACCATGCCCTCGTGCATCACGATGAGACGATCGGCGAAGGCCGTCGCGAGATTGAGATCGTGGAGAATGGCGAGAACGCCGCCGCCGGCGCGCGCGAAGTGCCGCGCAACTTCGAGAGTGGCGATCTGGTGCCTGATGTCGAGGCTCGATGTCGGCTCGTCGAGGAACAGATACTGCGCCCCTCCATCTACGACCGGCTCGCCGACCTGGCACATCACGCGGGCGAGATGGACGCGCTGCTGTTCGCCGCCCGACAGTTCCTGATAGCGGCGGCCGCCGAACCCTGCGAGGTCGACACGCTCCAGCGCCGCGGCCGGCGCGGTGCGGCGCTGATCGGGTGATATTCCCGCGCGTCCGTCGAGCCCGAGCCGCACCACCTCCAGCACCGTGAACGGAAATGCCAGTTGCGAACTTTGCGGCAGCACCGCGCGGCGTCCCGCGAGTTCGTGCGCAGGAATGCCGCCGAGCGGGCGGTCCTCGAAACGGGCCGAGCCGGAATCGGGGATGAGTTCGCCCGTCATGACTTTCAGCAAAGTCGATTTGCCCGCGCCGTTCGGCCCGGCAATGACGGTGACGGAGCCGGGCGCGACGCGCGCCGACACCGATTTCAGGATGTCCCGGCGGCCGAACCTTACGGTGACGTCACTCAGTTCGAACATGTCACAGATCCACGAAGCCGCGATTGCGCAGCAGCATCCAGAGGAAGAAGGGTGCGCCGATCGCGGCGGTGATGATGCCGATGGGCAATTCGGCGGGCGCGACCAATGTTCGGGCCAGCATGTCGGCGAGGAGAAGCAGAATGGCGCCGAGCAGTGCGCAGGCCGGCAGCAGGGGACGGTGATCTGCGCCCATCGCCAGTCGCAGCAGATGCGGAACCACGATGCCGACAAAGCCGATGACGCCGCTGACCGCGACAGCCGCGCCGGTCGCGGCCGCGACGAGGAAAATGGCGAGCCGTTTCAGTCTCTGCACCGGGACGCCGAGATGAAATGCCACCGCCTCGCCGAGGACGATGGCGTTGAGTCCGCGGCCCAGAGCCGGCGCGGCAATCAGCACAAGCGCCATCACCGGGCCGCTGACGGTCAGCTTGGTCCACGACGCGCCGCTGAGTGCGCCCAAGGTCCAGAATGTGACCTCGCGCAATTGCTGCTCGCTGGCGACATAAATCAGAAGCCCGGTTCCGGCGGCGGCAAAGGCGGCGAGGGCTATTCCGGCGAGAAGCATGGTTGCCACGGAAGTTCGTCCGCGCCGCGTCGCGATGCCGTAGAGAAGAACCGTTGTGATGAGGCCGCCGAGGAAGCTCGCGCCGGGCAGGGCGAAGATGCCCAATACGCCAAACAGCGGCGCCAGAAGCCCAGGGCCGAGGACGATCGTCGACACCGCGCCCAGAGCGGCGCCGGACGACACGCCGACAAGCCCGGGATCCGCAAGCGGATTGCGGAACAGGCCCTGCAGCACGGCGCCCGCGACCGCGAGCGAGGCGCCGATCAGGGCGCCGAGAAGCACGCGCGGCATGCGGATCTGCCAGACGATCAGAACATCGCCCATCGGCAGATCGGTCGCGTTCGGTCCAGCGGCGAGGATTGTAAGGACGCGCCGCAGCGAAAGCCCGGACGGCCCGACGCCGAGCGAAATGACGGCGACCGCCACAAGCGCGATCGACAGCCAGACAAGCACGATCGCCGCCGTGCGCGAACGGTCGCCCTCTACGCCCGCCGTTACCATCGCACCGCTCGCCGCGCTCACTTGGCGCCCGCGAGTTTCAGATCCGGATAGAGGCGCGCCGCGAGATCGCGTGCGGCTTCCGCCGTGCGGGGGCCGAAGCCCAGCAGATAAAGGCTCTCCATCTTGATGAAGCCTCCGGTCTTGCCGGCGGGCGTCTCGGCAAAGGCCGGCTGCTTGAGGATATCCTCGCCTTCCTGCGGCGCGCTTGAATTGCGTGATCATCAGAATGACGTCGGGCTGAAGCGCGGCTGCCGCTTCCGGCGAAATCGTCTTGTAGCCCTTTACCTCCGCAAACACGTTCTCGGCGCCGGCAAGCTCGATGATCGTATTCGCCGCCGTGTGCGTACCGGCCGCCATCGGCCGGCCGTCGACCAGCGACAGGATGAACAGAACGCGCTTGCGCTTCGTGACCGCTGCGAGATCGCGCTTGAGCGTGGCGAGATCTGTCTCGACCTTGGTCGCGATGCGTTCGCCGTCCTCCTTCTTTCCGACCGCCGCGGCGACGTCGCGGATTTTGCGCGGCAGTTCGCCCATTTCGTGGCCGGACGGCACGTGGACCACGGGAATCCCGGCCTTGTCGAGCAGCGCCACGGCATCGGGCGGGCCGGCATCGGCTTCCATGATGATGAGATCGGGCGACATTCCAAGCACGCCTTCGGGCGACAGCGCGCGCAGATAGCCGATATTGGGTTTGGTCTTCAGTGCATCCGCCGGATAGAGGCTCGTCGTATCGACAGCGATCACGCGGTCCTTCACGCCGACCTGATAGAGAATTTCGGTCACCGCGCCGCCGACCGAGACGATGCGTTGCGAGCTTTCCGACTGGCTCCAGGCGGGCGTCGCCGCGATCAGCGCGCCGCCCAGTCCGATCCACTGGAATGTGCTGCAAAGTGTTCTGCAAATAGAGATATTGGCCACGCGTCCACGGCTCCCCTGCGCTTGCGGTCTACTTGTTGAGGATCAGCTTGCCGCCGCGAGTGATGCGAAGACGATACATCGACCCCTGGTGAACAATTCCGATCTCGTTTTTTGAATCGAACAAATCCTCACTCCTAACAACCCTCTCCGTCGCACTGTTTACCAGAATGGTAGAACTATAGTTCGTTATCTTATCTTCTGTTTCGAGTAGTTCTATTTTTGAACTCTTGCTCATTAGAATTAGAATACTTTTTAAGTTGCAGACAGCCTGCAATTTCATTTGCCTGCATTGTCAGTTTTCTGTAGGAGCGTCAACCGAACAGGCCGCCCTTATGGGAGGTAGTGCCTGTCAGAGGCTCAGCAAGCCAGGTTCCGGACGTAATCCGACCCAGCCAGCACAGCCTGTTTCCAGACGGATTCAGGGGTTGGGGGATTTTGCGTATGAACAGGAACCATCTTTACTCCAGCGTCGCGCTGGGGCTGCTCGCCGCTACGCTGGCGGCGCTTCCCGCGCAGGCCCAGCAGAGTGCCGCCGGCACGACCATCGAACTCGAGCCGATCAACGTCGAAGGTGACGGCACTGGCCAGGCCGCCGCGGCCGGGAACGGCGACGAGAAGCCGACGGTCGCGACGAAACAGGAGACGGTGCTGACGACCCGCGTGACGCGCGAAGAGCTCGATGCCGAACAGGTCACAGATTTCAGCGATATCAGCCGCCTTTCGCCCGGTGTCTCGTTCAGCGGGAGTACCGGAAGTTTCAACGTGCGTGGCCTTGATCGCAGCCGTGTCCTCACGACAATCGACGGCATCCGCATTCCGTGGATCGAGGACGGCGCGCGCGGTGTTCAGGGCGGCATTGCCAGCTTCGATCTCGACATGCTGTCGGAGATCGACCTCATCAAGGGCTCGGATTCGACGGTGTTCGGGTCGGGCGCGCTCGGGGGTGTGGTCGCGCTGCGTACGCTCGAACCGGAAGACCTGATCGAGCCGGGCAAGAATTTCGGCGGCCTCACCAAGGGCGGCTTCGACAGCCGCGACGAGAGCTGGCGCGTGGACCAGGCACTGGCCGGCCGCGTCGGCGACACGTTCTTCATGGTGCAGGGCGGCTACCGCAACGGGCACGAGACCGAAAACAAGGGCAGCAACGACGTTTACGACACCACTCGGACCACGCCGAACCCCATGGACTACGATCAGGAAAGCCTGCTCGTGAAGCTGAAGCAGCATGTCGATGGCGGCCATGTTTTCGGGATCACGGGCGAGATCTTCAATCGCGAAGAAGATTCCGAGGACCGCACGGCCGCCACAACCGGCACCACGCGCTATGTGCCGGGCAGCACGACGCGTGACGAAGCCGCCAAGCGCGAGCGCGTCTCCGCCAGCTATTCGTATGATGGCGGCGGTTTCATCGATGCGGCCGAGGCGGTGGTTTTCTGGGCTCAGCAGGAACTCAAGGACGATTTTGCCGGCGAACGCCTGACGGCGCCGCTCGGCGATTACCGGCGAGTCACGTCCCGCAAGGAGGAGATCTACGGCATCAACGGAAGCCTGCTGAAGGAGTTCAATACCGGAGACATCGGTCACGCCGTCAGCTTTGGCGGCGAACTCTTCGCCGGCGAGGCGTCCTCGTATTCGACGGGAGAGGACAATTGCGGTCCAGGACCGTGGCCGGACACGGTCATTCCGATCCCGCCGCCGGTCGGGCCAATCATCATTCCGCACAGCTGCAATTTTCTCCACACCAACCAGGCGGATATGCCTAACGTCGAAGGCAAGACGTTCGGCGTGTTCATCCAGGACGAGATCGCGTTTCTCAACGACACGGTCCGGCTGACGCCCGGTCTTCGCTACGACTGGTATGATCAGAAGTCCGCAGGACACGGCCGGGTATGAAGACAACCCGAACTATGACGGCACGCTGCCGCCGTCATCGAGCGACGATGCGGTGTCCGGCAAGCTGCGCCTGGAAGCCGACGCGACCGACCGCGTCACGCTGTACGCGCAATGGGCCCAGGCATTCCGGGCGCCGACCGCAAACGAACTCTATCTCGACTACGGCGGTCCAGGCACCTATCTGCGCGTCGGAAATCCGAACCTGAAGCCCGAGACCAGCAACGGCTTCGATATCGGCGCTCTGATCGGCGACAAGAATCTCGGCGGCTCGGTCTCGACCTTCTACAACCGCTACAAAAACTTCATCGACGATCTCGCTCGGCCCGGGGTTAATCCGGAGTATCCGTTGGGCATTACGGATACCGTCAACCGCGCCAATGTCGAAATCTACGGCGTCGAACTGACCGCGCACTACAACGATCCGTCCGGCTGGCACGGCTGGGGCAGGCTCGGCGCCTATGCCGGCGAGGATATGGACAGGAACGAGGGTCTGAACACGATCCCGGCCGCCAAGCTGATCCTCGGCGTCGGATATGCTGCAGATTTCTGGGGCGCCGATGCGATTTTAACGGCGGCTGCCCAGCGCGATCTCACCGATGTCGAGAACGAGAGATCGACGACGCCATCCTACCAGACCGTCGATTTCACCGCATGGGTAGCGCCGCCGCAGGTCAAGGGGCTGACCATCCGCGCCGGAGTCTATAATATCTTCGACGAGAAATATTACGAGGACGCGCTCGACCTCGCGGACTCGGTTGCGAACAAGGAATACTACACCGAGCCGGGCCGTAACTACCGAATCAGCGCCAGCTACAAGTTC
This sequence comes from uncultured Alphaproteobacteria bacterium, assembly GCA_963786225.1. Classification (GTDB taxonomy): domain Bacteria; phylum Pseudomonadota; class Alphaproteobacteria; order Rhizobiales; family Methylopilaceae; genus Flaviflagellibacter. The sequence goes on from CAWAYQ010000022.1 coordinate 35,935, forward strand.
TGAGTTCAATCAGCCAGGCTGCCCGGCAGCGCCAGCCGTCCGGGCAGACCCGGCCAGTCACAGGAAAGAGACGCATGTACATTGCAATGAACCGCTTCAAGGTCGGCAAGGATTCGACCGCGGATTTCGAACAGATCTGGCTCACGCGCGAAAGCACGCTGCATGAGCTCGACGGCTTCGTCGAGTTCCACATGCTGCGCGGCCCCGAGCACGAGGATCACGTTCTCTATGCCTCGCACACCGTGTGGCGCTCCAAGGCCGATTTCGAGGCCTGGACCAAGTCCGACCAGTTCCGCGCCTCGCATTCCCGCGCCAACACCAGCGAACGCAAGCCGACCTATCTCGGCCATCCGCAATTCGAAGGCTTCGAGGTGTTTCAGCACATCGCCGCCGAAGCCGCGCCGGCGGAGTGATCATGAACATCGCAGTCGATGGCGCGAAGATCCGCGCCGCGCTTGCCGAGAATCCGAAGGGCATTCTCGAATTCATCGCGCGCGAACAGAATGTTCCCCTGCGTGCGGTTTTCGCCGAACTGCCGGCCGGCGAGGCGATCTCGATTCCGGGGCAGCGCTTCGACGAGGTCTGGGCGGAACTCGCGACTTGGGGCGATGTTCTGTTTCTTGTCCATACAAAAGATGTCGTGGCCGAGATCACCGGAAGCCTGCCCGCGGGCACGCACGGTCATGGCTATTTCAACATCCATGGCGACAGCCCGATCGGCGGCCATATCAAGGCGTCGAACTGCGCGGAGATCATCCTCCTCGACCGCGCTCCCGGCGGCCGCCGCTCATGCTCGGTGCAATTTCTGAACGGAGAGGGGGAGGCCATGTTCAAGGTGTTCGTCCACCGCGACAAGGAGCGCAATCTCCTCTCCGGCCAGCTTGCCCGGTTCGAGGCGATGAAGGCCTGGGCGCCCAGCCGCCTAGACCCTCGGGAGCGGACGGCCGTCTCGCGAACGAATCACAACGAGCAAAAGCCGCGGTTCGCCGCGGCTTTTTTCCGCACAAGTGGGAGCGGAGGGGCACGCATCACCGGTGAAGGGCTCGCCAGCCCCATCGTCCCAGATGGAACACCGCGAAGGCCGCAGCTCCCGCGCATGCTGCGGCCACCAGCAGATGCACGCTCGGCCGCAGGCGTCCAAACATCTGCTCGATGCCGTTGCCGAAGGCATAGCCGAGCAGGGTGAAAAGCACGCCCCACACCAGAGCGGCCGCGGCGTTGAGCATGACGAAGCGCGTCCTGGGAACGCCCGCGATGCCAATGACCACGGGGCTGACCGTGCGCAATCCATAGAGAAACCGGAAGGCGAATATGAAGCCCGTCGGGTGGCGCTCCAGCGCCGTGATGGCCTTGGCGAAGGCCGGTTTGCGCTTCATCGCCTCAAGGCGAGGATGATCGCTGAAATTGCGCCCCAGGGAATAGAAGAACTGATCGACAAGGAACGAGCCGGCGACGGCCGCACCCGCGGCAGCCCAAAGAGGCACCAGTCCGCGATGCGCGAGCAGTCCGCCCGCGACCACCACGGTCTCGCCCTCGATGGCGGCGCCGAGAAATATTCCGAGGACGCCATAGCGCGCGAGAAGGAGTTCGATCGTCATCGCCCTGAACATGCCTCAGGCGATAGGCGGCGGCCAGAGCGCTATCTCTCGCCACCCCGGATCGATTAGCATGATGTGAATGATCGACGAACTGCTCTCCCACACCGGTACCGCCTTCGTCATCGCCGAATGGCTGATCAGGCTCGGCATGCTGATCATCGTGCCGCTGCGGCGCACGCCCGAAGCCACGCGAAGCTGGCTGCTCCTGATTTTCTTCCTGCCGGTGCCCGGTCTGTTGCTGTATCTGGCGATCGGCCGCCCGCGTTTCCCCGAATGGAGGGGGGAGCGTTTCGGAAAATTGGCGCCGTTCTTTGCCCGTCTGGATGGAGCAATTGGGCGCCGCGAACCTTGTCAAGACATCGCCTCTCCCTGCTCTGGCGGAGAAGCTCGGAGGAATGCCGGCGGTCGCCGGCAATGCTGTCGCGTTCCTCGAGGATTACGACGACACGATCGAACGTCTGGTGCGCGACATCGACGCCGCTCGCTCTCACGTGCGAATCCTCGCCTACATTTTCGCCGACGATGCGACGGGCCGGAAGGTCATCGAGGCTCTGGCGCGCGCCACGACACGCGGCGTGGCCTGTCACGTTCTCGTCGACCCGATCGGTTCTCACGCCTGGATCCGCAATACGCTGGACGGACTCCGGGCCGCGCATGTCGAAGTTCGCGAAGCCTTGCCGTTCCGCCTCTGGCGGAAACGAACGCGCCGCGACATGCGCAATCATCGCAAGATCTTCTTGATCGACGGCGCGGTCGGCTATGTCGGATCCCAGAACATCGTCGACAAGAATTTCCGCTCGGGGGTGACCAACCGGGAACTCGTCGTCCGGATGACGGGACCGGCGGTTGCGGAAATGACCGCGGTGTTCCTCGCCGACTGGTATCTCGAAACCGAGGTCCTGCTTACCGATACGATCGAGGTTCCGCCGCCCACCGGAGAGTGCACGGCGCAACTCCTGCCCAGCGGAGCCACCTATCCGCTCGAGGGCTTCCAGACACTGTTGATCTGGCAGGTTCATGCGGCGCGTGAGCGGATGATGATCACGTCGCCCTATTTTATTCCCGACGAGGGCTTGCTCGGCGCCTTGCGAACGGCGGTGCTGCGCGGTGTCGAGATCGATCTTATCGTATCGGCGATCGCGGACCAGCCGTTCGTCAGCCTCGCCCAGCGCTCCTATTACGACGACCTGCTCGCGGCCGGCGTTCGCATCCATCTCTTCCGCACATATCTGCTGCACGCGAAGAATGTCAGCGTGGACGGAGATCTGGCGATCGTGGGTTCGAGCAATATCGACATCCGCTCGTTCGAGCTCAACGAGGAGGTCAGCCTGCTGCTTTACGACAAAGCGAGCGTCGAGGAACTCGAGCGGATACAGCTGGCCTATATCGCGGACAGCGATCCGATCGATCTGGAGACGTGGCGCCGGAGGCCGGGGAGCCGCAAGCTCGCGGAGAACGTTGCCCGGCTGGTCAGCCCCTTGTTATAACAGGTCCGGCAACCGGACGTTGACACATCGCTTATTGAACCCGAACTGCCTATATATCTCCCGACTTTCGAGCTGTGAGGATTGTGATGAAGCGTTTTCAGGGCTGTTTTGTTGTTCTCGCGATGGCGGTGGCCTTTGTTCTCGTGACAGCCGACTTCGCGGATGCGCGGCGCGCCGGCGGGTTTGGAAGCTTTGGCAGTCGTGGCGCGCGGACCTTTCAGGCGCCCCCGGCGACAAAGACCGCGCCTAGCACGGCTCCCATAGAGCGCTCCATGACGCCCCGTCCCCAGGCGGACGCACCCGCGACCGCGGCGCAGCGGCCCGGAGCCGCCGCGCAGCGGCCCGGTTTCTTCGGCAATGGCTTTGCCGGGTCGATGATGCGCGGCCTCCTGATCGGGGGGCTTATCGGAATGCTGCTCGGCCACGGCCTCGGCGGTATCGCGGGCTTTCTCGGCCTGATCCTGCAGCTCGGTCTGGCGATGCTTGTCGCGACATTGTTCATGAAGTGGTTCGCAAACCGCCAGCGGAAGCCGGCGGCGGCGGGCACCGCTTCGGTTCAACGCGAGATGGCGATGGCCGGCGGTCCTGCCAGGCAACCCTCCAACTTTGATTTCGGGTTGTCCCGCGGAGGCGCGCCCATGATGGGCGCCCCGGCCACGGCGGACACGGCCGTTGTCGAGCAGAGTGATCTCGACACGTTTCAGCAAATGTTGACGGAAGTCCAAACGGCCTATGGCCGCGAGGATTTCGGCGCTCTTCGCGAGCGCACCACACCTGAAGTCATGTCCTATCTCGCGGAAGAGCTCAGCCAGAACGCGACTGCGGGCGTGCGGAACGACGTCTCCGACGTAAAGCTGCTTCAGGGCGACGTGTCCGAGACGTGGCGCGAGGGTGACGAGCAATACGCAACCGTCGCAATGCGCTACGAGAGCCGCGACGTGATGCGGGACCGGAAGAACGGAAACCTGGTTTCCGGCGACCCGGATGCTCCAACCGAGGCGACGGAGCTGTGGACGTTCGTGCGGCCGCGGGCAGGCGATTGGAAGCTCTCGGCGATCCAGGCAACCTGATCGCTGCCGGGAGGCGCCAAGAAAGTCATCGCACCGGCAGACCGGTCGGCAACGAATAATGTCCCTGCACGTTGTTACCCACGGTGCCGGTCGGCACGAGGAGAACACAATGCGCACCAGGTCCCTTTTGCTTGCCGTCGTCATTTCCGGTGCAGCGACTTTGGGAGCCGGCTTCACGGCCAGCGCCCAGGGCAATAATCGTCACGTCAGTGAGTATTGTGCCGCATCATCCCAAGGATCGCGATTGTGTCGTCTATCGCCGGGGCGACCGTTCCACGGTCGGATCCATTCTGAGAAAAACGGGCAACGTGATCGTGGGCGCGGGCCGCGCTGTCGGCTCCGCCGTGGAAGCCGGTGCCTGCGATGTCCGCTACAAGAGCTATGACCGGCGCACCAACACATATCGCGGTCGCGACGGGAAGCGCCATTACTGTTGACGTTAGCCGACGTTCCGCAATTCCTGCCGCCGCTTCAACTGGCGTGCAGCCGGGACGTCCCTCGTGGAAACGGATGTAGAGCCGAGATCGGGCGAGGCTGAACGACAAAAGCCGCGGGTCCGCGGCCTTCTTGTTCCAAAAGAGGCAATACGTTACGGCCGGGCTGAACGGTAGCGAAGCGCACATTGAGGCGGAACGGCGGTTACACAACCGTGAGGCGTCCCGATCGTCTAAGGCACGCTTTTGATGGAACTCAAAGGCAGATGGATCACATCCATGGAACCATCGGGTGGCGTTGATTCCTGCCGACGTAAGACTGAAAGGGCCACACCGGCAGCATTCTGCACATGCAGAATACTGGCGTCCCAAGCGGCATCCGGATCGCGTACGTCGATGGCGTCGACGATGCTTCGGATTTCTTCGAGGCTTCGGATACTGCGATTGGGCGAGGCCATCGTCATGGCTCTGAGCGCGCTGATGCGATCGTGGAGGCTGCGGAGCACCGCAGTGGATGTCTCGTTGCCCGCGCCCGCCAAAAGCACTGCGTAGAACCTGCCCTTCGCTCGCAGAAGGTCCCGCGAATCGCCTTGCCTTTCGTATGCGGCAGCAAGTTCGTTGTATGCCTCGCGTAGCGCATGACGCTCGAGATCAGTCGCCTGCTGGGCAAAGACGCGTGCGGCTAGCGCCTCAAGGACAGCGCGGGTCTCGTACAGCCCGCGGGCTTCCTTCAGCCCGATAAGGCATGCCACCACAGGTCCCTTGTTCGGCACGATGCTGACAAGGCCCTCGGCTTCGAGCTCGCGCAAGACCTCCCGGATTACGGCGCGGCTTACGCCGGTCATTTCACAGAGCTCACGCTCAATCAGCCGCTGCCCCGGCGCGAACTGCATGTCCACAATCGCGCCGCGCAGCACTTCGTGAACCTGCTTGCGCAGGGACAACGGCGGCCGGACGACGCGCAGATCCAGATCAACCATCAATTGCCGTTCCCGCAGTCAGCGGCTGCTATCGCAAAGGGGAAACCCGAGGGCAAGCGCGCATCCGACTTGGGATGCCAAACATCCCCCTTGCCTGTATTCCGTAAGCCGTATTACGGTAATACGGTACAGAAAAAGCTGCCGGCAGCCAAGCTTCACGTCGCGACCGAATGACGCGAGCAGCGGCCGAGCGGAAACAAAAACGGGATCAGCGGCGGCGCACGCCGAGGGTCATTGGGGAGGACATCATGGATACGAAAAAGGAAGCCGTCCTCGGACGGCGAGAGTTTTTGCTCGCCGGTGCATCTGTGGCGGCGCTGCCGTTGCTTGCGATGCCGGCGATTTCCCAAGCCGCCTTTCCGAAGGGGCCAATCGAACTGATCATCCATTCCGGTGCGGGCGGAGGGGCCGACATCACGGCCCACGCGCTCATCCGTGAGGTCCGTTCCCTGCTCGGCTGGGACATAGCCCTGGTGCGCAAAACCGGCGCCGCAGGTGCAGTGGCGCACGAATATCTCGTCAGCCGTCCGAAGGACGGACACACCGTGCTCGGGTTTACCGGATCGCAAACCGCTACCCTCGCCCGCGGCAAGTCGAAGATCAAAATGGACGATCTCGTCGGCGTGGCGCAGGCAACTCTCGATCCGAGCTTCATCATGGTCAACGCGAAAAGCCCGATCAAGACCGCGCAGGACTATATCGCGGCCGCGAAGGAGCGCGCGATCAGCCTCGGTACGACCTCGATCGGTGGCGGCGATCACATCACAGGCTTCCTGCTTGCCCAGAAGGCAGGCCTCAAACCGTTCAACGTCGTACCGATCGTCAGCGGGGGCGAGATCGCGATCAACATAGTCGGCGGCAATATCGATTCCGGCTTCCTCCAGGTTACGGAAGCGGACGCGCAGATTCGCGCCGGCGAGATTCGGCCGATCCTCGGCTTCACCGAATCGCGTTCTCCCGCGGCGCCTGATGTCGCTGTCGCGAAAGAACTCGGGCTGGATATCGTCCGTCCGACACTCCGCGGCTACTCGGTTCTCCGCGGAACGCCGGACGATGTCGTAAAGATTCTGCGTGACGGCTTCCTGAAAGCGCTGCAGGCACCCTCATTCCAGGACTATCTGAAGAACGCCGGCATGGAGCCGAACAGCGTTCAGCCGGGCGACGTATTCGAGAAGACCGTCCGTGATGAATACGACGACTCGGTTACCGCGCTGACGGCCCTTGGTCTGATGTAACGACCAAAGGCCGGATGCCATGCCAAACAGAGATGTCCTGAGTACCGACGAGGAACGGGAGCCGGCGAAGTCCGGCCCTCGCTTCCGCCTCTACTCCGAGAAAACGGTAGCGGCTGCGCTCCTTCTGATCTGCGCGGTGCTCTACTATCTGACAACCTTCATCGATCATGTTCCGGATATGCTTCTCCAGGGCATGCAGGCTGCGACCTATCCGCAGGTTGTTGTAGTGACACTTGTCCTTCTTGTCGGGTTTATGCTGTTCGAAACCCGTGGCAAGCCTCTTGAGACTCCCGAACGGATACCCAGGCTCGTCTACCTCACGATCGTCGCCATGTGCGTCTCATCCGCCATATGCGCCTGGGTCGATTTCTTCGGCGGGCTGATTTTGTTCATCGCCGTCACCGTTCCGATGTGGGGGATGCGACGCCCGGTCGTCGCGCTGGGATATGGAATTCTTTTTGCCCTCGCGATCCACGGGCTCTTCGCCCTGGCACTAGGCGTGCGCTTCCCGCACGGGCCTCTCACCGATCTTCTAGGTTAGCGGATATGGACGCGATCCTCACCGGCTTTGCCACGGCGTTCGAACCCGCCAATTTCCTATTGATCCTTGTTGGTCTTCTGCTGGGGACCGTGATCGGGATCCTGCCAGGGATCGGCGCGACCATGGCGACGGCTCTTCTGCTGCCGTTCACGATGGTGATGGATCCCATCCCGGCGCTCGCGATGCTGCTCTCGCTCTACTGCGCGAATGCCTATGCGGGAGCGATCTCGGCGATCCTGGTCAACGTGCCGGGTTCCTCGTCGGCCGTTGTGACATGTCTGGACGGCTACCCGCTCGCGCGGCGCGGCGAAGCGGGGCGGGCGCTGGGTATCGCGACCGTGGCAAGCACGCTCGGCGGCATCTTCAGTGTGATCGTCTTCATCGTTGCTGCACCGGCACTGGCGCGTGTCGCCTATCACTTTGGCCCTCCCGAATATTTCGGATTGACGCTGTTTGCCCTCTCGATGGTCTCGTCCATCAGCGGCGAAGGCTCCTCGAAGAATTTGATCTCCGGCGGTTTCGGAATCCTCATCGCTACGGTCGGTATCGATTTCGCGACCGGCACCGAGCGCTTCACCTTCGGTTCCTCCGCTCTGAGCGGCGGGTTCGCGACGGTTCCCGTTCTCATCGGCCTGTTCGCGATCACCGAGCTTCTTCAGCAGGTCCACGTGCTGAACGTGGTCGCGGAGCGCATTACGCTCAAGACGATGACGCTGCCCAGCCGTGACGATTATCGCCGTACGTGGAGGGCGATCGTCGCGGGATCGGGCATCGGAACCTTCATCGGGATTCTTCCGGCGGAAGGAGGCACCGTCGCTTCCATCGTGTCCTACAACGAGGTCCGGCGCTGGTCGAAGAACAAAGATGAATTCGGAAAGGGAGCGATCGAGGGCCTGGCCGCCGCCGAGGCCGCGAACAACGCCGCAGTCGGCGGCGCGCTGGTCCCTACGCTGGCACTCGGTATTCCCGGCAGCGCGGTCACTGCTGTCATTCTCGTTGGACTTGGCGCCCAGGGTGTTCGGCCGGGTCCATTCCTGTTCCAGCATCAGTCGGAATTCATCTACGCGATTTTCGCAATCATGATGATCGCGAACCTGCTCTGGCTTGGCCTGGGAATGGTTGGCGCCAAGGTTTTCTCTCTGCTCACTCTGGTTCCGAGCGCGGTGCTGTGGCCATCCGTCTTCGTGCTTTCCGTGGTTGGCGCTTATTCACTCGAGCAGAGCCTGGCCGACGTCGGAATCATGCTCGCCTTCGGCGTTCTCGGTTACTTCGTCCGGCGGTTCGGCTTCTCGGTGGTACCGATGGCAATGGGTCTCATCCTCGGCGATATGCTGGAGACCGCGTTGAAGCAGTCCATGCTGATCTTCGAGAACGACTGGCTGCTGTTCTTCACGCGTCCGATCACCGTCTTCTTCTTCGCCTGCGCGGCACTCGGCGTATTCTCATCCTCGATCCTCAACCTCATTAATCGCCGCCGCGACCGCGTGCAGAAGGCTGCCGCGCCGCAGGTGCGTGAAGCGGCGCAAGGTGAACGCTGATCATCGAAAGGACTTTTGATCATGGACGAACGAGTAAAAGTCGAGACAGACGCTCTCTTCGAGCGCGGAATCGCAATTCGCCGGGAGGTGCTCGGCGCGGACTATGTCGACAAATCGCTCAGTTCCGCGAACGACTTCATGATGACCTTCCAGCACATCACGACCGAATTTTGCTGGGGGTATACCTGGGCGCGCCCAGGGCTTGAGAGGAAGACGCGCAGCCTCATAAACATCGCGATGCTGACGGCGTTGAACCGCCCCGCCGAACTCGCGCTCCATGTCCGCGGCGCACTCAACAACGGCGTCACGGTCGAGGAAATTCGCGAGACGCTGCTGCAGGCAACCGTCTATTGCGGCATTCCCGCCGGTCTCGATGCGTTCAAGACCACCAACGAGGTGCTTCAGAAGGCGGGCGCCTTCGAGAAGGCCGCAGAATAACAACTCTACAAACCTCAAGGGGGAGATTTTGATGAACTTACGTGACCGTATCGGCATGGACGTCAGTCGCCGAGCCAAGATCGAGGACGGAATTCAGATCGCGATCGAAAATGGCGTCCGTTTCCTCGATCTCAAGATCGATGTGGCTCCGAACGCCGTCGAATCGCTCACGGATGAGCGCGTGGCGGGCATCCGTCGATCCTGCGAGGACAACGGCATCAAGATCGGCGTGCATACGCTGTCCGCAGTCAACGTTGCCGAGATCGCGCCCCATGTCCGCGATGGTGTCGATCGTTACTTGTGGGGGCATATGGATGCCGCCAAACGTCTCGGCTGCGAATGGATGGTTGTCCACGCCGGCTTCCATTTCACCGCCGACTACAAGCAGCGGCGCGATATGGGAATCGAACGGCTTCAACGCATGAGCGAGTATGCCGAGAAGATCGGATTGACGCTGCTGCTCGAGAACATGAACAAGGAGCCGGCCGATGCTGAGGTCAAGTATCTTGCCTGCCCTCTCGAGGAGACACAGTATTTCTTCGAGAAGCTGACATCGCCTCGCCTGCGCTGGGCTTTCACCATCAACCACGCCCATCTCCTGCCGGAAGGCATTCCCGGCTTCATCGCGGGCCTGGACATGAGCCGATGTGACGAGGTTCGTGTCGCCGATTGCTTCCGCAACGGCAAAGAGGAGCACCTGAAACCGGGAGACGGCGATCTCGACTTTGCAGACGCGTTCCGCCGCCTGGAAGGGGCGGGGTTCCAGGGGCACTACACCTTATCCTTCGGCACACTCCCGGACATGATTGCCGGGCGCGAATACATACTTCGCCAGGTCGAAGGGTTAAGCTAAGCGGTCGAGGCTACCGGGGCCTTCCGGCGACCGAATTCACGTCAGAACGGCAAAAGCCGCGGGTTTTCCCGCGGCTTTTGCATCTCAGAGAAAAAGAGAGCTTCCCTGCGTCGGCGGGGTTGCGAGGATAAGAACGGTTATATCGTCCATACGCCCGCTGCACCAGCGATCGAGTGCTGCCTGAAAGACCGGGTTTCCGTCGGAGGCGAGCGCGAAGAGTGTCATCGACGACCGGAACTTCATGTCGTCCGGCGTATCGAATATCTCCCGCAACGAGTTGGCGTCACATTCCAGAACGGCGTTGGTGCATGAGACAAGCCGTGGCCCCAGCACGGCGTGGCTGAGATAGGCGCGGGCTTCCTCGACCGATGAGATTGCGTAGAACTGGGCCATTGCGGAGTGCCCAAGCCCGCGCAATTGCGGAAAGACAAACCACATCCAGTGGCCCCGCTTCCGCCCTGCCTTGAGTTCGGCGAGCGCGGCGTCGAAGACCGCTGCCTGCGCGGTAACAAATCTCTCCAGATTGAATGGATCTCCTGTTGTCTGTTTCATGGCAGACTTCCTGTGCTGATCAAGGCGATGCGCTTGCATCACCCGAAACCGAAAAGGGGGCGCCCGAAGGCGCCCCCTGGAGTCAGTAGCGGCGATAGTGACCAACATGGCGAACAGAGCACTCTCGCGTGACGATCTTGCGCCAATGGCCGTGAACCCTCTTGCGGATCACGACACGTTCGCAATGGCGACGCGGGGGAGCGTAATGCCGGCCATAATGCCTTCCGTGATGCCGGTTGTAATGCCCGCCGGAATATCCCGATCCGACGTAAATGCCGACGCCTTGAGCAGCGGCGGGGGCCGCAGTCGAGGCGACACCGACGCCGAGCGTCAGGGCAGCGGCAGCAGCGAGTGCAAGGCTTCGAAACATCGTTCTCTCCCAGTGCGTGGTCCCAACCCGGAACCGCTCTATGGGCAAAAACTAACGACCTGCACCTGAACTGCCCCTGAGACCGCGGTTCACCTCGCGTTCATTGAGCGTCAAAATCTCGTCGGCAGACAGCGCGGGGGGAAATCCCGCGGAGCGCTGAGCGTTCCGGTAACGTTCCGTAAATCAAACAATCACATCATCGGCTCACACAGGAGCGAAGCGGCACACTGCAGCTCTGGCCACATCCGCCACGGATTGAACGGCCGCTAACCCGGTCGCGTGGTGCTTTGCTTCTGTGTTTGGGCTTCGTGGCCAAACGCGCGAAGACCACGCGGGATTTCGGCAGGAACAGTTGGTGCCCGCGCGAAAAAAACGGCGGCTGTCGGTGGCCGCCGTTTCTTGCTTTCCCCGCGGGATTTTATGACTTCGAGAAAAGACCCGCTTTGCCGGCGGTGCGCTCCTCGCGCACCGTTTCCGAACCTGAGCTCACGCGCAGATTATTCTGCACGTGGGTTACGCCGGACACTCGCTCGGCAAGATCCTCGGCCCGGCGGCGGGCGTTACGGCTGTCCACGGAGCCGGTGAGCGTGACTTCCGCGTCGGCGACCGCAATTTCGATCTCGGTCGCATCGACATAAGGATCGTCGGTAAGACGGTCCGAGACGTCCTCGCGGATGCGGTCGTCGGAGCGGCGATAGCCTTTCGGGCCTCTGCCTTCATGACGTGCATCGAGACGGCGGCGGCGGTCGGCGTCGTCATCGCCGAACCACGACGAGACCTCGTCGCTGGCGCGATCCCACCAACCGCGCTCCTCGTTGCCATACCGGCGGTCGTTCCACTCGCGGCGTGTCCGATCGTCGCCCGCCAACGACCCGCTAAGATACCGGCGCGCGCCATATTCATTGTCGCTCGAGAAATCGCCGCCGAAATCCCGCGAGCGGGATCGGTCCGGATACCCGCCATAATCTCCACGGCCGCTGAACCCGCGGTCGCGTCCCCCGTAGTTCGGGCCCGCACCGTATTCGCCCGAGCCCATGCCGGACGGCCGGCGAAGGCGATAATTGGTCATGCCTTCTTCTCCAAAGCCGCGTCCGTAATCATCCTCGCCGCGTTCGTCGCGACCATAGAAATCCCGCTCGCCGCCGGGGCGCCGCGCAATCCGATCGTCGCGCCAACGATTGTCGTGGTCCGCCATGAAAACCTCCGTCGATTATGTGGTTGGTCGACTCCATCAATGGAGCGTCATGCGGAATCAACGCGAGGTGGAACCGCCGGTTCCTAGCTGGTTCGGCCTGCCGCGATTTCAGGATCAATGCCTGTCGGGAGTTGGGCCGGGGCGCTTGATGGCGCGCGCTTTTTCTGGATGCCAACTCCAGCCTGGGTCTCCACCTGTTTCCGGCATAGCAAGCGAGGACAAGAAGCGCGACCCCGCGACCGGACGTTTCGGACTTTTCCCGGACGACTTGCTCGCAGCCTTGTGCGAGCCGAGTGCTCACGCAGCTACGGCCGAAGACCTTTATGAATGGCCGTCAGTAGGCTGCCGTCATCGCCGCTCAACTCCCAGAACATAACGCCCCCAAGCCTGCGCTGCCGCGCATAAGCTGCTTTCAGCTCGATGGAATGAGGATCGTCGTAGGTGATCCAGTGGTGCAGGTCCGGATTGTAGAGCCATGGGACCTGCGCCTCGTCCTGCCAGAAGCGTTGAAAACCATGCGCCTCCGGGCGTCGGCGCATCAGCTCACGGTAGGCGATGGTACTCAATGGCCAGTCCTCGGGGGCTTCGGGGTCGGCCTTCGCTTCGGGGTCGGCCTTCTGGAAAAGGCCGTTGTTGTTGGCGGGAACCCCTCGGTAACCCCTTCCGTAGAACGGAATGCCCAGAACCACCTTTTGTGTGGGTACCCCGGCGGCGAGCAAGGTCCGCACGCTTTCGTCCACGTTGAACGTCGGTGTCGGGTCGTCGGTCGTCCGGAAGAGAGGGGAATTGAAATGGGCGAGGCTCGATCCTTGGTGGTAGTCGTAGGTCATCGCATTGATCGAATCGACTGTCGCGGCCAGGCGGCCGAGCCGGAGGTGCCCCGCCAGGGGCGAGACCGCAATCGTTAGCTCGTAGCGCTCGCCGTCGGGCAATGCATTCAGTTGCCGTCGCAGTTCCTCGATCAGCAACTCGAAATTCTCTCCGTCTTCCGGACGCCTGGTGTTCTCCGGCATTCCCCCCTCGACCGGGAACTCCCAATCCACGTCGATCCCGTCGAAGAGGCCCGGGAACCGAAGGATGAACAGATCGATCACGGAGTCTGCGAAGCGCTTTCGGGATTCGGCTGTGGCGGCGGCGTCGGAGAAATATTTGGACCCGGCCCAGCCACCCAACGAGATCAGGATCTTCAGGTGCGGATGCCGCGCCTTGAGGGCGAGCATTTCCGCGAAGTTCCCAGCCCCGGTGACGGGTGTTTCGCCGACCGGACAATCGCCGAGATCACGACAGGGGTCGCCGAGGACCGCCACAAGGTCTTCCGATACGCCGCCAAACGCATAGAAGACGTGGGTCAGCAATTCTGCGGGAACCTCGTCGATGCGAAGCCCGTCCCCGACGCTCCACGCGGTCAGATACGCGCCGATCCTGGGGCGGTCTGACGCTATCGCCGGTAAGCAATATGCAGCCGACAGCATTGCCGCGGTTGCACAGAACGCTCGCACGGCGGCTAGAAGAGTACCGACACGGCAGGCGAGACTGTTCTTAGCGTCGACCCCGCCCCGCATCCCCCGCGCTGCGGAGGCGCGAGGCGTTGGATCACAGTGGGGTTCAGTTGCTCCGCGCCTCCGCGGCATCATGAATCTTCCCCTCCTGCGACCAGCAACAAGTCTCCGGGCATGACGGCGGTGCGATCCGAAGCTTTCAGTTCATTGAGGCCCTTGCTCGTTCGCCTGAGAATTCTGACGGAGAATCCGGCATCTCGTCCCCTGGTCGCAGGACGGCGGACTCCGAAGCCGCGGATGAGCGGTGCGATGGCGGTCAGCGTGACCTCTTCCTCGGCTATGGCCTGGTTCAACGCATGGGATTCCTTGCTGGCCTCGACGTGAGATTTGAGGGCTGATCGATTCTGCTCCGTGCGTGCCTCCGCCAGGCTGCGTTCGCCCCGTGCAATGGCTGCTCGGATTTCGTTCCAACGTTCGCGAGCCTGGCTCAGTTGGCTCTGCGTGGAGTAGAGTTCGATGTCGGTCGTGAGTTTGCGCTTTAGCAGGTCGCTCACCGCTTCCAGCCGCTCGACCAACTCCTTCACCCTGGACTCCGATTGCTGCAGGCTGTCACGCAAGACTGCGAGCTCGCTCTCTATTGCTGACATGACGACGCTGGACGCCTCTTCGTCCTCCTGGACTTGCCGGAGCTCCAGATCGCGAATGGTGTTGGCCTTCGCCACCATTTCTCCTGCCCTCCGGTCACCCGCCAGCGCGACCAGCGGTGGGCTGGCCGTAGCCGAACGCCCCTCTTGCTCTGCCTTCAAGACGTCGGATCTGGCGAGGAGCGACCGCAGCCGATCTTCGGCCTTGTGCATACGTTCCCGCTCCCGAGATACGTCGAACTTCCTCCAATCCTCAGCGGCGTTGGGCCTGGTGCTACCCGCCAAGGCCAAAGCATGAAGAACGGTCATCCCCGGCATGTGTTTGAAGGTGCCACCCTGGGGAACATGACCCGTAACGTAAACCGGCTGGCGCTCCCTAAGTTTGAGGGAAACCTTGATCTGCCCTCCGAACAATCGACTGAACTGGTTCTCAATTGCCCGAAGGAGCTGTTCATTGGTCTCGCCCTCGGCCTTGAGTGTTCCGAGCAAAGGCAGAAAGAGCGTCCCGTCCTCCTGGATAATGTATTCGCCGGTCAACTCGGGACGCTCGACCAGGTTTGTCAGTACGGCCTGCTCGTTGCCTCCCTGCCCAACCTCTTTTCCGTACTTCTCGAAGAATGTGATCTGCAGGAGGTCGCCGATGAAGAGCCTCAGTCCATTCTCGGACGTCTCTCCGAGTTGGTTATTCGCGGCGCTGCTCGCATCCGGTTGGACCCGCGCCGCCGTTTCGGAGCTCTGAGCCCCCGCGGGCTTGACGCTTAAAGTCATCGCAGCTGCCAAGGCAGCGATGATGGGGAGGCTGATGCTGTGGTGTATAAGACCGTGAGCAAAAAGGTTCATCTCTCGAATCTCCTACTTCGACTCCACTTGGATTCGTGGAATGGGGGCCGCGACATTCCCTGTCCGCAAAAGCTTTCCCCAGCCGACGAACGTCCCTTTGATTGCCGAGAGCAGTGCCCGGATGGCGGTCACGTAGAGAAGTTGCCTGTATGAAAACCGCTGAACCGGAATCAGCGGAATCAGCCGCCAATTGTGGCTCCCCTTGTTGAGCGCGACCCCGATCATCGCGGCCAGCACATCAGCGGCCTGAAAGACGATCCAGTATTTTGCGATAATAATAATGTTGTCGACCTGGTGCTGTGACTCAACAAGAAAAGATGCTAGCGTAAGTACAATCGCAAATAGCAACACTACGTCCATAGCCGGAGAAAGAACTGTAAAAAGAAACTGAAATATGATGATGTTCGGGATCGTTATCATCGACAGTCCTGACGGACGCTTCAGCAGGACGTCTGCATGTTTGAAGGCGCCCTGCAGTGTGCCGAACATCCAGCGATAACGTTGCTTCATGAATGCCCTGAGCGTCTCGGGCGCTTCGGTGAGCGCCTGGGCCGCAGGCTCGTCAACCACCCTCCATCCGAGGCGTTCCAAGGTCACGGTCAGATCGGCATCTTCGGCGAGTGTGTCGCGGGAGTAGCCGCCCGCCTCGATGATCGCCTGACGCCGCCACGCGCCGATGGCTCCCGGCACGACGCCAATTGCATTGAACAGTTCGAACGCTCTGCGATCCAGATTCTGGCTCGTAATGTATTCAAGCGCCTGGAACCGGGTCATCAGGTTGATCCGGTTGCCGACGACGACCCTTCCTGCGACCGCTCCAATGGCCGGGTCGGCAAAGCGCGCGACCAGGCACTCGATCGCGTCGGGCAGCAGGATGGTATCGCCGTCTATGGCGACCACGACGTCTGCGTCGGTCCGCGAAATACCGTGGTTGAGCGCTGAGGCCTTGCCGCCATTCGATTTGCGGAAGACCTCGACGCGTTCGTCGTTCGCAAAGCCCTTGATGACGACGTCACTCGTCCGATCAGTCGAACCGTCGTCGATCACAAGGACCTTGATTCGATCTCCCATCGACGACGCCAGAAGCCCGCGAACCGTTTTGCAGATCACGGCCTCCTCGTTATAGGCGGGAACAATTGCCGTGATCGTGCCCTGGAAGCCTTGATCCGGCGCGCGAGACCGGCTTCTCCTCGCTTGTGCGATCGCTCCGATGACGACGAGGATCAGACGCAACAGGCCGATGATCGCGGTCGCTATCGCTACGGACGGAAGAACATTCGATAGCCAGGCGACGAAACTGACCGATCCAGACCGAATCGCAGCCTGTGCCCAGACGGCGGCATCCCGAGGCGCCAGCGGCATCACGTCTTCGCTCCGCAGCCCAACGAGTTCATGGGTCGTCACGAAACGGAAGCCGGCGGACTGAAGCTTGTCGATGATCCGCGGCAGCGCCTCGATCGTCGCCCCACGGTTTCCGCCCGCGTCATGGAGGATGACGATCCGTCCTCGCCCGCCAACGATTTGAGAGACGACCTGGTCGACGATCCGGTCAGCGGTCGTCAGGTAATCGAGCGGGTTCACATCGGGCCCACCGATCAAGTAGCCAAGACGTGACGATGTTTCCGCCAGCGTGAACGACGTTTCCAGGAATTCGTATCCGGCGCTGGCGAAGGGCGGCCGAAAGAGCACAGTTCTCGCGCCTAACTGGTCCTCAAATACTCGCTGCGTCGCATTCAGTTCGGCGGCTATTCGTTCGGATGAGCTGTTGAATATATTGGCGTGGGAGAACGTGTGATTGCCTATGTCATGACCGTCCTTGTAAACGCGTGTCAATACATCGGGATAGGCAACGGCATTTCTGCCGATGACATAGAACGTCGCCTTCGCGTTCCTGGCGGACAGAATATCCAGTATCTGCGGCGTGTAGACGGGGTGAGGGCCATCGTCGAAGGTAAGCGCGACCGCCATAGGATCTTTGACCAGCCATTCGGTGAGCTTTGCTTGTCTCGGGATGCCGGTCAGGGTCTCGTCAACGATGAGTCCGAGGCTGCGACTGAACGATAGGGTGCGGGTGCCGGCGGTTCCGGTGCTTGCCGCAATGAGGGCGCCTCGCGTCTCCGCAAAGGAGCCGTATCCTGCTTCCGGCGTCTTGAGTCGTTCCATAGCCGCCGCGTTGGGGTGTTTGTTGCGCGCCGCGATTTCCCATACCCCCGGATCCTCGAGGCCGAGGCTCGATATGGCGAGGCCTGCCGGTCGTACGGCCATGGCGGCCTTTGTCTGGTTGAACGCGGTGACGGCGTCGAGGAACCAGACCTGATGCCGGCGCCCGTCGTCGCCCCGGTAAATAAAGGTTGGATTGAGGGATCGGCTGTCGAATGTCAGGTCGGCGCCCGAGCGGTCCAGGAGCAGCCACGCTTCCTGAACGGAGATCGATCGCTTTTTGCCGTAGGCATCGAAATCGTAGCCGAAGGCGCCGATACTGATGATCAGCTTGCCCGCCGGCACGTCGGGGAGCCGGCTCCAGACCTCCTCTTCAAACCATCCCTGGCTCGCCACAGGCCCGGGGTCCGAGCGCTCCGCCGTCTCGTCATGCGAAAGGACGAGGATGTAGTCCACGAATTTGGAGAGCAACTGCAGACGCTGGCCGGTCTCCTGCGGCGGAGCAGCAAGGATGACCTTCTGCCCCCGAGCCTTCAGGACAGCGCGCAATTGGCCCAGGAAGGTCACCAGATGCGCGTGACCCGACGATCGCATGCCGCTGAGATCCAGGACGATCCCGCCGAACCGGTCCTGGCGCAGATGCTTGGCCAGTTGATCGATCAGCAGAGCCCGCCCGCCCGGACTGGCGAACGCGGCTTCCGTCCTGGCGGGGTTCAGACGGCTGGCGAGGAAAGGGTAGATGGCCATGTGAGGGGCCCGGGTCCGCAGCCAGCCGATGACTTCCTCACTCGCGGTACTGCGCACAGCGACGCGTCCACCGGCCTCGTCGAGAAGAAGCCAGTCCGGGATGAGGCCATCCAGCTTTCCCGCATTGCGCTTCAGAGATTGAAAGCTGCCCACGTCGTTTTGGGAAAAATATGCCAGACGCATTGCGCTCGTCGCGTCTTGGGAGACGTAGCGGTTTCTGGTCGGCACGAGAGCTGGCTCTGCGCCCGGGGCGCGAGCGAGGGGCAGGTCGCCGGGCCCGGCGCTGACCACGGTCGGAGCGGTCAGCGCCGGCAGGTGCGGAGCCACCACGACGCCGAGCACAACGGCGGTGAGTCCGATGGCGGCGATTGCGGCTAGCAGCAGGAGAACAAGGTTCGTCGCGATGGCTCGGCGACCTCGGCGGTCAAGGAAAACAGGTCGATCCTGAAGGGGCGGCATCGCACGCATGAGTGGTCCATCCGTGTATGCACGGTTAAGCCACCTCAGAGATCACTGGTTCCATCGGGTCGGGAAAGTAACAAGGTCCAGCAATTTCCGGTGATCTTGGTGCCGATAGTTCGGGACTTTGTCGGTCTCTTTCGAGACCTAGTTCTATGCCCCCTTCGGACTTTGGTCTGATGCCCCGGATGCGATGCCAGAGGATTAAACTGGGGGAAAATGGTGGGCGAAACTGGGATTAAATCATGAAGATCAACCGGAACCCGTCAGCTCGCTTTTGGGGATCTGAGGGCTAGCGGCGCGAGATTCAGCGGGCCGCGCCTTCGCCAAGGGCAATAGCGACTGCTTCCCCCTGCTTCCCCGAACGGAAGGGGAGGAGGCAATACATTAGCGAAGTAATTGGAAGGACTGGAGCGGGCGAAGGGATTCGAACCCGGGGTGCGGGCCTGACGGCCGCCCTGACCTTGGAAAGATCTAGGTTCGCCCTAGGACTCTTATATCCATATATCCACTACATTCAGGAGACGGGAATCAGGTGACCAACTCGACATCGCCCGTCCATGACGAGATCCTCGACGCCAATGCCGCCTATGCCGACCGGTTCGACAAAGGTGATCTGGCTTTGCCGCCGGCGCGCCGCTTTGCGATCCTTACCTGCATGGATGCTCGCCTCGATCCCGCCAAATACGCCGGTCTGTCGGAGGGCGATGCCCATGTGATCCGCAATGCGGGCGGCCGCGCCACCGACGATGCCATCCGTTCGCTGGTGATCTCTCACAAGCTGCTCGGGACCCGAACCTGGTTCGTGATTCATCATACCAATTGCGGCATGGAGCTCTTTTCCGACGAGACGATCGCGGATCTTCTGGACGACGATCTTGAGACCGCGATTTTCGACGGCAAGACCTGGTCGAACCCGCATCATCGCGGCGGCCACGCCCACGGCCATTTCATTAAATGGCACACGATCGGAAATCGCGAGCAGAGCGTGGTGCAGGACGTCAAACGCATCCGCGAGCATCCGCTGGTGCCGTCCTACATCCCGATCTTCGGGTTCATCTACGACGTGAAGAGCGGCAGGCTCGTCGAGGTCGACCAAGCCAGTGCGGCCGGGCGCGCCGCCCGAAGCTAGACCGGCGTTCCGCCGTTCACATGCCCGGGCTGCAAGAGCTTTCCCGCGTAGCCAGGAAGCGGAAGGGGAGGCGACCTCGTCCGGCCTGCCGGCGAGGCCAGCCGGCGAACTCCGCAATCTTCTCCGCGTCAAAGCTCGCTGGGATCAGCGGAAGCGGCAGGAACTAGTAGCAAGGCGGGTTGGGATAAACTCCGCACGCCGTGCCGTAGGCCGCTCCAAGTGCGGCACCTCCGAGAGCTGCTGCTCCAAGCCCAACCCCCGCCCCGCGATAAAACGCACCCCGGCCCACATAGCCGACGCGACCGACTCCGCCGATGCGACCGACACCGCCGACGCGACCGACACCGCCACGGGCAAAGCCGCCACCGGCGAATCCGAACCTGTCAATGAAAACCGAAGCGGCCCCGTCGGCGCCCGTCAGGTCTCCCTCAAGGACATCCACGTCGAAACTGAGCTGGTCGCCCTCAAGCTTCGGAGTCCTCATGACGATGACGGCATCGCGGATCGCGGTGCCGTCTTTGCTGAAGGCCGAGATGGTGGCATTCGGCGGATTCGTGGCGAAGTTGTCGTCGTTTGGGTCGCCAGGGGTCCATTCTTCGAGGAGATGCGCCGTGAGCGCGTGTCCGGCCGCCCGGACTGGGCGATCAGCAAACACGATGGAGTTGGGCGAAACGCCCATCAACGTGAGTTTCCCGCCTTGTAGGGTTGCGCTGCGGGAGTTCATGACGATCAGCGATGGGATGATGTCCGGTGTTGTCTGGCCTATCGTCTTCTGCAACGGGACATGCGGTGGCGCGGGGGAAGCAGAGGTCTGGGCCCCGGCGAAGCCCGAGCCGCCGAGCAGGCCTGCGATGGCGATCACGATGGTGGCGGTGCGATGTGTTCTCATCGAAATGACTCCTTCGGTGCGGGGTTCGCCACCAGCCCAATTTTTACATAGCGTCGTCGTGCATTCGGTCCAGCATCCGCTTCGCCCGACAAAGGCGGCCTCGGATAGGTGAAACGCGTCGTGCTGACCTGTCTCGGCATGACTCTACGCCGTCGCCGAAATTCTCATCGTGAACGGCTGGCAGTGTATGGACAGTAGAGAGCAACCACTCACGCTGAACGATGCGGTGGCAATTTCTTGCAGAGGCACTTCAGGCCCGCGGCCGTGCGCGACCATGGTGGCGAGGTGCCGTCCAGGCGCTTCGATTGCGTCTGCAACTTTACCGCTCCGAGGCCTTCGCAAGGGACTCCCAGGGGCAGTCCGATCGGCGATCCCGCTTGGGGGAGCAACTTAGGGAGCGGCCCCCAGTGGCCATTGCGAACATTGGTGTTTGAAGCTGTTTTGAATCCTCGACCCGGGGCGAGCAACTCCCGAACATCGTCCCCAACTCATTCCACTGAGTGACCAAGGCCCGACCGAGGCGTCGAACAATATTCCGTTCTAAATATCGTAATAGAGGTGGAACTCGTAGGGGTGGGGACGCAACGCGATGGCATCGACCTCCTTTGTGCGCTTGTAGCTGAGCCACGTTTCGATCACGTCTTCGGTGAACACGCCGCCACGGAGCAGGAACGCGTGATCAGCTTCGAGTGCGTCGAGCGCTTGCTGCAGCGAGCCGGGCGTGGATTTCACCGCCTTCGCTTCTGCGGGCGGTAGGTCATAGAGGTTCTTGTCGATCGGCTTGCCCGGATCGATGCGATCCTTGATGCCGTCGAGACCGGCCATCAACATGGCCGCAAACGCCAGATACCCGTTGCAGGAGGGGTCTGGTGTACGGAACTCGACCCGCTTCGCCTGCGGATTTGGCGAGTACATCGGAATCCGACAGCAGGCGGAGCGGTTGCGTTGGGAATAAACTAGGTTGATCGGCGCCTCGTAGCCCGGCACCAGGCGGCGGTAGGAATTGGTAGTCGGCGCGCAGAGCGCGCACAAAGACCAGGCGTGTTTCAGCAAGCCGCCGATGTAGAAGCGAGCAAGCTCGCTCAGATTCGCGTAGTCTTTGTCGCTGTAGAACAGGTTGCTCGTTCCCTTCCACAGACTCTGATGCACGTGCATACCCGAAGCGTTGTCTTCGAACAGCGGCTTCGGCATGAACGTCGCCGTCATACTGTGCGTGCGGGCGACATTCTTGATCACATACTTGTAAAGCATCAGATTGTCGGCCATGCGCGTGAGCGTGGTGAAGCGCATGTCGATCTCCGCCTGCCCGGCGGTTGCCACTTCATGGTGATGGGCCTCGATCTGGATCCCGAGCGACTCCAGCGTCAGCACCATCTCGGTGCGCAAATCCTGCATGGTATCGACCGGAGGAACCGGAAAGTAGCCTTCCTTCTGGCGCGGCTTGTGGCCGAGGTTCGGTTCCTCCTGCGTTCCTGAATTCCAGATGCCTTCCTTCGAGTCGATCTCATGGTACGCATAGTTCATGCCCTCGCCGTAGCGCACCTCGTTGAAGACGAAGAACTCCGCCTCCGGCCCGAAATAGACGGTATCGGCGATGCCGCTCTGCTTGAGATGCGCTTCGGCCTTCTGCGCGATGTAGCGGGCGTCGCGGCTATAGGGCTGACCGGTGACCGGATCTCTGATGTTGCACATCAGGACCAGCGTCGTGGCCGGCGTGAACGGGTCGAGAAAGGCCGTGGCCGGGTCAGGCACGACCAGCATGTCGCTTTCGTGGATCTCCTGGAAACCGCGTATCGAGGACCCGTCGAAGCCGATGCCCTCGCTCATCGCATCGGCATCCATCGCGCTTGGCGGGACAGAAAAATGCTGCCAAGTGCCGGGCAAGTCAGCGAATTGCAAATCGATCATTTGGACGTTTTTGTCCCTGATGGCCTTGAGAACGTCCTCGACCGCGGCGCAATTCAGAAACATTGGTGATCTCCCCGTTTTCGCAGCTTCCTAGGTGACTTCAGGAGCGCTGATCATTTCCGATCATGGGATTCACGTCGCACATCAGCGTCTTCGCGCCCGCGACATCAGCAGCGACAGCGTCGCTTCGGCGTCGATCCGGCGTAGCGACGCTCATCTGCGAATAAGTCTATCGTCCGTCGGCCGGTGTTTCAGCTTTCGTGCGGTCCGCGCATCAGCTTCAAGGCCGCTTCGACGTGCCGCCAAGTTTCGGCTTGCTCGTTCTTGCCTTCCGCTTCGCAGGCAGAAGCTCTTTTGGCGGCCTCGGCGACCGCCTTGTCACCATGAGCATCCAACAACTGCCGGGCGTAATCGTGGATGTCGATTGCTCCCATTTTCATGGCGTCATCCTCCGCTTCCTCATTCTAACTAGGAGGCCGGTCACGCACGAGAGTTCTGACACAATGCATTCTAGACGGCCTGTGGACCTCGCTATGCCCCCGGCTCCGCCCCGGGGGGCTTTCCTTTTCTTGCATGCACGCCGGCGAACTCATTCTAGGGTTCAACGCATTTCTGGGGCGGGGCGATCCCCTGCATCCTCGAACTACGCTGGCGCACCAGCGTCGGCTGGCCTCTCGATCACGGCTCTCGGGAGCCTCGGATGGAGTCTTCGTGTGCGGCATTCAGGAGCGCCGCGATCTCCAGGTACGAGCATAACGGTCGCGACGCGTTAAACCCGCCGCAGGACGTCGTCGATCGAATCCGAGGTTCCACGTCCAAAACGACAAAAGCCGCAGGATACCCGCGGCTTTCTGCAGTCTCGAAACAAGAAGGCGACTGGAGCGGGCGAAGGGATTCGAACCCTCGACCCCAACCTTGGCAAGGTTGTGCTCTACCCCTGAGCTACACCCGCACGCTGCCAGTCATTCGCGGCGGGGTACGCCGCGAGGGGGGTTCTATGCCCGATCCGGCGGGGCTTTGCAATTCCGAAATGGGCGTCAGGATTAAGGCTCAGAAATTGTTCTTCCGCTCCCGGACCTCGGCGAACACCGCCTCCGGCGCCGCACCCGCTTTGCCGACGCCCTTGGCGACGGCCGGATCGTCGGCGCGCAGGAACGGGCTCGTCCTTTTCTCTAGGCCGAGATTGAATGGCACGGTGGGCTTTCCCGCCACCCGGGCCTTTTCGATCTCGGCGGCGCGGGCCTTGAGCTCGGCATTGCCGGGGTCGACGGTCAGGGCGAAACGGGCGTTCGAGAGCGTGTATTCGTGGCCGCAATAGACCTCGGTGTCGTCGGGCAGGGCACGCAGCTTCTTCAGCGAATTCCACATATCGGCGGCCGGGCGCTCGAACAGGCGGCCGCAGCCCAGCGCAAACAGCGTGTCGCCGGAAAACAGCAGCTTTTCCTTCGGGAAATGGAAGCAGATATGGCCGGCGGTGTGGCCCGGCGTGTCGTAGACGTCGGCCGTGAGCGGCCCGACCTCGACCTTGTTCCCCTCGCGCACGCTCTTCGTGATGTGCGGGATGTGCGTCTTCTCGGCCTCCGGTCCGATGACCTCCGGCGCGAACTCGGCAACGAGCGCCGGGATGCCGGCGATGTGGTCGTCATGCTTGTGGGTGACGAGGATATGGGTGAGGCGCCAGCCTTCTTTGGCCAGCATGTCGCGGATCGGCCCGGCCTCCGGCGCATCGACCAGAACGACCGTATCGCCCTCCTTGACGAGCACGGCGTAATTGTCGGCGAGGCAGGGGATCAGGCGGATTTCCGGCATGGAGGCGCAACCTTTCACGGGCAGCGGATAAGTGGGGCCCGCGCAGGGTCAGGTCAACCGTCAACCTCCCTCCCCTGAATGGGGAGGGCCGACTTGTGCGAAGCACGAGCGGGGTGGGGTGATGGCCGGTCGATAGGAAACAGCGCTACGGAGAGCCAGAGACCCCCACCCCGGAGCGCTTCGCGCTCTCGGCCCTCCCCACAAGGGGGAGGGAGGGCGCCACCCTTCTGACTTCCAGGCTTGAACCCATTTCACGGCGTCCGCGACCAAAGGGCATCACCCCACACACGAAGGAAGGCACCTGATGTCCCGCACCATTTTCGCATCCGCTTTGGCCGTGCTCGTTCTTGCCGCGGCTTTCGCTCCGAACGCCGCGTCGGCGAAGGGCGGCGACGGCTCCTCCAAGAGGGAGCGCGACGCGACCGCCCTCTGGCCGAGCCAGCGCCCCTATCATGTCGATACCGGTCCGGTCTGCAATTCGGTTCCGGTCCTTGTCCGTAATTACGGTCCCGGCCCGGCCTATGTCTGGGTCACGAACAAGGACTGCGACTGAGCCCGACACACCTCGGCGCGTGCGCGAAGCCGGCCCTTGCGGCCGGCTTTTTCGTTTCCGGGACAACAACAGGTGGCCCGCGAAAAGAATCGTACCGTTCCCATGAACCCGATCTCCGCGCGGCGCGACCTATGAACAGCGGCCGCATCTCTCCCTCGCGCGGCCCGCAACCCGAAGGAAGACCCCATGTTTCGCAAGACTGTTCTCGGCCTCGGCGCCGCGCTGATTCTCACGGCCGCCGTTGCCCCGACCGCGGCTTTCGCCGGCGGCAACAATCATCACAACAACCATCATAACAAGCATCACGGCAAGCATCACGGCGGCCACCACAAGTGGCACGGCGGCCCGGGCATCTATATTGGCGGCGGCTACGGCTACGGCGGCGATTCCTGCGTCGTGAAGAAGATCAAGGTGTGGGACGAATATGAAGGCGGATACTACTGGAAGAAGAAGGTCGTCTGTTACTGAGTTCGTCTGTACGGACCGAAATGAAAAAGCCGGCCCGGAAGGGCCGGTTTTTTTCGTTCTCGCGGCCTTTGTCGTGCTCTCGCGTGAACCGGCGTCCGGGCCGGAGCGACACATTCAGAGCGGCTGCGTCATCCCGAGCGACCGTCCAATGCAAGGGAAAACCCATGTTTCGCAAGACTGTCCTCGGCCTCGGCACGGCGCTGATCCTGGCCGCCGCCTGCTTGGGATCAGGGGGCCAATGGGTTAGCACTTTGCATACCGTTCCTGGCCGAGACTGACACCGTGTTAACGGCGACGTGCTAGACTTCCCCCATGTCCCACGACGTCGTCGATCTTCGCGAATTCTACCACCGGCCTCTGGGCCAGGTGGTGCGGCGCGTTCTGCGTGCGAAGCTGCGCGCCCGGTTCGCCGATGTGACAGGGCTGCGCGTCCTGGGCGCCGGGTTCGCGACGCCGTTTCTCGGCGTTTTCCGTGACGAGGCGGAGCGCATTCTGGCCTTCATGCCGGCGGAGCAGGGGGTTCTCGACTGGCAGTCCGGGCGCGGTGCCGCCTCCGCGCTGGTCGAGGAGGAGATGTGGCCGCTGCCCGATGCCGCGGTCGACCGCGTGATCCTGGCCCATGCGCTGGAGAATGCCGACGATCCGCGCGAAGTCCTGCGCGAGTGCTGGCGTTGCCTGGCTCCGGGCGGCCGGCTGATCGCGGTCGTGCCGAACCGCAGCGGCGCCTGGGCGCGGCTGGAATCGACGCCGTTCGGGCAGGGGCGTCCGTACAGCCGCAGCCAGCTGACAAATCTCTTGCGCGAGACGCAGTTCGCGCCCGTCGGCTGGACCGAGGCTCTGATGTTCCCGCCGATCGAGCGCGGGATGGTGCTGCGCTCGGCGATCTGGCTGGAGCGCATGGGCGTCACGCTCTGGAGCCCGTTCTGCGGCGTGCACATGGTCGAGGCGGTGAAGCAGGTCTACACGCCGGTGCGCGCAAAGCGGAAGGCGGCGAAGGTGCGGAAGGTTCCGGTGGCGGAGCCGGTGCTGGTGCCGGGCGGGGCTGTGAATACGCGGCGAATTCGTTTCCCGGACAAGCTGCGCGGAGCGCAGCGCCGATCCGGGCCACCGGAGTGATGTGCGGCGCCGCCGCGCTGCATCTATTGAGCGGCTTCGCCCGGTTCGAGGATCATCCCCGTTTCAACAAAAACACCGCCTGCGCGCCGAACAGGTTCCAGAACCACCACGGCGCATTGACGCGCACGGGACGGCCCCAGGAGTTCAGCGCCACCGCGCGCTCGATCTTGGCGCCGGTGATGTCGCAGAGATCGACGAAATCGCGGATCGTGCAGAGATGGATGTTCTGCGTGTCGTACCAGGTCGCGGGCAGCGACGGCGTCACCGGCATGCGGCCCTTGAAGATGATCTGCGCGCGCATTTTCCAGTGGCCGAAATTCGGCACCGAGACGATGGCGTGACGGCCGATGCGCAGCAGATCCTCCATCACTTCCTTGGGCTGCCGCGTGGCCTGCAAAGTCTGCGAGAGAATGACGTAGTCGAAGGCGTCGGCCGGATAATTGTCGAGGTCGGTGTCGGCGTCGCCCTGGATGACGGAGAGGCCGTGGGCGACGCCGGCGTTCACGCCCGCCTGGCTGATCTCGATGCCGCGGCCGTCGACGCCCTTTTTTTCGATGAGAAGGCGCAGAAGCTCGCCCTCCCCGCAGCCGACATCGAGAACGCGCGCGCCGGGCGCGACCATGTCGGCGATGAGGAGATGATCGGGACGCGCTTCCGTACGCGGCGTGATCGGCGCGGCCGCAATGTCGTCGAGCGAGACGGGAGCGCCCTGGCGCGCGAGTTTTGCCACTAAATCACCTTCAGGCCGCGTGCCCGGGCGCAGCCCGCGAGGAAACCGCGCACGGTCGCGAAGAATTCCGGCTCGTCGAGCAGGAAGGCGTCATGGCCCTTGTCGGTCTCGACCTCGACGAAGGAAACGTTCGCGGCGGCCGCGTTCAGCGCGTGGACGATGGCGCGTGCACCGGCGGTCGGGAACAGCCAGTCCGATGTAAAGCTCATGACGCAAAACCGTGTCTGCGTGCCGGTGAAGGCATTGGCGAGCGAACCGCGGTCGGCCGCGAGATCGTAATAGTCCATCGCGCGCGTGATGTAGAGATAGGAGTTCGCGTCGAACCGCTCGACGAAACTCGATCCCTGATGGCGTAGGTACAATTCGATCTGGAAATCGGCGTCGAAGGTAAAGGTCGGCCGTTCGCGGTCCTGAAGTTCGCGGCCGAACTTCCGCTGCAGCGCGGCTTCCGAAAGATAGGTGATGTGCGCGGCCATGCGCGCGACGGACAGGCCCTTGCGCGGAACCGCGTCCTCGTCGAGATAGCGGCCCTGGCGCCAGTCCGGATCGGCCATGATCGCCTGGCGGCCGACCTCGTGAAAGGCGATGTTCTGCGCGGAGTGCTTGGCGGCGGCGGCGATCGGGATCGCGGAAAACACCTTGTCCGGATAGCTCGCGGCCCATTCCAGCACCTGCATGCCGCCCATCGAACCGCCGATGACGCAGAACAGTTGGTCCACGCCGAGATGCTCGATCAGCATGGTTTGCGCGCGCACCATGTCCGGGATGGTGACGACGGGGAAATCGAGCCCCCACGGTCTGTTCTTCGCCGAGTTGAGCGAGGACGGGCCGGTCGTGCCCATGCACCCGCCGACGACGTTCGAGCAGATGACGAAGTAGCGGCTGGTGTCGATCGGCAGGCCGGGGCCGACCATGGTCTCCCACCAGCCCGGCTTGCCGGTGACCGGGTTTTCGTTGGCCACATGCTGGTCGCCCGTCAAAGCGTGGCAGATCAGGACGGCGTTGGATTTGTCGGCGTTCAGTTCGCCATAGGTCTTGTAGGCGATCTGCAGCGGCGAGAGATCGAGGCCGCAGTCGAGCCGCAGCGGCGCCTCCGGGCCGAAGCGCACGGTATGGCTTTGCGGCGTGTCCGCCTCGCGGCGGGCCGCGTGTTTGACGGCGGACAGGGCCTCGGAAGCGGCCATTTTCCTCAATATCCTTCATTTCCCGGCCGTTTCCGGCAGGGCGGGAAGCTAAGATACTCGATCCCGGTGAAGTCAACGTTTCTTTGACTTCGGCCGGAGGCTGCGTATTCAGTGCGCCTCATGACCGAGATACCCAAATCCCTCGACGATCTGCGCCAGGAAATCGACCGCATCGACGACGCCATGCACCGCCTTCTGATCGAGCGGGGCGGGATTATCGACGCGCTCGTGCGCGTGAAGCGGACCGGTGAGACCGGCTCGGCGTTCCGGCCCGGCCGCGAGGCGGATATGATGCGCCGCCTCGTCGCGCGCCATAGCGGACGGCTGCCCTTTTCGGCGGTCGAGCACATCTGGCGGACGATTATTTCCGGCTTCACCCAGGTCCAGGCCCCGTATGCCGTTCATGTCGACAGCTCGGCGGACGCGGCGGGCCTGCGCGATCTCGCCCGGTTCCAGATGGGATTCGATGTGCCGGCCGTCATGCAGGACAGTCCGGAAGCGGTGATCGGCGCGGTCGCGGCTTCGCAGGGCGATCTCGGCCTGATCGCTCTCGGCGGAGCGCGCTCTCCCTGGTGGGAGGGGCTGGGCGGGCCCGGCCAGCCGGTCATCATGGCGCGGCTGCCCTTTCTTCTCTATCCGGACCGGCCCGCGGGGATACCCGCGGTCGTGATCGCAAAGCCGCTCGGCGACGCCGCGGTGGATGAAGTCGCGGCGGTCGCGGCCGATTTCGCCTCCGCTCCGCAGGAGGGCATGTTCGACGTCCTGGCCGAAGCGCATACCGACCGATGGCGGGGCCTTGTGGCGGTGCCGTCGGCGAATTTGCCCGAGGGAGCGCCCCGCCTCGGCTCCTTCGCCCGGCCGGTTGACCTGATGGCAAGGTTAGATGCGGTAGCGGTTTCGCGATGAGCGACATGTTGTCCAGGCCGAAACGGCCGGTGCCGCGCCCCGGCATTCTCGATATCGCCCCTTACGTGCCCGGCAAGTCCGGCGTGCCGGGGCTTGCGCGTGTGTTCAAGCTGTCCTCGAACGAGACGCCTTTGGGCCCGAGCCCACGCGCCCTCGCGGCTTATGCGAAAGCCGCTGAAAAGCTCGCTCTGTACCCGGAAGGCACATCGCGCGAGCTGCGTGAGGCCATCGGCAAGGCCCATGGGCTCGATCCGGCACGGATCGTCTGCGGCGCGGGGTCGGACGAGCTTCTGAACCTTCTGGCCCACGCCTTTGTCGGGCCGGGCGATGAGGGGATTTTCACCGAGCACGGATTTCTTGTTTACAAGATCGTCATCGTGGGACGCGGCGGCACGCCTGTCGTTGTGCCCGAGACCTCGTATACGGCGGATGTCGACGCGATCCTGGCCAATGTCACGGCGCAGACGAAGATCGTGTTCATCGCCAATCCGAACAACCCGACCGGGACCTATCTTCCGGCCGAGGAGGTCAGGCGGCTGCATGCCGGGCTGCGGCCCGACATCCTGCTCGTGCTCGACGCGGCCTATGGCGAATATGTGCGGAAAAACGACTACAGCGACGGGCGCGAGCTTGTGGATGCGCACGAGAATGTGGTCGTGACGCACACTTTCTCGAAGATTTTCGGTCTTGCGAACTTGCGCATCGGCTGGCTCTACGGGCCGGAGGCGGTGGTGGATGCGCTGAACCGCATCCGCGGACCGTTCAACGTCTCGGGCTCGGCTGTTGCGGCCGGGGTCGCCGCGCTGGACGACCGCGCGCATCTCGAAGCCGCCGTGGCGCACAACGAAAAATGGCTCCACTGGCTGCACCTGACCCTGGCCGAACTCGGCCTGCACGTGACGCCGAGTGCCGCGAACTTCCTGCTCGTTCACTTCCCCGAGGAGGCGGGCAAGACGGCGGCGGATGCCGACGCCTTCCTGTCCGCACGGGGGCTGATCCTGCGGCGCGTCACGGCGTACGGCCTGCCGAACGCGCTGCGTTTAACGGTCGGCAACGAAGAAGCGAACCGGCTTGTGGTCGACGCGCTCCGCGAATTCATGGGAGCGCCACGTGGCTGATCCGCTGTTCGGAAAGCTGACCCTGATCGGGATCGGACTGATCGGTTCGTCCATCGCGCATGCGGCGCGCAAGAACGGGCTTGTCGGCGAAATCGCGGTGCAGACACGTTCGCAGAAGACCCTCGAGCGCGCGGTCGCGCTCGGACTCGGCGACACCTACACGCTCGATCCGGCAGAGGCCGCGAAGGGCGCGGATCTTGTCATTGTTTGTGTGCCGGTCGGCGCATCGGAAGAGGTCGCGGCCGCGATCGGCCCGGCGCTGAAGCCGGGTGCGACGGTGTCCGATGTCGGCTCGGTGAAAATGTCGGTCATCCGGCAGATGCAGAAGCATTTGCCCAAGACGGTGCACTTCGTGCCGGCGCATCCGATCGCGGGCACCGAGCATTCGGGGCCGGATGCGGGGTTTGCCGAACTGTTCCAGAATCGCTGGTGCATCCTGACGCCGCCGGACGGTATCGACACAGCGGCGGTCGACAGGCTCGAAGCGTTCTGGCGCGGGATCGGCGCCAATGTCGAAGTGATGAGCGCCGAACATCACGACCTCGTTCTCGCGATCACGAGCCATATTCCGCATCTCATCGCCTACAACATCGTCGGCACCGCCGCCGATATGGAAGAGAGCGTGCGGGCCGAAGTGATGAAATTCTCGGCCTCGGGCTTCCGCGATTTCACCCGCATAGCCGCGTCGGATCCGACGATGTGGCGCGACATCTTCCTGCACAACAAGGACGCGGTGCTGGAAATGCTCGGCCGCTTCACGGAAGATCTGACCTCGCTGCAGCGCGCCATCCGGCGCGGCGACGGCGATGCATTGTTCGATCTGTTCACCCGGACGCGCGCGATCCGGCGGGGGATCGTCGAGATCGGACAGGATACGGCCGTTCCCGATTTCGGACGCACACCCGCGGCCAAGGGCCATGTCGGGGACGAGTAAGGTCCCGG
This sequence comes from uncultured Alphaproteobacteria bacterium, assembly GCA_963786225.1. Taxonomy (GTDB): domain Bacteria; phylum Pseudomonadota; class Alphaproteobacteria; order Rhizobiales; family Methylopilaceae; genus Flaviflagellibacter. The sequence continues at coordinate 67,330 of CAWAYQ010000022.1, forward strand.
CCTTGCCCGCGCCCGAGGGCATTGCTTAATCTGACATCTGGCCGGACGCGTACAGGACGCCGGCCGCGCGCAGGTGAATGGACACTTCCCCCGATCTCTGGGTTTTCGGCTACGGCTCGCTGATGTGGCAGCCGGGCTTTGCGTTCGACGAGATGCGCCCGGCGCTGCTGCGGGGCTGGCACCGTGAACTCTGCATCTACTCGAACCACTGGCGCGGCACCCGCGAGAAACCGGGCCTGGTTCTCGGGCTCGACGCCGGCGGCTCGTGTCGGGGCGTGGCATTCCGCGTTTCGGCCGAGAGGGCGGAGGCGACGCGCGCTTATCTCCACGAACGCGAGCTTCGCAATTACGTCTACCGGGAAGTGATGCGGCCGGTGCGCTTTCCGGACGGCCAGGCGGCCGATGCGCTGACCTATGTGGCGGACCGCAAACACCGGCAATATGCGGGGACGCTGACCCGCGAGGAGCGGCTGGCCATGGTCGCGGTCTGTTCGGGCGAGGGCGGCCCGAACCGCGATTACGTCATCAACACCGTTTTGCATCTGCGTCAGCTCGGCGTGCGCGACCCCGAACTGGAATGGATGGTCGATCAGCTCGCCGGGAAGCCGTGCCCGTGAGCGGGGTGTCGTGGCGGCTGGCCGCGTTCGGTGCGCTTTCGGGTGCGGACGTCTACGACATGCTGCAACTGCGCCAGCGGGTCTTCATGCTCGAACAGGCGATCCCGGTGCTGGATGCCGACGGCATGGACGCGCAGGCGCTGCATCTTCTCGGACGCGAGGCCGGCGAACTCGTCGCCTATGCGCGGATATTCGCGCCGTCAGCGCTCGGCGGCGCGGTGAAAATCGGCCGAGTCGTCGTCCCGGAAACCGCGCGGGGTTCGGGTCTGGGGCGGGCGCTGATGGTCGAGGCGGCGGCGCGGGCGGCGGAACTCGCGCCCGGCGCCAAAGTGATGGTCTCGGCGCAGGCCCATCTCCGGAAATTCTACGAGAGCCTCGGCTTTGCCGTCACGAGCGCGGTCTACGACGACCACGGCGTGCCGCATATCGACATGGTGAGAGCGCCCTCCCTCCCCTGAATGGGGAGGGCCGACTCGTGCGGAGCACGAGCGGGGTGGGGTGATGGCTGAGCATGGCCAAGCGGTAAACCCGACTTGGCTCGGGGAAGGAGGGAAACTAGCGGGCCTTCGCCGGCTTGATCTTGTGCGCCGGAATGCCTTCGCCGCGCGCGCGCGATTCCGCGATCAGGCGGGCGGTCGCGTTTTCGATCGTGTCCTGAAGCCTGGTCTTGAACGCCTCGGCTTCGAGGCCAGGCGGGATCGGCTCGAGAAATTCCAGCACTGCCGTTCCCGGATAGCGCAGGAACGAGCGGCGCGGCCAGTAGAGGCCGGTGTTGATCGCGACCGGCACACAGGTGGTGCCGAGTTCGGAATAGAGGTGGGCCGCGCCGTATTTATAGGCGGGCTCGGCGCCCGGAGGACGGCGTGTGCCTTCGGGATAGATTATGATCTGGCGGCCCCGGGCGACTGCCTTCTGGCCTCGACAGCCATGTCCTTCAGCGCCTGCGAGCGGGCGCCGCGGTTCACGCCGATCATGCCGGAGCGATAGGTGTACCAGCCGAACAAAGGCAGCCAGTTCAGCTCGCGCTTCAGGATAAAGGCGAAGTCACCGACATAGGGAACGATGGCGAAGGTCTCGAGCGCGGACTGGTGCTTGGCGGCGATCAGGCAGCCGCCTTCCGGCATGTTGTGGCGGCCGCGGATCTCCAAATCGATCCCGGCGAAATATTTCGTCAGGACCACGTTCATTCGCGCCCAGAACTTCGCGACCTTCAGCGCGCCGTCCGAGGTGATGAGGAACGGCACGCCGAGCAGCGCGACGAGGACGAACGAGACATAGAAGACCACGTTGAAAACGACCGAACGGATCAGGATCATGTTTTTGTTTTCTGGGCCGGATCTTCGTCGGTGACGCGTGGTGCTATCCGCACTTCGATCAGCGCGGCAAGGTATTTCACATACTCCGCGACGAGAAGGCGCAAGTTCCCCGGCTCCCGCCACCAATTATCCTCGTCCGCGCCCTCGGTGATGACCGGATAGGGAATGAGGATGACTTCCGGGATCGAGCGCTGCAGTTCGAGCAGCGAACGGCGCATATGCCAGCCCGACGTCACCACGATGACCGCCTCGAAGCCGTGCTGGCGCACCCATTGCCGGGTTTCGACCGCATTGCCCGCGGTGTTGAGCGCGCGGCGGCCGAGATCCACGCAGCAATCGATCAAGCGTCTGGACTGCGGATGAAGGCGCGCGATCTGCTTTTCGGTCGTCGCCGGATTTACGCCCGAGATCAGGAGGCGTTTGGCGCGGCCGTCGGCGAGAAGGGCGAAGGCATCGGCCAGCCGCTCGGCGCCACCGGTCAGAACCACGATTCCGTCGCCGGAGATCTGCGTGGTCTGTTCGGCGCGCGGGATGGTGGAGACGAAGATGAAGAAGCCCGCCGTGAGGAGGCTCGCGGCCACGACGAAAACCACCGCAAGGCTGCGCGCCAGCCGGACGGGCAAAGACGGGTAGTGGCGCCTGCGCCGGGTGCTCGGGTCCGGCGCGGTCAATCGAGACGCCTCAGATGGGCCATCACGGTCAGCCGCGAGGTGATCGTGGTCAGGCCCGCGATGAACAGCGCGACGGCGAGGATGCCGGCATAACCTGAGAGGCTCATGTCGAGGCGCCCGAGAAGAACGTCGTCGCCGGGATCGCCGGCCGAGCCGCCCGCCCAGTCGGCCACGGCGAACAGGACGATGGCGAGCACGCCGCCGATCAGCCCGCCGCGCAGGCCCAGGCCGAAGAAGCGGCGGCCGAAGGCGCGGGCGATATAGCCGTCGCGGGCGCCGACGACGTGCAGCACTTCGACCACGTCCCGGTTTCCGGAAACGGCGCTACGGGTCGCGAACAGGACGGAAAGCGCGGTCGCGAACAGGACGAGCGCGAGAATCGCAAGGCCGAAACCCGACAAAGCGTCGCCCGTGATCTTGAGCCGGTCGAGCCAGGCCCGGTGGTCGTCGAGGCTCGCGCCGGGAACGTCGAGGGTGAGCCTTTTGGACAGCCCTCCGAGATCGGGCGTCTTGCCCTCGGCGACCCGCACCACAATCAGGCGCGGCACTGGAAGCTCGTCGAGCGCGATGTTCTTGCCGAGCCAGGGTTCGAGCAGCTTGGTCGTGTCGGCATCGGTATAGGGAACGGCGCTGGCGATGCCCGGCGTCGAACGGGCGATGTCGACCGCCTTGCGGATCGCCGAGTTCATATCGTGGCCGTCCACGGGGACGATCTGGATCGTGACCTCGCGCAGGACCTGGTTCTGCCAGGTGCCCGCGGCTTCGCGCACGACCCCGACGGCCCCGGCCGTGAGCGAAGCGAGGAAGCTCATGATCGCGATGATGACGATGAGCGCGTTGCCCGCGAGCGAGGCGCGCGGCACGAGCGAAGGCGCGCGGCGCCCCTCCGCCTCTTTCGGCGATGTCGGCTTCTGGCCGGGACGTGGGCGGGGTTGCGGTGCCATCAATCGTAGATGTGAAGCCGGCCGTCGGACAGAACCAGACGGCGGGCGTCGTAGAGATCCATCAGCGCGATATCGTGGGTGGCGATCAAGACAGAGGTGCCCGATTTGTGCAATTCCACGAACAGCCGAAGCAGGCGCTTGGCCAGATGCGGGTCCACGTTGCCGGTCGGCTCGTCCGCCAGCAGGAGTTCCGGGCGGCTGATGACGGCGCGGGCGATGGCGGCGCGCTGCTTTTCGCCGCCCGACAGAACCTGCGGAAAGGCATTGATGCGCTCGCCGAGGCCGACCCAGCGCAGCAGTTCCGTCACCTCGGCCCGATAGTTCGCCTCTTCGCGGCCGAGAACCCTGAGCGGCAAGGCCACGTTTTCAAACGTGGTCAGATGTTCGAGCAGACGGAAATCCTGGAACACGATGCCGATGCGGCGGCGGATGTCCGGCAGTTCGGTGCGGGTCAAAGCGGCGGTGTCGCGGCCGAACACGCCGATCAGGCCACGCGTCGGCTTCAGCGCGAGAAAAAGCAGGCGCAGCAACGAGGTTTTGCCCGCGCCGGACGGCCCGGTCAGGAACTGAAAAGAATTGGCGTCGAGCCGGAACGTCAGGTCCTTCAGGACCTCAGGTCCCGGACCGTAGCGCAGACCGACATTCTCAAAGCGGACCAAAGTTCGTCCTGCCCTCTCATATGCGGGTGTCCCGCACCGTTACCTTAACCGGTAATTAACCGTGCGTGCCGAGGGTCGGGTGGCGCGGCGCAACTGCTCCGCATGGTTTCATGGCCAAAGGTGATTCGCGGCAAGCATGCTTATCATTTGTCCCGACTGCGACAGCTCCTACGAGGTCGAACAAGCCGACCTCGGCGCCGGGGGCCGCAAGGTGCGCTGCACCGAGTGCGGCGCAGTCTGGCATGCCTCGGGCGACGCCGACATCGCCGCCGAGGAAATCGAGCCGGGTCCGGTCGGGAGCCAACCTTTCGCGGATGAACCCGACGAAGCGGCCGAGACGGAGCCGGCGCACCGACCCGGATTGATCGAAGCCCCCGTCGAGGATGTAGCTTTTCAGGACGCGCCCGCGAAAAAAAGTCCTTTGCGCCGCAAACCCCGGGGAACCGCGCCGCGCGGCGCCCGCAAGAGAAGTTTCATGTCGGTCGCGGCCGCTGCCGGGATCGCGGTTCTGGCCGCACTCGGCATCTGGCGCCAGACGGTTGTCGATCTCGTGCCCGATCTGGCCGGCCTCTATGCGGTCGCCGGACTGCCGGTCAATCTCCGGGGCCTCGAGTTTCGCGACGTGAACACGGCCGAGACGATGGAAAACGGCGTCCCGCTCCTTGTGGTGCGCGGGACGATCGAGAACGTGACGGACGAGGTTGTCGATGTCCCCCGGCTGAGGCTTGCGGTGCGCGGCACGTCGGGCCGTGAAATTTTTGTCTGGACCGCGATGCCGTCCAAGAATGAACTGAGTGGCGGCGAGGCGCTGCCCTTTTTCGCCCAACTCGCCTCGCCACCGGCCGAAGGCCGCGAGGTTGCCGTGAGATTTATCGGCGCACGCGATGCGGCGCAGAACCTGGCATCGAAATGAAAAAAAACGTCCGAAGTCCTGTTCGATGAAACCGCGATCGCGGCACGCAACGACGCGCTCGCGAAGGACATCGCCGCCACCAGCTTCGACAATCTCCTCGTCGTCGCGGTGCTGCGCGGCAGTTTCGTGTTCGCGGCCGATCTCATCCGCGCGCTGCACCGCGCCGGCATGTCGCCGCAGATCGAATTCATCCAGCTTACGAGCTATCGCGAGTCGACCACCTCGTCGGGGCAGGTCGACATCGTGCGCGACATCGATTCGGACGTGAACCGCCGCGACGTCATCCTGATCGACGACATCCTCGAATCCGGCCGCACGCTTGCCTTCGCCAAGGATCTCCTGGTGGCGCGCGGCGCCAAGCAGGTTCTGACCTGCGTTCTTCTCGACAAGAGGACCAAGAGGGCTGTGAATATACAGGCGGATTACGTCGGCTTCGACTGTCCGGACCTCTTCGTCGTCGGCTATGGCATGGACGTCGCGCATTCGTTTCGCGAACTGCCTTTCGTCGGCGTTGTCGAGCATTCGAATTCCACATCCTCAGACGATCCCGGGAGGCTTTGAGCCATGGCACGCATTCTTGTCGTCGATGACGAAGATTCCGTCCGCAGTTTCGTCGAGCGCGCCCTGACGCTCGACGGGCATGAGGTCAAGATCGCGGGCGACGGAGCGGAAGCACTCGACGTTCTCGCTGTCGAGACGTTCGATCTGATGCTCTCCGACATCCGCATGCCGCTGATGGACGGCGTCGCGCTCGCGCTTTCGGCGGGACGCGATTGTCCGGACATGACGATCCTGCTGATGACGGGCTTCGCTGACCAGCGCGAGCGCACGGTCGATCTCGAAATGCTGATCCACGATGTGGTGACGAAGCCGTTCAGCCTGGCACAGATCCGCGAAGCGGTGAGCGGAGCACTGGTGGCGCGGAAAGCGGCGTAGTTTTTCTCCCCTCTCCTGCGAAGCGGGAGAGGGTCGAGTCGCGGTCACGCGACCGGGGTGAGGGCAAGCACGAAATCTGTTGTCTTCTATTCGCGGATTTCGCTGCGATGCGCGACGAGGAAAAGAAGCACGAAGGACGGCGCCTCCGTCGCACCCTGACGGAGCCGGAACGCCAGCTTTGGAGAGACCTACGAGGACGCCGGTTCTCGGGCGTCAAATTCCGCCGCCAGGTTCCCATCGGTCCGTACATCGCCGACTTTGCGTGCATGACTCATCGGCTGGTCGTCGAGGTTGACGGCTCGCAACATGCCGAGGAGAGAGCCGATACGGATCGGGACGCATATCTGCGTTCGGCGGGTTGGACGGTGCTGCGGTTCTGGAACAACGAGGTCACAGGTAATCGGGAGGGAGTGCTGACAGCGATTGCTGCACGTTGCGGAGATCGCTGTTTAGCGATAAGCATCGTGCTTGCCCTCACCCCGGCGCGTTGACACGCGCTCGACCCTCTCCCGCTTCGCAGGAGAGGGGAGGAGCCTCGATCCTCAATCTCTCAGCAGCCGTTCCAGATAATCCAGCTCTTCCTGCGAACGCGCCGGTTCGCCGATGCGGCGGCGCAGTTCCTCCAGGACGCGGCGGGCGCGCTGGGCTTCGATTTCGCCTGGAACGCGGACATTGGAGCCGGGGTCGTAGCGGCGCGAACGCGTCGGGCGCCCCAGGGGATCGGTGTCTTCCTGGCCGGCGGACTGGTTCGGACGCGTCCCGGGCTGCTGGCCGGGGCTGCCCTGGCCCTGCATCATCTGCTCGGCCATGCTCTGCGCGCCCTTGCGGAGAGCTTCGAGCGCGCGGCCCTGGGCGTTGAAGGCGCGATTGGCGTCGCCCTGACCGAGCTGACCTTCGGCCGAGCCCATCTCTTCGCCGGCATCGCCGAGCGAGGGATCGGTCGCTAGGCCCTTGCCCTCCAGCTCTTTCATCATCTCGCCGAGACGCTGCTTCAGCGCGCCCTGTTCCTTGCCGAGCTGGCCGAGGCCGCCTTCTTGTGAGCCTTCCTGACCTTCACCCTGTCCCTCGCCGTTCTGCTGCCCGTTCTGCTGCTGCCCGCTCTGCCGCCGGCCGTTCGGCTGCTGCCCTTCGCCCGGCTGTTGGCCCTGACCCGGCTGGCGCTGGCGGAAGGTCCTGTCGCGCAGTTCGCTCTGTTCGCGGATCATGCGGCCGAGTTCATCAAGCGCCTTGGCGGCCGCTTCCGATCCCTCGTCCATACGCCCCGGCTGCGCGGTCTGCAGATTGTTGAGCATGTCGCGCAGTTCGGAAAGCAGGTTCTTCGCGGCATCGCGGTTGCCGCCGCGCGCGAGGTCTTCCATGCGGTCGAGCATGTTCTTCAGATCTTCCGGCGTCAGCACCCGTGCGCCGGGCGGCAGCTGCGCCTGCATTCCGGGCTGCTGCTGCATGCGCCGCGCCATCTCTTCCATGAACTTGCCGAGCGCCTGGCGCAGCTCGTCCATCAGCTTCTTCAACTCTTCATCGGACGCGTTGCGCTCAAGAGCGTCGCGAAGATTCTGCTCGGCCTGTTTGAGATCGTTCTCGAGCCCCGGCAGATCGCCGTCCTCAATCTTAAGGGCGATCTCCCACAGATAATCGACGACGCCGCGCAGGTCCTCGTCCGAGCGCGCATAGAACAGCCGCGCATGCGCGGAGCGCAGGCCGAGGAAGATGCCAAGATCGGGCGTGAACTTTTCCGGAAACAAAGACAGCGCGTTGATCGCGTTGAGGACGCGCGGACGGGCCTCCGCGTCGAGCGCGAGCATGCGCCGCTGTTCGATCAGCGCGCGGGCCAGCGGGTGGGTGAAGCCGCGCGCGGGCAGGAGTGTTTCGAGCGCCTCGCTGCGGCCTTCCTGGCCCGGCTCGTCGCGGGCGAGAAGCGTCATGACAACGCGCGTGCCGGCCCATGGGTGCTCGACGAGATCGAGATTGGTGACGGCTCCGCCCGAACGAGCGCGGCCCTGAGGCAGAACCAGCCTGATCTCCGGCGGGCCGTAGAGCGGGCGCGACTGCGGCGCGTCGCTCTTGCGCGCGGTCGCGCGGGGCAGCGCGACAAGCGCCTGGGCCGCGGCGACGCCGTAATCGTCCTCGACGGTGTAATCCAGCGCGAGCGAGCCGTTCTGATTGATGCGCGGCGGCGCGCGGAAGGCGATTTTGGGCGGCGTGTCGGGAAGGACGGCGAAGCGCCAGACGCGTTGGCTGCCGCCGGCGGGATCGACCGTAACCTCGGTGTTCCGTTCAAGCGCGTACCGGCTTTCCGAGACTCCTTCTCCCGCCTTGGCGATAGGAGCATTCGCGGCGGACGGCGCCTTTTCATCCGGGCCGAGTTCGCGCGCGCCGGGTGCGCTTATTTCGGCCTTGCCGCCGGAGGTGCGGACGACGAGAACGCTGCCTGACGGAATCGTATGTACGCTTTGATCGTCTTCCGGTTCGGCTGCGCGGGCGCCGTCTTCCGGGCGGCTCGCGGTGAGAAAGACCGGGGGGCGACCAGTATAGGGCGGCGGCGCGACCCAGGCATCGAGCCTGGGCGGCACGCCGCCGGCCGGCGTGCGCCAGTCGAAGGCCGAGACCGTGCGCGCGCCGCGATCCTCGCCGGCGGATACGAAGGCCACGATGGCGACGAGAAGGGCCAGGAAGCGCAGCGCGCGGGGATCGCGCGCCGCGAGCTTCGGGTGCGCGATACCGGCCTTGAGGTCGCGGGCCGCGCGGGTGGCCCGGTCGCGATGCGCGGCCCAGAGGGCGCTCGTGACCGGATCATCGGCGGTGGAGGCGAGCGGGTCCGTAAGGGCGGTCGCGGGCCTGTGCACCGCGCCGCTGGAACGGTCGATGCGGGAAAGCGCGGCGATGCGGCTCGGAAGGGCAAGGCGCAGAAGCGGAGCAAAAGCCCCGAGCAAAGCGGCGCTGAAGCCGATGACGGCGACGACCCGAACGAGCGGCGGCACCTCCTCCCACACCCCGAACCAGGACAAGGCAAGGAACACGAGCAGGACGGCGCCGGCGCCGGCGAGCGGTGGCCAGAGGTTTTCCCAGAGGAGGGCGGCCTGAGCGCGGCGCACGATGGCGTCCAGCGCGCCGGTCCGCGCGGGTTCGGGCTGCTGAGGGGCGATGCCGGGCTCACCGGTCATGGGCGGTCAGTCCTCATGCCGGGACTGTAACACGCAGTTTAAGGCGAGCGAGGGGCATGGCGAAGTTGTGAAGAGATCATACCCTCTCCTGCGAAGCGGGAGAGGGTCGAGCGCGTGTCAACGCGCCGGGGTGAGGGCAAGCACGATGTTGGCGAGTGGATGGAAAAAGCAGATCGCTGACTTCGCTCTTGCCCTCACCCCGCTCGCCTGACGGCGAGTCGTCCCTCTCCCGCTTCGCAGGAGAGGGGTAAGAGGTCACAGCCAGGGCGCGGGCCGGTCCAGCGCAATCAGCGCCTCTATGTCGAGGCGGGGGCGGACCACGGCCATCTCGGCCCCCTTCACCAGAACTTCCGGCACGAGGGCGCGGGTGTTGTAGGTCGAGGCCTGAGTTGCGCCGTAGGCGCCGGCCGTCATCACCGCAACGAGATCGCCGGGCTGGAGCGCGGGAAGCGAGCGTCCGAGCGCGAGATAGTCACCGGTTTCGCAGACCGGACCGACGACATCGGCCGTGACATGGGCCGCGTCGGGTGCCGCCTCGCGCACCGGCCAGATATCGTGATGGGCGTCATACAGGGTCGGGCGGATGAGATCGTTCATGCCGGCGTCGACGATGACGAAGGTCTTTGCGCCGCCGGTCTTCACGTAGAGGACGCGCGTCAGGAGAATGCCGGCATTGCCGGCGATCAGGCGGCCCGGTTCGAGGACGAGTTTTGCGCCGAGCGGGCCGATATGGCGACGCACGACTTCGGCATAGGCGTCCGGCAGCGGCGGCGGCGCATTGTCGAGACGATAGGGAATGCCGAGGCCCCCGCCGACATCGACATGGTCGATGACGTGCCCATCGGTCCGCAATGTAAGGACAAGCTCGGCGAGCAGCGCGAAGGCCGCGTCGAATGGGGCGACGTCCGTGATCTGGCTGCCGATATGCATGTCGACGCCCGACACCGCGATTCCCGGGAGCCGTGCCGCATGGGCGTAGACCGCGCGCGCACGCTCGAACGGAATCCCGAACTTGTTTTCGGATTTGCCGGTCGAAATCTTGGCGTGAGTCTTGGCGTCGACATCCGGATTGACGCGGATCGCGATCTTCGCGGTGGCGCCGCGCGCCGCAGCGATCTCCGACAGAAGATCGAGCTCGGGTTCGGATTCGACGTTGAAGCAGAGGATGTCGGCTTCGAGCGCTTCCTCGATCTCTTCCGCCGTCTTGCCGACGCCCGAAAAAGTGATGCGGCTGCCCGGCACTCCCGCGGTGAGCGCCCGCAGCAATTCGCCGCCCGAGACGACGTCCATACCCGAGCCGAGACGCGCGAGCGTCTTCAGAACGGCCTGATTGGAATTGGCCTTTACGGCGTAGCAGACCAGCGCATCCATGCCCGCGAAGGCTTCGGAAAACACGCGGAAATGCCGCTCCAGGGTGGCCGAGGAATAGACATAGACCGGTGTGCCGACCTCGTCCGCGAGAGCGGGAAGGCTGACGTCCTCGGCGTGAAGCGTGCCGTTACGATAGACGAAATGATGCATGGAGAGCCGTCCGGCTCACTTCACGAGCGAATCGAGGAAGAAACTTTTCTTGGGTTTGCTCGGATCGATCGGCGCGGGCGCAACGGCGACGGGCCTGTTCTGCCCGGTCGTCGGACCGGTACCGATGAAGGACGGATTGTCGAAAGCGCCGGAATCGGTGGTCGTGACCTGCGCGACGGGTGCGACCATGCGCTCGGAGGCGGCCGGCTTCGGCGACACCGTCAGGCCGGGAGGCGCTTCGAGCGCGCCGCGGCGTCCGCAGCCCGCGACCGCGATCAGCACGGCTGTCAGCGCCACGCCCACGAGAAAGGTGCGGCGGCTCATGGCCGGGTCTCCGGCGAAAAGGCGAGGTTGGATGTCATCGGGGCCGCACTCTCGGGGATGGAGGCGCTTTTCGCAAGTGCCGTCACGCCACGGTCTTTCCGAGTTTTTTCAGCCAGCGCCGGGCCTCGCGCTTCACGTTCGCGGGCGCGGTGCCGCCATAGGAGGTGCGGCTCTTGACCGATTTTTCGACGCCCAGAACGCCGAACACGGCCTCGGTGATCTTCGGCTCGACGGCCTGAAGATCGGCTAGTTTCAGCCGCTCCAGGGGGAGATTGGATTCGGACGCCTTGGCCACGATGCGGCCGGTGACGTGATGCGCCTCGCGGAAAGGCAGTTTCAGTTCGCGCACGAGCCAGTCGGCGAGGTCGGTCGCTGTAGCGTAGCCGGCGCCTGCGGCCTTCTTCATGGCCTTGGCGTCCGGCTCCATGTCCGCGACCATGCCGGTCATCGCGGAAAGGCACAGACCGAGCGTCGAGAGCGCGTCGAACGTGCCCTCCTTGTCCTCCTGCATGTCCTTGGAATAGGCGAGCGGCAGACCCTTGATGACGGTCAGAAGCCCGACCAGCGCACCGACGACCCGCCCGGTCTTGCCGCGCACGAGTTCGGCGGCGTCCGGGTTCTTCTTCTGCGGCATGATCGAGGAGCCGGTGGTAAAGCGGTCCGACAGCTTCACGAAGCCGAACTGAGACGTCGTCCAGAGAACGATCTCCTCGGCGAGCCGGGAAAGATGCGTCGAGGCGATGGCTGAGGCGGCGAGCACTTCGAGCACGAAATCGCGTGCCGACACGGCGTCGAGCGAATTTGCCATCGGCCGCGCGAAATCGAGCGCCTTCGCCGTCATGTGGCGGTCGATGGGAAAGCCCGTGCCGGCCAGGGCGGCGGCGCCGAGCGGGTTTTCGTTGAGTCGGGCGCGGGCATCCGCGAACCGGCCCCGGTCGCGCGACAGCATTTCGACGTAAGCCAAAAGGTGGTGGCCGAAGGTCACGGGCTGCGCGCTCTGCAAATGGGTAAAGCCGGGCATGACCGTACCCGCATGCGCCAGCGCCTTTTCCGCAAGGGCCGTCTGAAGGCCGGCCAAGGCCTCGTCGATCGCGTCCACGGTGTCGCGCACATACAGCCGGAAATCGGTCGCGACCTGGTCGTTGCGCGAGCGCGCGGTGTGCAGGCGTCCCGCGACCGGGCCGATCAGTTCGGCAAGGCGGGACTCGATATTGAGATGGATGTCCTCCAGCGCACGCGAGAATGTGAACGTGCCGCCTTCAATCTCGGCCAGCACCCTGGCGAGCCCTTCGGAAATCGTCCGGCCATCGTCCTTCGACAGCACGCCGGTCTCGGCCAGCATCGCGACATGGGCTTGCGAGCCGCGAATATCCTGAGCATAGAGGTAGCGGTCGAAGTCGATCGAGGCGTTGATCGCTTCCAGTGCGGCATCGGGGCTCTGGCTGAACCGGCCGCCCCACATCTTGTTGCTCATCTTCGGCCCCTTCGAGGCGAAAGCACGGTTTCAGGCTATGAATGACACGAAGTCACCGGTCAGGCCGGCGCGGCTTTTCGCGGCCGCCGCCGTGCTTGGCGTCCTTGCGGGCGCAGGCGCGATTTACATGACAAGTATGGGCGCGCGCAACGAAAGCGCGGCGCTATGCTCAACGGATCGAACGCTCACCGGCCGGATGAAGCCATTGGCGAAGGGCGAAGTCGCCGCCGTTCTGGTGCCCGAGCAACCGCGGAAACTGCCCGCGCTCGGCTTCAGGGATGGCGCGGGCAAGGAGGTCACGCTCAAGGACTTCGCCGGAAAGACGCTGCTTTTGAACCTGTGGGCGACGTGGTGCGCACCCTGCCGTCAGGAGATGCCCGCATTGGATGCGCTGCAGGGTGAGTTCGGAGGGGCGGATTTCGAGGTCGCGGCGGTGTCCATCGACACCCAAGACCCTGAGAAGGCGCGTGAATTCCTCAAGGAACTCAACATTTCGAAGCTCGGCTTCTACGCGGATCCGAGCGCCAAGCTGTTTCAGGATCTCAAGCTTGCGGGCCGGGCGGTCGGGCTGCCGACGACCATTCTGATCGACAAAGCGGGCTGCGAGATCGGCTATCTGCCGGGGCCGGCGGATTGGGCGTCCGAGGACGCCAAAGCCCTCATCCGGGCGGCGCTTGGCCGCTAGATCGTAACGTCGAAGCCCGCTTTCGCCTGTTCCAGTTTCTTGGCGTAGTCCGCCTGCAGGCGGGTTTGGACGATCCTGGTCGTCAATTCGAGGGACGAGGCCGTCTGGTTGGCCACCGCTCCGAGGAGGTTGCTGCCCAAAGCGGAGTTGCTGGCCGTATAGGAATCCCATTTGGCGCGGTTTGCGGCCTTCATCGTCGCGCCCGGATTGGCCTGCCAACTCGGCTGGTACATCCGCATTCCGTTCTTGGCGACGGTGAACGCCATCAGGCGCTCCGGTCCACGGATCCGCCGACGCCGTCCGGAAGAAACGCCTTGCCCGCTTCGGCCGCCTGGCCGAGCAGGTCGACCACCGCCTGCTGCATCTGAGCGCTCTGCTTCAGGGCGATCAGCGAAAACTGCTGCGCGGTCGTGGCGCTCTGCATGCCTACAAGGGTGCCGGCGAGGGCTGAGGTATCCAAATCCAGGCTCCTGTCGCCGGCCAGAATGCCGCAACGTCCATGAAGCTATCGTTAATTTACATTGATGAATCAGGCACTCCGGTCGATCCGCTCGCCGGTGCCGGGCAGCCGGGCACTGAGGCCCTGCGCGTGCTCGGTCGCGTTTTCGACCACATCCGTGAGAGTCACCACATCCCCGTCGAGCGTCGCCGCGAGTGGGGTATAATCCGACATTGCCCGGCGGTAGCCCTCGAGAATGGCGGCGGCGGACGCATTGGCGGCAACGGGGTTCATCGCGGCTCCTTGCCCCAATAATGCCCGAAATGGGCTCTCGGCGCCGCACCGCCCTTACGCTAAAGTCAACAAATCGTTACCAGTTAATCGCCGCTAACCAATAAAAAAGCTTGCAATTCCGTATGTACTTACTATGTAGGGGCTTCCATTTCAAGGAAAGGACCCCAAAATGGCCAAGAAACCCGTGAAGAAGAAAGCCGCTCCCCGTAAGGCCGTCAAGGCTAAGACCGCCGCCGCCAAGCGTCCGGTCGCCAAGAAGAAGGCCGTCAAGCGCGCCGCGCCGAAGGCCAAGGGCCTCGCCGGTCTCTTCAAGCCGGTAAAGCAGTCTGTCACGATCCGTCTCGATTCGGATGTCGTGTCCTGGTTCAAGAAGCAGGCCGACAAGTACCAGACGGAAATCAACAGCGTGCTGCGCAAGCACATGACGAAGCGCGGCTAATTACGCTTAGCGCGTCGGAACCGGCTTCTCGCCTCGATAGTCGTAGAACCCACGTTGGGTTTTACGGCCGAGCCAGCCGGCCTCGACATACTTCACAAGCAGCGGGCATGGCCGATATTTGGAATCGGCCAGCCCGTCGTGAAGCACCTGCATGATCGACAGGCAGGTATCCAGCCCAATAAAATCGGCGAGCTGCAGCGGCCCCATCGGATGGTTCGCGCCCAGTTTCATGGCCGTATCTATGCTTTCGACCGTACCCACGCCTTCGTACAGTGTGTAGATCGCCTCGTTTATCATGGGCATCAGGATGCGGTTGACGATGAAGGCCGGGAAGTCCTCGGCCACCGTCGCCGTCTTGCCAAGCTGCGCGACAAACCCTTTCACCGTCTCGAATGTAGGCTCTCCCGTCGCGATGCCGCGCACGAGTTCGACGAGCTGCATCTGCGGCACGGGGTTCATGAAATGAATGCCGATAAACTGTTCCGGGCGTCCGGTCGCCGCGGCGAGCCGCGTGATCGAGATCGAGGACGAGTTTGAGGCAATGATGGTTTCGGGCCTCAGCACCAGGCTGAGCGCGCGCAGGATGTCGTGCTTGACATCCTCGCGCTCGGTCGCGGTTTCGATGACGAGATCGGAAGGGATGAGCGCCGACAGGTCATCAGCCGGTTTGATGCGGCCGAGCGCGACCGTCATATCGTTTTCAGAGATGAGATCGCGCGCGACCTGACGCGCCAGATTGGCGGCGATGGCCTCGCGCGCCGCGCCGATCTTCTCGGGATCGACATCGTTCAACAGCACGTTCATGCCGGCAAGGGCACACACATGGGCAATGCCAGCGCCCATTTGGCCGGCACCGATGACACCGACGGTCTTGATCTCTGCCATACAAGCGATCCGGAAACGCGCGAGCGCCGGGTGCGGCGATCAGGCGGAAGCGGACGGTAATCGCGCGCTCCGCGAGGGTCAACGTTCGACGAACGGCCAAGGCCCGTCGGATTGCGGACGTTTTGTCAGAGGGTCTTCGGCTGACGCCCGAACCACGGCACTTCCGGCCGCTTGAAAAGCGGGATGAGGAGCACGCCCGCAAGGAAGCCCCCGAGATGAGCCCACCATCCGATCGCGGCATCCGCTCCGAGAAAGGCGGAGGCGACCTGCACGACGCCCCAGGCCAGAATGATCCAGATCGCGGTGACCTTGAGCGGAACGCGGCCGAACAGGAGAATCCACATCTTTACCCGTGGATGTAGAAGGAGGTAGGCGGCGACAACTCCGGCGATTGCGCCCGAGGCGCCGATCAGCGGCGCCTCCGACGCCTGCATGACGAATGCGTGCGTGGCTGCGCCCGCCGCGCCGCACAAGAGATAGAACAGGATGAAGCGGGCATGGCCCATCGAGTCTTCGATATTGTCGGCGAAGACGAGGATGAAGAGCAGATTGCCGATCAGATGGATCGGATCGCCGTGCAGGAATTGTGAGGTCAGGAAAGTCCAGACGGCCGGCACATGCACCGTACCGTCGGGAAGGGAAGCGGCGCCGAACACCAAAGCGGGAATGAGCCCGAAGCCGAACACGGCATCCTGGTTGGCGGAATAGACGAGACCCGACTGGAAGACCGTGTAGATCGCGAGGTTGGTCGCGATCAGCCCCCAGGCGACGAAGGGGTAGCGGATGACGAGACGCGGATTCTCGTCGCTTAACGGCACGAAGACCAAGGGAAATCCTTCAGTCCGGGCCGATCTTTATTTTCCAAGCGCCCAGAGCGTCACCATGATCACCCCGATGGCAACCGCCTGCAACAGGACGCGCCAGCGCATGAGATTCTGCGAACGATGGGGTGAGCCGCCCCTCATCATGTTCCACAGGCCGAGGCCAAGAACGACCACGACGGCGCCCAGGGCCAGCACGACGAAAATTTTGGAGAGATCCATGATGGCTCACACATTGAGCCGCCAGATGGCGGCATTGAGAACGGCGGCATAAATCACCCATACCAGATAGGGCGCAAGCAGCCAGGCCGCGAGCGGGTCCTTCCGGCGGAAGGCGAGCATGGTCCAGACGATCGCCGGGATCAGGAGCGTGATGACCGCAAAGCCTGCCGCGGGGCTGTGATCGCCGAAAAAAGCGAACGACCAGAAGACGTTCAGAACGAGCTGGACGGCGAATGGGATCAAGGTGCGGTTGCTGGCGATCCAACCATCCGATGCGGCGACGATCCGCCAGAGCGAGACCGCCATGAGTGCGAACAGGACGGTCCAGGCGACCGGGAAGAGCCAATTGGGCGGGGTGAAGCCCGGCTTTGCGAGCGTCTCGTACCAATCGAGATTCGGCACGGTGACGGCCGAGCCGAGGCGCGCGGCGGCGAAGCAGATGAGGAAAGCAAGCAGAAGCGCGAGCGGGGAGCGCAGGCGGCCGATCTGGAAGCTCTTGGTAATGTTCATGATTCTTGTCCGTACGGGCCGGGGAACGGGGAACCGGCAAACCTCCTCAGAAATGAGCAGATTCCCGCATTGGCGCAACTCTCTGTTAAGCCGAAAGTATTAGTTTCCCTACCCGGAAAGCGGGGCCAACCCGCATTGGGCCTTGGGGGAAATTTCATGCTGTCTCGTCTGCGCAATGCGCTCCCGTCGGCCAGGGTTCCGGCCGCGCTCACATCGGTGCGTGTCCGCATCGCGCTTCTGTCGATCGCACCGCTGGTCGCGCTCCTGATCGTTGCCGCCACCTATTTCATCGGTCAAGGCGAGGTTGATGCCGCCATTCAGAAGGCCGACCGCTATTCCGACATTTCGACCGAGGTCGAGCGCTTTCGTGGCCAGCTCGCCACCATGGCCTCTTCCGTCGCGGAATTCCGCATGAGTGCCGCCAACGCCGCGAAAGGCAGCTTTCAGCAGGCCAACAAGGAAGCGGTTCATGCCATGGAAGCAATTCGTAAGAACGCCGATGACGAGAATCTGCTGTCGATCGTCGCGATTCTCGGCGACGGCCTGACCCAGACTTCCGACGCATTTGCCCGCATTGTACGGGCGCAGGACGTTCTCGGCACCGTGAAGACTCCCGGTGTCGACGCCCGTCTGCAGTCGACCGGCGAGGAACTTGAAGGCAAGCTCGATCAGGAACTGGCCGTTCTCGGCGAGGAAAGCTATTCCATCTCAAGCACGGTCCAGGAAGTCCGCAAGAACGAGAAGAGCTTCATCGTCACCCGCGACAAGGCGTTGGCTGAAGCCTTCGTCGCAAAGACCGCGCTTCTCGTCGGACAGATCAAGGAGAGCGCGCTGCCGGACGGCGTCAAGGACGAACTCGTCACCGGAATCGAGGCGTACAAGACCCTGTTCGACGATTGGCGCCGGGCCAAGAGCGAGCAGGCGTCGGCGGGCATTATCACAGGCGACGTTCTGGAGACCGTGTCACTGAACACGAGTTCGCTTCTGGCATTTGCGCGCGATGGCCGCGCTGCAACGGTCGCTCAGCGTCAGCAAGCCGAGACGCGTACCAACACGATCGCGCTCGCCATCATCGCGTTTGCCGTGATCGCCTGTTCGACCATGGGCTTTTTGATCGGCCGCGCGGTGACGCGTCCGATCGGTCAGTTGACCGACGCCATGCGTCGCCTCGCCGACGGCGATACCAATATCGAAGTGAAGGCCGACGGCCGCGATGAGCTCGCCGCCATGGCGCGCGCTGTCCGCGTGTTCCGCGACAACGCGATCGAGCGTGAGCGGCTGTCCACCGAACAGGCCCATGCACAGACGCAACGCGAGACCCGGACCCGCGCGCTCGAGGAACTCGTGCGCAGCTTCGAGCAGCGTGCCGACGCGGCAATAGCCAGCGTGCGCGGTGCGGCGACGAAGCTCGAAGGCACAGCCACAGATCTCGTCGATGCGTCGAGCCGGGTTTCGGAAGAAGCGCGCGCGGCCGGAACGGCTGCGACATCGGCTTCGGCGAACGTCACCGCCGCGGCGGGCGGCGCGGAAGAACTCGCGCTGTCGATTCAGGAAATCGACCAGCAGGCTTCGAAGTCCACCGAGGTGTCCTCGCGCGCGGTTGTCGAGGCCAATCGGACCGTCGAGACCATGGGATCGCTCGCGAGCGCCGCGACCCGCATCGGCGAAGTCGTCAACCTCATTCAGGCCATCGCGGCCCAGACCAATCTCCTCGCCCTCAACGCCACCATCGAAGCGGCGCGCGCGGGCGAAGCCGGCAAGGGTTTTGCGGTCGTCGCACAGGAAGTGAAGAGCCTCGCCTCGCAGACCGCGAAGGCGACGGAAGAGATCGCCCGCCAGATCGGCGCCATCCAGGAAGCCTCCGGCGAGGCCGGCGTCGCAATGGAGCGTGTGTCGGGCATCATTGAGGAAATGTCGCAGATCGCGGCCGCGGTCGCGGGCGCGGTGGAAGAGCAGAACGCCGCCGTCCGCTCGATCGCCGGCAATGTCGCCCGCGCGTCGGGCGAGGCGCAGACCGGTGCGCTGGCGATGGAGACGGTCGAGGGCGCGGCCGAAAGCGCCCGCGCGGTGGCCGACGATGTGGCGGAACTTGCCTCCGGCCTGTCGCGCGAAGCACATCAGCTCGAAGAGGCCGTGCGCGGCTTCCTCGAAGGGGTCCAGGCCGCCTGATCCGAGAAATTTTGTCGCTCTGGGGCACCGGAGCCGTTATCTGCACGTAGTAACGGGCGGGCGCTGCTTGCGGCCGTCCGTTTCACGTTGAGGGCGCCCGCGTGGCTTTGAGACGTCTGAAATCGATCTGGGCCGTGGGCTATGACGTTTATGTGCGCTTTCACGCGCATGACGGCTGGGCGATTTCCAGCCATGTCGCGCTGTCGGTTCTGCTCGCGCTCTTTCCGTTCCTGATCGTCGTCACCTCCATAGCCTCGCTGATCGGCACCGACGAGATCGCCTCCCAGGTCGTCACGCTCGCCTTCGAGGGGTGGCCGCCCGCGCTGTCGACGCCGATTTCGGCGGAGATCACACGCGTCCTCACCGGCCGCCGCTTCGACCTCCTGACCATCGGTGTCGTGCTTTTGCTCTGGACCTCGTCCTCGGCGGTCGAGGCCATGCGCGTGGCGCTCGTGCGTGCCTATGGCGTGCCGGACATGCGGTGGTGGTACTGGACCCGGCTGCAGAGCATCGGGTTCATGCTGCTTGGCGCTATCGGCATGTTCCTGCTGTCGTTTGCGGTCGTGCTGTGGACGCCGATCTGGGAATTCGCGGCCACGCTCGTGCCCAATCTCGGCGTCGCGACCAACAGCGCCCTGATCTTCCGGTACACGGCCACAGGCGCATTCCTTGCCGGCGGGCTCATCCTCGCCCATCTGTGGCTGCCGCCGCAGCAGCTCCCGGTCATCGCGACCTTGCCCGGCACGCTGCTGACCATGATGCTGTGGCTCGTGGGCGCCGGCATTTTCGGCTACTGGCTCTCGCACTTTGCCAATTATGCTTCGACCTATGCCGGCCTCGGCAGCATCATGGCGGTGATTTTCTTCCTTTATATCAATTCGGTAGCGTTCATTCTCGGCGGCGAGCTGAACGCCGTTCTGGCGACCCGGCGGCGAACGCGCGAGGCCCGTGAGGCGGCATCGAGATCGGAACCCGGCGAGAGGGCGGGAGTTGTTTCCTCAAAAGAGGAGACCGCGCGTGACCCATCACCAGGACCGAGAAAGCCCGCGCGTGGAGACAGCAAACGAGGCAAGGCAAGGACCTAAGGGACTTCCTGTTCTGTGGGTCCTCGGCGGCGGACTTGTGCTCGCGGTGGTCGCGTTCCTCTATTTCATGACGACGAGCGTCGAAAATCCCCCGCCGGACCTCGGCGTCACGGCTCCGACAACTCCCTCAACGGACGCGGTTCCGAACAATGCTGAGCCGACCCCGGTCAATCCGAAATAGCGCTCAGCGGCGCTCTTCGTTCGCCGGATCCGGAGGCAGGACTTCATAATCGGTGGTGATGATGGTCTCCTGCGGCCCAGGCCCGCGAGCGGCTGTCCGGCTCTTCCGTGTGCGCCAGCGGTAGAGCCAGTCGAGGGCAATCATGGCCGGAAAGACCAGCAGGAAAACGGCGGTCGCAAATGCGGCGAGCGTGACCACGAGGGCCGCGGCGGCGGCGCCGATAAAGGCGATCTGCCAGGCGGGCAATTTGACGGCACGGGCCCGGAAGCTGCCGTAAGGGTTTCGGTCGGTCATCGAATCCATGTCGGTCATCATTGGATGAGATCAAGGCTACGCCAAGACGGAAACCTCTGACTCAATATGAGCGTTAATGTCACGGGCGCGCCGGAGGCCGGAAATGCCATCCACCGCTATAGGGCGTATTGCGTATACCGCAAAGGACCGGGAACTCGACGTGACCTTTGTTGGGTCGGGGCGAACCTACACTTATATCGGCGTCGAGCCGGAGGTGCATGAGGCGTTCACGCGCGCCGCATCAAAGGGCCGGTTCTTAAACGCGCGGATCAAGGACCGGTATCCGTTCCGGCGGGGGGGTGTCACGTCCCCTGCGCCTCGATCGCGAGCGCATGAACCCGCTCGGCAAGCTCCGCACTGAGAACCTGGTTGATGGCGCGATGGGTATCGACCCGGCTTTTGCCGGTGAAAGCCGCGGCCGTGATGCGAACCCGGAAATGGGTTTCTCCGCCCTCGCGCCAGCCGCCATGGCCGGCGTGATTCGCGCTTTCGTCGAGGACCTCGAGACGCTCGGGCTGAAACGCCGCGCGCAATTTGTCTTCGATGCGTGTTTTGAAACTCATTGCGGGCTCTCGAACAAACCTTTTAGACGCCCCATATAGGAACTCGCCGTCAACCCCTTCAATCCAGCCTGGGACCCGTGGTCGCGTTCGCTTGTCGCGAACTCGCCCGCCGAGCATAATCGCATGATGAAACTTGAGTCCCCATGGTTCGACAAAATCCGCGCCGCCAAAAAGCCGAAACCCGGCGAAAAGGCGAAGCCGGGCGGCTGCGACTATCCTGGCTGCGAGGCCAAGGGGGAGCATCGCGCGCCCAAGGGCCGCGATCGTGAGGGGCAGTATTTCAATTTCTGCTTCGACCATGTGCGCGAGTACAATCAGACCTACAACTATTTCCGCGACATGCCGGACGATGCGGTCCAGGCCTGGCAGAAGGACAGTCTGACCGGCCACCGCCCGACCTGGACCATGGGCGTCAACCGTATGGGTTCGACCAGTCCGAGGCCGCATTCCACGCATCCGCGCTTTGGAACCTGGGATTTCGCCGACCCGTTCAATCTGTTTGGCGGCAACGGCGCACAGCCCGGGCCCGAGTCCAAGCGGCCTCAGCGCAACCTGAAAAAGGTCGAATTGAACGCTCTGGTTGAACTTGGGGTCGAGGAAACCGCGACCGCCGAAGAGATCAAGACGCGCTTTAAAACCTTGGTGAAAAGGCTTCACCCGGATGCCAATGGCGGGGACCGCGGCACAGAGGATAAATTGCGCGCCGTGATCCAAGCCTATAATTACCTGAAGCAAGCTGGCCTCGCCTGAGGTCAAATCGCCCGCAACCGGGAGCATGGGCGTGCGGCCCAGGAGCAGATAATGGCAGTTGCAGCTGAAAAAGTGCCGGGCACTCCGGACATGAAGGTGTCCGTGCGCCAGGTATTCGGGATCGACAGCGATCTCGAGGTTCCGGCGTATTCCGAGATCGACGACCATGTGCCGGATCTCGATCCGGACTATCTCTTCGACAAGACGACGACTTTGGCGATCCTTGCGGGCTTCGCGCGCAATCGCCGCGTGATGGTGACCGGTTATCACGGCACCGGAAAATCGACGCATATCGAACAGGTTGCGGCGCGGCTGAACTGGCCCTGCGTGCGCATCAATCTCGACAGCCATGTCTCGCGCATCGATCTCGTCGGCAAGGACGCGATCGTGATGCGGGACGGCGCGCAGGTCACCGAATTCAAGGATGGCATGTTGCCCTGGGCACTCCAGAACAACATCGCGCTCGTCTTCGACGAATACGATGCGGGACGCCCGGACGTGATGTTCGTGATCCAGCGCGTGCTCGAAGTGTCGGGTCGCCTGACGCTTCTCGATCAGCGCCGCGTCATTCGCCCCCATCCTTCGTTCCGGCTGTTTGCGACCGCAAATACCGTGGGCCTCGGCGATACGTCGGGCCTCTATCACGGAACGCAACAGATCAACCAGGGCCAGATGGACCGCTGGTCGATTGTAACAACGCTGAACTATCTTCCGCATGACAACGAGGTCGATATCGTCCTCGCGAAATCGCCGCATCTGAAGGGCAAGCCCGAAGGCCGCGACATCGTCTCGAAGATGGTGCGTGTCGCCGACCTCACGCGCTCGGCTTTCATCAACGGCGACCTGTCGACCGTGATGAGCCCGCGTACCGTCATTACATGGTCGGAAAACGCGGATATCTTCAGCGATATCGGTTTTGCCTTCCGGCTGACCTTCCTCAATAAATGCGACGAGCTCGAGCGTCCGCTGGTGGCCGAATTCTACCAGCGCTGCTTCGGCCAGGACCTGCCGGAAAGCTCGGTCAACGTCGCGTTGAGCTGACCCATGGCGTCGAATTCGGGCCCCTCGAAGCCGAACCGGGAGCCGCCCAGCGAGCCCCTGAAGCGCGCGGTGGCGGGAACCTTGCGCGCCATCGCAGGGAAGCCCGAACTCGACATCACCTTCGCCGCCGAGCGGGCCCAGCTTGTGGCGGGCGCGGCGCGGCTGCCCGAGCCGCCGCGGCGCATGACGCGCAAGGACGCCGCCATTTTGCGCGGTCACGCCGATGCCCTGGCGTTGAAGCTCGCCTGCCACGATCCGAAAGTGCATGCCTGGCTGCTGCCGAAAGGCATCGAGGCGCGGGCGGTGTTCGAAGCGGTCGAGCAGGCGCGGTGCGAGGCGATAGGCGCCCGGCGTATGACGGGCGTCAGGGCCAATCTCGCCGCCATGCTGGACGAGCGTTATTCGAAGGCAAGCTATGACGACATCTCGGAGCGCGCGGATGCGCCCATCGAGGAAGCCCTTGCTCTGATGATCCGCGAGCGCCTTACCGGCGCCGAGCCGCCGGCGAGCGGAAAAAAGGTCGTCGATCTGTGGCGCGGCTGGATCGAGGACAAGGCCGGCCGCAATCTCGAAAATCTCGATCTGGCGCTGAACGACCAGAAGGCGTTCGCGCGATCCGTACACGAACTTCTGAGCGCGCTCGATATGGGCGATGAGCTCATGGGTCATCTCGACGACGATCTGACCGACGAGAGCGACCCGGACAGCGATCAGGATCCCGGCCAGGAAGAGGGCGGGGAACGCGGCGAGGATTCCTCGGACGCCATGCAGTCGAGCGAAGCGGAAGCGTCCGACGACGAGCCGGAGTTCGGCGAACTGGAGAAAGCCGACGCTCCCGCGTCCGAAATGCCCGATGAGGCCGATGCCGACGATGCGCAGGATATGGCGGAGCCGCCCCGGCGTTCGCTGTCGAACAGCGAGGGCCGCGGCGAATATCGTGCCTACACAGCCAAGTTCGACGAAGTCCTGCAAGCCGAGGAGCTGTGCGAGCCGGAAGAGCTGGCGCGTCTGAGAACGTACCTCGACAAGCAGCTGACCAATCTGCAGGGCGTGGTGGGACGTCTCGCCAACCGCTTGCAGCGCCGCCTTCTGGCGCAGCAGAGCCGCTCCTGGGAGTTCGACCTCGAAGAAGGCACGCTCGATCCGGCGCGCCTGTCGCGTGTCGTCACCGATCCGATGCAGCCGCTTTCGTTCATGCGCGAGCGCGACACCGATTTCCGCGACACTGTCGTTACGCTTCTGCTCGACAATTCAGGTTCGATGCGCGGCCGGCCGATCACGGTCGCGGCGACCTGCGCCGACATTCTGGCGCGGACGCTGGAGCGTTGCGGCGTGAAGGTCGAAATCCTCGGCTTCACCACGCGCGCCTGGAAGGGCGGCGCCTCGCGCGAGGCGTGGCTACAGGCCGGCAAGCCGCCGAACCCCGGACGGCTGAACGACCTCCGCCACATCATCTACAAATCCGCTGACGCACCGTGGCGCCGCGCGCGGAAAAATCTCGGCCTGATGATGCGCGAAGGGCTTCTGAAGGAAAACATCGACGGCGAGGCGCTCGATTGGGCGCACAAGCGTCTTCTCGGACGTCCGGAGAACCGGCGCATCCTGATGATGATTTCCGACGGCGCGCCGGTCGACGATTCCACGTTGTCGGTCAATCCGGGTAACTACCTCGAACGCCATCTGCGCGCGGTGATCGACGACATCGAAAACCGTTCGCCGGTCGAGCTGATCGCGATAGGCATCGGCCATGATGTGACGCGCTACTATCGCCGCGCGGTGACGATCGTCGATGCGGAGGAACTCGGGGGCGCCATGACCGAAAAACTGGCCGAATTGTTCGACGACACATCGACCCCGCGTGCGGCCTCGAAAGCCCGGGCACGCGTCCGCGCATGAGATTTGCCGCCGCCCTGCTGTGCGGCGCGCTCGCGGCGGCCGATGCGCGAGCCGAGCCGATCACGGTGTCGGCTGTCGAGATCGGTTATCTGTCGCCGGCTGATCCCTCCAGAACCGTATTCGGACCGCTCACGTTTCGCGGTGGCCTCGTCCTGACGTCGGCGGCGGATCGCTTTGGCGGTTTCTCCGGCCTGCGCGTCGCCGAAGACGGCGCGCATTTCCGCGCCGTCAGCGACCGCGCATCCTGGCTCGAAGGGCGGATCGTCTATGACGGCACGAAACCCGTGGCGATCGAAGACGCGGATCTCGCGCCGGTTCTCGGCCCCAGGGGCAATGTGCTTGCTGGGAAGCGCGGGGGAGACACAGAGGCGCTGGAAGTCTCCGGAACCACGGCGTGGGTTGGCGTCGAGGGCACACAGCAGGTTCTTCGCTTCGATATGACGAAGGGTCTCGCCGCGGCGAGGGGCGTGCCGCTGGGCATGCCGAAAGCGGTGTCGGGACTTCCCGGTAATGCGGGCGTCGAGGCGCTCGGTCTTGTTCCCGGCGGGGCGGAGAAGGGCACGCTGCTTCTCATTGCCGAAGAGGGGTTCGACGCGGCCGGCAATCATCGCGCCTGGCTTTTGCCCGGGCGCACGAAAAAGCCGGCGCGGACGCTCAGCGTGAAGCGGCGCGACGAGTATGCCGTGACGGATGTTACATTCCTGCCGGGCGGCGATCTCGTGATCCTGGAACGGCGCTATCGTCCGCCATTCTCGCTTTTCATCCGGATGCGCCGCGTTGCGCAGGCCGATATCGCCGAGGGAGCCGTGCTCGACGGCGAGGTGCTGATCGAGATGAGCCTTCCCGATCAGATCGACAATATGGAAGGCATTTCCGCGCACAAAGCGGCGGACGGCACGAGCGTATTGACGCTGATTTCGGACAACAATTTCAATGGCATGCAGCGGAACGTGCTGCTGCAGTTCGGGATAGCGGAGTAAAGCTCTCTGAGGTTCACTTGCCCAGCAGAGTCAGCACATTCCTGCTCGGATCTTCGAAATGGGCGAGCACGCCGCCCCACGCTTGACGCTCGGGCGGTCACGTGAATTTCACGCCGTTTTGCCTTCAGCGCGCTGTAGGTGGCCTGAATGTTGTCGACCGCGAGCGCGCACCCCACGAAGCGGCCCACAAGGGCACGATCGTCATCATCGGCGTCTTGCCCCACAACCTCCACAATGAGATCCGCGCCCATGTCGAACCCGATGGCGGTGGGATATTCGTCGAAGACGAAATCAGCGTCCTGCGCGGACCGCTTCCATCGGGCGGATACGGCTCATCAGCGCGCCGTAGGGCACGAGCAGGAGGAGCGCCATCGCAACCTTCACCAGGAAATCGAAGAACCCAAGCCCCATCCAGAGCGGAACCGTGACCTCGGCGCCGAACAGGGAATAGGTGACGGGCCCGGACATCTGCTCGACGCCGGCGAAGGCGAGCGAGAAGAACAGCACGGTGTCGAGCGCCGAGCCGAGAAGGCTGCCGGCGAGCGGGGCGCGCCACCAGGTCTGACGGCGCAGCCATGTGAATACGGTGATGTCGAGAAGCTGGCCGACGATGAATGCGGCGCCCGAGGCCATCGCGATGCGTGGCGTCGCCAAGGCGATCGACAGTACGACAGCGATGGCGAAGCCGAAATAGACGACGCGGCGCGTCAGCCGCGCGCCGAAGCGGCGATTGGTGAGATCGTTGACGAGAAAGGCGAATGGATAAGTGAGCGCGCCGAAGGTCAGATAATCGGCAAGCCCGAATGCATGGACCGGATACTGGACCGCGAAGTTCGACAGAGCGACGACGCCGGCCATCGCAAGGATCGCGGGTATCAGCGATCCGGTGCGTTCAGCGCGGCCGGGCATGGCTGCCTCAGGCAGCCGCGGCTTCGCCGGCCTTGCGGATCTTGCGGCGGAGTTCACGGGCCTTCTGCGACAGTTCGGTCTCGGAGGCCTTCAACAGGAAGGCATCGAGGCCGCCGCGATGCTCGACCGTGCGAAGAGCATTGGCGGAAACACGCAGGCGCACCGCCTGGCCGAGCGCGTCGGACAGGAGCGTGACCTTGAGCAGGTTCGGGAGGAACCGGGTCTTGGTCTTGTGGTTCGAATGGCTGACCAGGTGGCCAACGAGGACGGACTTGCCGGTCAGTTCGCAGCGCCGCGACATCGCAGGCTCCTCAAGAATAGAATTACGGGACGAGCAGGCCGGAGCCGGATCATTCTTGCGAAAAGAAGCACGGCCCGAGAGCTACGTGCTCGAAGGTGGCCGCTGTATAGGCGGCAAGAGCGGCAAAGGTCAAGGAAAACAGCCCGCATGGCTGGGCCGGTGCATAGTGAGTCTCCGGCGCAACGCAGCGGGGTATTCGTCTCCGGCCGCCTCGACGTCGGTCCAATCCTGCCGCATTCTGCTGCAGCATTAGGTGAATCGCCCATTTTGGTCGATCGAGGGGCATGAAAACGTGAACCTGACCCGGACTGAGGCGTCGGGCGCCCACCGTGTCGTGCGGCTGGGCGGAGTTGCCGCGTGTGCGCTCGCCACGGCGCTTCTTCTGCCTTCGACGGCGGTCTTTGCCGCCGATACTGAATTCAACGCCCGCTACAGCGCACGCCTCGCCATTCTGCCCTTCACCTTCGCCACGGGCACGCTGAGGGCCGTGGTGCCGGAGCGCGGGCGCTATACCGTGGACTTCGACGCCAAGGGGCCGAGCTTCACCATGAGCGGCAGGGCGACGGGGATCGTCCAGGCCAATGTGCTGTGGCCCATCACCTCCTCGACGACTGCTGCGGACAGCAGCGAAAGCCGCAAGATCACCATCACCATGTCGCGCGGCCGGGTGCGCCGCGAAACCGTGGTGCCGCCTCTGCCCTATCGCCCCGACCGCGTGCCGCTGACCCAGGAGCATCGCAAGGGCGTGACCGACCCGGTGTCGGCCATGCTGATGCCGGTGCTGAGCAAAGGCGGACCCGCGGAGCCCGGCAATTGCGACCGCACCCTGCAGATATTCGAGGGAACGGAGCGGTTCGACATCCGCATGTCTTATCTGCGCACCGAGATCGTGAAGACGCTGAAGGGCTATGAGGGGCCGGCCGTGGTCTGCCGCGCGTCCTACAAGGCGATCGCGGGGCATCGCTCCAACAGCTCGGCCCAGTACATGGAGCAGAACCGCACCATCGAGGCCTGGCTCGTGCCGATCGGCGGCACCAATATGATGGCGCCGTGGCGGGTGTCGTTCGCGACGCGCGTCGGCACGCTGATTCTCGAAGCCTCCGAGTTCACCTCGTCGGCCAATCCGATGAAACAGACGGACGCGGCGACAGCGAGCGTGCAGCCCGTGTCCGAGACCGGGACGCCCCGTTAACCCTGTTTTTTGAATTTTCCACATGTCGCCGAATGCCCGCGTCAGCATCGGGTATGTCGGTGGCCTGCCGTCGCAACATCTAGCGGGGGCAGATCGGGAACATCGGCCATGAGCCGATTCGGTCGGTCTATGTTCTCCTTTCGGCCGTTCGTTAATGCCGGAACCTGGAGAACGGAACGGGATTCTGAACCCGAGGCCGATTCGGGCCGGTTTCGTTCCGCGCCTGTTCACGGATGCGAGCCATTAACGAAAACAAACGCGACGGCGCGAGCTTTCGTGGTAAAGAGCTGCATCCCCGCACATAAAGCGCCAATGGGCCGCCACGCACCTCGATGCCGCGCACACGCACACTTCTGTCCACTGAGCGGGGCCGCAACGTCACCGCCGTTCTAGGGCCGACCAATACCGGCAAGACCCATCTCGCCATCGAGCGGATGGTGGCGCAGGGGGGCGGGCTGATCGGCCTGCCGCTGCGATTGCTGGCACGCGAGGTCTATACGCGGATCGTCGAGAAGGTCGGGGCGGACAAGGTCGCGCTCGTGACCGGCGAGGAGAAGATCAAGCCGGCCAATGTGCGCTACTGGGTCTCGACCATCGAAGCCATGCCGCAGGATCTCGACGTGGATTTCGTCGCCATCGACGAAATCCAGATCGCGGCGGACTTCGACCGCGGGCACGTATTTACGGATAGGATCCTGAACCGGCGGGGCCGGCACGAGACGCTGCTTCTGGGCGCTTCCACGATGCGGCCACTGATCGAGCGGCTCTTGCCGGGTGCGAGCATTATCGGCCGTCCGCGTCTCTCCAATCTGACATTCGCCGGTGAGAAGAAGATCACGCGGCTGCCGCGCCGCTCAGCCATCGTCGCCTTCTCGGCGGAGGAAGTGTACGCGGTCGCCGAGCTGATCCGCCGCCAGCGCGGCGGCGCGGCTGTCGTGCTGGGCGCGCTTTCGCCGCGCACGAGGAACGCCCAGGTCGAGCTCTACCAGTCGGGCGATGTCGAATATCTTGTCGCGACCGACGCCATCGGCATGGGGCTGAACCTCGATGTCGACCACATCGCGTTTGCCGGCGACCGCAAATTCGACGGCTTCCAGTTTCGGAGATTGAACCCATCCGAATTCGGCCAGATCGCGGGCCGGGCGGGACGGCATCTGCGCGACGGCACCTTCGGCACCACCGGACGCTGCGCGCCGTTCGAGCCGGAATTGGTCGAGCGGCTGGAAGGCCACAACTTCGAGTCTGTACGCCTGATGCAGTGGCGCAACGCCGATCTCGATTTTTCCTCCGTTGCCATGCTTCAGCTCAGCCTTGCGGTCTCGCCGACCGAAGCGGGGCTGACGCGTGCGCCGACCGGCGAGGATATGCTCGCCCTGGAACATGCCGTGCGCGATCCGGACGTGCGCGACATCGCGACGTCCCGAAGTGCGATCGAACGCCTGTGGGATGTCTGCCAGGTGCCGGACTATCGGAAAGTCTCTCCGGCCGCCCATGCGGAACTCGTCATCTCCCTCTATGGATTTTTGATGCGGGAGGGTAAAATCTCCGCCGATTGGTTCGCCCGGCAGGTGTCGCTGAGCGACCGCACCGACGGAGACATAGACACACTCTCGGCACGGATAGCGCATATTCGTACCTGGACCTTCGTGGCCAACAGGCCGGACTGGCTCGCCGATCCGGAACATTGGCAGGAGGTGACGCGCGGCGTGGAAGACAAATTGTCGGACGCGCTGCACGAGAGATTGACCCAGCGCTTCGTCGATCGCCGCTCGAGTGTTCTCATGCGGCGCCTCAGGGACAAGGACATGCTTGAAGCGGAAGTAACGGATACCGGCGACGTGCTCGTCGAGGGCCAGCATGTCGGACGCCTGTCGGCGTTCCGCTTCACGGCGGACAGCGCCGAAGGCGAAGACGGGCGCGCACTGCGCGCCGCGGCGCAGAAGGCGCTTGCCGGCGAACTCACGCGGCGTGCGGACAAGCTGGCGGCGGCAGCCGATGCCGAGATCGTTTTGGCGTCCGACGGCACGTTGCGCTGGCTGGGCGAACCGGTCGGGAAGCTCGTGGCGGGCGAACGCATGCTGCATCCGCGTGTGCGGCTTCTCGCCGACGATACCCTGTCCGGCCCCGACAGCGAAAAAGCGGAAGGACGGTTGCAACTCTGGATCGACGCGCATGTGCTGCGCCTGCTCGGACCTCTGTTCCAGCTCGAAGGCGCAGAGACCCTGAGCGGCATCGCGCGGGGCCTCGCCTTCCAGATCGTCGAGGCGCTCGGCGTTCTCGATCGGGTGCGTGTCGCCGACGAGGTCAAGGGCCTCGACCAGGATGCGCGTGCGGGTCTCCGGAATCTCGGCGTGCGCTTCGGCGCCTATCATCTTTATTTGCCGGCCCTGCTGAAGCCCGCACCGCGTGCGCTGGCAGCCCAGCTCTGGGCCCTGCATCAGAGCGGTCCGGTGCCGGGGCTCGACGAAATTCCGGCGCTTGCCGCGAGCGGACGCACCAGCTTCAAGGCGGATCCGTCAACGCCGACGGATCTGTACCGCGCGCTCGGCTATCGCCTCTGCCAGGACCGCGCGGTTCGCGTCGACATCCTGGAGCGGCTGGCGGACCTGATCCGTCCCGCCATTACATACCGCGCCGGCATCACACCAGGCGAGCCGCCGGCAGGCGCGGCGGAGGGCAATGGCTTCACCGTGACGGTCGCGATGACCTCGCTGACCGGCTGCTCGGGAGAGGATTTCAACGCCATCCTGCGTTCGCTCGGCTATCGCGTCGAGCGCAAGCCCGCGCCGAAGGTGGACGCCGCACCCGCGACCCCGGCGCCGGCGGAACCGGCGGAGACGGTGGCCCAGGTGCCCGCGGGCGATGTCGATCCCAGCCTGAATGCGTCGAGCGAAGTTCTGGCCGATGCGGCGGCGACGCCATCGGAACCTGCGGTCGAAATCCCGGCCGCCGAAGCACCGGTGGCAACAGTCGAAGCGCCGGTCGAGCCCGTGATGGGCGAACCCGTGGTGGCCGAGCCTGTGATGGCCGAGCCTGTGATGATCGAAATCTGGCGCCCGGGCCGGTCCGAACACCGGCGTCCCGAACACAAACGCCCGGCGCGTCCCGCCGCCGCGACGCCCGTCGAGGGCGCGCCGCGTGAAGACAGGAAACCGCGGTTCCGTCGTCCGGACAAAAAAGAAGGCAAGGATTTCAAGGGCGGGTTCAAGGGAGGCCAGAAGGGTCCCCAGCAAGGCAAAGCGGGCGGCGGCCCGCGCCGCGATGAGCGGCCGGAACAGCCGCCCCGACCCCAGCCGGAACGGCGCGAACGGCCGATCGACCCCAATTCGCCGTTCGCGGCGCTCGCGGGTCTGAAGGCCCGGCTCGAGAGCGATAAACGCTAGGAAAGATCGGGCGCTAGAAGATTGGCGGTGGGAATTTGAGCGAAGCCCGTCAGCGCGTGGACAAATGGCTCTGGCATGCGCGGGTGGTGAAGACCCGCACTCTGGCCCAGAAGCTCGCCGAATCCGGCCATGTCCGGCTGAACGGCGGGCGTGTGGACGCTTCGAGCCAGACGGTGAAGCCAGGCGATGTGCTGACCATCGCGCTCGAAGAGCGGGTGAAGGTGCTCGAAATTCTGGGCTTCGCCGAGAGGCGGGGAAACGCCGCGGCCGCCGCAGCCCTATATAATGACAAAAGCCCGCCGCCCCCGCCGCGAGAGGAAGCGCCGCAGCCGGGCCTGACCCGCGAAAAAGGCGCCGGGCGGCCGACCAAGAAAGACTGGCGCCTCATAAACCTTATCAAGGGGCGCGACTGATGGGCCGCTTGCGCGCTCCGGCTGCCTCGACTAGGCAGACATTGGACATGGAAGAAGAAGGCCCCCGATGCCGTATGTGGTGACCGAAAACTGCATCAAGTGCAAATACATGGACTGCGTCGAGGTGTGCCCAGTCGACTGCTTCTATGAAGGCGAGAACATGCTCGTCATCCATCCCGACGAATGCATCGATTGCGGGGTTTGCGAACCGGAATGCCCGGCCGACGCCATCAAGCCCGACACCCAGCCGGGCCTGGAATCCTGGCTCGAACTGAACGCGCAATTTTCCAAAAGCTGGCCGAATATCAGCGAGAAGGGCACCCCGCCCGCCGACGGCAAGGATTGGGACGGCAAGCCCGGTAAACTTGATCTCTTGTCTCCCGCCCCCGGCGAAGGCAGCTGATCCTTTACGCTGATCTTTTACCCTGGCGTCACATTCAGTGTGGCCGATTTGCCATAAGCACAGCATTCATTTGCGGAAATGACATTTTTATGGTAGGCTCCTGCCACGCTTGAAACACGCCCTTTTCCGGGCCGGGGCTCCGTAGGAAACGGGGCCTTTTTTCTCGACCAGCTTTCAGGATCCGAAGCATGGCCGATGCCGCTTCCCTTACAGGGATGCGGCCAGCTGGTCCGCCACCGGGGCGGATAGAAAGGACCTCACATGCCGGCAAAACCGGCCTCGAAGTCGGCCAAGGCCTCCAAATCGGCCAAAAAGGCCCCGAAATCGGCAAAACCGGCCAAAAAGCCGGCCAAGCCAGCCGAAAAGCCGGCCAGGCAGGCTGCCGTTACGAAAGCGGCGGCCAAACCGGCCGTCAAACGGGCCAAGCAGGCTGCTCCCAAGGCGGCCAAGCCGGCCGCCAAAAAGGCCGTTCAATCGGCCAAGCCGGCTGCCAATCAGGGCGGCCCGCCACATGGAGCGCGTACGAAACCTATGCCCACCACCGCCAAGCCGACCGCCAAAACAGCTCCTGTCGCCGCAGCCGAACCCGCTGCCGCCAAGAAGCCGACGAACAACAAGCACGGTTTCAAGACCGGCGAGTACATCGTTTATCCGGCTCATGGCGTCGGCCAGATCGTTTCCATCGAGGAGCAGGAGATCGCGGGCTACAAGCTGGAACTGTTCGTCATCACCTTCGCCAAGGACAAGATGACGCTTCGGGTGCCGGTTTCGAAGATCGCCAGCGTCGGCATGCGCAAGCTGTCGGCCGGCGACGTGATGGGCAAGGCGCTCGACACGCTGAAGGGCCGTGCCCGGGTCAAGCGCACCATGTGGTCGCGCCGCGCCCAGGAATACGAAGCCAAGATCAATTCGGGCGATCTCGTCGCGATTGCCGAGGTCGTTCGCGACCTGCATCGCGCCGATACCCAGCCCGAGCAGTCCTATTCCGAGCGTCAGCTGTATGAAGCCGCGCTCGACCGCATGGCCCGCGAGCTTGCGGCCGTCGAGAAACTGACGGATTCGGAAGCGATCAAGAAGATCGAGGCCATGCTGGCGAAGGGCCCGAAGCGCGGCCCGCGCGGCGCCGACGAGGCCGAGGCGGAAGCCGCCTGATCTTTTCCGGCGTGATAATTCAAAGGCCTGGCAGCGATGCCGGGCCTTTTTTATTTGCGGCGGCAATTTAGGGCGGGTGCTGAACCCTTCAAGCCCTCGTGCGTTAACGTCCAACGGCCTCGTGTTGAGAGACCGGTCAGAATGGCGTTTCAGGGCACTGGGAGATCCGCAAATGGCAAGCGAAGGCGGCATCCGGCACGGCTTCATGCGCGCGGCAATGAATGCACCCTTCCTCGAACGGGAGGAGGAACATCTCCTCGCTGTCCGCTGGAAGAGCGACCGAGACGAGGCGGCCCTGCACAAGCTCGCCGCCGCTCATATGCGGCTCGTGATCTCGATCGCGGCGCGGTTTCGTCATTACGGCCTGCCGATGGCGGATCTGATCCAGGAAGGACATGTCGGCCTGCTCGAGGCAGGCGCGCGCTTTGATCCGGAGCGGGACGTCAGGTTCTCCACCTATGCGACCTGGTGGATCCGCGCGGCGATCCAGGACCACATCCTGCGCAATTGGTCGATTGTGCGCGGCGGCACGAGCTCGACGCAGAAGGCCCTTTTCTTCAGCCTGCGCCGTTTGCGCTGGCGGCTCGGCCGTCAGAACGACGACCTGACGACAGCCGACATCTATCGCCAGATCGCAACCGCGGTCGGCGTCTCGGAAAAAGACGTGGCGCTGATGGATTCGCGCCTGTCCGGTCCCGACATGTCGCTGAACGCGCCGATTTCGGAAGGCGAAGGTGAGAACACCGCCGAGCGTATGGACTTTCTCGTCGACGACGCGCCGCTGCCGGACGAAACGGTGTCGGAGCTTATCGACGAGGAACGCCGCGCTCTGTGGCTGAAACAGGCGATGGGCGTCCTCACCGAGCGCGAACTGAAGATCATCCGGGCGCGCAAACTGAGCGAGAATTCGGTGACTTTGGAGGCGCTCGGCGCCAAGCTCGGCATTTCCAAGGAAAGGGTGCGCCAGATCGAGAACCGGGCGCTGCAGAAGCTGAAGCGCGCGTTGAGCGAAGCCGAGCCGGCGATAGCCTAGGCCTTCTGCCCCTCTCCTGCGAAGCGGGAGAGGGTCGAGAGCGCGTCAGCGCTCCGGGGTGAGGGCAAGCACGATGCTGGCGATCACGTTTTCTAACCTTCCCCTCACCGCGCTCGAAGCCTCCGGCTTCGAGTTGTCCTCTCCCGTGAACGGGCGAGGGAAAAAGTTCACTCTACGATCAACTTCACGCGATCATTGGCCTTCAGCTGCGCGTCGGCGCCGAGGCCGTTCAGCACCAGAAAGCGCTCGACGGCGCGGTTCGGCACCGCCATGCGGGCGGCGAGGGATGCGATGCTGTCGCCACCCTTCACCTTCACCACCGCGATCCGCTGCGGCCGCACTTCGGTCGCTTCCGTGGTGGTCAGGCGGCGGAAGCTAAGGATCGAGGCGCGGAACAGCGCGTCCGTCTCCGGTGTCAGGTTCCGCGTCGCATAGACGATGCGGTAGACGCTCGATCCGAAGCGGATGCCGGCGAGACGGAAATTCCAGTCACGCCCTTTCGCGACCGCGATGGCCGCCGGAAAGCCGTTGACGTCCACGTTCTCGACGGCGGAAATCTGCACGCCCTCCATCAGATCGTTGGCAAGATGGGTGCCGAGCGGCTGACCGGCCGGCACGAGCACACTATCGAAGCGCAAAGCGGTTTCGTTCGGCCCGATGCCGACGATCGATTCGGCGGCGTTCTCCAGCGTGAAATCCGGCGGCGCGGTGAACGAGAAGCCGATGACCGGATGGATGAAACGGTTTCCGCGTACATACCCCTGCGAGGGATCGTCGCCGTAAACCATTCCCTCGATCGCGGTCAGGAAGGCGCCCCGGTCGCGTTCGCCGTTGCCCGGTTCGCCCAGCCGCCGGGCCTCGCCTTCGGCCAGGCCGACACGCTCGGGCGTCGACGGATGGGTCGACATGAAATCGATGGTTTCGTTCTCGCCGGAGCCGCCGAAGCCCGTCGCGCGCAGGTTGGCGTTGCGGCCCATCGCGCCAAGGAAGCGTGCGGCGCCGTAAGGATCGAACCCGGCGCGGCCGAGCGTGGCGACGCCGAGGCGGTCGGCTTCGAGTTCCTGTTCGCGCGAGAAGCGGGCGAGTGCGATGCGGCTTTTCGCCAGCGACATGGCACCGGCTTCCGCATCGCCCAGCACGTCGGTGACGATGCGGCCAACGAGAACGGCCTGGCGTTCCTTGTCGGCGCGGTCAAAGGCGTGGCGCGCCGTGACATG
Source organism: uncultured Alphaproteobacteria bacterium (assembly GCA_963786225.1). GTDB lineage: Bacteria > Pseudomonadota > Alphaproteobacteria > Rhizobiales > Methylopilaceae > Flaviflagellibacter. The sequence continues at coordinate 103,123 of CAWAYQ010000022.1, forward strand.
CGCCATTTCGTGGGCCAGCACGGCGGCGACTTCCGCGGTGTCGTTCGCCAGTGCCAGAAGGCCGCGCGTGACATAGAGGTCGCCGGTCGGCAGCGCGAAGGCGTTGATCGAGGGCGAGTTCAGGACCGTGATGCGGTAGGCGAGATCCGGCCGGCCGGACGCCTTGGAAATCCGCTTGGAAATCCCGGCCAGGAGAACATCGAGCGCCGGATCGGTATAGGCGCCGCCATAGGCGGTGAGGATGCGGGTATGTTCGCGGCGTGCGGGCGTGTCGGCGCCGACCACGCGCGGCGCGGTCGCGGGAACGAGGCCGCCTTCGGTCTCGGTGGCCTTCTCGAAGCCGGCACAGCCCGCGAAGCCGAGCACCGCCGCGACGAGGGCGGCGCGGCCAAGGCCCGATATCAGTTTCACGCCCCGCTCCACGCGTCACTTTCCTTCGGTTCAGGGACCGGCAAATTCGATCCGGTCGTCCGGCCCGGCGAGGATCGCAGGTCCGGAACGCCATTCCAGACGGCCGCGTGCCCGCAGGCGCCGTCCGGCGAAATGTTCGGCCGCCGCGCCCCCGGCGAATAACGGCCAGTCCTTTTCGGCAATGATGAGGCTGAGCCCGCTTTTCCAATATCGCGCAAAATTCAGGTAGATGCGACCCCGATAAACCCTGGCCGATTCGACCTTGCCCTCGACGAGAACGTGCCGCCCGAGCTTTTCAGTGAGCGCCGCCCCGTCGTTTGCGGCCATCACATAACCACGGCGCGACCATATGCCGGAGCGTGCGGCACGGGCTTTCGCCTCGGCCGCGAGCAGCGCGCCGAGACAGGCGCCCGGTGCCTGGGAAGCGGCATGGCCGAGGCCGTCCGCAAGAAGGGCCTCTTCGACGCCGTCCACATGGGCGGGAAGGCGGCCCCACCGGTCGGGTCTGCCGAGCGGGCGGACGGTGAGCGATTTTTCCCGGATCAGCCCGCGCAAGGTGCCGCGACCTTCGTCCGTAAGCTCGACCCCGGCGAAGCGCAAAGCGCGGCCATCGGCCAACAGCATTGTGCCGTCGGCGCGGGTCTCGATGACGGTAACGGTTTCGGGCGCAGGAGGACATTCGGCGCAAGCCGGACCGGCAAGCAGAAGCCAAGCGAAAACCGCCAAGCCGTTCCATGCTGCTGTTTTCCCGGATTGCCTCATGCCATCAGTCTAGAACCGGCACGGTGGGCTGCAAAACCGCAGCGGCTTGTGTTACCGAATGCCCCGGCGGTCCCGTAGCTCAGCTGGACAGAGCGGCGGTTTCCTAAACCGTAGGTCGGAGGTTCGAGCCCTCCCGGGATCACCATTTTCGACGGGTTCACAAAGGCTTGCTCGTGCCGAGCCGCCCCGTCGCTTTCGTCCCGCGTCCGCGACGTTGCACGAGAAAATAAGGGCTTACGGGGCCCTCCAAACCGTTCCGGGCAACAGAGATGCGACTCGGACCCAAGGCCTCGAATCCCGGGAACGATTTCCCGCCCCGGGACTCAAATCGGCTCCTGGAAACGCCGCTCGCCGAGAAGAAAGGTCGGCCTATCGCCTGCGAGGGTGAAGAGTGAGCGACGGATTCCCCTGGGGGATCACCCCAAGCGGTTTTCGAGCGGGCGGACGCCGACATCCTGGGCGAGCTGATTGAAACGCGCGCCGATCTGAGCCGCGAACCGAAGACCTTCGGTCCGCCCCGTTGCGCGCATATCGTTGCGCCGTTCGCCCGGTATGCGAATCTTCGCGCCGGGCAGGGGCATGGATGAACGAAGATCGCGTATGTGCCGATCCATGTCGGCGGCGAAGGTCTTGCGGTCGATAAAGCGCGCGACATCGATCGCCAGCATGAAATGGCCGGTATTCGTCTCGGTCGCGTCGTCGTAGTTGAAGTCGACGACATCGCGGCCCATGACCGCCCCGTTCATTGTGCCGGCAAGCAGGCCGAGCGCGAGCGCAAGTCCGCTGCCTTTGTAACCACCGATGGGCAGAAGCAGCCCCTCCGAGACCCGATCGGCATCGAGCAGGGCCTCCCCCGTCTTCTTGTCGATCATCCAGCCCGGCGCGAGGCCGTTGCCCTTCAAGACCGAGGCCTTCACCGTGCCGTAGGAGACGACCGTCGTCGCCATGTCCAGCACGAAGGCCGGCTCCTCGCCTGCCGGAATCGCGATTGCCAGCGGATTGGTGCCGAGCAGGGATTCGGCTCCACCCCAGATCGCCATATGATTGGCGCTGGCAACGGCGGAATAGATGCCGACCATGCCGTGAGCGAGCACCATTTCCGCGTAGAGCGCGGCAGGCCCCGCGTGATTTGACCGGCGCACGCCGACCCAGCCGATGCCGCTTGACTCGGCCAGCTCGACCGCCGTTTCCACCGCGCGAGACATCACGAGATGACCCATCGCGTTGTCGCCGTCGACGATCGCGGTAGCGGCGGCTGTCTTGGTGACCTCGATCTTCGGATTGCGATTGATGCCGCCTGCTTTGATCCGCTTCACATATTGCGGCAAGCGGAACATCCCATGCGCCTCCGCGCCAGTCAGGTCCGCCTCGACCATGAGTGCGATGACGCGTTGCGCATCGGCTTCGGGCAGACCAACCGCCGTCAGCACATCAACTCCGAAATCGCGGAGCGTCGCGACGGGAACGAGCATGGAGTCCTTGGTGGGGGTCGTCATCAGCCGGCCTTCTTGTGTTCGGAGTCGATGCTGCGGGTCTCGCCGGTTTCGATCAGCGTCCGCGTCGCTTCGAGGGAGGCATAGGTCCAGAAGATCTTCATCGTCACGTCCGGCGACGTGTTGCGGAAGCGGTGTGGAAGATTTGGCGGGATCCAGGTCGTGTCGTGCGCTTGAATCGCAAATTCCTCGCCCGCGATGTCGGCGATCCCCTCGCCTTCGAGAACGATCACGCTCTCCTCGCAATTGTGGGAATGCATCGGGATCGCCGAACCGGGGCCGATGATCGTGATGCCGTTGAGAAGCTGGCGCGTCCCGATCTTCCGGGTCACCAACGGAATGGTCCGGGCGCCGCCGCCGCGATCCGTGGACGGCAGGTCTGAAGGCCGCATCAACACGCCGTGTTCCAACTTCTGCTCATCCATGTCCAATCTCTCCCGAAAGCTTATAGACGGCTGAGTTCCGCGTTGCGGAACGGCCCAAAAGGAATGCGGCAGCCATCCGTGAAATCCCCGAGATATCCGCGCAGAGATTGCGCGCCCGAGGATTTGATCCGGATCACATGCAAATCGTCATTTTCCGCCTGCAACTCTTCGATCTCTCGAAGGCGTCGAGGCGTTGTCATCGTCAGACCATCGATCAGGACCGCGACCAGGCGGGTGCCTGTCCAGAACACGACATCGAAACGAACGAAGTTTCCGTGCCTCGCCATGTGGGCGTTAGGCAGAGGGAGAAAGGCCGAGAAAAACCAATCACGGTACGTCGGAAAGTCGCCGGCCGGTTCGAAGCCCGCGTGCACGAGCTTGCGCTCCAGCACATCGCTCTGGCGTTCGATCTCGTCATCGACGAAATCGAAATAGCCGGCCAGGAATGTATCCAGCGGCCGAGAAAACAAGGGTATCCCGCGCTCCAGAGCGCGCCGGCAGAACCGCTTTCTGTCGTCGTGACTTTTCAAGTCGGACGCAGACTGCGGGCGCAGGTTCAACCAGCCCCGCGAGTTGAGCCGCAGCGCGCCGTCCCCCGGCCGGACAACGGCAGCGCGCTGGCTCAGACCGCCACCGAGCAGATGGTCCCGCTCCTGAGCAAGTACTGCGGCAGGACTGTCGATCCTTCCGAACAAAACCGTGAAGCCCGTGTCGTCGGGTGGGACGACCGGGTCTTCAAAGATCGCCCGTCGTACGGACATCAGATATCGGCTTCGAGACAATAGAGGCCGCCCGTCCAGCGGTCGCCCGTATAGATTACGCCCCGCTCGTCGACGTGAAGGTCGTTCAACTGCGCGGTTGCCACCCGCGAATCCTTCGGCGCGGGGGGAACGAAGTAGCCGATGGTTTCCGGGCGATACGGATCCTTGATGTCGTAGATCCGCACACCGGCGTTGAAGAATGCGCCGAAGATGACCTCTTCGCTGCGGAAAGACGGGCCCGGCCGGTTCTCGTGGATATTGTGCGAACCGAAGCGCCCGCCCTTGTGTCCGTATTCCTCAAACGAAGGCAGCGGGAATGTGCTGATGGGAACGAGATTCGTTTCCAGCCGCGCATCGACCATCCAGGTCAGCTTCGGCCAATCCTCACCGTCGTCCAGAATGCTCTCGTCGGTGACGACAAGAAGGTCGCGTTCCAACAGCGGCATCACCGTATGCGTGAAGCCGGGATAGGGCGGATGCGGATTCCACGAACTGACGACTTTCGGCGTCGACTTGTCGGCAATGTCGAGGATGAAGGCGCCGCCGTCGATATAGCCGATATAGGCCCGGTCGGGCCGCTCCGGATAGACATTGGCATTGTGCAGTCGGTACGCGTCCGGGCCGCGCATTTCATGGAGCGGCTTGGGATTCAGCCTGGGCGGCAGAGGCTCGGCATCGCCCTCCCGCGTTCCGGGATACCACCACCGGCCGACTTCGCGGGGCTTCGTCGGATCGCGCACATCCACGATCTGGTAGAACTGGTCGTCACGGGGGTGGCGCGGCTGGAAATCCGGGGCTCCGCTGGAGCAATGTATGTATTCGCCATCGACGAACCACAGGCAGTGGCAACCTCGGGAATATGGGCCCGACGCGTCGTAAAAACCGATCGAACGCGGATTTTCCGGCACGGAGATATCGAACAACTCGATGCCGGCCGGCTTATCGCCCGGCGTCCAGACCTGATACGCCACGGCAAGCAGATTGCCCGTTGTCTCGAGCGAATTCGAGCGCATGTTCGAATGCGGGAGGTCGGTCTGGCAGACGACTTTCGGCTTTCGCGGATCGCTGACATCGACACCCGTGAAGTTCTTCGGCGCGCCTTCGTGCGCAATCCAGAGAATGCGCCGCCCGTCCGGGGCGATCTGCATGCTCATCCCCTCACCCACACTGCCGAAGCCGCTCAGGACGTCCTGGGAAAGCAGTTTCATGTTTTTTGAAAGCGCGCCTTGCATTGTATCGCATCTCCGGCGGGGATTGGATCAGGCACGAAGCTATAATGTACAAATATGTTGCCTTGGAAGGCCTATTTTATAAAATTATTGACAGCGCGCCATACGCCTTTATTTTAATCTGCGGAAAGGGAGTCTTGGCTCGGCGGGATGCCCGCCCAGCGTTTCAGGCTGCGGGCCGGCAAGATTCAGATGATTTTGACCAGCACACTTTCGGGTTTCCGGGCGCCGGCGGTCATCCCGGTGTTCCTGATAACGGGCGCTCTGGGCAGCGGAAAGACGACGCTGCTTCGGGAAATGCTGGCTTGTCCCGACATGCAGGACACGGCCCTGATCATCAACGAATTCGGCGCCATCGGCCTCGATCAGATGCTGGTGCAATCGGCGATCGAGAACATCCTTCTCATGGAGGACGGCTGCCTCTGCTGTTCGATCCGGGGCGACCTCATCGATACGATCGGCGGACTGTTCGCCAGAATGGAACTCGGCGAAATCCCCTGTTTCGGACGCATTATCATCGAGACGACGGGCCTCGCCGATCCGGGACAGATCATCCAGGATCTTGTCACCGCGCGCGGTGTCGCAAACCGCATCAGGCTGGCGAAGGTCGTCACCACGGTCGACGGCGTTCTCGGCCTCTCGCAGCTCGATCAGAATGAAGAAGTGGTCCAGCAGGTCATTCACGCCGACCTGTGCATGATCACCAAGTGCGACCTGATAGATGGCGAGACGCTCAGCGTCCTCACCAGAGCCATCTCCGGGTTCAACCCCACGGCGGAGATCGTGCGCTCGAACGATCCGGGGAGCCGAACCGGCCGGGTGCTCGCCGAGACGCAGTGGAAGAAATCCCGGCCAGCGGGCGGCACCGGCATTCGCTGCGACGGCGGCGAGGATTGCGATCACGGCTCCGGCTGCAATCTCGCGCATGCGGGTTTGGCAAACCTCGCATCGAGAACCTCGGTCCACCAGGCGGTGCAGAGTTGGTCGATCCGGCACGGCGCGCCCCTCGCCTGGCCGAACGTGCGTGAATGGCTCGATGCGCTATATTCAATGCGGCCGGCGAATGTCCTCCGAATGAAGGGGATTCTGCATCTGGAGGGGGAGACAAAGCCGGTCGTGATTCAAGGCGTCGGCGCCATGATCAACGATATCGCGCGGCTGCAAGACTGGCCCGGGCCTCGACCCGGCTCCGAAATCGTTGTCATAACGAAGGACCTGGAGGCTGAGGCGGTTGGGCGATCTTTCGAAGCGATCGTCCTCGACAAGCGGTTGCCGAGCGTTGGGAGCATCAGTATCGATGGCCACGCTCCGGCCCCCACTAACGCCTTGCTCGGTTGACGGATTCAAGATGGCACCACGGAAGACAACCGACGCCACGGAGGAGAAGCCTTCTTCCCTCGCGGCTCTCGCGTATCAAAAGCTCCATGCAGACATCACGAACGGCTCGCTCGCGCCTGGCCAGAAGCTGCTCGTCGCGGATCTTAACGAGCGCTACGGCATCGGCCTCAGTCCGCTTCGCGACGCGCTGAACCGGCTGTGCGCCGATGGCCTCGCGGTGAAGCGAGAGCAGAAGGGCTTTTTCGTCGCCGCTCTCGATGAAGCTGCATTTCTCGAGATCACCAATGCGCGACTCGTTCTGGAAGAAACGGCGCTGCGTCTGTCGATCGCCAATGGCGACGCGCAGTGGGAGGAGTCCGTGGTCCTGGCCTTCTACCGGCTCGCGAAAGTCGGCTCGAGGGGCGGCGCATTCATCCTGACGCCGGAATGGTCCGTTGCTCACCAGGACTTCCACGCAGTTCTTTGGGCGGCCTGCGGAAACGAATGGCTGCTGAGCTTCTGCAAGAAGCTTTACGAACAGACCACGCGCTATCGCGCACGCCGCCGCCTGCTGTTTGCGGGCAGTCCGCCGCTCCGCGAGAACATCGTCCAGGGGCACAAGGACATCATGGAAGCCTGCATCGCGCGCAATGCCGATCTCGCGGGCGAACTTCTGGTTCAGCACTACAAGACCTCATTCGAGTTCGTAATGGGGATCGAGTGCAAGCTCCTTGAGAATCCCCGCCGGCTTGTTCCGCTGTCCAGTGCGACGTCCGACAAGGCCAGGGCCGACGTCGTAAGTACTATCTGAACGCTTCCATCTTCCCGGACTCAGCAGCCAACCAAAAAGGTACGTCCATGTTTGTGTCTATCAACCCCGCCAACGGTCTTGAACTCGCACGCTACGAGGCGCATTCGGCGGCACAGGTTGACGAGGCTCTCGACCAGGCTTTCGCCGCGCAAAAGGAATGGCGCCGCCAGAAACTGGCTGTGCGCACGGCCGCGCTGCGTCGGGTCGCATCGGCGCTGCGTGCGAACAAGGAACACCTCGCCCGGCTGATCACTCAGGAGATGGGCAAGCCCATCGTCGAGGCCGAAGCTGAAGTCGAGAAGAGCGCCTGGACGTGCGACTTCTACGCCGAGCACGCCCCACGCTTTCTGTGCGATGAAATCGTGGCGAGCAATGCCACGGAAAGTCGTGTGGTCTTCGACCCGCTCGGTGTCGTCCTCGCGGTGATGCCCTGGAATTATCCGCTCTGGCAGTTCTTCCGTTTCTTCGCTCCCGCGATGGCTGCCGGCAACGGCGCCGTGCTGAAGCATGCCTCCAATGTGCCGGGCTGCGCGCTGGCGATCGAGGACATCCTCAAGCAGGCAAACGTGCCGACGGGGCTGTCGCGATCCCTGCTGATCGAGTTCGTCCCGAGTCGCAGGTCTCATCGCCGACCCGCGGATCGCCGCCGTCACCCTGACCGGTTCGACGCCGGTCGGCGCCTCGGTCGCGGCCGAAGCCGGCAGGCATCTCAAGAAGCAGGTTCTGGAGCTCGGCGGCACCGACCCATTCATCGTCCTGGCGGATGCCGACATCGAACTGGCAGCGCAGGTCGGCGCGCGTGCCCGTTTCCAGAACGTCGGACAAAGCTGCATCGCGGCGAAGCGCTTCATCGTCGACGAAAGCGTGGCCGACGCTTTCGTCTCCGCGCTGACCAAGCATGTCGCCGCATTGAAGGTGGGCGATCCGATGGACCGAAGCACGCAGATAGGCCCGATAGCTCGGGCAGACCTGCGCGACGGCCTGCACAAGCAGGTGGAGCAATCTCTATCGGAAGGCGCGACCCTGCTGCTCGGCGGCAAGGCAGTGGACGGCCCCGGAGCCTTCTATGCGCCGACGCTGGTCGACAATGTGACGAGTGACATGACCGCCTGCCGCGAGGAAATTTTCGGGCCGGTCGCGCCGATCATCCGCGTCAGAAATACCGAGGCGGCAATCGCGGTTGCGAACGATACCGAATACGGCCTCGGCGCGGCTCTTTGGACGCGGGACATAGCTCGCGCACACCTGCTCTCGCATGAAATCGAAGCCGGAGCGGTGTTCATAAACGGAATGGTCGGCTCCGATCCCCGGATCCCGTTCGGCGGCATCAAGAAGTCCGGGTACGGACGCGAACTCGGCGAGTTCGGCATTCGGGAATTCACGAACATCAAGACGGTCTGGGTGGGGCCTGCACAGGTGTGAAGCCTTGGCGTAGGGCGCCAGGGCCTCATGTGAGGGTCAAAAAAATATAAAATACCGTCTTAGTGCAAAATATTTATGAAATTTCTTAACTCGATGGAATGATCGGAGAAGATTGCCGCCACGGCGACTGCGATAGCTCGCTCGCCAAGCCGTTCGCTCAAGAACAAATCTCCCGATCGAGAGTATCGGGGGCGTTTTAATCAGAGACCGGCAAGAAAACGCCGGCTTTTCGGGAGAAGAATATGGCCACCGTTACTCGAAAGAGCGTTGTATGTGCCCTGCTTTCGGCCGCGATGATTTCTTTGGCTCCGAGCTTTGCATCCGCTGACGATTACCCGACCAAAACGGTACGTATCATCGTGCCGGTGCCACCTGGCGGACCGACCGACTTTATTGCACGTCTCGTTGCAGAGCGACTGAACGCGATGTGGGGCCAGCCGGTTATCGTCGAGAACAAGGCGGGCGCGACAGGCGCCATCGCCAATGAGACGGTCTCGAACGCCTCGCCCGATGGCTACATGCTCCTGATCGGCAATGTCTCCACCAACGCCATCAACTTCGCCGCCATCCCGAAAAAGCGGGAAGGTGTGAAGCTGACACCGGTAACCAACCTCATCCAGGTTCCGGGCGTCCTTACCGCGAACGGCGGCCTGCAGGCCAACTCGGCCGAAGACCTCGTCGCGAAGATGAAGTCCGGCGAGTTGAAGGGCATCAAATTCGGATCGACGGGCATCGGCACATATTCGCAGATCGATATGCTTCGCTTCATGAAGCACAACAATCTCGAAGCGACGCACATCGCCTACAAGGGAGCGGCCCAAGCCCTGCCGGCGCTTCTCAGCAACGAAATCCAGCTGGAATTTCTGAACCTGTCGACCGGAGTCAGCCTGGTCAAGGACGGGCGCCTGAAGGCTTTCGCAACGACCTGGCCGGAGCGTGTGCCGGAGCTGCCGGATGTACCGACGCTGCGCGAACTCGGCTACGGCGACGTCGGCACGTCGGCCTGGCACGGGATGTTCGTGACGGAAGGAACGCCTCAGGCCGTCATCGACAAGATCTACGCGTCGGTCGCGTCGATCTACCAGCAGCCCGACTTCCAGAAGAAGATCGCCGACCAGTTTGCCAAGGCGACGGTCAGCAAGTCTCCGGCCGAATTCGCGACCTTCGTCGAATCCGAGATCACGCGGTGGGCCAAGCTGATCAAGGACAACGACATCAAGGTTGTCGCTGACTGACGCCTCTGCACGACAAGAACGAACGACATGACCTGGGCGCCGCATCGGCGCTCAGGCATCGCTCAGGGAGAGCACCATGACGATCGACACCGGTGGTCAGCGTCCAGGCGGACAGCGCCGTTATGTGAAGGACAGACCGCTTTTTCTTTCCGGTCTGATGTTTGCGGCGATCGGCATTGTGGCCCTCGCAATTGCCCGCGACTACCCCATGGGTACCGCATCGAATATGGGGCCGGGATATTTCCCGGCAGTCCTGGCGCTCGTTCTTTGCGCCATCGGCATTGCTTCGGTCGGCCTCTCGATCAAGACCGCCGAGGAACGCGACGTCCCGGAATGGCCCGCCCTCCCGGCCATCGCCATAGCGGTCGGCGTGCTCGCTTTCGGCCTGCTGGTGACACAGGCCGGTCTCGTCATCGCGTCCGCGGTCCTGCTCTGCTGTCTCAGCTACAACCGGATCACGACGCGCCCTGTCGAATTCATAGTCCTGACCTTGGGGCTCATCGTGTTCTCCTCCCTTCTCTTCGTAAAGGCATTGGGAATTCCCCCTGCCTCTCTGGCCGTAGCCGTCGCGCAGCAAGCATCGTTAGGGAATTTTTTATGAGCGTCTTTGAGCAGCTTGCGGTCGGTTTTCAGGTCGCCCTCACCCTGGACAATTTTGGCTACTGCCTTCTCGGCGCGGCGATTGGCACGATGGTCGGCGTATTGCCCGGCATCAGCCCGGTGACGACGATCGCGATGCTGCTGCCGATCACCTTTCAGATCCCGGCAGTCTCAGCCCTGATCATGCTCTCCGGCATCTATTACGGTGCGCACCATGCGGGCTCCACCACCGCAATCATGCTCAACATGCCGGGCGAGCCCAGTTCCGTCGTTGTCTGCATGGACGGACATCCAATGGCCCGCCAGGGGAGGGCGGGCGTCGCTTTGTCCATCTCGGCGATAGGTTCGTTCTTCGCGGGATGTGTCGGCATCATCGTCATCACCTTCTTCTCGCCGGTCCTGTCGGATGCGGGCCTTCTTTTCGGCGCTCCCGAATACACTGCGCTCGTCGCCGTGGCGCTGATGACCGCCTCGGTCATGTCCCAGGGCTCCGCCCTGTCGACGTTCGGAATGGCGATTCTCGGCCTCCTGATCGGCACGGTGGGTACCGACGTGGGTACGGGCTTTGAACGCTTCACGTTCGACAGTACGCATCTCGCGGACGGCGTGGATTTCGTGGCGGTCGCGGTCGGCCTGTTCGCGTTTTCGGAAGTAGCGCAACATGTGAAGGCGCCGGATCGCCACAAGACGTTCGCAGTGCGCTTCTCCGAACTCTTTCCTCGCCTGAAAGACCTCAAGCAGGCGTTCCCGGCGATACTGCGCGGCACCACCCTTGGCGCCGCTTTGGGCATCCTCCCCGGAACCGGGCCGCTCGTCTCGGCGTTCACGGCCTACGCACTCGAGCGCCAGGTGGCCAAGGACAAATCGCGCTTCGGAAAAGGCGCCATCGAAGGCGTCGCCGCGCCGGAAATCGGCCGACAACGCCGCCGCCATGACCCATTTCATTCCAATGCTGGGCCTCGGCATCCCGGCCGGCGCGGCAATGGCGATGCTGCTCGGCGCGCTCACCATCCAGGGCGTGCAGCCCGGTCCGCAGCTGATGTCGACCCATCCCGAACTCTTCTGGGGCGTCGTGTGCAGCATGTGGATCGGCAATCTGATGCTGCTGATCCTGAACCTTCCAATGATCGGTGTGTGGATCAAACTCCTGTCCATCCCGTATCGCCTGCTCTATCCGGGCATCATTCTGTTCTGCTGCATCGGCGTCTACAGCGTTCGAAATTCGGCGTTCGACGTGCTTCTCGCGGCTGGCATCGGTCTATTCGGAATCACCGCCAGGCAGTTCAACTGCTCGCCCGCACCGCTTGTGCTCGGACTTATCCTAGGGCCGATCCTCGAGGAGAACTTCCGCCGCTCGCTGACCCTCTCGAACGGGGATCCCACGATCTTCCTCACCCATCCGATCTCCGCCGGCCTCCTCGTTCTCTTCGTGGTGTTCGCCTTTGCGGTGACCATGTCGGGAGCGCGGGGCCGGAAGCAGGCGATCGAGCACGAAGCCGAAGCGGTCTGATGCGTTCCAACAGCTTCCCGCGAAGGAGGCGGGATCCTTGTGAATCTCAGGCCGCCCCGGCGCCCGTGTCTGCAGTGGCAGCAGCGCCACTCGTGACGACTGCTATGACTGCCGGTCCGTTCGTCGATCAGCCGGGAACGATTTCCCGCCGCCCGGGGCTCAAATCGGCTCCTGGAAAATTCAGAAGGCGAGGCCGCTCGCTCTGGGGACCACCAAACGACAGAACGCCGTATCCTCCGTTCGTGTCTGATTTCGGCCGCTGAGTTTGGCGGAGTAGAGCGCCCGGTCCGCGGCCGACATCAAGGCATCGAAACGGGCGCTATCGGCCGGCATCGCGGCAAGACCGATGCTGACGGTCACGTCGATCCTCACCTGACCGAACATAATCGGCTGCGCCGCAAGCGTGGCTCGCACACGCTCCGCGACTGCCGCCGCCTCGGCGGCGTGGCTCACGGGCAAGATCGCCGCAAATTCCTCGCCGCCCAGCCTGCCGAAGGCGTCGTCCTGGCGAAGGCATGCGGTCGCCAGCCGGGCGAAGCTGGCCAGTGCTGCGTCTCCAGCCAGATGGCCGTGGCGGTCATTGACCTGCTTGAAATGATCGAGATCGAAGGCCAGCAGGGCTATCGAGCCACTGGTTCCGCGGTGCGCCGCGACCATGTCGTCGAACCGTTCGATCAGGCCGCGCCTGTTCAGCACATGCGTGAGCGGATCGGTATATGCGAGCAAGCGCAGTCTATCCTCCGCGCGCTCCATGACGAGTTTGCCGCCATAGATCACCACCAGGGTCAATGCGATCAAGGCTGTCACGCTCGCGATTGAAGCGTAGGGGTAGGTCAGCAGATCGGAGGGCGGAAAGACCAGTACGACCACAGCGGATGTGAGCTTATTGGCGGCGTGGAAGAGGAAGATGAACGCCAGCGGACGCCGCGCAGCCGACTTGTCACTCCACCCGGGCCAGAACAGGATCGCCAGTGTCCCGAAGCCGATCGCCGCGGCCACATTGAACAGTGACATGCGCATGGCCAAGCTTTCGCGGATCTGCGGTACGCACATGCCCACGACCCACACCAGCGCCGGCACCAAGACCCAGAGCCGGACCGGACGCCCACGAAAGACCTGAACGCCCGCAATCCAGCAGCCTACTCCGCCGAGGAGAACCGCATTTGCGATCTCGATCGAGAGGACATCCGGCACATGTCCCCGCGCCGCGAGCAAAGCGGTGCTCAGCGCCGCGGCTGCGAACCCACCCGCCCACCATATACCCGCGCTGAAGCCACGGTCCCGCCAATAAACAACGAGCAAGAACGCCGCGATCGTGATGAGCACGGACGAGCAAAGAACGAGGGCGGTTGAGAAATCGAGCAAGGCTTTGTCCGAAGAATCGCGCTTCCGAAGATGAAGATAAACTACAGCGTGCTTAGCGGGTCGTTACGGTTGGTGTGAGGTAATTCTTAAAATTTTGCCGGATCGTGTGGCCGTCGACCGGGCCGACTGCGCTCGAAGCCCCGGACGCTGCTCGTTGGTTCAGCGCGGCCGGGTCGGCGTCTGCTGCCTGCTGCCGGAAAACTGTTAGCCATTCCAAGCGGAACAGGTTGGTTGCCGGCGGGTTCCAGTCTCGAGGAGCTTCTCCGAGAATGCCCAGAATCATGTGGCGCTACACCTCCGTCCTGAACGACCGACCCGCAGGGTCCACCCCGGACATCGTCGAAACCCGTGTACCCGCACGTCTTGAGCGGCTGCCTTGGGGCCGGTTCCATACCTTGGTCGTCATTGCCCTCGGGGTCACCTGGATTCTGGACGGCCTGGAGGTGACGCTCGCCGGTTCCTTGGCCGGGGCGCTGAAGGAAAGCCCGGTGCTCGCCATGAGCAATGCCGACGTGGGGCTCGCCGCGAGCGCCTATCTCCTCGGCGCGGTGCTCGGCGCTCTCGGATTTGGCTGGCTCACGGACCGGCTCGGCAGAAAGAAGCTCTTCTTCATCACGCTTACGGTCTACATCATCGCCACTGCGGCGACGGCCTTCTCCTGGAATGTGTGGAGCTTCGTCGTCTTCCGCTTCCTCACCGGCGCGGGCATCGGCGGCGAATACACCGCCATCAACTCCACCATCCAGGAGCTCATCCCCGCCCGCTATCGCGGCCGCACCGACCTCATGATCAACGGCAGCTTCTGGGTTGGTGCCGCTCTCGGCGCCGTGGGCTCGCTGGTCCTGCTCGATCCCGCGGTCATCAATCCCGAACGCGGCTGGCGCCTGGCCTTCTTCATTGGCGCCGCGCTCGGCCTCTTGATCCTGGTGCTGCGTTCATGGCTACCGGAAAGTCCGCGCTGGCTGATGACGCATGGTCGCGCGGAGGAAGCGGAGAGCGTCGTCGCGCGCATCGAGGCGGGATGGCCCGACACCCCCTTACGTGATCCCGACGGCCCGCCGATCCGCGTCCGCCCACGCACCCACACGCCCATGAAGGAAGCGCTCACCGCGATCTTCGTGACGAACCCCAGACGTGCCTTTGTCGGCCTGACGCTGATGGCCTCGCAGGCGTTCTTCTACAACGCGATCTTCTTCACCTACGCCCTGGTCCTGATGGAATTCTATGGCGTGCCATCCGCCAATATCGGCTGGTACATCCTGCCTTTCGCTGCCGGCAATTTCCTCGGCCCCGTTCTGCTTGGCCATTTGTTCGACACGATCGGCCGGCGCATCATGATCGCCGGGACATACGCCCTGTCCGGCCTGCTGCTGACCCTGACCGGGCTTCTGTTCGTCAACGGCTTGCTCTCGGCCTTTTCGCAGACGCTCTGCTGGTCGGTGATCTTCTTCTTCGCCTCCTGCGCGGCGAGTTCGGCCTATCTCACGGTCGGCGAAACCTTCCCGCTGGAAGTCCGCGCACTGGCCATCGCCATCTTCTATGCGATCGGAACCGGCGTCGGCGGCGTCGCGGGGCCGGCAGTGTTCGCCTGGCTGGTCGAGACCGGATCGCGCGAGGCGGTGTTCCTCGGCTATGCCTTCGGTTCGGCGCTCATGCTATTCGCGGCCGCCGTCATGTGGCGCTGGGGCGTCGCGGCCGAGCGGAAGCCGTTGGAGAGCGTCGCGCGGCCGCTCGCGCTGGAATAGCGGCCCCCTCGGGATCCTGAAAAGGCGGAAACACGCTAGTGCCCGAGGGTTTCCGATCAGGTGGCCTCTTTCGGGGTCAATATCTTCCAAACGCCCTCGGCGGTTGCGACGATACGGGTTCCCACCGTCAATGTCGCGCGCATGAAAGCGAGAGTGCGCGTCATCCGTACGATCTCGCAATCGGCCTCGACGAACTCGCCGATATTGACCGACGAGACATAGTGCATGCTGAGTTCGATCGTCGCCGTCCTGATGTCGGACCTGCCCTGGCGCGCGGCCGTGCCGAGCGACCTGTCGGCGAAGGCCGCAAGCATTCCGCCGTGGATCACACCATTCCTGTTCTCGTGCTTGTCGCTCGCCAAAAATCCACAACGCGTCCTCTTGTCGTGGGTCTTGAACAGAACCGGCCCGATAAGACCGATGAAGCCTTTGTTTTCGAAAGGCTCCCAGCCCTTCGCCACGAGCTCGTCGATGTTCGGCGATGTGGCGGCATCCATATTAAAGGTCATTTCCCATCCATGCTTGATACTTGAGGTGCCGCGTATTGACGCCGATCCCGCCAACGTGACAGGGCGTCGAGGATATACGACGACGAGGCGCCGAGCAGTGCACATGCAAAAAAGAACAAAACGATCGGACGAGAGAAGAACATTGTCCAATCCTGCGCAAAGATCAGCATCGATTGCTTGAAGGAGTTCTCCAGCATGTCACCGAGTATCAAGCCCATCGCGAGCGGGACGACCGAAAAGCCGAACCTTTTCATCACGTATCCGGTCACGCCGAACCCAAACATGACCCATACGTCGAACATGTTCTGATCGAGCGAATAGGATCCGATCACCGCCAGCGTGAAGACCGACGGCCATAGGATTGCACTAGGCACGAGAGTGAGCAGTGCGAACAGTTTCGCACCGAACATCCCGAGTACCAGCCACAGCACGTTTGCAATCATCATGATGGCGAAGATCGCATAGATGAAATCGGGCTGATGCTGGAAGAGGAAGGGCCCTGGACGGAGGCCTTGAGCGCTCAGCCCGACCAGGATGACGGCCGTAACCGCGCTGCCGGGAATGCCGAGCGCCAAGGTCGGAACCATGGCGCCACCGGTCGCGGCATTGTTCGCCGCCTCCGCGGCGGCTAGACCTTCGAGCGAACCATGGCCGAATTCCTTGCGGTTCTTCGACCAGCGCTTCACCTCGTTGTACGAAACAATGGAGGCGACCGTCCCTCCGTCCGCCGGCAAATCCCAACGAAAGTGCCAATTCCCGAGCCTGCTGCGATTGCCTTCCAGGTCTTTTTATAGTCGGCGAGCGTCGGTAGCTTCATCGCCTTCAATGCGATGCGTTCGACAACGACGTTCAGGCTATGGACCTGCATGAGAAGCTCGGTAATGGCAAACAGCCCGATCAGTACCGGAACTGTCTGAAATCCGTTGCTGAGCTCGACGTAGTCGAAGGTGAAGCGTTCGGTCGCCGAGGTGTAGTCGATGCCGACCGTTGCGATGAGAACGCCGAAACCTCCGGCAACGAGATTGCGGCCCGTATTGGCGCCGCCTGCCGACGCGACCATCGAGATGCCGAATAAGGTCAGCGCGAAATATTCAGGCGGTCCGAATTGATAGGCCACCTTCGCGAGAAGGGGCGCACAGATGATCAGAACGAAAACGCTGAAAATTCCTCCGATCGTACTTGCGGCCGTGGCCATCCCCAGGGCCCGGGCTGCCTCGCCCCGCTTCGCAAGGGGGTATCCATCGAGACAGGTGACCATGGCAGACGAGGAGCCAGGTACATTGATCAGGATCGCCGAGATCGCACCTGCAAAGCCGTTGGCGCAGTACAGCGACAACAGCATGCAGAGCGCAGGTATCGGCTCCATCACCATTGTGAAGGGCAGAAGCAGCGCGACGGTCATAGTGGCGCCGATGCCCGGAAGGATGCCGATGACCGTTCCGATCAGAAGGCCCACCAGAATCAGCATGAAATTGTAAGGCTCAAAGCAGCCGCGAATTCCGCCGATAAGCAAATCCATCACGTCACCTTATGGAAAGAGGTCGGTCAGCGGACCGTGCGGAAAGCGGACGCCCAGTCCTGTCGTGAACAGCAGGTAGACCGCCGCCACCAGGAGCACAGCATAGAGGAGAGCAAACGCGTACCGAGGCACAGCCCCAAAGAGGAACCGCCACACAAATAAAGAAATGATTCCCAGGAAGAAGTCGAAGAACGTCGACAGGAGGAGCGACAGGACCATCGCCAGAAGTGTCGAATAGACGAGCGCTCGGAGATACATTCAGGAAGTTCCGTTCGGATCCCGGCGCGCGTCGAGCAGCATGAGCCCCACGAACAGCGCAATCGCGACAATCACGCCTTTGGGTAGCTCGCCGGCTGGATGCCTTGCAGCAGCCATTCTGGAACAGATCTCGATCTGGGACGCGACGTAGTAGAGGACCGCGAGAATGACGAGAACGCCGCCGGCCGCCGTCCAGTCCGAGTACAGGCGCGACCGAAAGGTCGCGCCGTGCTCGATGTCCTGCTCGGATTGCTGTGTCTGTGACATGTTGTGATTACATAAGACCGAGTTCAGTGAGAGCCGTAACCGACTTTTTCTACGGTCGCCGGATGCTTTCCTCGAACTCCGGGCCCGTGCCGGCGCTGTTTGGCAGCATTCCGCCGTTCTTGATGTAATCCTGGTAAGATTGCGTCCGCATGCCCTTCGCGAATGTCTCGCGAAAATTGCAGACCACGTCGTCGGGCGTTCCGCGGGCGACGGCGAATCCGCGAAGCGTCGGTCGAACGATATTGAATCCGAGTTCGCGCGCTGTCGGCACATCCTTGAGCACCGGATTGCGCTCTTCGGTAAACCCGAGAATTGGGCGCAACTCTCCGGATGCAAGCTGCGCGGGAGCTTCGTTCACCTGGATAAACCCGGCGTCGAGATTTCCTCCGATGAGGTTGATCGCGATCTCGCCGCCGCTCTGAATGGGTACCGGAGTGATCGGCTGCAGGCCTCCCATTTTTTGCAGGAGATAGATCGTGATGTGATCGCCGCCGCCCACGGTCACAAACCCGGTGGTGACTTTCCGCTTCTTCGCCTCGGCGAGATAATCCTGGATGTTCTTGATCGGGCTCTTGGCCGAAACCATCAGGAAGCCCGGATCGATCGTGCCGCGGCCGATGCCGACCAAATCCTCGACTTTCATTGGCGACTTACCGCGCGCAATAGTTGCCAGGTCTGCGAACCGGTGAAGACCATGACTGTATGGCCATCGCGCGGACGGCTCAGAACATAATCGTGAGCCACCGCACCGGAACCGCCGGTCTTTCGAACAAGAGCCATCTGCCACCCGGCAACTTCTCGGACGCCGTTCATCAGGGCATGTGCCGTCAGATCGGTGCCGCCGCCGGCGCCCGCGTGCACGATCATTTCGATCGGCTGTGATGGAAATTTCGTCTGAGCGAATGCCGCCAATGAGGACGACAGCAATGCGCCGGTTGCGATGGCCCCGGCGAGCGCTTCACGTCGGTTCAGCCCTGATCTCTTGTCATTTTCCATTGTTTCCTCCCTTACCTCTACCATTCGTTGGCCGAATGTGTAACAGTGTATACATGAGAGTACACTCGCGATAACGCCCGTCAAGAGCCGTGGTTGACCGATGGGAAAACAGGCAAAACAGTTGGAGAGGAAGCGATGTCAGTCCGTCTGAAGACGGTTGCCCGCAATTTTGAAGCGTCCGGAATTTCCGGGCCGGCCCAGACGAGTTCGGTCGACAATGCCGTCGAGAGCGCAGTGCGGGCGGGTCAGTCCACGAGGACGATGCGCCGCTCGACCAAAGATGTTCCGCGCGGGCTGCGCACTATCTTGTCGCTTGACGATTTCGAGAAACAGGCAAGGCGCCGGCTTCCACGTCCGATTTTCAGCTACATCTCGTCCGGGGTTGAAGACGAGCACTGTCTGGCGGAGTTGCGACGTGCATATCAGGACTACGTCTTGGTCCCGCGATACCTCACAGACGTCAGCGAGCGCGATCAGCAAACCACCCTCTTCGGCAAAGCCTACAGCGCGCCGTTCGGGATCGCCCCCATGGGGATTTGCGGAATGACGGCCTATCAGGGTGACATCGCGATAGCTGAAGCGTCTCGCGACGCCAACATCCCCATGGTGATCAGCGGCTCATCCCCTTCTGGTCCGCCTGGAGGAAACCGCAGCGGCCAATCCCGCGGCCTGGTTTCAGTCCTATCTGCCGCCGACGATGCCGCAGATTGAACAATTGCTCGATCGGGCAATCAACTCCTCGATCGACACACTCGTCGTTACGGTCGACACGGGTGTCGGCTCGAAAATCGCGAGAACAATTTACGCAACGGTTTCTCAACTCCCTTGCGTCCCAGCCTCGGACTTGCTTGGCAGGGATTAACTCATCCTCGATGGACCG
>CAWAYQ010000023.1:0-25676 GCA_963786225.1 uncultured Alphaproteobacteria bacterium
GGGAAGACCAGGAGGGGCCAGAATGGCCGGAACATCCGAAGTAATTGCCGGATTGACCATTGGTGCCTTTGTCGGCCTCGCGGCCGGTCTCGCGCTGACCCCCGGTCCCGCCGATGCCGGTTATGGCGTTGCCGCCATTCCCCCGACGATCTCCAACACCGCCGCCAAGGCCGACATGTTCGTGACCGGCAAACCGGTACCAGTCACCCGGCAGGCGCTGCCGAACGTGGTCGAAGTGGCCCAGATCCAGAAGGTCGGCGACGACTTCGTTCTGCTCGATAGCCAGGGTCGCATCGTTTACCGCAGCGAACGCAGCAAGCAGACGACGACCATCGCCAAGGGCGCCGAAGCACCGCTCGTTACCGGGTACGGCGTTGCCGTCGGCCGCGTCGATCAGGCATTCCAGGCCGCCGGCAACTGATCCAGTTTAGAAAGTAGCACGCGCTCCGGTCACCGGATCGCGCTCGGGGTCCGGGACGGACGTAATGTTCGACCGGACCTCTTCCTTTTCCTGCGTGGCCCCGCGCCGGATGTCGTAGTCGCGCCCGTCCGCATAGGCGCCGACGATCAGAAGATCTGCGGACGCGTTCTCGCGTTTGTGGCCGGTGCCCGCCGGAAGAACGACGACATCTCCGGCCTTCAGGGTCACCGCTTTTCCACGTTCTCCACCAAGCCGCACCGTCGCCGAGCCTCTCGCAATCCCGAGCACCTCATGAGCGTTGGAGTGGAAATGATGGTAATCGAAGAGACCGTTCCGCCACGAATTGGTCCAGCCATTCCGAGCAAACAGCGATTCGAAGGCCGATGCCCTGTCGGCGGCCTCCGTGACGTCCCGGTAGATCAGGACGGGAAGTCTCGGATTGTTGGGGATCTTGCCATCATCCGGGAAGTGCATGCGTTCGGGCGAAGATGCGGTTTTCGTCGTCATGCACTGAAAACGCCGCTGAGGAAAATTTGGCTCCGCCGCGTCCCGCCTGATGCCGCCGCCGCGGCAATCTGATATCGCCGGGCGACCAAACATGAGGCCTCCATGCCCGCTCACCCTCTCGGCCCGCTTGCACCAGTTCTCCCCGAAGGCCCTCATTTCATCGCGCCCGGTGCACGGCTCGTCGGCGATATCGTGATCGAGGACAATGTGATCGTCATGTTCGGTGCGGTTCTCCGCGCCGAATTTGAACGGATCCATATCGGCGCGGGATCGAATGTGCAGGACAATGCCGTGATGCATGTCGATCCCGGTTTCCCGCTCACTTTGGGCAAGAACGTTTCGATCGGCCACAGCGCGATTGTCCATGGCTGCACGGTCGAGGACGGGTCGGTCATCGGCATGGGATCGACGATCATGAACGGCGCGGTGATCGGCCGGAATTCGCTCGTCGGCGCCAACGCGCTCGTGACCAAGGGCACGGTCTTTCCGCCGCGCTCCATGATCATGGGTGCACCGGCCAAGCGCGTGCGCGAACTGACCGACGAGGAGGTCGAGGGCTGCCTCAAGACGGCCGCCGGTTACGTGAGCCACATCCCGCGCTATCGCGCCGCGTTTCCGGATTAACCGACGAAACCGCCCTGCTTCAGGAACTCAAATTCGGCATGGCTCGTCGCGCGGCCGAGCGCGTCGTTACGGTGCGGAAAGCGGCCGAAGCGCAGGATGATGTCGCGGTGCACTTCCGCGTAGCGCAGGCCCTCTTTGTCCCTCATGCGCTTGTAAAGCGCGAGACAAAGCTCCTGATCGCCCTCTTTTTCCGAATGCATAAAGGGCAGATAGAAGAAGCCGCGCAGCGCGCGCGGCGTGCGCTCGTCGAAACCGCGCGTCAGCGCATAGCGCGCGATGTCGCGCGCGTGTTCGTCGGTCGCGAACGCCCGTGCCGTGCCGCGAAACATGTTGCGCGGCACCTGGTCGAGCAAAATGATGAGCGCGAGCGCGCCCTCGGCCGATTTCGCCAGATGATCGAGCATGCCCGCCGCCGCCCAATAGTGCAGCGATCCCAGGCGGCGCCCGACCTCGGCATCGAAACGATCGTCCTCGCTATACCAGCGCCCCGGCCCCGCCGACCGCCAGAACGATACGACGGCGCGCGGATCGACCTTGTGAGGATCGCGGTAATGCGTCGTCATAGCCGGATCTCGCCAGCGCAGATGCGTGCGCGAAGCGCGGCATCGAGCGGCTGGAACGTGCCGGTGGAAGACTGGCGGAAGAACAGGGTGTCCGTCATCTTTGCAGGGTCGAAGCCTTCTTTCTGGAGGTCGAGACGCCGCTGCTTGAATGTGCCGGTCACGTCGATCCCCGTGCTCTGGCGCAGGAACACCGGTCGCGCATAATCCGGCAAATGCCCGGCGACATGTTTGGCGAAGCCGTCGAGATCGAAGCCGTCCGTTGTTACTAGCGTCACCATTCCGGCACGTCCGTCCTGGCCCGGCACCTCGACGCCGTACGCGATGGCGTCCTCGACGCCCGGGAAATCGGTCAATGCCTGCGCCACTTCGATCGTCGATACATTCTCGCCCTTCCAGCGGAACGTATCCCCGATCCGGTCAATGAAATAGAAATATCCGTCCTCGTCCTTTCGCATCAAGTCACCGGTGCGAAACCACATATCGCCCTTCACGGCAACGTCGCGCAGTATCTTTTTCTTCGTGGCCTCGGGGTCGGCATAGCCTTCGAACCGGTTCGCGGGCTTGGACGGATCGTTGACGATCTGACCGATCACTTCGCCCACCTCGTCGGGCTCGGCCTCGATGCAGAGCCCGTCCGGGCCGCGCACCGGCTCTTCGGCCTCGATGTCAAAGCGCACGATCTTCACGACGAAACGCTTTTCCATCCACCACGGAATGCGCCCGACCGCACCGGGCGTACCGTCCCAGTTGAACACCGCGACATTGCCCTCGGTCGCCGCATACCATTCGACGATCTTCGGAATGGCGAAGCGCGCCTTGAAGCCCGGCCAGACATCGGGCCTGAGGCCGTTGCCGCAGAACAGGCGCACCTTGTGCGTACGCTCCGACGGGCTTGACGGAGCGTGCAGGAGATAGCGGCAGAGTTCGCCGATGTAGAAGACGAGCGTCGCTTCGACGCGCTTGGCATCGTCCCAGAAATCGCGCGCCGAAAACTTGTCGCGGATCACGACCGATCCGCCGCCGACGAGAACCGCCCCTGTGGCGATGACGCCGCCATTGGAATGATACATCGGCAGGACGTCGAGCATGCGGTCCGACTTCTGTACATTCATCACGCCGCAGAAGCCGTGAGTGATAGCCATCAGCCGGTAATGGTTGATGTTGGCGGCCTTAGGCAGCCCGGTCGTGCCGCTCGTATAGATGAAGAGCGCACGGTCCTCGATCGTGAGCGCGGGCTTTTCCGCCGCGTTGAGAGGTGTCGGCGAGAACATCTCGACTGCCTCGTCGATCCGTGCGTCGCCTCCGGTCGATTCGCCGTTCGTCCATACCTTCGGCCTGCTCTTCAGAAGCTTTCGCGCGGTTTCGAAATTCGCGGCGAGATCCGCGCCGACGACGACATGCTTCGGCTCGACGATGTCCACGCAGTGCGCGAGACCCTGGCCGCTGAGATTGGTGTTGAGCAGCGCGACAACGCCGCCCGCCCGCGTCACGCCGAGCCAGAACGCCATGTAATCCGGCCGGTTCAGCATGAAGAGCGCGACGACATCGCCTTTGCCGACATCGTTCGCCTGCGCCCAGCGCGCGTAGCGGTTGGCGCGCTCGTCGAGGCCGCGATAGCTGAACGTCTCCCGGTCGGAGATCAGGGCCGCGCGGTCGCCGTGTTCGGTTGCGAGAGCCGCAATCACGTCGGGGAAGGTCCGGCTCTTGTTTTGCATAATGGGCTTCATCTTGCGCAGGGTGCGCAAGGCGCCCGAGAGCAGCGCCCAGTCTTTCCGCAGGCGATCGAACAAGTTGGTCCCGCTTTGTCGTTTCCTTGCGTGCAGTGAAGCCGCGCGGGACCGATTACGCAAGCTATCCGCGTCGCACAAGCCCGGGAGGAGCAAGTGGATTGTCGAGAAGGGCCTGGCCGTCGGGCGCATCCAGCCCCGGCACGCCGGCAAAAGCGTCGTAAAGGCGGGCGATGAGATCGGCGTCGAGATCCTTGGCTATGACGACCATGCGCGTGCGCCGGTCGTCGTCCGGCCATGCCTTGAGCCTCCGCGGCGGATGAAACATGTGCTGCACGCCGTGAATCACGACCGGCCGCTCCGGATCCTCGCTGGTGCGCACCAGGCCTTTCAGCCTGAGGATCTTCGCGCCGTGCTGCGAGCGCAGGAGATCGACGAACATGCCGAACGCCCGGGGCGGCAGTGCGGCCTCGCTCCACAAGGTCGTAGTGCGGATATCGCCCTTGTGAGCGGGCACATGTCCTGCCTTCTCCGCCGCGAGCCAGTCGGCCACCGCCCCGGTCTTTGCACCCGGCGAAAAGGGCGCGATGTCGAACAGGCGTTCCGGCAATGCCTCTCCGCCCGCCGCATCGAGAACGGCCGCGCCGGGCGCCAGGTCTTCCAGGCGGGCCAGAAGCGGCGCACGCAAGGCGTCCGCTTCCGGCATGTCCGTCTTGGTCAGGATCAGCCGGTCCGCGACGGCGACCTGCCTGCGTGCTTCCTCGTGCCCGTCGAGCGTCCGCACCCCGTTCACCGCATCGACAATCGTCACCACGCCGTCGAGCGCAAAACGCAGCGACAGATAGGGATGGACCATCAGCGAGTGCAGAACGGGAATGGGATCGGCCAGGCCCGTCGTTTCCAGGACGACGCGCGTGAACGGCGCAATGTCCCCCGCATCGCGCTTCAGCAGAAGGTCTTCGAGTGTATCGACGAGATCGCTGCGAACGGTGCAGCAAAGACACCCGCCCGCAAGTGCAATCACATCGCCCGTGACCTCTTCCATCAGGAAATGATCGAGCCCGATCTCTCCGATCTCGTTGACGACAACGAGAGTGCCCGACAAAGCGGGATCGGTCAGCAGGCGATTGAGGAGTGTCGTCTTGCCGGCGCCGAGAAAGCCGGTCAGCACAGTTAGCGGGATCGGCCGACCGGGATGGTCCGCGCTCACGGCTGCTTCGACTTGGCCGCCGGTTTTTTTGCGGCAGGAGCCTTCGCAGCCGCAGGCGCTTTCGCCTCCGCGGCGGCAGCCTTCGGCTTCGGCGCGGTCTGGGCGGCCTTCTGGGGTTTCTTTTCCGTCTTCGCTTTGGGATCGGCCTTTTTCTGAGCCTTTGCGGGCGCGGGTTCGGGCTCGTTCGGAATGCCGCCGAACGGCGAAAGTTTGTTGGCGAGCGCGATGAATTCCGGCGGGCCGTTCGGATTGGGGCCGAGGAACACCGGCACAGGCACGACCGGCGCGGGCGGCAACAGAAGCTGCTTCGGCTCAGCCGCAAAACCCGAGGTAAGGAGGCCCGAAAGTGTCTCGTTCCGGGCCATCGGCAAAGGCGACCCGTCGTCTCCCTCAACTTCACCCACGGCCTCGGGCGCGACGCCCTTCTTTTTCTCGCAGACTTCGGCACGAAGATTCGGCGCGGCAATGTTCACGGGCGGAAGAGTCGCTACATCCTGGCCCGTCCGCCAGAACGTCCATTTGCCGAAACCGGCATCAAGGAGTTCCGCCGCGCGGTCCGTGCGCTCGCTCGCGCTCGCATGTCCCAGCACCACGGCAATCAGATGCCGTCTTCCGCGCTTTGCGCTGGCAACAAGATTGAAGCCCGACGGGCAGGTAAAGCCCGTTTTCATGCCGTCGGCGCCGGGAAAGCGCGAGATCAACGCGTTGTGGCCCCGGACAAGGCGGTTGCCGAGTTGCACCGCGCCGATGTCGTACAGACCGGCGGACTTCGGGAAGTCGCGATAGATCGCACGTGCGAGAATGGCCATGTCGCGAGCCGAGGTCGTCTGTTCCGGATCGTGCCAGCCATTCGGATTCTTGAAATGGCTCTGCGTCATGCCGAGCCCTTGGGCGGTGCGGTTCATTTCGGCGACAAAGGCATCGACGCTGCCGCCGACGCCTTCCGCCAAAGTCACCGCGAGATCGTTCGCCGACTTCACCATCAGGATCTTCAGCGCGTTGTCGACGGTGATGATCGTGTTGACGGGAAAGCCCATCTTGCTCGGCGGCTCGGCCTGTGCGCGGGCCGTATAGAGCAGCGGCGTATCGGGCGTGACACGGCCCTCGCGAAGCGCCGACAGAACGACATAGGTCGTCATCAGTTTGGTCAGCGACGCCGGATACCATGGCAAAGTGGCGTCCTCGGCGTGCAGAACCCGCCCGCTGTCGGCATCGATGAGGACGGCGGGACGTGCGGCGGCAAGGCCCGGCACGCCTATCGCCAGGGCAAGAGCAACAACAGGAAACAGCCGCGGGAGCATCAGCTTCTGCATCTCATCGGTATCGGCAGACACTGGAATACAATTTCCCACCGCCCGTGACGAGTCACTGAATCGGGGGGGCCGTAGGCGGACCGGCCATGACCGAGACCGAATGGGTTTCCGGCTCGGCCACCACCATTGCCCAGAATACCTTGTACTTGAATCCGGGAGCCTGGGCGACGGCGATGCCCATGCGCGTCGCGTGGGGCATCAGCATGTTCTTTTTATGATCCGGGCTGTCGCGCCAGCCGGAAAACGCTTCGGCCAGCGTCTGATAGCCGCCGGCTACGTTTTCCGCGATTTCGGGCATAGGCATAGCCGGCTTTGGCGGCGCGAACGTCGAGATTGCCCGAACCGACATCGTGACCGACCTTGGTTTTCCCGGCCATCTCCAGGGCATGGGCCTTGGCCATCTGGGTCAGGACGGGGTCGACCGTGACCGGCCCGCGTCCGTGGTTCTGGCGATAGGCCGAGATCATCGAGACTGCGGCCTGCGAATCGACCTCCGAGCCGGGCGCCGAGAGGTTCCGGTAAAAGCTCGGCTGATCGGCGATCTTGGTGGTTGCCGTGCAGGCCGACATGAACACCGCACCCCCGATAACGGCGAGGTTGAGAAGGCCGGACAGATGAAACGCAGGAGAACGGGTCACGCGAAGCCCTCAGTTATCGGGGAAAGGTTCAGGCGGCCGGCGAGGCCGTTATCCGGATCTTCTTGGCCTGAAATTCTTTCAGAACCGCAAAGTAAAGTTCGCTGCGCGTCGCGGCCACCTGACGCGGCGTCGGCACGGTGCAGCGGAGTTGCCACTGCACGCCGGTATCGGTCGTTCCGGCAATCAGCACTTCCGGCGGCGGATTGGCGAGAATTGCGGGCACCCCGGCCGCGGCATCGAGCAGGATCGCCTTGACCTCGGCGACATCCGCGTCGTGCCCCGTGCCCAGGAGAAGCTGAACCACACCGGTCGGGTTCCGATGCGTGCGGTTGCGGACGGGTTTGGTGATCAGATCGGAGTTCGGGACGATCAGGGTCGAGCGGTCGAACAGTTCGATGACGGTCGAACGCACCGAGATGCGCCGCACATTGCCTTCATCCGTACCGACGCCGATCCAGTCTCCGACCTTGATCGGCCGCTCCGCAAGCAGGATCAGGCCCGAGACGAAATTCGACACGACCGATTGCAGGCCGAAACCGATACCGACCGACAGCGCGCCCGCGACGATGGCGAGCCGGTCGAGCCCGAAGCCGAGCGACGAGACGGCGAGTCCGGTCGCAAGCAAAACGCCCGCATAGCCCGTCGCGGTGCGGATCGAGTTTTTCAGCCCGTCGTCGAGACGTGTGCGCGGCAGATAGCTTTTGTCGAGCCAGCCCTGGACCGCGCGCGTGAGCAGAATGCCGGCGACGAGAAGCGCGAGCGCACCGAACACCGCCGTCAGCGACAGCGAGAAGCCGCCGAGCGTGATGCCGCTGAACGCGCGGGCGATCCAGCCCGCGACATCGCCCGATTGCACGCCCCATGGCGCGACCGCGAGCAGCACCGCCATCACGATGAGGATCAGCCGGACGATCCCCGACATCAGCACGCAGAGCTGCTCGAAACTGCCGTGCTTCAGCCCGACCGTATCGCTGGCGAAGCGCATGACGCGGCTGCCCGGCCCCCAGCCGCAGAACAGATCGTCGGTCAGGACGACAAGCAGGTAGAGCGTCCCGCCGAGAACGCCGATCCACAGCATCTGCGTGGCCAGGAAGAAGGCGAAAGAGATGTAGCCGACCAGGACCGCGACGAGCACGACCGCGACGGCGATCCAGGCCGCGAGCCGGACGGCGGAGTGCAGCCAGTATTCCTCGCGGTGCGCGGGGGCCTCGCGCTGCTCGGCTTCTTCGGAGGCGGCCTTCGCCGGACGCAGGGCAAGCGCGAAAATCAACGCGATGGCAGTAGCGGCGACGCCGTCGATCGCCATGACCGTCGAAAGGCCGACGCCTGTGACGTCCAGAAGAGCCAGCACCGCATGCGCGAGCGCGAAAATGATAGCAATCCAGATCGGATACGGCGCGAGCCGCGCCACCGTCTCGTCGGAGATTTCCGGAAGCCGCCAGGATGGGCGGCCGGGCGCGAGAATGCCGCGCGTCAGGCCGGAGACGAAACTCGCAAACGCCGTGATCTTCACCAGCTTGCCCACGAAGGGCAGCGCGCGCTCCGGCACGAAGCCCGGCAAGGTCAGCCCGTAATAGGTGATGACGGCCGCCGCGATCGGCGCCGCCGTCACTATCAGCACGACCCAGATCGCCGCAGCCGAACGGCGGAGCCGTGTCGCGGGAGCGGTCTGGGCGAAATAGAGCTGGCCGAAACGCTGTATCCATTTCCTGAGAGGCCAGACGATGAGAAGGGCGAGGACAAGCGCGCCGAAAAGAACCGGGCCGCGCCGGTCCCCCATGCGTTCCGTGAAACGGTCCCGCCACTCGCCGAAGAGATTGAGCACCGCCGTGAGACGGCGCGGCGCCTCTTCCGCGACATTCATCCAGAGGCTGGGCGAGAGCAGCGAATGCGTGCGCGCCAGCACCCGGGTCGCAAACAGATCGCGCCTTTTCTGCGAAACGTTCTCGGTCAGCTGGTCGGCCTGGATGTTCAGAACGCTGGCGCGCTTCAGAACTTCGTCGATCGGCGCCTTGGCCTCGGTTTGCGCCTTGCGCTCCTGGGTCAGTTCCGGGCTTTCCGGCGGCTGGCCCTCGGCGGGAGGAGCGCCGAGCTGATCGAGCCGCGACTGGATCGCCTGTGCCCGAGGCCCCAGGGCTTCCGTAACCTTCGCCGCCTCGCCCCGCGCGGCATCGAGCCGTTTCTGGATATCGACAAGCGCAGGGTCGTCGAACGCCCCCGCCGCGAGCTCCTTTTCAATCTGGTCGAGGCTCGCTTTGACGTTGTCGAGCTGACGGTTCTCCTCGTCCTGCGCGAATGCGCCGAACGCCGTCAGCACGACGGCAAGCGCCGCCAGCACAAGGCAGAGCCGGCGAAGCGGCGCGAAGGATTCGGATAAAAAGAGCTTCATGAGGTCCGGCCGCGAAAGCGGCCGCCTGTGCGGGATTCGGGTCGATGAAGACATTCCCTCACCCATGAATGTGGCGAGGGCGGGGAATTCAAATCCGAACGTGGACCCTTGGATACCGCAGTCGTTGGCGCCGCTGATGCTCACAGGTTTGGCGCTTTGCGTATCCATAAGACCCGGAATATCGCTGCCTTTCCGGCCCGTCCAGCCTCGCGGCCTAATGCCGGGGGTGGCTTTTCCGATGACCTGGCCAAGTTTACCCTAATGGCCAAGCACTCCGGACCCTTGCGTATTCTCCTTACTGAAGGCGCCTCGACGTCGGCCCGGGAGGCCGTCACGGCGTTGGGCCTCGCAGGACACCACATCGAGGTGCTGGATCCGGATGTGCACTGCATCTGCCGGTTTTCGCGGTTTGTGAGGCGCTTTCATCGCTGCCCGCCGATCTCCACCCATCCCAAGGCCTATCTGGCCTTCACGCTGGAACTTCTGGGCAGCGGTCGCTTCGACGTGCTGCTGCCGATCCACGAGCAGGGCCTGGTGTTTGCGAAAGCCGCCCACCTCATTCCAAAAAACGTGGCCGTCGCACTTCCCACGTTCGAAGCCTACGGCACCGCACTCGACAAAGCGCGCTTCGCAGCGCTTCTGGCCGAACTCGGCGTGCCGCAGCCGAGAACGCGCATGGTCGCAAAAGCGGCGGAGATTCCGGACAGCGGCTTTCCGTTCATCGTGAAGCGGCCGATGAGCACCGCAAGCCGAAGCGTCCATATGGTGCGGAGCGCGGACGATCTCACTGAGGCCCGGGCGACAATGGGCGATGAGCCGGGGGAGATCCTGGTTCAGGACATCGTGGACGGGCCGCTGGAACACGCCCAATGCCTGTTCGACCGCGGCCGCTTCGTCGCCATGCACGTCTACCGCCAGATCCTGCGCGGCGCCGGCGGCGGCGAGGCGCTGAAGGAGAGCGTTCACCGCCCGCGTGTCCGCGCGGAAATGGAAAAGGTCGCCAAGGCCCTGGCCTGGCACGGCGCGTTGTCGCTCGATTATCTTTTGAAGGACGACGTGCCCTATTTCGTTGATAGCAATCCGCGTCTCGTCGAACCGATGAGCGCGCATTTCGCGGGCCTCGACCTCGCGGGGCTGCTTGTGCGCATCTCGCGCGGCGAGCATCCGGCGGAGGCGCCCCCGGGGCGCGCCGGCGTCCGTACGCGGTTGTCGCTGCAGGCCGTGCTCGGCAAAGCGCTCCAGACCCGCTCCCGGATCGAGGTCACCCGGGAAATCTGGCGCTTTCTCGCCGGCACCGGCCCATATGCCGGAAGCCGCGAAGAGCTGACACCGGTCTCCCTCGACTGGCTGTGTATCCTGCCCGTCGGCGCCACCGCGCTCGCGGTTCTCACGCATCCGGAAGCCGCCCGCATCCTGCCCCGCCGCGGCTGGGGCGCGGGCCTGCTTACGGCTGAATCGATCCGCATCATCCGCGACGAAATAGACGAGAAGACGCACCACCGCAGCGCGGCTGCCTTGTCCTGAAAGCCAGACACCGAAATGGACCCCATTGCATCTGCATTGGCAAAGTATCCGATCTGTCCGCGCTCATCCGATCCCGACTGAACCGCAGAGTTCGGATAGGGAGAGCGAACGTATATGTTACGCAAACAAACGTATTATATGATCGCCCGTCACCGCTACTATGTACATGCATCCTGGTTGTTTCAGGAGTCAAAAACCTAGGACGCGATCATGAAACATTATACTTCAAAGTTAGCGGCGGTCGCTTTGGGCGCGATGTTGGCGATCAGTACGACGACCGCATCAATGGCCCAGGTGGCGGGCCCACAGTCCGGCGCGAGCGATGCTTCGCTGATCTATGTGAGGGGCGGCGGCGGTGGCGGCGGCGGTCATGGCGGCGGCGGCTTCGGTGGTGGTGGCCATGGCGGCTTCGGTGGTGGTGGCTTCGGCGGCGGCCATGTTTTCCCTGGCGGCCGTGGTGGCTTCGGCGGTCCTGGCTTCGGCGGTCATGGCTTCGGCGGTCGTGGCTTCGGCGGCCGTGGCTTCGAAGGTCGTGGCTTCGAAGGTCGTGGCTTCGCTCACGGCTTTGGTCGCGACCATTTTCATCGTGGTTTCCACGGGCGCGGACGCTTCTTCCGGGGACCCTTCTTCGGGTTTGATGATGATGGTTACTGCGGTTACCCGTACGACTACTACGACCCCTACTATCCATATCCCTGCGTGTGATCGCCGATCCACGTCTTAGAATGAATCCGGACCTCGCAAAATGAGTGGGGTCCGGGTTGGAGCCCGGAAACGCAGGCTGATCCAGCGGTGGACTGGATTGGTCCCCTGGGTGTTATCTTCGTGCTCGGGGTCTCCCGGCGCTCTTTTCTTGACCACCCTCCTTCCTTCCACGATGGCAGAGCCAGCGGAAGTAGAAGCCCCGCCGCGGCGAACCGGGCGGGGCTTCAGGGTGTCCAGACGCACAGCCCAGTCAGGGTGTCCGGAGTGAGGAAACCTGGCAATGTGTCAGGACGTCATGTCTCATGGCGAACCGTGGCCTGATCGTCGACGCGACGGCGGAGGCGGTGACTTTCAACCTGTGCGCGCGAGTAAGAGACCGACCACCTTCACGGAGAACAACCATGTCGCAAGTAGTCCCCTTTCTCTGGTTCGCCGATAAAGCCGAGGAAGCAGCGGCCCTTTACGTATCGCTCTTGCCCGACTCCCGGATCGACAGCGTCACCAGCATGCCGGCGGAGAGCCCGAGCGGACCGCCCGGATCCGTGCAGGTCGTAGAGTTCACCCTCGCCGGCCGGCCGTTCACGGCGATGAACGCGGGTCCGATGGACCCTTTCAACCACGCCATCTCCTTCGTCATAGAATGCGGGGATCAGGCGGAAATCGACCGACTGTGGGATGCGCTTTTGAAAGACGGCGGCGCGGCGGAGCAATGCGGCTGGCTCAAGGACAAGTTCGGCGTCTCCTGGCAGATCGTGCCGACATTGCTGCAGGAGATGATGAAGGACCCGGACCGCGCCCGTGCCGGACGCGCGATGGAGGCCATGCTGAAAATGGTCAAGATCGATATCGCAGGCCTGCGGAAGGCGTATGACGGCTAGGCCGGCGGGCCGGCGCCAGGCAGTCGTCGACGGCGATGGAATTAGCTCGCCATATCTGACTTTGCGACTGCGCAAAGCCAGATATGGCGTAGCATATTATGTACGCACCTTGGGGCATGCAGGCGAGGCGCGGCGATCTGCAGCTCCGACACTTTGGGGAGGGGGGAGAAGTGTCAGAGCCGAGCCTTGAGAGCGTTCAGGTTGGTCAACGCCGTTTTCAAGTGCACCGAGCTGTCCAGCATCAGGGTCATTGCTTGATCCCGCTGCTGAACCAACTCACTTATGCAGACCGCCGCACGCCTGCCCAGATCGGGATCCACTCCACGGCTGAGGTCTGCGAGCAGACCCGTAATCGTGTCCTGTGGATCAATCTCGACCCGGTCGCCGGTCTGTTCCTGGACCGGATTGGAGTCGCCGCGCTGAACCAGTTTCAATGATCTCATGTCATGCCGCCTGGACATTCGAGATGAATGTACGGACCTCCCCGCCGAGATTGGAGGAATGCTGCGCCAGCTCCTGCGCCGCCGCGAGGACCTGCGATGAGGCAGCCCCGGTGACGCTCGCCGCTTCCTTGACCTGTTCGATATTGCTGGTCACGAGCTGCGTGCCTTGCGCCGCCTGCTGCACATTGCGGGCGATTTCATGGGTCGCTGCGCCCTGCTCTTCCACGGCTGCCGCGACCGTGTAGGCGATCTGGTTGATGTTGTTGATCGTGCCGCCAATGCCGCGCAGCGCCTCGACGGCCTGTGCCGTCGCGCCCTGGATTTCGGATATCTGCGCGGAGATGTCGTTCGTCGCGCGGCTTGTCTGCGAGGCGAGTTCCTTCACTTCGGCGGCGACGACCGCAAATCCACGCCCCGCTTCTCCCGCGCGTGCCGCCTCGATCGTTGCGTTCAGTGCGAGGAGATTGGTCTGGGACGCGATGTCGTTGATGAGGGCGACCACATCGCCGATCTTCTGGGCGCTGTGGGCGAGGGATTGAACGATCACGTCGGCCCGACGCGCCTCTTCGACGGCGGCTTCGGCGATCTTCGAGGATTCGCTGACCTGCCGGCTGATCTCGCTGACCGAAGACGCGAGTTCCTCCGTCGAGGCGGCGACCATCTGGACATTCGCGGATGTCTGTTCCGCCGCGGTCGCCACCATGACGGCCTGCTGGTTGGTCTGCTCGGCGGTCGCCGACATCGAGCCCGACGTTGCTTCCATCTCGGTCGCCGCGGCCGAAAGGGAGCGCACGAGTTCGGTCGACGATCCCTCGAACGTCTTGGTCAGATCATCCAGTCGTTGAGCGCGCCGCATCTTCGCCTCGTTCTCCGCTTCCTGAAGCGCCGCCATGCGGCGGCCCTCGATGGCATTGTCCTTGAACACCTGCAGCGAACGGGCGAGCTGCCCGACTTCGTCCTTGCGGTCGACGCCCTCGACTTCGACGTCGAGATCGCCCGCAGCAAGACGGCCCATCGCGGCGGTCATGCCGGTGATGGGCTTCACGATGCCTTTAAGCACGATGAGAACGAGGATGCCGACGGCAAACACGAGACCGACGGAAGCCGCGATGATCAACAACCGCGATATGGACGCGCTCGTCTCCGCAGCTTCCATGCGGGCCTGTTCGAGATCGCGCGCCATGGCCTCCACGCGCTCGTCCAATTCCTGGCCGGCTTTCCCTCGCGCCGCGCGGCCATCGCCGAGCGACAGGACCTTGGCGGCTTCGTGATCGCCGCTCATGCTGAGTTCGACGCTTTGATCGGCCGCGGCAAAGTAGTCTTCGATGGTTGCCTTCAACTTCTTGTTGATCGCGACGCGCTCCGGATCGGTTGCCAGCTCGATCATGATGTTGGCCTGCTCGAGGGCTTCGGCCTTGGAAGCTTTGTAGCTCTGCTCGAACCCCTTCATCATTTTCGGATCGTAGGCGACGATCAGGTTTTTCTCCTGGATGGTCGCGTCGTTCACGGACGCCTCCATCTGTTGCGCCGCTGCGCGCCGAGCCGCCGTTCCCTGGATGATCGACTGCGTCTGGTCGGCGAGTTGAATGAGCCCGCGATCGGCAAAGACGATAAGCGCCACAACAACGGCGATGAGTATGGCCGTAGGCACGGCCAGCTTAACCAGAAGCTTGAGATTGTTGAAGCCGAACATCGTTGCTCTCCGATTGAAAACCGCGCGTCGCGGTCTCGTTCGCAGAGTTGTTCGGTTCTGGTTAATCAAGCTTCAGCGCAGTGTTGCGTAGAAACACTACGCGATTTCACTTACGCCGAAGGTCTAGTGGGGAAATAGGCGCTGCGACGATCTGAGCTCCGGCAAATCCTGCGAATTGCACGGACTGGCTTTATGTTGATTGCATGGTGAGTGGTTAGAACTGCATGGCTGTATTAGGTGAAGCCGCAGACGATGTTTCTGGTGTCGGCCTTGCCGCGCCCCTTCGCCAACAGCCTGTGTGCTACGTCCTCGACAATGAAGCTGCGCTTCGACGGATCATCTCCTTCAGCGCCGCCGGCAAAAATTTTCGCTGCGTCGAATGCACGTCGATCGAAAATCTGATCAGCCGGATTTTTCTCGAAAGCCCCGACCTCATCTTCATCGACATCGAATTCGCGGATGCCGACGCGGTCGAGATCATTCGCTATCTGGAGCAGGCGCGATATTCCGGCAGGGTGCATCTGATGAGCCGCCGTGCACCTTCTCTTATCGAGACGCTGGAGAAAATCGGCGCCCGCCGGGGCCTCCATATGGGGCAGAGCCTTTTGAAACCTTTCCGGCGCGCGACGGTCGAGTCGATCTTCGACGGAGCCGCAGCCGGCATCCCCCTTCCCCAGATCGGCGCGGGAGCACCGCCCTTTTCGCGGTCGGCACCAAGTTGCGGCGTTTCCCTTCGCGAGGCGCTCGACGCGGGGAAAGTCGAGGTGGTTTTTCAGCCGCGCTTCGATTTGGAAATCGGCCGCCCCAGCGGAGCGGAGGCCTATGCCCGTCATGGCATTTCGGGTCAGTGCCTTCTATCGCGGTGCGGATCTACGGCTCACCCCGATGACGTCGATCGGCTGACCGAGTTCCTGCTAATTTCCGCGATGAAAGCATGGCGGCGGTTCGCCCGTCCCTCGTTCAATCCCGCGATCGCGCTTCGCGTGCCGTTGTCATCCCTGGGGCGGCTCAAGCTCGGGGAGATAATGCGCCGCGAGCGGCCGAGCAGCGGCGAATGGCCCGGGCTTGTCATGGAACTGACCGAAGCCGAAATCGCAACCGAGCCGGCGAAGGTGCATGAGATCGCCGCGCAGTTGAAAATTTACGGTCTGAACGTATCGATCGGAGATTTCGGCACCGGACACGCCGCGCTGGGAATGCTCGAATCGTTATCTCCGACGGAGATCAGCATCAACAATGCCTTTGTCGCGAATTGCTCCGGCTCGGCGTTCAACGCGAGAATTTGCAATTCGATCATCTTCCTTGCGCGGAGCCTCGGCGCCCGGTCGGTCGCGCAGGGGATCGCGTCGGAGGCCGATCTGGCAACCATCCTGAAGCTCGGATGCGACGCCGGACAGGGCGATGCGCTATCTCCGCCGCTCTACGCCGAGGAGTTCGAGCGCTTCATCGCGCGCGGTGAGTTCGTGACCTTGCCCGATATCAGACCTTCAAATCTCTTTCAGTTCCGGCAAGCCGATTCCCGTCTCAGTTTGCGGGAAATCGAAGTTCTGGAATTGATCTCAACCGGAAAATCCAGCAAGGAAGTGGGCTCCACACTCGGACTGAGCCCACGAACCGTCGATGTCTACCGGGCGAAG
Organism: uncultured Alphaproteobacteria bacterium; assembly: GCA_963786225.1. Taxonomy (GTDB): domain Bacteria; phylum Pseudomonadota; class Alphaproteobacteria; order Rhizobiales; family Methylopilaceae; genus Flaviflagellibacter. The sequence continues at coordinate 16,273 of CAWAYQ010000023.1, forward strand.
CTCATGGCGAAACTTCACGTCCGCAACGTGGCGGAACTGGTGAGAGTGGCCATGAGCCCTCGCAGTTGATGTATGGACGCAGTGTTTTCCGACGAAGAGTAGATGCCCCGGCAAAAGAATTTTGATCGCGAAGCGGCGCTGAAAGCCGCGATTGCGCTTTTCGCGCGGCATGGGTTCGAAGGGACATCCACCGAGGCTTTACTCGACGCGATGGACGTTCCTCGCCAGACCTTTCCGGGGACGTTCGGCGACAAGCGGGCGCTTTATCTGGAAGCATTGCGGCGGCACAATATCGAGATCGTCACGAATTTCGTGCGAGCTCTGAACGCCACCTTCTCCGCGCTCAAGGGTGTGGAGGGCGCTCTGGTCGATTTCGCGGCCCGGCTGGAGAAGGAGGGAGGCATGAACTGCCTGGGGATCGCCGCGATTTCCGAGTTCGGACATTCGGACCCCGATATCAGCGCGACATTCCTGGAGGCCGGCCAGATGCTGACGACCGCGCTCGAACGCGTCATCGCAGAGGGAAAGTTGAACGGCGAGATCAAGGCCAATGTGGATGCACAATCCGCGGCAAACCTGATCGGCACGACCTTGGTCGGGATGCGGGTCATGGCGCGCGCCGGCGCGCCGCCAGATACGATGCGGGAGGTCGCGCACCTCATCGCGCGAAGCCTGAAATAGACTATATGTATGACGTGCGGCGAGAGATGCTCCTCGCTGCGTCCTGTAGAACGCCGAGTGCCCGATATGGAAAAGACATACCCCGTCACCCGCACCGATGAAGATTGGCGCACGCGTCTGACGCCGGAGCAGTACCACGTGATGCGCGGACACGGCACCGAGGCGCCCGGCAGTTGCTCCCTGCTTCTCGAAAAGCGCCCTGGGACCTTCTCATGCGCGGGCTGCGACACGCCGCTGTTTGAGGGCAAGGTGAAGTTCGAAAGCGGCACCGGCTGGCCGAGCTTCAACGAGCCGATCACCGGCGCCGTCGAGACGGCGGTCGACCGCAGTTTCGGCACGATCCGCACCGAAGTGCACTGCGCGGTCTGCGGCAGCCATCTCGGTCATGTCTTCGACGACGGACCGCCCCCGACCCACCTGCGTTACTGCATCAACGGCGTGGCGATGAACTTCAATCCGGCTTGAGCGGTGCGGAGGCGTTCGTGGCCCGTCGTCCGGACACCGGCTTGATCTTGAGCTGATCCACGACCCACAGCCAGCTGCCGTCGGTCTGGAGGCGGGCGATCTCGACCGAGATGTTGCCGTTGGGCAAACGGGACGTGGTCATCGCCAAACCGTCATTGCGCAGCACAGGCAGATGCTCGGTCTCCGGGAAGGTCCGCTTGCGCGCGAGAAGGTCGGCGTAGAATTTTCGGATTTCCGCATGGCCCGTCGCGACCGGCGCGCCGACGGCGAGGACCGCGCCCGCTTCATAAAGCGCGACGAGCCCCTCGACGTCCCCCTCGTTTGCGCGGGAGTGAAAGAGACGAAGAAGCTCTTCCGGGCTGTGGGCGAGTTCGCGCTGGGAAGGGTCCGTCATGAGCTGCCTTTCGACTTCGCAGGGACGGCAGATTGCCGGACTGCCCGCCGCTGACATGAAAACTATTTAAGCCGGGCGCCACTGCCGTCGGTTATCTCGACCGTAACCGGGATACCGGATTTGACGCTTTCGGAAACCGTGCAGAAATTCTCGAACTGGGAAATGACCCGTTCGATCTTTGGAAGTGCCGAGGCCTCGGCTCCAAGTTCGATGCTGACTTCGATGCCCTTCACCCGCAGTCTCCCTTCTTCGTTGCGATCTATCGCGCACCGGCCGACCGCCGTGATGCCCTTTGCGTCCTGCTGAAATTTGGTGAGTGCGAAGAAGAGGCTGGCGCACAGGCAGTTCACAACGCCCGTCAGCAGCATCTGTTCGGGAGAAGGTCCTTCGCCCCGGCCGATCGGTTCCGTCTCATCGACGAGGAGCGCGGGGATTGTCTGCCCGAAATCGACGGTGAATTTGTAGGCTTCGATTTGCGTGATCGTCACGCCCGGCATCAAGCGTTCCATCGGCGCCCCGATCTGGAGATAGGAGAAATCGTTCGAAGAAAGTTCCCAAGGGTGATAGGTAGCGGACCTCCGAGCCGCATCCAGCTGTTCATTAACCGTTTTCGGACGCGGCGCCCGGCCTTCCGGGCCACCCTCCTAAGCTGGCGGCACTGCTCCATTCTCGCTCCATGGCCCCACGCCGCCAAGAGCGTGACCCGTTCCATTCCGCGTTCATTCGGCAAACACATGGCATTTCCGTCGACCCACCCGTCCCTCGCCCGCTCGCTCGCGGAGCGAGACTATACAGAGGCCACACCAGTCCAGACCGCGGTGCTGGACGAAGGCTGCGCGGGCCGCGATCTCCTGGTTTCCGCGCAGACCGGTTCCGGCAAGACCGTGGCCTACGGCCTGGCGATCGGCACAACCCTCCTCGGCGAAGCCGAACGGCTCGATTTCGCGGCTGAACCCCTGGCCCTGATCGTCGCCCCGACCCGCGAGCTTGCGCTTCAGGTTCACCGCGAGATCGAATGGCTCTACCGCTATGCGGGCGCCCGCGTCGTCTCCTGCGTCGGCGGCATGGACCCGAAGGCCGAACGCCAGCGCCTGAAGTCCGGCGCCCACATCGTCGTCGGAACGCCGGGCCGCCTGCGCGACCATATCGAACGCGGCGGCCTTAATGTCGCGAGGCTGAAAGCCGTGGTGCTCGACGAAGCCGACGAAATGCTCGATCTCGGTTTCCGCGAAGACCTGGAATTCATCCTCGACACCACGCCGGCCGAGCGCCGCACCTTGCTGTTTTCCGCCACCCTGCCGCGCACAATCGCGGCGATGGCCAAGCGCTACCAGCGCGATGCGGCCCGAATCGAAGTCCGCGGCGGCGAAAGCGGCCATGCCGACATCGAGTATCGCGCTGTGCGCATCGTTCCCAACGAGATCGACCACGCCGTCGTAAACCTCCTGCGCTACTTCGATGCGCCCGGCGCACTCATCTTCTGCAACACGCGCAACGCCGTGCGCCATCTCCAGGCGACACTCTCGGAGCGCGGCTTTTCCGTCGTCGCACTGTCCGGCGAGCTGAGCCAGAACGACCGTAACCACGCTCTCCAGGCCCTGCGCGACGGCCGTGCACGCGTCTGCGTCGCGACGGATGTGGCCGCGCGCGGCATCGACCTGCCGAGCCTCGGTATCGTCATCCATGCGGAATTACCGAACGATGCCGCAGTGCTGCAGCACCGCAGCGGACGCACCGGCCGCGCCGGACGAAAAGGGACGAGCGTACTACTCGTGCCGCTGTCACGCCGGCGCAAGGCCGAAAGCCTGTTCGCCGCCGCGCGCGTGCAGCCGGTGTGGGTCGGTCCGCCCACCGCCGAAGAGATCCGCGTGCTCGATCAGGAGCGCCTTTTGCGCGATCCGCTCCTGCAGGACGCCACCGAAGACGATATTGCGATGGCAGCGGCGCTGCTCGCGGAACGCACGCCGGAACAGATTGCGGCGGCTCTTGTGCGGGTCTGGCGTTCTCATCTGCCATCGCCAGAGGAGGTCTTCGATCCCGGCGACCGCCGCGATACCCGCGAGCCGCGCCCGGAACGCGGCGCGGATACGCGCCATACGCCGTCTGAAGCGCGTCCGCCCCGCGAGGCTTTCGCGGGCAGCGCCTGGTTCCACATGGCGATCGGCCGCCGCGACAATGCCGATCCGAAATGGCTGCTGCCTCTGATCTGCCGCCGGGGCAACATCACCCGCGAGGACGTGGGCGCGATCCGCATTTTCGAACGCGAAACGAAGTTCGAGGTGGCGCCGGCCGCCGCCGCGCGCTTCGCCCACGCCGTCCGCAAGTCCGACGGCGACATCGAAATCCAGCCCATGTCCGGCGCGTCGGGACCCTCGCCCGCCGCCGTCCATACACCGCGCCCCAAGCCGTACAAGAACGCCGGCCCAGCCAAGGATGCCCGTCCCCCGCGCCCAGACTTCAAGCCACAGGGAGACTTCAAGCCCAAAGACCGCTTCAAGCCCAGGGAAGACTTCAAGCCCAAGGAAGGCTTCAAGCCGAAGGAAGACTTCAAGCCCAAGGAAGGTTTCAAGCCGAAGGACAAAAAGAAGAAGTGGAAGAAGAAGCGGGAACAGTAGAATGAACTGCGATCCCCGCGATCGGAGAGGTCCCGGGGAAGGCCGGACGTAACCTCACCGAATGCGGTGCGCGGAGCCACGCGCCGCGCATGACATCCACACGCCGGAACCGGTCAGGTCAGGTCCGAAAAAATCGGACGAAACGCCCTCATGAGATCGGGATCGAGCTTACCGTCCATTTGCCGCATGAGTTCGAACACGTCTTCCGCGGGCAGAGCTCCCTTGTACGCACGGGGCTCAAGAAGGGCGGAAAAGATGTCGGCAATCGTCGTGATGCGGACCAGATCGCCAATCTCGTCTCCCTTGAGTCCGTCGGGATAGCCGGACCCATCCAGAAGTTCATGGTGGTGCAGCACGCAATCCATGACTTCTTTCGAGAAGCCACCCTGGTCCAGCAGAAGATCGTAGCCCCGGAGCGGGTGCTCGCGGATTCTGCTCATCTCCTTCACGGTCAGTTGCGTGGGCTTGTCGAGAATTTCGAGCGGAACGAATCGCTTGCCGATATCGTGCAGCAATGCGGCGCGCGTGATCAGCTGTTGGTCCTCTACCCTCATCCCGACGGTCTGGGAAAACGCCACGGCAACGGCAGTGACGAGCAGGCTGTGTCTGTAAGTGGGGCTGTGGTGCTGCCGCACGATTTCCAGCCATGGCTTGATCCCGGTCTCGCGCAGAGCGTCGACGATCAGCGTCTCCTTGACCTCCAGACTTTCAATGGCAAGGGCTTCGCTTGTATGGGCCGTTTCGAGAATGGTCGACAGCGCATTGTGCGCGGCAGCCACGCCGAGGCCCGTGGAGCCATGCCGTTGCACGGCGTCGCGTTCGAAGGGATGATCGCTCACTGAAAGCGCTTGAACGACGTTGGCTTTCTCCAGGTCAAAGCTGATATTGCCGGGCCGCCTCTTTTTTGCCGCGACCCATTGCCGGGCGGGCTCGGGTTTTTCGAAACCGCTCTCGATCACGAAAATCCGCGCGCGCGGGGGAGCCTCCAAAGCATTGCGGGGAGGTGTGGCCTGCGCCGTGGGCCGGATGCTTCCAGCGGCGTCTTTCTCACTGTGCATCACGGCTACTCGCAGAAACTGGATCGACAAACGCCGTCGGTACTCGCCGCGAAACAAAGACCACCTGACACTCCTATTCGCCTTGCACTTGGCGTGCCTGCAGACGGCAACCGTGATCGCGTCCCACGAAAATCCGTGAGCATTACTACGGCGCGGAGCCCGCTTTTCCGGACAATGCCCCACAAATTCTTAATAGCGTCAGTATCTTACACCTATAAATCGAACGATATCCGGATCTGCACCCCCGGCTCAGAGCCCCTGTCCCCGCATTCCTCCTGTTGTACGGAAACGGTCAACCATGTTGCCAAAAACTCTCAAACAGAACGGGCCCGCGGCGACACACACCACGGGCCCGTATCCGGCGCCGGGTCCGGGTTACCCTGCGGCTTGCTGTATTTTCGGCTCTTCCTGACTGCGCGCCAAAGTCCGCAATTCGACCATGCGCATATTGGCCATGACCATGTTGAGACCGACACGCGCCACGGAATCTGGCGGCATCTCGTCGGTCAATGAGAGCTTCCAGAGATTGAGAAGATCGACGATCAGTTTTGCCGCCCGGTCTTCGTGCTGGTCGAGGCTGGTCACCCCCCGCGTGGGGACGACTTCAAGATAAGGCGTGCTTCTTCCGGCCGTCTGCATCATGCCACCCTCACGCGTGAGATGAACTTGCCGACCTCATCTGGGTAAGATCGGCTGAACCGCGTGCTGAAAAGAGGCCGCCGGTCTAGGTGCCAAGCAGCCTGTATCCGACGCCGGTTTCGGTCAGGATGAGTTCAGGCCGCTCCGGATCGCGTTCCAGCTTTTGGCGCAACTGGCGGATGTAGATACGCAGATACTGCACATCACCGGCCGCGCCCCAGACCTCTTGCATCAGCATGCGATGAGTCAGAACTTTCCCCGCATGCAGTACGAGTTGGCGAAGAATGTCGTACTCCTTCGGCGAGAGCTTCACGGGCTCGCCGCGCAAGGCAACTTTCCGGCGGGTGAGATCGACGCTGAGATCGCCGGAAATAAAGACCGGGTCGCCACCTTGATCCTGAACCCGGTGGCGCAAAGCGGTTCTGATGCGTGCGATCAGTTCCGCCATGCCGAATGGCTTCGTCACGTAATCGTCGGCACCTAGATCGAGCGCCTCGACCTTGCCGCGCTCGTCGCCCCGGCTCGACACTACAATCACCGGAAGCTTGGAACCGGATGCGCGCAACCTGCGGATGACTTCGCCGCCGTCCATGTCCGGCAGGCCGAGATCGAGCAGCATGATGTCGGGTTTCTCCGCCGCCGCGGCCGTAAGCGCGCCCTCGCCCGTCTCCGCCTCGATCACATGAAAGCCCTGCGCGGCAAGGCTGGTGCGCAGCAGACGGCGGATCGGCGGTTCGTCGTCGACAATCAGGATCGGCACGCCATCGCTCATTCGGCAGCCTCGTTGCCCGTTGTCTCGTTCGAAGCGCGGGGCGGAACATGAAGCCGCGACGGCAGATGGATCGTGAATCTCGCGCCCGAACGGTCGAGGCGGTTCGACACCGAGATCGTGCCGCCGAGCGCCTCGATGAAGCCGCGCGCGATGGCGAGGCCAAGCCCGGTTCCGGCGCGGCGATGGTCGCGCTCTCCGGCCCGGTGGAACTTCTCGAATATACGCTCCTGCTCCGATTCCGGAATTCCAGGACCTTCGTCCAGGACCGTAAGATCCGTTCCGTTCGGGCTCGCCTGCGCCTCGATGCGGATCAGCGTACCGGCCGGCGTGTATTTTGCGGCATTGTCGATCAGGTTGACGAGCACCTGCTCCAGCAGAACCGCATCGGCCGCGATCAGCGGCAGATCGGGCGCGACAAGGAGTTCGATCCGGTGCTGGGCCAGAAGACGAGACGAACGCTGCAAGGCGGTTGCGATGACCTCACCGAGATCGACCGGCTGGGTCACGATGTCGATGGCACCGGAATCCAGTCTCGTCATGTCGAGCAGATTGGCGACAAACCGCGTAAGCCGTTCCGCCTCGTCCTCGATGGTCGCGGCAAGCTCGTCCCGTGTCTCGGCGTCGTAGAGATCGTTGAATTCGCGAAGCGACGTCACGGCTCCGAGGATCGAGGCCAGCGGCGTCTTGAGATCGTGCGACAACGATGCAAGCAGTGCCGAGCGCAGCCGTTCGGTCTCCGCCGCGAGCCGCGCCGCGCTCATCTCCTGCGCAAGTCCGAACCGCTCCACCGCGACCGCCGCCTGGTCCATCAGCGCATCGAGCAGGCGCCGTCCATCGGAGGTGAGCAGCGCGCCGGGCTTCGTGCGCGTGAGACCGACCACGCCAAGCGATGTGTCGCCGGCATTCAGCGGGAGGAACAGGCGCCGTGCGCCCGGCAGCGTGTCGGCGCCGCGCCCGGCGGCCGTCCTCGTCTCGAACGCCCATTTGGCGGCGCCGAGGTCGGCATCGTCGAGCTCGTCCTCCGGAGGATAGCTGGCGCGCAGTTCCAGCACCCCGCCGCGGCTAAGCAGCACGATGACGTCGAGCTTCAGCATGGACGCGATCTGGAACGCCGTCGCCCACAGCAGATCGTCGAGCGATCCCACGGCCGCGACCTTGCGGCTGAAAGAATAGAGCGCCTCGGTTGTACGGGCGCGGCTGCGCGCGGTCAGCACCTGCGCCCGGACACGAGCCGCGAGATTCGAGACGACGAGCGCGATGATGAGGAACAGGAAGAAGCTCGCAATGTTCGTCGGTGACGTGATGGTGAAGGTCAGGACCGGCGGCAGGAAAAAGAAATTGTAGGCAAGCGATGCCGCCACGCTGGCGACAAGCGACGGCACCAGCCCGTACGCGATGGCGATTGCGATCACCGCCAAAAGAAAAATGAGATCGACGGTTTCGATCCCGACGAGAGGTTCGAGCAGTTTTCCCGCGCCGAGCGCGAGCACGACGGCGGCGGAGACCGCCCCGTAGACCCGCTTGCTGCTGGGCTTCCGGACGCTCCCGGCCCGCACTTGCTGGACCGCCGCCGGGCTCTCCTCGCCGGCGACGACATGAACGCTGATCGGTCCCGCGCGGCGCACGAGGTCATGGACGACCGATCCGTGCACAACCTCGAACCAGCGCGGCCGGTCGGACTTGCCGATGACGATCTGGGTGACATTGCTCGCGGCACTGACGCTCAGCACCTCGTCGACAATTTTGTCGCCGGGAATCGTGATCGGCTCGCCGCCGAGCTGCTCGGCAAGGCGCAGGCACTCGGCGACCCGGTCCCGCTCGGCTTCCGACAGCGCCTGGCTGCGCCCCGTTTCGACATAGAGTGCGATCCAGGGAGCGTGAAGCTGATCGGCGATGCGCTTTGTGTAGCGGATAAGGCTCGGACAGCGCGGGTCTTCGCTGACGCAGACGAGGATGCGTTCACCCGCGGCCCAGGGGCCCGAGATCGCATGCGACTGCATGTGGCTGAGAAGCTGCTCGTCCACACGCTGCGCGGTGCGGCGCAGCGCCAGTTCGCGGAGCGCCGTCAGATTGCCTGGCGAAAAATAATGATTCAGCGCCCGCTCGGCCTGGGCAGGTACATATACCTTCCCTTCCTGCAGGCGCTGGATCAGATCGGCCGGGGAAATATCGACGATCTCGATATCGTCGGCACGGTCCAGGACGGCGTCCGGCACGGTCTCCCGTACCCGCACGCGGGTGATGCGCGCGACGACATCGTTCAGGCTTTCCACGTGCTGGATGTTCAGCGTCGTAAAGACGTCGATCCCGGCCTTGAGCAATTCCTCGACATCGATCCAGCGCTTGGGATGGCGGCTCCCGGGGGCGTTGGTATGGGCCAGTTCGTCGACGAGCACGAGATCGGGCCTGCGGGCGAGGATGGCGTCGAGGTCCATCTCGTCGAGCACATGGCCCGCATGCTCGATCCTGCGCCGGGGAACGATTTCGAAACCCTCGACCAGAGCCTGCGTTTCCGCCCGGCCATGCGTCTCGACAACCCCGATGACGACATCCGCGCCGTCCTGCCGACGCTTCCTGGCATCGAGCAGCATTTCATAGGTCTTGCCGACGCCCGGCGCGGCCCCAAGAAGCACTTTAAGCCGGCCTCGGTGATCCGGGGCCGGCCGTGAGAGCAATGAGGTCTTGTCGCCGTCGCCTGAGTTCATCCGGTCATCTTAGCAGGTTCCCGGTAATCGAGACGTTCAAGGGCCCATGTCAATTCGGCGCGGAACCAGCTGATC
>CAWAYQ010000024.1:0-158132 GCA_963786225.1 uncultured Alphaproteobacteria bacterium
AACGCGGGCGCCGCCTTGCGATCTTTCGGCGAGAGGTAGCGGTTGCGCGAGGACAGCGCGAGGCCGTCGGCTTCGCGCACGGTCGGGGCGGGCACGATCTCGACGCCGAGATCGAGATCGCGCGTCATGCGCTTGACGACCTGAAGCTGCTGCCAGTCCTTTTCGCCGAACACGGCGATATCGGGCTTCACCTGCGTGAAGAGCTTCGTCACCACGGTCGCGACGCCGCCGAAGAAGTGCGGGCGCGCATCGCTTTCGAGGCCCGCCGCGGGCCCGCCGTCGGGCAGGACGCGCGTCGCAAAGCCCTCCGGATACATTTCCGCGACGGAGGGCGCATAAACGAGATCGACCTTCGCCGGGCCGAGCCCCGTGACGTCCGCCCCCAGAGTGCGCGGATAGCGGTCGAAATCCTCGTTCGGCGCGAACTGTGTCGGGTTGACGAAGATCGAGACCACGACCCGGTCCGCGTGCTTGTGCGCGAGATGGACGAGCGCGACATGGCCTTCGTGCAGCGCTCCCATGGTGGGCACGAGCGCCACGCGCTCGCCTTTGGCGCGGAAGCCGCCGACGAGGGCGCTGATTTCGGCCTTGGTGTGGAATACGGGAGCGAACATGGCGGGACGCATAGCAAGGCCGCACCTTTACGCCAAGGCTCGCCTCATCGCCGCGCAGATGCGATAACGGCGCGTGGTTGCTCTTGTTCTCGGCATTCTAGCGCTCGGCGCGTTCCTGGTCATGACCCGCATCTTCGTGTCGGCGGACCCGGCGCGTATGGCGCAGCGCATGCGCATCGCCGGCGGCGTGGGCGGTATCGCGCTCGGCGCTCTGCTGATGGCCTTAGGCAAAGGCGGCTTCGGCCTGCCGCTGATGGTGCTCGGCGGCAGCCTTCTTACCGTGTTCTTTCGCCGCTCAGTCGAAACTGATCTGAACCGCGGGCCGTCCGGTGGGGCTGAAGACCTGAACCGCGACCCGCATGCGCGGCGCCGAAACCCGCCGCGCCAAAGCGCGATGTCCGAGGATGAGGCGTACAAGATCCTGGGGCTTGATCCGGGGACCGGGCCGGACGAAGTCCGGCGCGCGCATCGCGCGCTGATGCAGAAGCTGCATCCCGATCGTGGCGGATCGGACTGGCTCGCCAGTCGGATCAATCAGGCCAAGGATGTTCTGCTGCGGAAGCGGTACTGACGATTCGAGACTGGGCATGATACGCATCCCCTCAGTTCTTGAGAGTGAAACACGACAAACTTGCGCGCTTCACGGCCTTGCAGGCCGCGGTCGCGGAACGCTCGCTGAAACCCGCAAAGCGGGCGCGGTAAAGGGTAACGCCGTCCTTCTCCACCGGTTCGGTGAAGGGTTCGGCTTCTTTGCTTACGGATGTCACGGCGCCGGAGGCGCGCGACAGCAGGGTTTTGGCCTGTGACGGATCGGGAGTCGCGCCGATCTGGATAAGCCAGCCGGAACGCACCGCCGCAGGCGCGGACACGGCCGCGACGGCCGCCGGCTGCGGGCGGGGTGCCGGTTCGGCATAGGCCATCTGCACCGTCGGCTGGGCAGCCGCTGGCACCTGCAACACCTGCATCTGGGCGGGATGAACGGGGTAGACGCTGGCCTGCACCGGAGCCTGCTGCTCGACCTGAATCGGCGCGGGCTTGGGCGCTTGCGCAATGGGTACCTCGGCGACGGCCACCGGTGCGGTCGGCCACCGGTTCAGCGGCCACCGGTGCAACGGGCGTCTGCGCAACAGCCTGCGGGCGCGGTGCGGGAACTTCAGCGACTGGATGCGGGCGCGGCGGCGGCGAGCCGGGCGTCGTGCCTTCGGCATAGGCACTGGCCGTGACCTTGGACTGCGGGCCGACAACCCAGCGCATCGCGTCGTCGCCGGGCGTCGTGGTCGCGATGGCGAGCTGAACGCGGCGGGCGATGGCTTCGGGCGTCATTGTCGAATTGCGCGGAGCCTCGATCGCTTCCACGGCGAGGGGGGCGGCGTTGGGCTCGGCCGCGAGGGCAACGACGGGTTGGGGTACAGCGGCGGCTGCCGGTTCCGGCGCGACGGGCTGCGAGGCGGCGACGGCGGCCATCACCGGCTCAGGCAGAGACTGCACCGGGCGCGGCATCGGGTGGGGCACGGACGTCGTCGAGGGCGCGGCGGCGAATGCGGGCGCGGGCGTGGGGACGCTGGCGCGTTCGGACATGAGTGCGACCGCGGGTACGGGCTCCGCACCCATCGGTGCAGCCGCGATCAACGGCGCAGTGCGTTTTCCGGGGGAGGCTTTCTCCAGGTTCGCCTGCACAAGCTCGCGCATCCGTGCGTCACGGGATGAGGAACTACGGCCTCCGAGCACGACGGCGACGATCTTGCGATCATTGTCGTTGGCCGAGGTCAGGAGATTGAAACCCGAGGCGCGGACATAGCCGGTCTTGATGCCGTCGACGCCTTTCACGTTGCCGACCAGGCGGTTGTGATTGCCGTAGTTCTGGCCGCGCCAGACGAAGCTCCGGGTCGAGAAGTAGCCGTAATAGTTTGGATGGTTGTCCTGGATCGCGCGGCCCAGCAGAACGAGGTCTCGCGCTGTGGTCACCTGCCGAGGATCGGGGAGGCCGGAGGCGTTCACATAGACGGTTGAATTCATGCCAAGTGCGCGCGCCTGGCGCGTCATGCGCTGGGCAAAGGCGCTATGGGAGCCGGAAATGTTTTCCGCGATAGTGACCGCGACGTCGTTGGCCGACTTCGTGACGATCGCCTTGATTGCCTCTTCGACCGGTATGGTCTCGCCCGGCCGAAGGCCCAGTTTGGACGGCGCCTGACGCGCCGCTTCGGCCGAAACCTTCAGTGGCGTCTTGAGCGTCACCGTGCCGCGCTCCAGTTCATCGAACAGGATGTAGAGCGTCATCACCTTGGTCAGGGAGGCCGGGTGGCGGATTTCATCGGGGCTGTCGGCGTGGAGAACCTTGCCGGTTTTGGCGTCGACCACGAGCGCGGCATAAGGAGGCGCATAACCACCACCCCCGGAGCTCTTGCTGCGTTTCTGGGAGACTTCCTTGCGCGGCGACTTCTTTCTGGCGGCCTCGGAAGGCCCGTTCACAACAAGCAGAAGCGCGCACGCGGCGGCAATGGTGCGAAAAATTATCCAGGAACGAGAAGAGCTTACGCTACGCATACGGATCGCGGTCCCCATGGGCCAGCCTGTCGAGGCCGGATTCTGAATCCTCATTTGCCATCCAGAGGACGGCATGAGCCCAGACAATGGAGGGGTTGCGGTTACGGAGCGGTTAAACCACCTAACGAAAGTTGACACGGAATCCCGCGAAGGGACGGGCTTCGGTTTCTCCTGTCCGGCATATGCTTTCCAGACGTTTTACGCGGCCTTTCAGCCGCTCGCGGCTGTGCCATCTGGCGCCGGGGGATTTCCGATAATAGATTCAGCATGGAATCCGCCGGCTGCGGGCGAAGGGCTCAAGTTTCAATGGCTGTGAAGAAACGCGAACCTGACCTTATGGCCGCGCCGAAAAACGGCGCGGGCGAGGGCACTGGCACGGCTGTTGCCACCAAGCCCAAGACCAAGACCAAGAAGCCGAACCTCTACCGGGTCCTGCTCCTGAACGACGACTACACGCCCATGGAATTCGTCATCCATGTGCTCGAACGTTTTTTCAACAAAAACAGGGACGACGCTACGCGCATTATGATGCACGTGCATCAGAACGGAGTGGGGGAGTGCGGCGTTTTTACCTACGAGGTGGCCGAGACGAAGGTCACGCAAGTCATGGATTTTGCAAGAAGGCATCAGCACCCTCTGCAATGCGTCATGGAAAAGAAATGAGGTCCTGAGTGCCCACCTTTTCGCATAGCCTGGAACAAAGCCTGCATCGCGCGCTGGCTCTCGCCAATGAGCGCAGCCACGAATACGCGACGCTCGAGCATCTGCTTCTTTCCCTGATCGACGATCAGGACGCGGTCGCGGTCATGCGCGCCTGCAATGTCGATGTCGAACAGCTGAAGCGGAACCTCGGCGAATATGTCGATGCCGAGCTCGACAATCTCATCACCGACGGCCACGAGGACTCGAAGCCCACCGCCGGCTTCCAGCGCGTCATCCAGAGGGCCGTGATCCATGTTCAGTCGTCCGGTCGCGAAGAAGTGACCGGGGCAAACGTGCTCGTCGCGATCTTCGCCGAGCGCGAAAGCCACGCCGCGTATTTCCTGCAGGAGCAGGACATGACGCGCTACGACGCGGTCAATTACATCAGCCACGGCATCGCCAAGCGCCCCGGCGCCGCCGAAAGCCGTCCCGCGCGCGGCGCGGACGACGAGGCCGCGACCGAAGAGACCGGCACGAAGAAAAAGGCCGATGCGCTCGATGCTTACACGGTCAACCTCAACAAGAAGGCGCGCGACGGCAAGATCGACCCGCTGATCGGCCGCGACATCGAAATCCAGCGCACGATCCAGATCCTGTGCCGCCGCCAGAAGAACAACCCGCTCTTCGTGGGCGATCCCGGTGTCGGCAAGACCGCGATCGCGGAAGGTCTCGCGCGCCGCATCGTGCGCGGCGAAGTACCGGACGTGCTGGAAGACGCAGTCGTCTACTCGCTCGATATGGGTGCGCTGCTGGCGGGCACCCGCTATCGCGGCGATTTCGAGGAGCGGCTGAAGCAGGTCGTCAAGGAGATGGAGAACACGCCCGGCGCGATCCTCTTCATCGACGAGATCCACACCGTCATCGGCGCCGGCGCCACCTCGGGCGGCGCGATGGACGCGTCGAACCTGCTGAAGCCCGCGCTCGCCTCGGGCACGCTGAAATGCATCGGTTCGACCACCTACAAGGAGTACCGCCAGTACTTCGAGAAGGACCGCGCCCTTGTGCGCCGCTTCCAGAAGATCGACGTCGCCGAACCGACCATCCCGGACGCCATCGAGATCCTGAAGGGCCTCAAGCCCTATTACGAGAGCTTCCATCGCGTCCGCTACACCAACGAGGCCATCAAGGCCGCGGTGGAACTGTCGGCGCGGTACATACACGACCGCAAGCTGCCGGATAAGGCGATCGATGTGATCGACGAAACCGGCGCCTCGCAGATGCTTCTGCCCGAAAACCGGCGCAAGAAGACGATCGGCCTGAAGGAGATCGAGGCGGCTGTCGCGTCCATCGCGCGCATCCCGCCGAAATCGGTCTCGAAGGACGATGCCGAAGTCCTGCGCAGCCTGACGGAAAACCTGAAGCGCGTCGTGTACGGGCAGAACAACGCCATCGACGCTCTGTCCTCGGCCATCAAGCTCGCCCGCGCGGGCCTGCGCGATGCCGAAAAGCCGATCGGCTCGTATCTGTTCTCGGGCCCGACGGGCGTCGGCAAGACCGAAGTCGCAAGGCAGCTCGCCGATATTCTCGGCGTCGAGATGCTGCGCTTCGACATGTCCGAATACATGGAGCGCCACACCGTCTCGCGGCTTCTCGGCGCGCCTCCCGGCTATGTCGGCTTCGACCAGGGCGGTCTTCTGACCGATGGCGTCGATCAGCATCCGCATTGCGTGCTGCTGCTCGATGAGATCGAGAAGGCGCATCCGGATCTGTTCAACATCCTTCTGCAGGTCATGGATCACGGCAAACTGACGGACCACAACGGGAAGACGGTCGATTTCCGCAACGTCATCCTCATCATGACGACGAATGCGGGCGCGGCCGACATGGCCCGCGCGCCGATCGGCTTTGGCCGCTCCAAGCGCGAAGGAGAAGATACGGACGCGGTGAACCGGCTGTTCGCGCCGGAGTTCCGCAACCGTCTCGACGCCATCGTGCAGTTCGCCGCACTGCCGATCGAAGTCGTGCAGCGCGTCGTCGACAAGTTCGTGCTTCAGCTCGAAGCCCAGCTTGCCGATCGCAATGTCACGATCGAACTCAGCGAGGAGGCTCGCGTCTGGCTCGCCGAGAAGGGCTACGACGCGGCCATGGGCGCCCGCCCGCTTGCCCGCCTCATCCAGGAGACGATCAAGAAGCCGCTCGCCGAAGAGGTCCTGTTCGGCAGGCTCATCCACGGCGGAGCGGTGAAGGTGATCCTCGAAGGCACCGGCAAGGATGCGAAGCCAGGCTTCGAATTCCCCGAAGGCCCCATCCGGCCGAAGGCGGAGAAAGTCGTCACGGAAAAGCGTCCGGCCAAGGCGGTAAAGGCGAAGGCCAAGCCCGTCGTGAAACCGAAGCCGGTTGCGAAGAAGCCCGCGCCGAAAACCAAGCCGAAGGCGCTGGCGAAGGATTGAGTTCCCTCCCTCTCCCGGCCAAGTCGGGATTACCCGACTTGGCTGGAACACCAGAGGGCCTACTCCGCCGAGCCGGTGAGGGGCAGTTTCTCGCCTAGGGCGTTCGTAATTGCGCAAATATGACAAAAGCCGCCCTTGCGGGGCGGCTTTTGCATTTCATCTCACCACGCGATGTGCCGCGGGTCACGCAGCGGTCGTTTCCCGCTTGGCGAGGCGCACCAGAAGCCAACCCGCCGCCACGACCGCCACCGCTCCGCCGAGCGCTACCGGCAGTTCGTAACGATGAGCGAAGTCCTCGCCGAAACGCGAAACGACCGCGACGTCCGACATCAGCATTTCGCCGGCAACATAGCCGAGCAGGGCCGCGCCCGCCCAAACCACAATCGGCAGTTTGTCGATGACCTTCAGGATGATCGCCGAGCCTGCGATGATGAGCGGGATCGAGATCAGAAGGCCGAGGATGATGAGCGTCCAGTCGCCGTTCGCGACGCCGGCGATGGCGATGACATTGTCGAGGCTCATGATCATGTCGGCGACGGCGATCGTGCCGATAGCCTTCAGCAGCGAGCCGTGCTCGGCGACATGCGACTCGTCTTCGCCGCTGGGCTTCAGAAGATCGACCGCGATCCAAAGCAAAGCGAGCGCGCCGACGACCTTGAGATAGGGAATGCCGAGAAGGAATACGACGATCGCCGTAAATACGATGCGCAGGCCGATGGCCGCGCCGGCGCCGACGATCATGCCGACCTTGCGCTGATGGTCGGGAAGGCCGCGGCAGGCCAGCGCGATGACGACGGCATTGTCGCCGGACAGGAGCGCGTTGATCCAGATGATCTGCCCCAGCGCGAGCGCAAATTCGGGTGTCATGAAATCCATCGGAGAATACTTTCGGAGGTTCCGGTCGCCAGCCTCTCTCCTCGTGGTTAAACCGTCAACGAGACCTCCGTCTTACCGCTTCACGAGGCGCAATAAGATAAAAGACCTATTTCTGATGGCACATGCGCCGTTCCATCATTTTTGAATAACGGTTGAAAGCCGCTGTCGGTTCTACCTCGGCCTGCTTTGGCGCATCCATGCGGCCTGAGAGCCGAGGCGCATGAACATTCCGGCGGGCCATAACAGCATAAGGTGCGAAATCGTCACCACCTATGAGCAGCTTCTGCATGCTCAGGCGGTGCGGAGCATCTGCTTTCTCGAAGAGCACGGGGTCCGCGCATCCCTAATTTTCGATGGCAATGACTGGCAGGCCACGCACATCATCGTCTATGCCGACGAGGAGCCGGTCGGCACGGTGCGCATCCGCTGGTTTCGCGATTTCGCGCAGTTCGAGCGCACCTCGTTCCGCAAGCAATGGCGCAATCCTCGGGTCGTCAAAGCCTGTGCCGATTTCGCGTTCGACCATGTCGCCCGCAAGGGCTTCGACAAAGTCATTACCCATGCCAGCCCGACCGTTGCCCGTCTGTGGCGCATGCTGCTCGGCTTCAAGTCGGTGAGGGGCAAGCAGCCTTTGCTGCTGGCCGGTCATCCCGAGCCCTATATCGCGCTCGAAAAAATACTCGCCATTCCCGAGAACGTTCTTGGCGATGGGACGGATGCCAATGTGCTGTTTCGCGTCGAAGGAGCCTGGGACGCGCCCGGGCCGCACGAGGGAACGGCACGGTGAATCCGGAACGCGCATGGGGGGCGCCGGAGCGGAAAAAGGACGGGCCCGCGGAACGGCCCGCGTGCGAAACCATGGTCGACGAAGCGATCGAGGAACTCAAACAGGTCGTGACGATCCAGCACGAGCTGCTCTGCCGCCTGCTGGATGAAAATTATCCGGTCCCGCTCAATCTCGCGGAGGCTCTGGAAGACGCGGCCAACCGGCTGCTCGATTTTTCGGAAAGCATCAGCCGGCGCAATCTGGTGATCAGGCCGGCCGCTTGGCTGGCAGATTGAACATGATGCGAATGCCCTCATCCGCGACGCTCGGCTGAGGCGTCACGCTCAGCTTGTCGGCGAACCACGGATTGGCGGGTCCGAACATTTCGCAAATCCAGTCGAAAATGATGCGGACGGGCTTTGCCTGCAATCGTTCGGTCAGGACACAGGCATAGGTCTTGAGCGGGACGTGGACGCCGAGATCGAGCGGAAGCGCCGCCGGCTCCAGCATCGTGTAGTTACCGAGGAGGCCCACACCGAGCCCGGCCTTAACCATCATGCCGTAGACGAACGAATTGTCGCACTGATGCGCGACACGGCCCCGGCTGACCGCCTGGTTCCAGGTGTTCCAGACGGGCGCTTCCGCCTGGTAGAGGCGGGACTGGATGAACAGATGTTCCTCGAGATTGCCGAGTGTCGGAAGGCCGCGTCTGTCGACGTAATCGCGCGACACGACGGGGATCAGATGCACGGTGCCGAGCTCGCGGCAGGTCACTTCCTGCGAGGTGATCGGCGCGAAGCTCACCATCATATCGGTCTGGTTCTGCCGGAGATCGTTCAGATTGAGCGGGCTCTGCACATCGATCTGGATCAGTGGATGCTCCTCGGCCAGTTGCCGGAGGCAGGGGACGAGAAAAAAGATGCCGAGCCCGTCGGTGATGCTGATGCGCACCTGTCCTTCGAGCCTTTTGGTCTCGGAGCTCATCTCGTTCGACAGCGACAAGAGCGATTGGTCGAGGGAGGACAGCAAAGTCGCGAGCGAGGTTCCGCGCGCGGTGAGCTTCACGCCGCTGGTCGAGGGGACGACGAGCTGGGCCCGCATCACATCCTGCAGGCGTTTGACCTGACGGCTGATCGTGGGCTGGCTCATGTTCAGGAGTTCGGCTGCGCGGTTGAACGAGCCGGCCTTGGCGACAGCGAGAAAAACCCGCAGCTCGCCCCAGTAATCGCCGCTGAGGATCCTGAAGTCTTCGAGAGAAGTCCGGTTGAGAAACTTCTGCGAGAAAGGAACAGCGTCTTCTGCAAGAGCATCCGATGTGCGCTCGATTTCTTGCATTCGGCGCGCCCCAGCAAAACCTCGGACTTTAGTTGATACACAAAGAAAGATCGCGCAACCGAATTGCGTCAATTCTCGGCGGTATGCCCATTATATTTCTATTCCGAGCATTACAAAATCTAATCGACGGAAAGTTGCGGAACCCATCCTTCCGCGACCTCAAGGAGGCGTTGCGAGAATGGCGCTACTACTTTGTCGAGAGTGAAAACACGGTCATTCAATTTGAATTCTAAGCTGACATCTTGAGACCGCTTTCGATCATCGCAATTGCTGGGCGTATTGGATTGCCCCCGTTTGCACGTTTCACGCTCCCAACGCAGCCCGGATCTTCTCCGCGTTCGCCGCCAGTACTTCCGGCCTTTCCATCTCGCCAGTCTGCGGGCGCAGCGGCTGACCCGCCATGCGGGGAACGATGTGGAAGTGCAGGTGGAATACGACCTGGCCACCGGCCTCTTCATTGAACTGCTGAACCGTCAGGCCGTCGACGCCCATCCCCTTTTTAACGGCCTTGGCGATGGTCTGTACGACACCGATCAGGTAGCCGAGGTCTTCCGGCTGTGCGTCGAGAATATTGCGCGCCGCGGTCTTCGGGATCACCAGGACATGGCCGTCGGAGCGCGGCATCACATCCATGAACGCCAGAGCGCGGTCGTCCTCGTAGACTTTGTGCGACGGCATCTGGCCGTTGAGAATCTTGGCGAACACATTGTTCGGGTCGTACTCGGACATCGTCACTCCTAGAAGTCTTTCGTTTTCTCGCCCGGCGCCGCCCGGTAGGGCGTCTCCGCGTCGAGCTCCGCGCGAGCGTGCAGCATTTGCCGCCGCTCCTGTTTCAAAAAGCCGTCCGCCGCGCTCTGAAGTCCCGGATGGACAAAAGCGTGCGCGGAATACGTGAGTATCGGACGATACCCGCGTGCGAGCTTGTGCTCGCCCTGCGCGCCCGCTTCGACCCGCCGCAATCCGCGCGCGAGCGCGTAATCTACGGCTTGGTAATAGCAAATCTCGAAGTGGAGGAAAGGGTGTTCCTCGCGGCAGCCCCAATAGCGGCCGAATAACGTGTCGCCGCCGATGAAATTCAGGGCGCCCGCGATGGGGTGCCCGCCGCGCATGGCGAAAATAAGAAGGGTGCGGTCGGGCAAAGCCGCCCCGATCCGGCTGAAGAACTCGCGCGTGAGATAGGGCGTACCCCATTTGCGGGAGCCGGTATCCTGATAAAATTCCCAAAACGCGTCCCAGTGGGCCTCGGTGATGTCCCGGCCGGTGATCCATTCCACAGTGATCCCGTCGGCCAGGGCATCCCGCCGCTCACGCTTCAGCCCCTTGCGCTTGCGGGAGGCGAGGGAGCCGAGGAAATCGTCGAAGGTCCGCCAGCCGCCGTCGTTCTCCCAATGAAACTGGATGTCGGTGCGCGGCAGGAAGCCGAGCTTGGCCCCGGTCAGGAAATCCTGCTCTTCCTTTGTCATGAAGGTGACGTGGACCGACGACCCCTCAAGCTGACGTACGAGGCCGAGCATTCCCTGCGCCAGCGCCAGGCGGGCCTGTTCGGCCTGCGGGCCGGGCCGCACCAGAAGCCGCCGCCCCGTGGCGGGTGTGAACGGCACCGCGACCTGCAGCTTCGGATAATAGCTGCCGCCCGCGCGCTCCAGGGCGTCGGCAAAGGCATAGTCGAAGACATATTCGCCCTGCGAATGCGACTTCACGTAAGCCGGCGCGACACCGAGCAGTTCGCCCGCGGAATTCTCGACCGCGAGGTGCGCGGGCGCCCAGCCGGTATCCATGACCGCGGATCCCGACTCCTCGAGCGCCAGCAGGAATTCGTGGCTGATGAACGGATTATAGGCGGGCAGGGCGGAAGCGGGGGTTCCGCACGTCGGAAAGTCCGCCGGATTGGCACACGCATTCCACGCCAACGGCTCCAAAGCCGTCATCGACGGCAGGAGATTGACGCGGAGACGGTCCGCCGGATCGGCCTTGTTCAGCATCGACACAGACGTCACTCGAAAAAGGGCAAAAGCCTCAGGCCAGAAACCCTTCGAAGATCATCTGGTCAGCATAAAGGCCGGCGCGCGCCTGGTCAGCCGGGGTGCGCACCGTCCACGTCATCACCGGGGCGCCGGTCAGCCGGTTTGCGAGATCGACCGATCGTCGCGGCAGATCCCTCACACCCCATGAAATGAAATCCGGCTTCGTGTGGGCCCAGTGCAGGAGGTTGCGAAGCCGGAAGCGCTTATACGCCGACAGGGCCTGCGCCTCCTCGTCGTCGTAGGCGTAGCCGACGATGCCGCGGAGCACATCCGGCGCCGCGTTGCGCAACGCGGCGACCATGTCCGGATCGAAGCTCTTGGCGCCGGCCGCTCCGCGATAGGAGGAAAGAAGTTGCGCCGTGCGCAATGCAAGACGCCTGTCGCCGTTCCAGAGGGTCTTGATTTCGATGATCGCAGGCACGCGCCCGGCGACGAGCGCGAGAAGTTCGGCAAGCGTCCAGATGCGGTCGCCTTGCGCGCTGCCCTTCAGCGGAATGCCGACCAGATCGGCGGCTGTACGCGCATTTACGGGGCCGGTTTCGTCGGTCAGCCGGTCCAGCACATCGTCATGGAAGACGACCGCGTTGCCGTCCGACGTGATCTGCACGTCGACCTCGAAGGCATAGCCGGCTTCGATTGCCCGAAGCACGGCGGAGCGTGAGTTCTCGACGATCCCGGCCGCTGCGTCGTGCAGGCCGCGATGTGCGATCGGATGTTCGAACAGCCGATCCAGGCTCATTCAGGCGATCTCGAAAATCGCTTCGACTTCGACGCTCGCTCCGAACGGCAGAGATGCCACGCCGACCGCCGATCGCGCATGTTTGCCGCGATCGCCGAGCGCGAGGACGAAGAAATCCGACGCGCCGTTGACGACCTTCGAATGTTCGCCGAACTCGGGCGCGGCGGCGACGAAGCCGACGACCTTCACGAGCCGTACGATCTTGTCGAGATCGCCGAGCGCGGCCTTGGCCTGCGCAAGCACATTGATGGCGCAGAGCTTCGCGGCCGCGGCCGCGTCCTCGACCGAAGGGCCCGAACCGAGCTGACCCGCGAGCGTGACCTTGCCGTCCTTCATGGGAAGTTGGCCGGAAATGAAGAGCTGCTTTCCGGTCACGACCGCCGGTACGTAATTGGCAACGGGCGCCGCGGGCGTGGGAAGCGTAACGCCGAGTTCGGCGAGGCGCGCGTCGGTCTGTCCGGCCATGATGTTCCTCCGAAAATCCTGCCGTTTCATCGCCCAGACCGCCGTGATCCGCAAGTCGGCTCTGTGAGTTAGCCTTTACCCCGGAAGCCGATGCCCCGGCCGACGCTGTCCTTGCCGAACTTGCCGCGGATGCGGTCCACCGCTTCCTCGGCGGCGATGCGGCGCTTGTGGTTTGTGTCGAGGAGATCGGGCGGGTCGGCGTCGGCGATGGGACGCAGCTCCTCGACACCGATGCCGATCAGCCGGAAGCGTTCGCCCTTGGCCTCGGGGCCGAGAAGTTCGCGCCCGGTTTCGAAGATGCGGCCGGCCAGACGCGTCGGGCTGTCGAGCGTGCGCGACCGGGTGCGGCTTTTGAAATCGGCGGTCTTGAGCTTGAGCGTGACGCGCGACCCCGAAAATCCCGCCGCCTTCAAACGTGCCGACACCCGCTCCGACAGCGACCACAGGATGGCAGTCAGTTCGGCGGAATCGGCGATGTCCTCGTTGAACGTCGTCTCGGCGCTGACGCTTTTCGTCTCGCGCTCCGGCTTCACCTTGCGCGTGTCCTCACCGTGCGCCAGCCGCCACAGATGAAGCCCGTGCGCGCCGTGCAGACGCGCGAACTCCTTGGGATCGGCACGGCGGATGTCGCCGACGGTGCGGATGCCTTCGGCTTCCAGCCGCGCGCGGCCCGCGCCGCCGACGCCGGGCAGGATGCCGACCGGCTTGCCGTCGAGGAACGCGACGGCGTCCTCCCGCCCGATGGCCGCGAAGCCGCGCGGCTTGTCGAGGTCGGATGCGATCTTGGCCAGGAACTTGTTGGGCGCGATGCCGACGGAGACCGTGATCCCGATCTCGTCCGCGACCCTTTTTGGCGAACCGCGCGAGGGCGCGGGCAGGCGACATTGCGTGCACCCGCTCCGTACCGGTCAGGTCGAGAAAGGCCTCGTCAATCGACACGGGCTCGACGAGAGGCGTCAGATTGCGCATCAGCGTGCGGACCTCGCGGCCGACCGCGGAATATTTCGTGTGGTCCGGCTTCACCACCACAGCGTCCGGGCAGAGCTTCAGCGCCTTGAACATCGGCATGGCCGAGCGCACGCCGCTGATGCGGGCGATGTAACAACAGGTCGAGACCACGCCGCGCCTGCCGCCGCCGACGATCACCGGTTTGTCGCGAAGGTTCGGATCGTCGCGCTTTTCGACGGCTGCGAAGAAGGCGTCGCAGTCGACATGCGCGACGGACAGGAGATCGACTTCCTTGTGCCGGAACAGGCGCGGGCTGCCGCAGGCCGTGCAGCGCGGACCGGCGCCGGCGTCCGTCAGGCAGTCGCGGCAGAAGCCCGGCTCGGCCATCAGTTCAGCAGAGGGCCGGCGAGGGCGGCGCGCGCATCCGCGATCTGCTGGGGCTTGAGATCGTTTCCGGCGGCAAAGGCGACGAGCAGTTTCTCGTCGCCCATCAGGTGGTCCAGAACCCCGACGAGAAAGCCCGGATCGCGGGCTGCCTCGCGAATCGTGCGCGGATCAAGGCCGGAAAGCGCGAGAAAATGCCCCAAACGGTCGTTATCCTCGGCCAGAAAGACCAAAGCGAGCACCGCTATCTCATTGGCGGAACTGGCATCTTGCATATTGTCCCGGGATTTCATCGTTCGAATTCGCCCTTCGTCAATGTTTAGCCGGTAATATTTTCATCAACACGGAATGAAATCACGGTCTGCCTGTCGAGGGCAGGCCGTTGTCCTGTTTCCAGGTTCTGGGGGGTACATGGGGAAGACGATCCTCATCGTGGAGGACAACGAGCTCAATATGAAGCTCTTCAACGACCTCCTCGAGGCAAACGGATTTCGCACGGTGCAGACGCGCAACGGCATCGAAGCCGTCGCGCTCGCGCGTCAGCACCGGCCCGACCTTATTCTGATGGATATCCAACTGCCCGAGGTTTCCGGCCTTGAAGTCACCAAGTGGCTCAAGGAAGATCCCGATCTCAAGCATATTCCCGTCGTCGCCATTACGGCCTTTGCCATGAAGGGCGACGAGGAGCGCATCCGCGAAGGCGGATGCGAGGCCTATCTCTCGAAACCTATTTCGGTCGCCAAGTTCCTGGAGACCGTGCGCCACTTTCTTCCGGATTGATCCATGTCCGCCCGCGTTCTTGTCGTCGATGACGTGCTGGCCAATGTGAAGCTGCTCGAAGCGCGGCTTTCGGCCGAGTATTTCGAGGTCGTGACCGCAATGAGCGGGCAGGAAGCGCTCGATGTCTGCGCGCGGACGCAATGCGACATCGTTCTCCTCGATGTCATGATGCCCGGTATGGACGGGTTCGAGGTGTGCCGCCGGCTCAAACAGGACCCCGCGACACACCACATACCGATCGTCATCATCACGGCGCTCGACCAGCCGTCGGACCGTGTGAAGGGGCTCGAATCGGGCGCCGACGATTTCCTGACCAAACCGGTTTCGGACATCGCGCTGCTTGCGCGCGTCCGCAGCCTGACGCGCCTGAAGATGATGACGGACGAACTGCGCATGCGCGCGGTTTCCGGCCATCAGGTCGGCATGCAGGCCGTCGCGGCGGACACTATTCTTGACGACGGATTGAACGGCCGCGTTCTCGTCGTCGACGATCGCCCGGCTTCTTACGAACGCATCCAAAGCGCGCTGCGCGACACCCACAAGGTTGATGTCGAGACCTCGCCGCAGGAAGCCCTGTTCCGCGCGGCGGAGAACGAATACGACCTGATGGTCGTCAGTCTCGCCTTCGAGCAGTTCGACGGCCTGCGTCTGTGCAGCCAGGCCCGTTCGCTGGAGCGTACGCGCAATCTTCCGATGCTGATTATCGCCGAGCCGGAAGATACCGGCCGGGTGCTGCGCGGTCTCGATCTCGGCGTGAACGATTATCTCGTGCGGCCGATGGACCGCAACGAACTCCTCGCCCGCGTCATGACCCAGGTGCGCCGCAAACGTTACGCCGACCGCCTGCGGACGAATGTGCAGCAGAGCATGGAACTGGCGCTGACGGATTCGCTCACCGGTCTGTACAATCGCCGATACATGGAAACGCATCTGGAGACCTTGGTCGAAAAGGCGGCCAAGACCCAGCGTCCGCTCGGCCTCGTCATGATCGACATCGATCACTTCAAGGCGATCAACGACAATTTCGGCCACGATGCCGGCGACGAAGTTCTGCGCCAGTTCGCAAGGCGCGTGCAGACGAGCGTTCGCGGCATCGACCTCGCCTGCCGCTACGGCGGCGAGGAATTCGTCATCGTCATGCCGGACGCCGACCTTGCCATCGCCGAGGCGGTCGGGGAGCGGCTGCGCCGCTTCATCGCAGCCGAGCCGTTCCTCGTATCCAAGGGGCTGAACAAGCTCGATGTGACGATTTCGGTTGGTATTGCCATGCGCCTGGAAAGCGACGGGCCAGACGCCATCCTGAAGCGCGCAGATGAGGCCCTGTATCGGGCCAAGCGAGACGGACGTAATCGCGTGGTCCTGGCCGCTGCGTAATTCGTGAGAATTCCAAAGGTAAGCTTAAATTTTTAGGTTTACACGCGACATAACCAAAGGTTTCGTCGTTTTGGATTGCGCCAATTTACTTAAACTATAACCTGTTCCTCGCTAAAGGCGCGTGAGAGCGTTCCTTTGGAACCTCGCGGAACTAACAGGTCCGCCGCATCTCCTGCGTTTCGTGAGGTTGGTCGGCGGGGGCGGTCTGGTGGCCTCAAACTGATGGCCGTCCCCTCCGGCCCCTTCTCGAGAATCAAAAAAGCCGGTGCTAAGCACCGGCTTTTTGTTTTTCTATCGGCCCGTCAGGCCGAAAATCACTTGATCTTGGCTTCCTTGAACTCGACGTGCTTGCGCGCGACGGGATCGTACTTCTTGAGGACGAGCTTGTCCGTCATGGTACGGGCGTTCTTTTTGGTAACGTAAAAGAAGCCGGTGTCAGCGGTGCTGACGAGCTTGATCTTGATCATGGCGGACTTGGCCATCGGAAACCTCGGCTGGCGCCACGGGCGCTCGGAGCAAATCGGGAAGGGCGCAACCTACGCATCGCGCCGTTCAAGTCAAGGAGTTCTTAGTGGCAATTGCCGGTTTGCGGCGGGGCGAGCCGCGCATTCTCAGCCGGATCGCGACCACGACGACGTAGAGAACGAACAGTGCCGAGATGGAAAGCGGAAGGCCGTGCGGGTTCCAGATGTCGAGCCCCGCGCCCATCAGCGGCGGTCCGGCCAGCATTCCCAGGCTGTAGAGCATGATGAAGGTGGCATTGGCGCCGGCCAGCGGCGCGCCCTGAAACCGGGTCCCAAGATGGGCGAGGCCGACGGTGTAGAGCCCCGCAATCAGCCCACCCCAAATCGCAACCACCGGAAACAGGATTTCGGTGCGATGGGCGATGATCGGCATGAGCGCGGCCCCCGCCGCCCCGATAATTCCAAGGAGAAGCAAAAGCTTATGGCGGTCTACCTTGTCGCTGATGAGGCCCAGCGGAATCTGCACCAGCACATTGCCCAGCGCCAGGATCGACACCAGCATGGCCGCCGAGACCTCGCTATAGCCCAAGCGGAGGCCGTAGAGCGGCAGGAAGCTCATTCCGCCTGTCTCTACTGCGCCGAACACGAACGCCGCTGCGATAGCCGATGGAGCCGCCAGCAGGTAGCCGACAAAATTGGTCTTGGTCGATTTTTCGATTTTGGGCGCAAGCCCTCCCGCAAAGGCGACGGGAAGGGCGGCCGCGACGAACAAGGCGGCGGCGATCAGATAGGGCGTGATGCTGTTACGGTCGAAGAGCGCGAGAATGGTAGGTCCGGCGGCAAAACCGAGCGACAGGACCGTTGCATAAATTCCCATGACAAGGCCGCGCGCCTTCTCCGGCGCCGCGGCGTTGATCCAGAATTCCGAGAGCACGAACAGGACCGCGAGCGAAACGCCCATCAGGAAGCGCAACGGAAACCACAGCCAGAGCGGCTGGGCGTACCAGAAGGCGATGAAGGTGACGGCGCCGAGTGCGAGAGCCCAGAAAATCAGGCTTCGCACACCCAGGAGGGCGGCGAGACGAGGAATGAAGGGCGCGACGGCGATCGTCGCGATACCGGCCATCGCGGTGTTGAGGCCGATCAGGGTGCCGGAGACGCCGCGCGCTTCCATGGCGAAGGCCAGAAGCGGAATCGACAGGCTGAGGCCGATGCCGACCACGCCGATACAGGATGTGGCGGCCGCGATCGCCTGCACCTGACGGCGCCGATCGTGAAGGAAAAAACTCAAAACACGCCCTTACGCTTGGGAGATTCGTGGCCGCTCAGATTTCGTGGCGGTGCATTATCCCGGCACGGGGCCGAAAGAAAGGCACCGGGAGGTCACGCTCGACGCCGGCCGCGAGGCGGGCCGAAAGTTCGTCGAGGACGAGGCGGGTAATGGGATGCAGTTCGAGATCGAGCGTGTCGCCGATTTTCGTCCAGCGCAGATCCACCAGTTCGGCTTCCGGATGAACCACTCCGTCGACTGTGTGGCAGACGCGGTCCGCGTCGGCGGCGAAGAAACGAGTGTCGTACCGCCGCGAGAAGCCCGGCGGCGTAATGGACCTCGCGATCAGCCAGATACCGTCGAGGGTGGGGACGACGCCGCAATCCATGAAGGGCTGCCAGACCCCGTTCATGACGGGCATTGGCACGTCCTTCCGCCCAAGCATCAGCCCTGTTTCTTCCGCGAGTTCCCGGATCGCGGCCAGGGCATAGCCGCGCGCCCGGGCCGGCGAAGAGCCTGGGACCGAAACCTGAAGCCGTTGCTCGACATGCTCGGGCAGGGCACCCGACGCGGAGATACGCGCGTCCGCCGGCTCGACCCTGCCGCCGGGGAAGACATAAACGCCAGGCATGAAGACGTGCCCGCGATGACGCTGGCCGAGCAGGACTTTCGGCGCAGGTCCGGAGCGATCGAGCAGAATAAGCGTTGCGGCGTCGCGGGGACGGCGCTGCGAGGGATGATAGTCGGGACGCGGCTGGTCCTTGAGGCCGGGGTTCATGTCCGCGACCGGCCAATGGCCGAAAGACTTCACCGGATTTTCGCCGCTGCTGCCGCCGGCGGCATTTCCGAAGCTTCCGGCGAATTCGGATCGAAACCGTGCATCCGCAAGGCCCATTGGACGCCGATCAGGGCGCCCTTCACGGGCTGCAGCATTCCGAGCGCCAGGACGATGGTCAGCGGCACCCACATCGCCATATGGATCCAGGCATCCGGCTCGTAGGCCTTTTCAACGACGAGCATGAGGCCGACCACGATGTGCCCGACAATCGTGATGACCACATAGGGCGGCGCGTCGTCGGCGCGGTGATGGTAGAGCGCCTCGTTGCAGTTCGAGCAGTAGTCGTTGACCTTGAGGAAAGCGCGGAAAATTTTTCCTTCGCCGCAATTGGGGCAACGCCCTCGCATGCCGCGCCAAACTGCACTGGCCATATCTCTGCTCGGAAGGCTGCGTGCCGTGACCGTCTCCATCACCGTCTCGCTTTCCTGCCGGTTCGTTTCGGGCGCTCATCGGCGCGCGTGCGGCGCAGACCGCGCTTCCCGCGGCCCGGCGGCTTCATCCGGCGTCCCTCAGATAGGACTTCGAACCGCAGCGCGCCAGCTACCGGCACCGCTTCAACGAGACGCACCTCCACCTCGTCGCCAAGCCGGAAGCCTTCTCCGGTGCGCTCGCCGATCAGCGCGTGCTGAGTCTCGTCGTGAACGTAATAGTCCGAACCGAGCGTCGAGGCCGGGATGAAGCCAGAAGCGCCGGTTTCCGCGAGACTGACGAAAAGGCCCGAACGCGTGACGCCGGAAATGCGCGCCTGGAACTTCGCGCCGATGCGTTCCGCGAGGTGATGGGCGATCAGACGATCCACCGTCTCGCGTTCGGCGGCCATGGCGCGCCGTTCGGCCGCCGAAATCGAGACGCTGATCTGGGCCAGGATCTCGGGCGTCTCGTGCGCGGGCAGGCCGTCGTCGCCGAAGCCGTGGGCGCGGATCAGCGCGCGGTGGACGATGAGGTCGGCATAGCGGCGGATCGGCGATGTGAAATGTGCATACTTTTTGAGGTTCAAGCCGAAATGGCCGTAATTCTCGGCCGAGTACTCGGCCTGCGCCTGCGAGCGCAGAACCACCTCATTGACCACCTGAGCGTGCTCGGTGCCTTCGACCTGTTTCAGCACGCGGTTGAAATGGCTCGCCCTGACCGCCTCGCTTTTCCCGAACGCGATATCGAGGCTTTCGAGGAATTCCCTGAGCGCGGTGAGCTTTTCCAGGGACGACGCGTCGTGGACGCGGAAGATGAGCGGCGAACGCTTCGCCGTCAGCGTTTCGGCGGCCGCGACATTGGCCAAAATCATGAACTCTTCGATGAGCCGGTGCGCATCAAGACGCGGCGGAACAATGACACGGTCGACCGCCCCGTTCCCATCGAGCAATATCTTGCGCTCGGGCAAATCGAGGTCGAGAGGCTCGCGCGCATCGCGCGCCTTCTTGACAGCGGAATAGGCCGTCCAGAGCGGTTTCAGCACCGTGTCCAGAATCGGGCTCGTAATATCGTCCGGCCGTCCGTCGATCGCGGCCTGCGCCTGCGGATAAGCGAGCTTCGCCGCGGAGCGCATCATCACGCGGTGGAAGGTGTGACTTTTCTTGCGCCCGCTCGCGTCCACGATCATACGCACCGCGAGCGCCGGACGATCTTCGAGAGGGCGCAACGAGCAAAGGTCGTTCGAGATGCGCTCCGGCAGCATCGGAACGACACGGTCCGGGAAATAGACGGAATTGCCTCGAACATACGCCTCGCGGTCGAGGGCCGATCCGGGCCGGACATATGCGGCTACATCGGCGATGGCGACGGTGATGATGAAGCCGCCGGGATTGCCGGCGTCCGCGTCCGGTATGGCATGTACGGCGTCGTCGTGGTCCTTGGCGTCCGCCGGGTCGATCGTGACGAGTTGAAGGCTGCGCCAATCCTCGCGACCAGAAAGCTCCGCCGGCCTCGCGGCATCGGCCTCGGCCAGCACGTCTTGTGGAAAGACGTGCGGAATGTTGTGGGTGTGAATGGCGACAAGGCTGATCGCCTTCTCGCTCGTCAACGAACCGAGCCTCTCGCGCACACGGGCTGTCGGCGCGCCGAAGCGGCCCTGTTTCAGGATGTCGACCGAAACGAGATCGCCATCCTTGGCGCCGCCTTCTTCGCCGGGGGGGACGTCGAGCAGCTTTCCGAGCTGCTTCTTGTCCACCGACTCTATGCGGCCGCCGCCGCCCGGCTTGGCGTGGAATATGCCGAGTTGGCGCTGGCTCTCGCGCGAGAGCAGTTTGATGATGCGCCCGAGATAAACGGGCCCCTCGTCGGGGTTCTTTTCGATGCGCAGCAAAGCGCGATCACCGATGCCCGGAGCGACCTCCGGCTTCTTGCCGCGGCGCGGGATCACGACGAGGATTTTCGGCGTGGAGCCGTGTTCCTCTTCGTCCCATTCGGCGGGAGTTGCGATCAGGTCGCCGTCTTTGTCCCGGCCCGCGATATCGGCCAGCACGACCGGCGGCAATTGCCCGGCCTTGTGCACGTGTCCGCGCTTGCGGCTGACAGAGCCTTCGCGCTCCATTTCCTTCAGCATGGCCTTCAGGGCAATCTTGGCCGCGCCGCTCTTGATGCCGAAGGCACGGCCGATCTCGCGCTTGCCCACCTTGCCGGACTGTTCCGCGATAAAAGCCGCGATCTCGTCTTTCGAAGGCAGAACCAAACTTTTCTTTGGCGGTGCCAATATGGTGTCCCGTCAGTTCGCCGCGCGGGCTTTCGCCGGCTTCTTGGCAACGGCCTTCTTCGCCGCAGGTTTCTTCGCAACGGGTTTTTTCGCTGCGGATTTACTCGCGGCAGGCTTCTTGGGCTGCAGGCTTTTTGACGGCCGCCTTTTTCGTCTTTGACGGGGCCTTGCCGCGTTTTCCGCCGCCGCCGCTCTCGGCCTTGGCGGCGATCAGCGACACCGCCTCCTCGAGCGTCAGCGTGTCCGGATCGCGGCTTTTCGGGATGGTGGCGTTGATCTTGCCGTGGCTCACATAGGGGCCGTACTTACCGGCGCGCAGAGTTATCGCGCCGCCCTCAGGATGGTCGCCGAGCTGTTTGGCCGGTGCGCCGCCGCGATTGCCGCGACCGCCATTCGCCTTCTTTTCGGCAATGACCGTCACTGCCCGATTGAGGCCGATCTCGAACACTTCGTCGATCGATCCGAGGCTGGCATAGGTGCCGTCATGCGCGACATAGGGGCCATAGCGGCCGAGGCCCGCGACGATGGGCTTGCCGCTTTCCGGATCCATGCCGACTTCGCGCGGCAGCGCGAGAAGCGCCAAGGCTTTTTCCAGGTCGAGATCCGCGGCGGCCCATTCCTTCGGCAGGGAGGCGCGCTTCGGCTTGTTTTTCTCGGCGTCGATGTCGCCGAGCTGCACATAGGTGCCGAAACGCCCGTCGCGAACCGAGACGTCGAGTCCGGTCTCGGGATCCGGGCCGAGAACGCGCACACCGTCTCCGCCGACGCCGCCCTTGTCATCGGCGCCGTTCGCGGGCGAGGAAAGCTGGCGCGTATAGCGGCATTCCGGATAGTTCGAGCAACCGATAAAGGCACCGAACTTGCCCGTTTTTAGCGACAGACGGCCGGTGCCGCAGACCTGACACTGGCGCGGATCGCCGCCGTCGGCGCGCGCCGGGAAAATGTGGGGTCCGAGAATTTCGTTGAGCGCGTCCAGAACTTCCGTCGTGCGGAGTTCCTTCGTTCCCAGAATGGCGGCCTCGAAATCGCGCCAGAAGTCGCGCAGCACTTCTTTCCAGTCGAGCTCGTGATCGGAGATCAGGTCGAGCTTTTCTTCGAGGCCGGCGGTGAAGTCGTATTCCACATAGCGGCGGAAAAAGCTTTCGAGGAAGGCCGTGAGCAGGCGGCCATTGTCCTGCGGAACGAGACGCTTCTTGTCGAGAACGACGTAACCGCGGTCGCGCAGAACGCCGATAGTCGCCGCATAGGTCGAAGGCCGGCCGATGCCGAGCTCTTCCATCTTCTTGACGATCGAGGCTTCGGTGTAGCGCGGCGGCGGTTCGGTGAAATGCTGCGTCGACTTGATTTCGCGCCGGTCGAGTTCGTCATGCGCGGCGAGCGGCGGCAGGCGGCGGCTGTCCTCGTCTTCGACGTCTTCGTCCTTGCTCTCCTGATAGAGCGCAAGGAAGCCGTCGAAGGTGAGAACCGTGCCGCTTGCGCGCAATTCGAGACCGCGTCCGGCGGCCTGGGCCACGATGTCCGCGGTGGTGCGCTCCACCTCGGCCGATTCCATCTGGCTCGCGACGGTGCGCTTCCAGATCAATTCGTACAGCGCGAACTGATCCTGATCGAGATATCTGCGTACATCCGCGGGCTTGCGCGACACATCCGTCGGGCGGATCGCTTCATGCGCTTCCTGGGCATTCTTCGCCTTCGTCTTATAAATACGCGGCGCGCCAGGCAGGTAGCGCTTGTCGAACGAGCGCCCGATGAAGCTGCGCACCGAGGAGATCGCTTCCGGCGCGATCTGCACGCCGTCGGTTCGCATATAGGTAATGAGGCCGACGGTCTCACCGCCGATGTCCACGCCCTCATAGAGGCGCTGCGCGGTGCGCATCGTATTGGTCGCGGAGAAGCCGAGTTTGCGCGAGGCTTCCTGCTGCAAGGTCGAGGTCGTGAACGGCGGCCAGGGATGGCGCTTCCCGGGCTTGGATTCGACTGCGGCGACAGTGAACTTGGCAAAATCGAGCGCGCGCTTGAAGGCTTCGGCTTCTTCGCCGTTACCGATGTCGAGACGGGTGATCTTCTTGCCGTCGGCGCCGACAAGGCGCGCGTCGAACGTCTCGCCGCTCTTGGTGGCGAGCGTCGCGACCAGCGACCAGTATTCCTGGGTGATGAAACTTTCGATTTCCAGTTCGCGCTCGCAGACGAGGCGCAACGCCACCGATTGCACGCGCCCGGCCGAACGGGCGCCGGGCAGCTTGCGCCATAGAACCGGGGAGAGCGTGAAGCCGACGAGGTAATCGAGCGCGCGGCGAGCGAGATAGGCATCGACCAGAGCGCCGTCGATCTCGCGCGGGTTCTTCATGGCTTCGAGCACGGATTGTTTGGTGATCGCGTTGAAGACGACGCGCTCCACCTTCTGATCTTTGAGCACCTTCTTGTCGCGCAGGATTTCAAGCACGTGCCAGGAAATGGCCTCGCCTTCGCGATCCGGGTCGGTCGCCAGGATGATGCGATCGGCGTTCTTCACAGCTCGTACGATATCGGACATCCGCTTCTGGGACTTCGAATCGACCTCCCAAAGCATGTGAAAATCCGCTGCGGGATCGACCGAACCGTCCTTGGGCGGCAAATCGCGGACATGGCCGTAGGACGCCAGAACTTCGTAGCCGGAGCCCAGATATTTGTTGATCGTCTTGGCCTTAGCAGGCGACTCGACGATGACGACGTCCATGAGATTCTCGGTTTCTACACAGGAAAAAGGGAGGATCTGCGGCCTCCCGGAGAGGGCGGAACATGGTGAAGCACGGCCCTGCTGTCAAACAGCCCCCGCCGCGGCATGGTGAATTCGATCACGCGGATTGTATTGATTGTGTCGCAATTAATATTGCAATCTTCGGTATCGGATATCTACTCGGCGGCGGAACAACCGAAGCCGTGGCATCCCATTGTTTACAAAGGGATTTTCGACATGATGGGCAAACACGAGGCCACAACTTATGCGGGACGGCGGTTACCGCTCGATACGGCTAATTACATCGCCGAACTTACTGCCGAAATGTCGTCGCTGGCGCGAAGAGCCGAACTCGAACGGGTCGCCGACCTTCTCAATCTGGTCCGACTCGAAGCCGAGCAGGTGGTCCAGTGCGGTGATTTTCAGATCAGACTGACGCGCCCCCCAACCTGACGTTCGATCCGGCGCGCCAATTCCAGCTCAAGCAGGACCAGTTGAACCAACCGGGCCGGTGCGCCGGACAGCCTTACGATGTCGTCGGGCTGCGCCGGGGAGGGACCGAGAAGTTCCAGGATCGCCGAGCGCAAGACGGAGTCGGACGGCAAGGAGGGCGGCGGGTCGCTGTCTTCCGCCAAGGCGGGCGGAGGCTGACGGGGCAACTCGTTATGTAGCGAGGGCGCCACTGCCTCGATGACGTGGTGAGCGGAGGTGATGAGCGTCGCACCATCGCGCAGCAGACTGTTCGAACCTTCACAGCGCGGGTCGAGCGGCGAGCCTGGAGCCACCATGACTTCGCGTCCGAGTTCGTTCGCGAGCCTCGCGGTAATGAGCGATCCTGAGCGCATGGCGGCTTCCACGACGACGACGCCCCGCGCCAGGCCCGCGATAATCCGATTGCGGCGCGGAAAGTCCCTGGCGCGCGGCTCCCAGCCGAGCGGCATTTCCGTCACCGCTGCGCCGTGCCGGATTATTCGGGCGAGCAGCGGCTCGTTCTCCGCCGGATAGATGCGGTCGGGACCGCCGGCGAGCACGGCTATGGTCCCTGTCATGACGCTCGCTTCGTGTGCGGCGGTATCCACCCCGCGCGCAAGTCCTGAGGCGATCGTGAAACCGGCGTCGCCAAGATCGCGGGCGAGCCGGGAGGCAAAGGTTCTGCCGGCCGCCGACGCATTGCGCGCGCCGACGATCGCGATGGTCGGCCGCTCGAGACAGGCCGTTTCACCGAACGCCGTCAGAAGAGGCGGCGCGCCATCGGCCGCTGCAAGCGCCGCCGGATAGTCCGGCTCGCCGATCGCGATCAGGCGTGCGCCGATGCGCGAAAGTCCGGCCAACTCCGTTTCGGCCGCGCCCTGGCTGCATAATTTCGGCGCCCGACCGCCGCCGCGCCGCGCGAGATCCGGCACGGCTTCAATGGCCGCAGCGGCACTCCCGAAATGGGCGACCAGATTGTGGAACGTTCGCGGGCCGATGTTTTCGGAACGGATCAGCCTCAGCCAGTCCAGCCGCTGCGTGTCGGTGAGCCGTGTTCCCGTCAGCACAAGATCAGCCACCCGACACGGGCGCCGCGTTCTTGCCGATCCGCGTTTCGGTCCCGGACATCAGGCGCCTGATATTGGCGTGATGCTTGGCGATGAGAATGATCGACATCGCGGCGAAGAGCGCTGCCCATACAATGCCGGACGCGAAGATCAGGATGAAAGGTGTCGCCGCGCTGGCGACGAGAGCCGCGAGCGACGAATATCGGCTGATGGACGCAACGATGAGCCAGATTGCGCCGAAGGCCAGGGCCACCGGCCATGAGATGGCGATGAGGACGCCGATATAGGTCGCGACCCCCTTGCCCCCCTTGAAGCGCAGCCAGACCGGAAAGACATGGCCGAGAAACGCGCCGAGGCCCGCCGCGAGCACCGCAAGATCGGTGCCGCCGATATGCCATGCGATCAGAACCGCCGCCGTGCCCTTCAATGCGTCGGCCAGGAGCGTCGCGATGGCGAGATCCTTGCGGCCGGTACGCAGGACATTCGTCGCGCCGATATTCTTCGAGCCGATGTCACGGATGTCGCCGAGGCCGGCAAACCGGGTGAGCAGCAGGCCGAAGGGGATCGATCCCAGCAGATAGCCGAGCAGAAAATAGAGCGCGGAGATAAAAATCGTTTCCACCATCAGGACTGGCAGCCAGTTTCAAACGTATTCATAGACCGTTTTTCCGGCAACCAAAGTGCGGAGAACGCGGCCCTGAAGGCGCGCTTCGTCGAACGGAGTGTTCTTCGATTTCGAGTGCAAATTCACCGGGTCGAGCACGAACGGCTCGTCGGGATCGAAAAGGACGAGATCGGCGGGGGCGCCCTTTTCGAGGCGTCCGCCGGGCAAGCCGAGCAGTTCGGCCGGGCGCGTGGACATCGCGCGCAACAGGATGGGGAGCGCCACATCGCCTGAATGAACAAGACGCAGGCCCGCCGCGAGCATGGTTTCGATGCCGAGCGCGCCGTCGGATGCCTCCGCGAAAGGCTGGCGCTTCTGCTCTACGTCCTGGGGATTGTGGTCGGAAACAATGATGTCGATCACGCCGTCGGCGACCGCCTGCGCGAGAGCGACCCGGTCATCCTCGCCGCGCAGCGGCGGAGCGACTTTATAGAAGGTGCGGTAATCGCCGATATCGCTCTCGTTGAACGAGAGGTGGTTGATTGAGGTGCCGCAGGTGAAGGGCAGCCCCTGATCCTTGGCGCGCCGGGCGATGTCGATCGAGTCCCGGTTTGTGATGGTGGCGGCGTGGTAGCGGCTTCGGGCCAGGCGGACGAGGCGCGCGTCGCGCTCGAGAACGATCGTCTCGGCTTCGATCGGACGGCCCGACAGACCCAACCGGCTTGCGAATTCCCCGGCGTTCATCACGCCATTGCCGGCGAGATCGCGGTCTTCGGTGTGATGGACGATCAGCGCATCGAAGTCGCGCGCATAGGTCAGCGCGCGCAACAGCACGCGTGCATTGACGACGCTGCATGCGCCGTCGGTGAAGCAGACCGCGCCGGCCTGTTTCAGGAGACCGATCTCGGTCATTTCCTCGCCGCGCAGGCCTTTCGTCAGCGCAGCCGCGGGATGCACATTGACCACGGCCGTGTCGCGCGCGCGCCGCAGCAGATAGTCGACGATGGCGGGATCGTCGATCGGCGGATTTGTTTCCGGCGTACAGACAATCGTCGTGACCCCACCCGCCGCCGCGGCATGGCTGCCGGAGGCGATGCTTTCCCGATGTTCGGCGCCGGGCTCGCCGAGAAAGGCGCGCATGTCGACAAGGCCCGGGGCGAGAACCTTGCCGTTGCAGTCGATCGTCTCCGCGCCGTCGGGCGCGGTTTTCAGGTTCGTTCCGAGATCGGCGATCTTGCCGTGCTGAACCAGCAGCGCGCCGCGCGTTTCGGTGCCGGCGGCCGGATCGATCAGGCGTGCATTCGTGAGGAGAAGGGGACGGGCGGTCATGTTGGCGTTCACCCGTTCGGCAGGTTGCGGGCGAGGGCTTCGAGCACCGCCATGCGCACGGCGACGCCCATTTCGACCTGTTCGCGGATCAGGCTTTGCGCGCCGTCGGCGACTTCGGAGTCGATCTCGACGCCGCGGTTCATCGGGCCGGGATGCATGACGAGGGCGTCGGGCTTTGCCCAGGACAGCTTCTCGGCGTCGAGGCCGTAGAAGTGGAAGTATTCCCTCACCGAGGGCACGAAGCTGCCGTTCATGCGCTCAAGCTGGAGGCGGAGCATCATGACGATATCGGCATCTTTCAGAGCGGCGCGCATGTCGCGGAACACTTCGACGCCGAAGCGGTCGATGCCGCGAGGCAGGAGCGTGGAGGGACCAACGACGCGGACACGCGCGCCGAGAGCCTGAAGCATGATGATGTTCGAGCGGGCAACACGGCTGTGCAGGACATCGCCGCAGATCGCGACGATCAGGCCCTGGATGCGGCCTTTGTTGCGGCGAATGGTAAGGGCATCGAGCAGCGCCTGGGTCGGGTGCTCATGCGCGCCGTCGCCGGCATTGATGACCGAGCAGTCGACCTTCCGGGCCAGGAGATGAACCGCGCCGGCGGCATGGTGGCGGACCACGATCAGGTCCGGGTGCATGGCGTTCAGCGTCGCCGCCGTGTCGAGCAGCGTCTCGCCCTTTTTGATCGAGGACGAGGCCACCGCCATGTTCAGGACGTCGGCCCCGAGACGCTTGCCGGCGATCTCGAACGAGGACTGCGTCCGGGTCGAGTTCTCGAAAAACAGGTTGATGAGGGTGCGGCCGCGGAGCGTGTCGCGTTGCTTCCGGACCTGTCGGTTCAGTTCGACGGCCTCATCGGCCATATCCAGCAGCATTTGCATGTCGAAGGGCGAAAGCCCTTCGATTCCGAGCAAGTGGCGGTGGGGGAAGTCCAGTTTCGGGTGCGCGGGTGCGGTCATCCGAAGACGATCTCATATGTGGGTTGGGAACCGGGCGCAACCCCGGTTCGTTGTTAACTCAAGCCGGAATCTCGCCGGCATGGGAAATGCTAACGGGAGGACCCCGCATATGCCCATTCGCAATCACATGCGTATCACCGCTACCGCTCTCGCGCTCGTCGTTGGATTGACCGGAGGCGCCCAGGCGGAGCCTTTCAACATCTTTTCCGTTTCGAAAGCTGCGGAAAAGGCGGACGGCGCAACACCTCAGCTTGATCAGGTCCAGTACCGCGGCGCGGTTTTCGCGGCGGCGGTTTTCGCCGCGGCGGTTTTCGCGGTGGATATCGCGGTGGATATCGCGGCGGATACTATCGTGGCCGCGGCTTCGGCTGGGGCGGAGCGGGTTTGGGTTTAGGTCTCGGCGTCGGCCTGCTCGCAGGAGCAGCCATCGCCGGCAATCGATATTATTGCGACCCGTATTATGACTATTATTGCGGGGGCTACGGATACGGCTACGGCGGCTATGGTGGATATGGTGGATATTACGGCGGGCCATATTACGGCGCGGGCTATTACGGCGGGCCAGGCTTTTACGGCGGGCGCGCCTTTTACGGGGGTCGCGGCTTTTACGGCGGGCGCGGCTATTACGGCGGGCGTCGCTTTTACGGTGGGAGAGGCTTTTACGGCGGACGAGGCTATTACGGCCGACGCGCCTACCGCGGCTTCCGCGGCGGCTACGGCGGTCGTCGGGTCGGTCATTATCGCCGTTTTCGGTGACGGGCCTCACCGGGTCAGTCTAGGCTGAACAGTTTCGACCGACCTGAATCAAAGTGAGCAAGGGCGCTTCTGGCGCCCTTTTCTTTTAGCCCAGAATTACCCGAAGCCGGTCCAGCGCGCCCTGAAGGATGAAGGCGGCGGCATGGCTGTCGATCACTTCCGCGCGGCGGGCGCGGCTGACGTCCTGCGCGATGAGTTCGCGCTCGACGGCGGCGGTGGACAGCCGCTCGTCCCACAGCGCAATGGGAAGCTCGGTCAGCCGCGAGAAGTTGCGGGCGAAGGCCCGGCTGGCCTGGGCGCGCGGACCTTCGCTGGCATCCATGTTGATCGGAAGACCGAGCACGAAAGCGGCGATTTTGCGCTCCGCGGCGAGGGCCAGAAGCTGCTGGGCTTCCTGAGTGAATTTTGTGCGGACGATCGTTTTCAACGGGGTCGCGACCCGGCGGTCCGCGTCGGTGACCGCGATGCCGATGGTCTTGGTGCCGAGATCGAGGCCGCACAGCGAGCCCCGCACGGGCAGGAGAGGCGCAAGCTCTTGGACGGAGACGATAGGCGCGGGCATTTTGCGGGCGTAGCATGGTGTGCGGCCGGGAGGAACTTTCCTTTCGGCACGAACGTTGCGCGGGATGGAATGAGGCGCATCATGAACACCGCAAATCTGCAGCTTGAAGGTCTCTATGCCGCCGTGGCAGCCCTGATGAACAGCCTGCGCGACAAGGGCGTTCTGACGGCCGAGGAAATCGACGCCTGCCTGGCCGAAGCCGAGGCCGTCAATACAGCCGCTCGGCGGACGGATCTGTCTCCCTCCAATTCCGAGGCCATCCGGTTTCCGTTCCGCTATCTGCGCGCGGCCAATGGCGCGGCGGCAGGAGGCAAGCCCAGGAGCTTCTTCGACATCGCGACGGAAATCGGCATGACCAAGGACGCGGGATAGGCCGGTCTATTTCGGCTTCACGCATGGCGGAAGCCGCCAGGCGGATGGATCGCCTTCGATCGGGGTTGGGAACCGGGCGCAACCCTGGGTCGTTGGTATCGTCAGCCGGAATCTCGCCGGCATCGGGAGGATCCCGCATATGCCCATTCTCAGTCACATGCGTATCACTGCTGCCGCTCTCGCGCTCGCCGTCGGACTGACGGGAGCCGCCCAAGCGGAGCCTTTCAACATCTTTTCCGTTTCGAAAGCTGCGGAAAAGGCGGACGGCGCACCTCAGCTTGATCAGGTCCAGTACCGCGGTCGCGGCGGATTTCGCGGCGGCGGTTTTCGCGGTGGATATCGCGGTGGATATCGCGGTGGATATCGCGGCGGATACTACGGTCGTCGCGGGGTGGGGTTCGGTGTCGGCACCGGCGTGCTTGCAGGAGCAGCCATCGCCGGCAATCGATATTATTGCGACCCGTATGACAGTTATTGTGGGGGCTACGGCTATGGTGGATATCGTGGGGCAGGCTATTACGGCGGGCGAGGCGTTTACGGTGGGAGAGCCTATTACGGCGGGCGAGGCGTTTACGGCCGAGGCGTCGCCTACCGCGGCTTCCGCGGCGGCTATGGTGGTCGGAGGGTCGGTAATTATCGCCGTTATCGGTGAACCGACCTGAATTAAGGTGAGAAAGGGCGCTTCTGCGCCCTTTTTTTAGCCCAGAATTACCCAAAGCCGATCCAGCGCGCCCTGAAGGATGAAGGCGGCGGCATGGCTGTCGATCACTTCCGCGCGGCGGGCGCGGCTGACATCTTGCGCTCCGCGGCGAGGGCCAGGAACTGCTGAGCTTCCTGAGTGAATTTTGTGCGGACGAGCGTTTTCAGCGGGGTCGCGACCCGGCGGTCCGCGTCGGTGACCGCGATGCCGATGGTCTTGGTGCCGAGATCGAGGCCGCACAGGGAGCCCCGCACGGGCAGGAGAGGCACAAGCTCTTGGATGGAGACGATAGGCGCGGGCATTTTGCGGGCGTAGCATGGTGTGCGGCCGGGAGGAACTTTCCTTTCGGCACGAACGTTGCGCGGGATGGAATGAGGCACATCATGAACACCGCAAATCTGCAGCTTGAAGGTCTCTATGCTGCCGTGGCAGCCCTGATGAACAGCCTGCGCGACAAGGGCGTTCTGACGGCCGAGGAAATCGACGCCTGCCTGGCCGAAGCCGAGGCCGTCAATACAGCCGCGCGGCGGACGGATCTGTCTCCCTCCAATTCCGAGGCCATCCGGTTTCCGTTCCGCTATCTGCGCGCGGCCAATGGCGCGGCGGCAGGAGGCAAGCCCAGGAGCTTCTTCGACATCGCGACGGAAATCGGCATGACCAAGGACGCGGGATAGGCCGGTCTATTTCGGCTTCACGGTGAGGCGGAAGCCGCCCCAGGCGGATGGGTCGCCTTCGAGCGGCAGGCTGTAGGCGGCGTCGGCGCTGACGCTGCCGACGAAATCGCTGGTGCCGAGGCGACCGAGATCGGATTTCGCCGAGACCTTCGGCTCGAGCGCGAGCGAGCCCTGCGGCGCGTTGAAATCGGAGACGCCGATGCGCGGCGCGATTTCGGCGCCGAACTGCGTGTTGTCGTCGGGCTTCATGACGCCCCGCAAACCCGCGAAGCCGGACATATTCTCGGACGCGCCTTCCGGATTAAAAGTGCCGCCAGTCGCGCCGCCGAAGAACAGGCCCGAATTTTGGGACGCGTGTTCGGCCCTCAGTTCCCAGTTCAGGTCC
This sequence comes from uncultured Alphaproteobacteria bacterium, assembly GCA_963786225.1. GTDB lineage: Bacteria > Pseudomonadota > Alphaproteobacteria > Rhizobiales > Methylopilaceae > Flaviflagellibacter. Next base: position 31,798 of record CAWAYQ010000024.1, read on the forward strand.
GTCTCGGTCGACGATCCCGGCTGCACCATTTCGGTGAACAACTGAACCGGTGTGTCCGCTCCGCTGAGGCGGACGCCGACCCCCCGATCTTCCGGAGCGTCGAAGGGATTTTGGCTGCGGGCTCTTGCTGTCGGTGCAAGACCGCGGCCGATGACTTCCGGGACGATAGGCCGGGACACCGGCGAGGACCGGAGCACCGGACGGCCGGAGCCGTTGGTCTCAACGGGCCGGGACATGGCGTCGCGATAGCCGTCCGCAAAACCCAGGCAGAGTTGGGCAAGCTCGGCGGGAAGGTCTTTCTGATCGCAGTTGAATTCGGGCTCGGCGGCCTGCTCGGCGTCCTGCGCCATAACGGGCGACGCGAATGCGATGGCGACCGCAGCGATCAGCCGGGTAGGGAGCATGCGCACTCCGATATTAATCGAGCCGCCCCCGCAGCAGAGCAAGTGTACGATTTCGGCTGAATCACTCAACCGCGTAAAGCGGTTGACTGCATTGCGCGAGGCGCTTCTGTTCAGCGATGTCGTGATGCCGCGCGGCATGAACGGGATCGAATTGGCGCGCGAGGCGCGCAATCTCAGGCCGGAAATCAAGATCGTCCTGGCGTCGGGCTATCCGCTGCCGGCTATGGAAAAATCGGCGCTGACGCTCGGCGACACGGCGTTTGTCGCAAAGCCCTATCGCTGGAGCGAAGTGGTTGAGCGCCTGCGCACGCTCGATGCCGGATCCCGTGAAAGAGAATTGGCGGTTTAAGCCCGGACTTTCACTTTGGGCTCCTTGGCGCCGACGCGGATGAGCTTCGCGATGGCGAGCGGGGCCTGGCCGGATTTTTCCGCAATCTCGCGATCCTGTTCCTCGATCACGGTGCGCGCCGGTTCGTCGCCGTCGAGCCCGCCAAGAATGTCGGCCGGAACGCGGCGGTTCGACCGCTGGGAACCGTCCTCGTAGAAGACGTTGAACAGCACATATTCGCTCTTCGAGCCGGGTTTCTTGGCCATCTCGACGGTCCTTGGATAGCAGCGCGGGGATACCGCGCGGATGTTCGCGGGGGTGCCGCTTATGTAAGGGAGATGGGCTCGGAATGCGAGGGGCACCCAAGCGCACGCCAAACGCGGGCTTCCCCTTGAGGAGAATGTCCGGGAGGCCATGAACAGGCCGTGCATCCAGTGGACAGCGCTCCTGCGAGGAGCCATAACGCCTCATTCTCGCACGCTTCGGAGCACCCGCCCGTGAAGACCTTCCTGACGCAGTTTTTCACCTGGTGGAATGGCCAGACGCTCGGCACGCGGTTCTTCACCTGGCGCAAGGGCACTTTCGTCGGCGAGGACGAGTTCGGGAACAAGTACTACCAGGCCAATGTGCCGCCGCTCGGCGACCGGCGCTGGGTGGTCTACAACGGCTATGTCGAGGCGAGCGCCATTCCGACCGGCTGGCATGGCTGGATGCACCACACGGTCGATATGCCGCCCTCGCAGGAGGATTATCGCGCGCCGGACTGGCAGCTGCCGCACCGCTCGAACCAGACCGGGACCTCCGGCGCCTATCGCCCCAAGGGTTCGACTGCCGGTCACGGCCGCCGCGCCAGGACGACCGGCGATTACGAAGCCTGGACGCCGGGGAACTGATCCTCGCCGTGCGCCTCGCGCGTGCCATATTCGGAAGCAATCTCTTCGCGTCCGCTCGCCCAAGGCCCTTCCTGTGATTTTCCGTTTACGCCCGGTCGCGATTCTTGCCGGACTTGCCGTGTTCGCGGCCGGTTCGGCCTTCGGCCAGCAGGTGCAGCGGATCCCGCCGCCACCGGCAGCGCCCGGCGCCGCTCCGGCCGAACCGGCCGCGCCGCAGCCGGAGCGCATCGCCAATCCGATCGCGGAGTTCTCCGGCCTCGACAAGGTGACAGGGCGCATTTTCGCGTTCGAGGTGAAGGTGGACGAGACCGTGCAGTTCGGCGCGCTGCAGGTGACGCCGCGCGTCTGCTATACGCGCCCGCCGACCGAACAGCCGGAAACCATTGCCTTTGTCGAGGTCGACGAGATCACGCTGCAGAGCGAGCAGAAGCGCATCTTCGCCGGATGGATGTTCGCCGACAGCCCCGGCCTCAATGCCGTCGAGCACCCGATCTACGATGTGTGGGTGACGAACTGCAAAGGCGGCGAGCGGCGCGAAGCTCCGGAAGGTCCGAAGCTCGGCGAGTAAAGATTACTTGCGCCGCAATTCCGCTTTTCCATCCGCCTGAAATCTATCACCTGCGAGCGCCGCGAGGGCATCCGCGCCGCTGACCCGCAGGTCTTTCGGCCAGGCGAAAAAGTCGCCGCTTTCGGCAAGCGCGCTTTCCAGAAGCGTGTGATAGGCGCGGCGGGAAACGTCGACCGCGCCGAAGGTCTTAAGATGGTCGGTGACGAACTGGGTGTCGAGCAGGCGAAAGCCGCCCTTCACGAGGCGGGCGGCGAGATGAACCAGCGCGACTTTCGATGCGTCGCGCGCCGTATGGAACATGCTCTCGCCGAAGAAGGCGCCGCCGAGGCGTACGCCGTACAGGCCGCCGACGAGTTTTTCGTTGTCGTAGGCTTCGACCGTGTGGCAATGACCGATGCCGTAAAGCTCTGTGTACAGACGGCGGATACGCTTGTTGATCCACGTCTTGCGGCGGCCGGGGCCGGGGGTCGCGCAGCCGGCCAGGACGGCCTCGAAATCGTGGTCCACGCGGATATCGAACTGATCCGAACGAACGGTGCGGGCGAGACGCGACGATACGTGGAACTTGTCGAGCGGAATGACGCCGCGCCGGTCCGGCTCGATCCAGTAGAGGCCGGGATCGTTCGCGCTCTCGGCCATCGGAAAGATGCCGCAGGCATAGGCCTTCAGCAGCACCTCCGGCGTGATCTCGACCAGGACATCGTTGATGCGTGTCATGGGGAGGAGTTTAAGCGGTTTTCGCTTTGCTGCGAAGCGGGAGCTTACTGTCTCGTCCATCATGCCTTCGGCAAGGCGCTTTTCCAGCCAGTGGATGTCGTAGCGGCCGTCCTGCATGTCCGGGTCGCGGACGAGGGTGCGGAACAGCGGCAAAGTCGTCTCGATGCCGTCGACCACGAACTCGTCGAGCGCACGGCGCAGGCGCATCAGGCATTCGGTGCGCGTCTTGCCATGGACGATGAGCTTGCCCGCGAGCGAATTGTAATAGGGCGGGATGGTGTAGCCCTGATAGGCGTGTGAATCGACGCGGACGCCCAGACCGCCGGGCACGTGCCATTGCGTGATCTTGCCGGGCGACGGGCGGAAGGTGCCAGGGTTTTCCGCGTTCACCCGGCATTCGATGGCATGACCGTTGAGTTTCACATCCTCCTGCGAGAACGAAAGTTCGGCGCCGCCGGCGATGCGGATCTGCTCGTTGACGAGATCGATGCCGGTGATCATTTCGGTGACCGGATGCTCGACCTGGATGCGGGTGTTCATTTCGATGAAATAAAACTCGCCGTTCTCGTACAGGAACTCGATCGTGCCGACGCCGAGATAGCCGAGATCGGCCATGGCTTTCGCGCAGGTCTCGCCGATGCGCTCACGCTCTTCGGCGTTGAGGGCGGGCGAGGGGGCTTCCTCCCAGACTTTCTGATGGCGGCGCTGCAGCGAGCAGTCGCGTTCGCCGAGATGAACGGCCTTGCCGCGTCCGTCGCCGATGATCTGGACTTCGATGTGACGCGGCTTCTGTAGGTACTTTTCGATATAGACGGCGTCGTCGCCGAACGCGGCTTTCGCCTCGGAGCGCGCGGTTGAGAGAGCGACCGACATATCGTGCTCGCCAAGCGCGACTTTCATGCCGCGCCCACCACCGCCGGCCGCGGCCTTGATGATGACGGGGAAACCGATCTCGCGGGCGATGCGGAGCGCCTCGGCGTCTTCCGTCACGCCGCCCTCGGAACCCGGAACAACCGGAATGCCGAGGCGCTTTGCGGTCTGCTTGGCGGCGATCTTGTCGCCCATGACGCGGATGTGCTCGGCTTTCGGGCCGATGAAGACAATCTCGTGCTCGTCTAGAATTTCGGCGAAGCGGGCGTTCTCCGACAGGAATCCGTAGCCGGGATGTACGGCGTCGGCGCCGGTGATCTCGCAGGCAGCGAGAAGCTGTGAGACATTGAGATAGCTGTCGCGCGCGGCGGGCGGGCCGATGCAGACCGCTTCGTCCGCGAGCTTGACGTGCATCGAGTCGCTGTCGGCGGTGGAGTGGACCGCGACGGTCGCGATGCCCAGCTCCTTGCAGGCGCGGAGAACCCGGAGCGCGATCTCGCCGCGATTGGCGATGAGAACCTTGTCGAACATCGTTACTCGACGATCATGAGGGGCTGGCCGAACTCGACCGGCTGGCTGTCCTCGATGAGAATTTCCTTCACCTTTCCGGCTTTCGGCGCCGGAATGGCGTTCATTGTCTTCATCGCCTCGATGATGATGAGAGTCTGGCCCTGACGGACGTCCTGGCCGACTTCGACGAACACTTTGGCGCCGGGCTCCGGAGAACGATAGGCCGTGCCGACCATGGGCGACAGAACCACACCGACGGCCTTGGATTTGTCCGCGGGCGCGGCGGCGGCAACGGCGGCGGGCGCCGAAGACACGGGCGTGCTGTTGTAGACCGGAGCGCTGACCGTGATGCCGCGCGCGACGCGGACCTTGAGGCCCGCGCTTTCGATTTCGATCTCGGAGAGGTCGGTTTCCTTGAGGAGCTTGGCGAGATCGCGGATCAGATCGTGGTCGATGCCGCTATCGGTGCGTTTAACGTCCTTGGCCATATTCTCTTCTTCTCCCGAAGGGCGTCAGTTCTTCGCGATGATGCGCGACAGGCCGTCGAGTGCGAGTTCGTAGCCGTATGCGCCGAAACCCACAACGATGCCGTGCGCGACGGGCGACACGTAGGAATGATGCCGAAACTCCTCGCGAGCGTGGGTGTTCGACAGGTGAACCTCGATCGCCGGCACCCCCACGGCCTTCAGCGCATCCCGCAGGGCGACCGATGTGTGGGTGTAGGCGGCAGGGTTGATGATAATGCCCTTGGCCTTGGTGCGGGCTTCCTGGATCCAGTCGACCAGCTGACCCTCGATATTGGTCTGCCGGAAATCCACCGTCAGTCCGAGGGCTTTGCCGCGCGCCGTCACCCGGTCCTCGATGTCGTTGAGCGTCTCCGAGCCATAGATTTCCGGCTCGCGCAGGCCGAGCAGGTTGAGGTTCGGGCCGTTAAGGACAAATACGATCGCGGTCATCTCGGGACGATCTTGGCCGGGGCGAGGGAACGACGGTTCTTATACGGGCCGTGCGGAGAGGTCTACCCTCTCCTGCCCGGAACTCGGGTGCTCCCGAGTTCCGCTATCAATGGCGAAGTTGGGTAGACCCAACTTCGCTGGGAGAGGGTCGAGTTGCGGTCACGCGACCGGGGTGAGGGCAGGCACGATGTTGGCGCTCATCCGTTCCGCGAATTTCGCCCCCAACCCCGCTCCGCGCGGCCCTCCCCGTTCAGGGGAGGGAACTACCCGCACTCCGCCTTGCCGCATTTGCGGACATTGGCGATGACCTCTTTGAGGGTGTCGGCTCCGGCCGCGCCGGGCAGCACCTGGTCGGCGATGACGTAGGTCGGCGTGCCGTTGATGTTGAGCTGGTTGGCGAGCTTGTGGACGGAAATCAAGGCGGCTTCGGTCTTGGGATCGGTCAGATCCCTGGACAGGCGGTCGATGTCGAGGCCGAGTTCGCGGGCGATCTCGATGGCGCCCGCGCCGGTGGCACTGTCGGCGGACAGGAGCTTGCGGTGGAAATCGAGATATTTCTCGGGGGCCTGGTTTCGGACGCCCACCGCGACGCGGGCGGCGTCGACCGAATCGGGGCCGAGCACCGGAAACTCCTTCAGGACGAGCCTGAGCTTCGGATCGGTTTTCAGAAGCTCGTTGGTGTCCTCGAGCGCGTGTTTGCAGTAACCGCAATTGTAATCGAAGAACTCGACCAGAGTGACGTCGCCGTTCGGATTTCCGAGAACGACCTGGTTGTCCGAATTGTAGATTTCGGAGGACGTGGTCTTGAACACGCTGCTGCGCTTGGCGTCGGCGCTGGCCTCCTCCTTCGACTTCAGCTTCTCTGCCATCTCGCGAAGCAGTTCCGGATTGGCGAGGAGATACTCACGCACGATCTTTTCGACAGCGGCGCGGTTTGGCGCCGCGCCGGTGTCGCCGGGCCCCGATGACATTTCCGGGGCGGGCTGCGCCACCAGATATTGCGGAAGGATCAGCAGACCGAGCCCGGCAAGGGCGGCCAGCGCGACGGCGGATATGCGCAAAGGGGACACGGGTGTTTCCTTCCGGACGGAGAGACCGTCGTTCTATTTCAATTTCGGCGCACGGTAGTTGACGATGTCATCAGCGCGCAACCATGTGGGCGAGCCGGTGGCGAGCTGGCTTTTGGCGCGCGCGGCCAGCTGCTTTGCGACGGGAATGTTGCCGGCCTGGAAATTGGCCTGTGCGGAAGCGAGGTCGGCATCCGCGTTCATGCCCTTGCGGCCATAGGCGATCGCGAGATTGCGATAGGCTTTCTCCGCGGACGGCTCATAGGCTGTGGCCTGACGAAGCTCGGTCATGGCGCCGTCGAGCAGGCTCTTGTCGTTGGTAGCGACCATGGCCTCACCGAGCATCATGCGGATGAGGCCCGATTTCGGCTTCATCGACACCGCGCGGCGCAACGGCTCCATGGCCTCTCGCGCGCGCCCGTTTTCCAGCAAAGCCTGGCCCTTCAATTCCCAGAAATAAGGATTACCCGGTTCCGATGCGATTAGCGCATCGATCTGGCGCACCGCATCGTCGATTTTGCCAAAACGGTAGGCGGAGACGGCGCGGGCATAGCGCGCGGGCAGGCTCGTATCGCTCGCGGGGTATTTGCGCGCGATGACGTCCGGCCCCCTCATGAAGGCCCAGATTTTGGCCTGCGCCATTCGATGGCGCTGAACGAGGGCCGGATTGTCCGTTGCGTTGAAGTTCGGACTCGCATTGACGATGCGTTCGAGCAACGCGATGCGCTCGACCGGCATCGGATGGGTGACGGCGTACGGATCGACGAAACGGGCCGTGAACATCGACTTGTCGGCGAAGCCCTTGAACGTTTCGAGCATGCCGCGGCCGGACTGTCCGGTTTTTGTGAGATAACTGATGCCGGCTTGGTCGGCGGCCTGCTCCTGCGCGCGGACATAAGCGAGCAGATCGCGCTGGACGATGCTCCCGGGCGCGGTCGCGACAGCCCGTGCGCCGCCCGCGATCGTGCCGCCGTCCGCGCCGGCCATGGCGCCGCCCGCGACCGCCGCGGCGCCGATCAGCATGGCGATGATGGCGCGCGTCTGCGCGGCGTCGATCTGCTGACGCAGATTTGAAAGATGGCCGCCGGCGATGTGGCCAGTCTCATGCGCAAGAACGCCGATCAGCTGGTTCGGCGTCTTGCTTTCGACAATGGCGCCGAGATTGATGAAGATGCGGCGGCCGTTCGCCACGAAGGCGTTGAACGAGAAGTCGCCGATCAGCGCGATCTCGACGACGGTCGGGTCGATATTGGCTGCGCGCAGAAGCGGGGTGGCGTAATCGCGCATCAGCTCTTCGATCTCGGCGTCGCGGACCGGCGAGAGACGATCCTTGTTTTGGGCGCGAGCGGGCGCGGGAAGGCTGGCCGCGCCCACCGCAAACGCCGTCGCCAGCGCGGCGACGCGGAAGAGAGCGGGCTTGCACTTCATGGCAGGGAACGGCATAGCGCCGCGATGCACGATAACAGTGGCGCAAAAGGGGCACGACGAGCGTGATCGACAGCCAAGAGCGCGGGCGCCGCTTTTTTCATGCCCGGCGTGCCGAGGTGGAGCCATTCATCGCCATGGATGTGCTGGCCGCGGCGCGACGCCTGGAGGCGCAGGGGCGCTCCGTCGTGCATATGGAAATCGGCGAACCCAGCTTTCCCGCGCCTAAGGCTGCCCGCGAGGCGGCCGCCGAGGCTCTGAAGGGTGGATTGATCGGGTATACCCAGGCTTTGGGCCTGCCGGTGCTGCGCGAGCGTATTTCGCGGCATTACCGCGATGCCTACGGCATGGAGATTCCAGCCGCCCGGATCGCGGTGACCATCGGGTCCTCCGCCGGGTTTCTGCTGGCATTTCTGGCGCTGTTCAACCCGGGAGACCGTGTCGGCATCTCCTCGCCGGGGTATCCGCCCTACAAGACAATGCTGACGGCTCTCGGCCTGGAGCCGATCGAAATCGAATCCGATGCAGAAAGCCGCTGGGCGCTCGACGGCGATGCGGTCGAGCAGGCGCATGCGAAGAGCCCGCTCGCGGGCGTGTTGCTGATGAGCCCCGCCAATCCGAGCGGGACGGTGGTCACGCCCGCGGCGCTTGCCGAACTTGCGGACACATGCCGCAGGCTCGGTATCCGTCTCGTCTCGGACGAAATCTATCACGGGCTGACCTATGGAGCGGCGGCGGAGACCGCTCTTCGCTTCGACGATCAGGCGCTCGTCGTCAACAGCTTCTCGAAATACTGGTGCATGACGGGGTGGCGGATCGGATGGCTCGTCGTGCCGGAAGAGCTGGAGCGGCCGGTGGAGCGGCTGGCGCAGAACCTCTTCATCTCGGCGCCCATGCTGTCGCAGATCGCGGCGACGGCGGCGCTCGATGCCCGGGAAGAGCTGGAGGAGGTGCGCGGGATCTACAGGCGCAACCGCGCACTGCTTCTGCGTGAGCTCCCGAAATCGGGTATGGACAGTTTCCTTCCGGCCGACGGCGCCTTCTATCTTTATGCCGATGTCGGCCGGTTCACGAACGACAGCCCGGCCTTCGCGCGTGCTCTGCTGGAAGAAGCCGGTGTCGCCGCGACGCCGGGTGTGGATTTCGATCGCGCGCGGGGACACCGGTATTTACGGTTTTCATTCGCGGGCGCGGAGGCGGAGATCGCGGAAGCGGTCGAGCGGATGAAAAAATGGCTCCGGTAATGCCGGAGCCATTTTTCGTCGGTTAAGTGCGGGAGCCTCAGCCGCCGCGCATCTTGTTCCACCAGCCCGACCGGCGAGGACGCGCGGGCTCTTCCACGGCGGGTGCGGGTGTGGGTTCGGGCGTGGTTTCGACCGGCGCCCGTGTGCGCCTCGGCTTCGGATCCGCCTTGGCTGCGGGTTCCGGCTCGGCTGCGGGTTCAACAGCGACAAAGACCGGCCCACGCTCCACCGGTGCGGGCGCGGAAACCGTCTCGACATCGCCGGGCATCGTGTCGGCTTCGCTGTGCGGGCCTTCGTCGCCCGCGCCTGCGGCATCACCCTCGCCACGGCCTTTGCGGCCGCCACGGCGTCCGCGACGGCGGGGACGGCGTTCTTCGCCACTGCCTTCCGGCGTGCCTTCGGGCCTGTCCGTCATGATCGCGGCCGTTGCCGACTGCTCGTCCGCCTCGATTACGCCACCTTCGATGGCGCCCTCGCTGATGTTCTCCGAAGCTTCACCTCTGAACGAGGCGGGGCGGCTCTCGCCTTGCTCGAAACGGACTTCAGCGTTCTCGCCGCGTCCTTCGCCGCCACGGCCCCGGCCGCGCCTGCGCCTGCGGCGACGGCGACGTCCGCCTTCTCCGCCTTCGCCCTGCTCAGCATGTTCGGGACGACCGCCGCCGGCGCGGTCGCCGCCGTGCGGACGGGATTCACGGACCTGGCCGCCAGCCTCGTCACGACCAGTCCCTTCGCCGATCTCCTCATCGTCCGCGATATCGGCCTCGTCGACGTCATCGGCTACCGGAGGCGGGAGCTGGGGTACGAGCGGTGTGCCGGTGGAGGGCTCGCCGCGCTGGATCACGCAATGCTCGCCAACCCCAAGATGCTCGTCGGAGGTGAAGGTGATCTCGACGCCGAAACGCGTTTCGATATCGCGGAGATGGCCGCGCTTCTGGTTGAGGATGTAGAGCGCGACGGCGTTCGTCGTACGCACATTGATGTTGAAGCCCGACGTGCGCAGCAGGTTCTCTTCGATGATGCGCAGTACATGCAGGGCGACCGAGGGGACCGAGCGCACGCGGCCGGAGCCGGCGCAGACCGGGCAGACATCGGAGGACGATTCGAGCACGCCTGTGCGGATGCGCTGGCGTGACATTTCCAGAAGACCGAAATGCGAGATACGTCCGACCTGGATGCGCGCACGATCGTGCTTGAGGCAGTCCTTGAGCTTCTTCTCGACCGCGCGGTTGTTGCGGTTCTCTTCCATGTCGATGAAATCGACGACGATGAGGCCAGCAAGGTCGCGCAAGCGAAGCTGACGCGAGACTTCCTCGGCGGCTTCGAGATTGGTCTTGACGGCCGTGTCTTCGATATTGTGCTCGCGCGTGGCGCGGCCGGAGTTCACGTCGACGGCAACGAGAGCTTCCGTCTGATTGATGACGATGTAGCCGCCGGATTTCAGCGTCACGACGTTCGAGAACATCGCGTCGAGCTGGCTGTCGACGCCGTACTTGGTGAAGATCGGAACCTGCTCGCGGTAGAGCTTCACGTTCTTCGCATGGCTCGGAATGAGCATGCGCATGAAGTCCTTGGCTTCCTTGAAGGAGCCTTCGCCCGAGACAAGAACTTCGTCGATGTCCTTGTTGTAGAGATCGCGGATGGCGCGCTTCACGAGCGAGCCTTCCTCATGGACGAGGGCCGGGGCGGTCGACTGAAGCGTTTTCTCGCGCACCGTTTCCCACAGACGCAGCAGATATTCGAAATCGCGTTTCACCTCCGCCTTGGTGCGGCTCGCGCCGGCGGTGCGGAGAATGACGCCCATGCCTTCCGGCACTTCGAGATCGCCGGCGATCTCCTTCATCTTCTTGCGGTCGGTGGCGTTCGTGACCTTCCGCGAAATGCCGCCGCCGCGCGCCGTGTTCGGCATCAGCACCGAATAGCGGCCGGCCAGAGACAGATAGGTCGTGAGCGCCGCGCCCTTGTTGCCGCGCTCTTCCTTGACGGCCTGAACGAGCAGCACCTGGCGACGCTTGATGACTTCCTGGATTTTGTAATGACGCATGCGGCGCGGTTCGCGGCGCTGCGGCATTTCCTCTTCGACGTTGGACTCGGCGCCGACGGATTCAATCTCGTCCTTGGCCTCGTCGCGAACTTCGACGACATCGCCGGAAGACGACGGTTCGGTGCCGGGTTCGGCGACTTCGGGAACAGCCGCTTGGTCGGCCGCGGCTTCGAGCGCGTCCTTTTCGGTTTCGCCGGCTTCGCTGCCGTCTTCATCCGTTTCGTCTTCGCTGTCCCCGGCGTCGTCTTCGTCCTCTGCGGGGGCGTCCTCGCTGACGCTCTCGTCCTTCGGAGCGTCCTTGGCCTTGCCGCGTCCGCGCCGGCGGCGGCCTTTGCCGCCGTCCTTCTTTTCTTCCTCGTCCGCGTCGTCGGCGCGCGTGTCGCGCTCTTCCTCGTCAAGCAGCGCCTGACGATCGGCGACCGGAATCTGGTAATAGTCGGGATGGATTTCGCTGAACGCGAGGAAGCCGTGGCGGTTGCCGCCGTATTCGACGAAGGCCGCCTGTAGGGACGGCTCTACGCGCGTGACCTTGGCGAGATAGATATTGCCGCGAAGCTGTTTGCGGTTGGCACTCTCGAAATCGAATTCTTCGATACGATTGGTGCCGCCGCGGACGACGACTACCCGAGTTTCCTCCGGGTGGGCGGCGTCGATGAGCATCTTGTTGCTGGACATGTGAGACCTTCAGTTCTGCGCGCAGCGCGGCGACACGCGGCGGAACTATAGTTTCCGCTCGGCGCGCGGCCGGCGCCAGAGGCGCGATGTTTGATTAAAATGATGTGCGAAAAGATGGCCGTCCGGCGAACTGCGCATGCGTCGAGGTTTGCCTGAACGCTCGCCATGTCCGCCTTCGACTCCAATGTGTCTGCCTGCATAAGCAGGGGCCGTCAGGCTCGCCACCGCATTTCCGCCGGGCGCTGGGATGGCCTTGCACTCGACCATGCCGGGGATCCGGCGGGCTGGTCGGGCGCCTCTGGAAAGGCGGCATCCGGAACGATCGTCACCAAAACGCACAGAGAGCAGGGTGACTGACCGCGATCACGCATGGGCAAAGGCTTGGAAGCCATGCACGTGCGAGCCAGGGTCCTTCATATAGAAAACACCGCCTTTGACAAGCGGTTGTGTTGCTGGGGAAACACGACGGGAGGTGGAATGCAATGTTCCTCCACAGGGTCGATGGGAATAAGATTCCCGGGAGAGGCGGCTTTTCGCTAATCCTAACCCATCTAATTTCCGGTCTCCGAGGCCAATTCGCGTTCAAAATGAACAGATTCGCGCTCATTTTCCTGCCGGCGATTCTCGCCGTTTCCAGCTGGGCCGGGCCGGCGACAGCTCTTGTCAGCGCCACGGGGACCCGGCTCGGAGGTGACGCGGCCGGCACGCGGCTGATCGTCGACCTGAACGGCCCGGTGAAGCCGCGCGTGTTCACTCTGGCCGATCCCTACCGCGTCATCATCGACCTCCCGGACCTCGTTTTCGGTACGAATCCTCTGCCCCACGAGGAGCGGGGGCTGATCTCGGCCTATCGCTACGGCCTGATCGCGCCCGGCCGTTCCCGGATCGTCATCGATGCGAAGGAACCAGTGAAGGTGCAGGAGGTGCGCTCCGTCGATGCCGCGCAAGGGCAGCCGGCACGTCTCGTGATCGAACTTGTGCCGACCAGCCGGGCCGAATTCCTGACGAACATGGCGGCCCAGGCTCCGAGCGTGGAGCAGCTTCCTCCCGCGCCGACACCGAAGGTTTCTCAGGACGCGGCCGACACGCGGCCCGTTGTCGTGATCGACCCCGGCCATGGCGGCATCGATACCGGAGCCAAGGGGGCGGGGGGCGAGGAGGAGAAGAATATTGTCCTAGAGTTTGCCCGCACGCTCAACGCCAAATTGGTCGAATCCGGCCGTTACCGGGTGACCATGACGCGTTCGGACGACAGCTTCGTCGCGCTCGCGGACCGGGTAAGGATCGCACGCGAGAACGGCGCACAGCTTCTTCTCTCGATCCACGCCGATTCGCTGTCCGACCCTTTCGGCGTGCGCGGCGCGACCGTCTATACGCTGTCGGAAACCGCGAGTGACGCCGAAGCGGCGCGGCTCGCGGAAAAGGAAAACCGGGCCGACGTGATCGCCGGAGTCGATCTGACGGCGGAGCCGGACGAGGTCGCTGGCATTCTGATCGATCTCGCGACGCGGGAAACGAAAAGCTTTTCCACGCGTTTCGCCAACACCCTCGTCAGCTCTGTGAAGCAGGCCATGCGGATGAACAAGAACCCCATGCGCTCTGCCGGATTCCTCGTCCTGAAAGCCCCCGACGTGCCTTCCGCGCTGCTCGAACTCGGCTACATGACGAACAAGGACGACCTCAAGCTCCTGATGTCCAAGGACTGGCGCGACAAGGCGGCCGACGCGATGGTTCAGGCGGTAGACGTTTTCTTCGGCAAACCCGGTGCGTCGGAAAGGAGCTCTTCGGGAGGTTAATTCGGGCGTGCACGCCCAACAAAATCCACAAAAGGCTTCCAAGCCCCTTCAGGTCGTAAAGCCCGTGCGCAGGCCCGAGCGATCGCCGTTTTCAGGGACATATCGCGTTCATGCGCCTTCTTCTGCGTTTCCTCGGTTTCCTGTTCGCGACAGCCACGGTTCTCGGCCTGATCGGCGCCGGGGCCGTTGCCGTGTTCATTTGGCAGCAGGCGCAGGATCTGCCGGACCACGCGACGCTCGAAAAGTACGAGCCGCCGATCATGACGCGGCTCCACGCCGTCGACGGGAGCCTCATCGCCGAATACGCCAATGAGCGGCGGCTCTTCCTGCCGATCCAGGCGGTGCCGGTCACCGTCATCCAGGCGTTCATGTCCGCCGAGGACAAGAACTTCTTCCAGCACGGCGGTATCGATCTGTCCGGTATTGCCCGCGCGGTATGGACCAATGTCGAGAATTTCGGACGCAATGTGCGGCCACAGGGCGCCTCGACCATTACCCAGCAGGTCGCCAAGAACTTTCTTCTGACCAACGAGACCACGGTCAACCGCAAGATCAAGGAAGCGCTGCTTGCGGTGCGTATCGAGCAGACCTTCTCGAAAGAGAAGATCCTCGAACTCTACCTGAACGAGATCTATCTCGGCCTCGGCAATTACGGCATTGCCGCCGCGGCGCTGAATTACTTCGACAAGTCGGTGCACGAACTCACCGTTGCCGAGGCGGCCTATCTGGCGGCGTTGCCGAAGGCGCCGAACAATTACAATCCGTTCCGCCAGACCGAACGGGCGATCGAGCGGCGCAACTGGGTCATCGACCGCATGGTCGAGAACGGCTTCGTCTCGCGCGAAGACGGCGACAAGGCCAAGGCGTCTCCCCTCGGGGTCACCGCCCGCGCGTCGAGCGCGCATGTCTATACCGCGCAATATTACGCCGAAGAGGTCCGCCGCGTCCTTTACGAAAAATATGGCGGGAAGGGGCTTTATGACGGCGGCCTTTCGGTACGCACCGCGCTGAACCCCGAACTTCAAGAAATGGCCAAGAAGGCGTTGGCGGCAGGCTTCGTGAAATTCGACGAGGCGCGCGGCTGGCGCGGCGCGATGAAGAACATCCCGCTGGGCGAGGATTGGGGCAAGGCGCTGGCCGCCGTGCCGGCCTATGGCGACATTCCCTGGAAACTTGCCGTCGTGCTGTCGACCGACGGTCCCGGAATATCGATCGGGCTGACGCCGGGGCGCGAAGCCTCCGGAGCGGTGAAGGCCGAACGTGTAACCGCGACGATTCCACCCGAAGGCATGAAATGGGCGCGCTGGGCCAGCGGTGCGACCAAGCCGGAAGGCCAGAAGGGCGTGCTTGCCGTGGGCGATGTCGTCTATGTCGAGCCGTTGAAGGAAAAGGACGGCAAGCAAAAGCCGGGCGAGTTCCGTCTGCGTCAGCCGCCGGAAATCTCCGGCGCGATGTGCGTCATGGATCCGTACACCGGACGCGTGCTCGCGCTTGTCGGCGGCTTCTCGTACGACCAGAGCGAATTCAACCGCGCGACACAGGCGCTGCGCCAGCCCGGCTCGTCGTTCAAGCCGTTCATCTATGCCGCCGCGCTCGACAACGGATATACGCCGTCCTCCGTCGTGCTCGACGCGCCCATCGAGGTCGATCAGGGCGCGGGGCAGGAGATGTGGCGTCCGGAAAACTATACCGGCGAGTTCTTCGGTCCGCAGACCCTGCGCTTCGGCATCGAGAAATCGCGTAACGTCATGACTGTGCGCCTTGCCCAGGATATGGGCATGCCGATCATCTCCGAATATGCCCGCCGGTTCGGCATTTCCGACGATCTGCCGCCATTCCTGTCCATGGCGCTCGGCGCGGGCGAGACGACGCTTCTGAAAATGGTCTCGGGCTATTCGATGTTCGCGAACGGCGGCAAGAAAGTGACGCCGTCGTTGATCGATCGCGTGCAGGACCGGTATGGACACACGATCTACAAGCACGATGACCGCGAGTGCCAGGGCTGCAAGGCGACCGACTGGCGCGGCCAGCCGCCGCCGACGCTCGTCGATCATCGCGAGCAGGTGCTCGATCCGCTGACGGCCTACCAGATCACGAGCATGATGGAGGGCGTCGTTCTGCGCGGCACCGCGACCGTTCTGCGCCAGGTCGGCAAGCCGCTCGCCGGCAAGACAGGCACGACCAACGATTACAAGGATTCGTGGTTCGTCGGGTTCTCGCCCGATCTCGCGGTCGGCGTTTATGTCGGTTACGACAAGCCGAGGCCGATGGGTCGCGGAACGACGGGTGGCGAGCTCGCGGCGCCCATCGCCGGTGATTTCCTGAAAGAAGCTCTCGCCGACAAGCCGGCCGTGCCGTTCCGCGTGCCGCCGGGCATCAAGCTCGTGCGCATCAATCCTGTGACCGGCATGCGTGCCGGACCGGGCGATCAGAAGGTCATCCTTGAAGCCTTCAAACCCGGCACGGCGCCGCCCGATAATTATTCAATCATCGGATATGGCGGCGGCGGCCAGCCGGTGGATGTTTCGCCCGACGCGCAGCGGGGTGTGCGCAGCGGCACCGGCGGGTTGTATTGATCCGCGGTCTCCGCCTCGCATGCCTTGCGGTTCTTGCGTTCGCGACCGGAGCACTGGCCGACGAACCGGTTTTGTCCCCCCTCAAACCGGCGGCGATGAGCCCGGCAAGCCTGGAAGACATCATGCGCGCGAACGCGACGTGCGTGGCTTTCACAAACGAGTGCGAAATCTGCAGGCGTACGGATGCCGGGCCGGCATGCTCGACGCCTGGCCTTGCATGCCAGCCGAAAGAATGGCGCTGCGACCAGCCTAAGGCTAATTCCCAATAGCAATTTCCCGCCGCACGCTGCATCAGGCTCCTATGACCACCATCGATAGCCCCGCCGTGCCCCGCCTTTGGGTGGGCTATGCGCTTGCGGCGGCCGGTGCATTCCTGTTCGCGACCAAGGCCATCATCATCAAGCTCGCCTATGCCGAGGGCGTGGACGCGGAAACGCTTCTGGCCCTGCGGATGGTGATGTCGCTGCCGATCTACATCCTCATCGGTGTTTGGGGCGTCCTCGCCGACCGCCGGAAAGCCAAGCCTGTCACATTCCGCCCCCGTGCGATCGTCTATGCCGTCCTCGTCGGTCTGCTCGGCTACTGGTTTTCGAGCTACGCCGACTTCAAGGGGCTGGAATACATCTCCGCGCAGTTCGAACGGCTGATCCTGTTCACCTATCCGCTGTTCGTCGTGCTGTTCGGCGCGGCGTTTTTCGGCCAGCCGGTACGCCCCAAGGCCCTGCTTGCCTTCATCGTGAGCTATGCCGGACTGGCCATGATCTTCACGCAGGACCTCGCCGCGACCGGGGAGAGTGCCTTGATCGGGTGCGCCTGGGTCATGGCGGCCGCTCTGGCGTTTGCGCTCTATCAGCTGCTCGCGCGCGAAATCATCGGCGAACTCGGACCGCGTCTCTTCACCTGTATCGCGATGAGCGCTGCTTCCGTCGGCGCCATCGGGCAATATCTGCTGTTTCATCCCATCGAGCCGCTGTCGCCCTATGTGCTGTGGCTCGGCGTCGTCATCGCGATCGGCGCCACGGTGCTGCCCTCGTTTTTCATGAATGCGGCCCTGTCGCGCATTTCGGCGCAGGCCAATGCGACCATCGGGACGCTCAGCCCCATCGCGACCATCGCTCTCGCGGTGATGGTCCTGGGCGAGCATCTGACGCTGATCGATGTCGCGGGCAGCGCGCTCGTGATCGCCGGCGTCGGCTTCTTCACCCTTGCAAGCCGGCCGCGCGAGGTTGCGCCCGCGGGCCAGTAGAAGGTTTACAGAGGGCGGTTCGGGCCCTAGTTTCCCGCGACTTTCCAACCAAGAAGCAATTCATGCGCGCCGAAATCATTTCCCTCGTAGAAGAACTCAAGCAGTCTGTCGGGCTGCTGAGGAGGCATCTTTGACTGGGACACAGCCACAAATCGCCTCCGGGAACTGAACGCGCTCTCCGAAGACCCAACTCTCTGGGACGATGCCGACCGCGCGCAGAAACTGATGCGCGAGCGCACCGACCTCGAAACGCGGATCGAACAGATCCGGCGCATGGAGCGGGAGCTTGCCGACAATATCGAACTGATCGACCTCGGCGAGGCCGAGAAGGATCAGGGTGTGATCGGCGAGGCCGAAGCCGCGATCAAGGCGCTGACCGCGGAAGCGGCCAAGCAACAGATCGAGACGCTTCTGTCCGGCGAGGCGGACGGGATGGATACCTATCTGGAAGTTCATTCCGGCGCCGGCGGCACCGAGAGCCAGGACTGGGCCGAGATGCTTCTTCGTATGTATACGAGGTGGGCGGAGCGGCGCGGCTACAAGGTGGAACTCGTTGGCCGTCAGGAGGGTGAGGGCGCGGGTATCAAGGGCGCGACGATCATCGTCAAGGGCCGCAACGCCTATGGCTGGCTCAAGACCGAGAGCGGCGTGCACCGTCTGGTGCGGATTTCGCCTTTCGACTCCAATGCGCGCCGGCAGACAAGCTTTGCCTCGATCGACGTCTATCCGGTCGTCGATGACCGCATCCAAATCGAGATCGACGAGAGTCAGGTGCGTGTCGACACGATGCGCTCCGGCGGCGCGGGCGGACAGCACGTCAACAAGACGGAATCGGCGGTGCGTCTGACCCATCTTCCGACCGGCATCGCCGTGGTGTCGGAAGGGGATCGCTCGCAGCACAAGAACCGCGCGACCGCCTGGAACATGCTGCGCGCCAAGCTCTACGAAGCCGAACTGAAAAGGCGCGAAGAGAAGGCCATGGCCGAGCAGGCGGCAAAGACCGACATCGGCTGGGGCCACCAGATCCGGTCGTACGTACTCCAGCCGTATCAGATGGTGAAGGACCTGCGCACGGGAGTGACCTCGTCGGACCCGGACGAGGTTCTGGACGGCGCGCTCGATCCGTATATGGAAGCGGCTTTGGCTCAACGCGTCTATGGCGGCGGGCCGGACAGCGTCGAAGACGTGGAGTGATGCACCCTCCCTCTCCCCTAAGAGGGAGAGGGTCGACTCGTGGCGAAGCCACGAGCGGGGTGAGGGGGACGTCTCCGCAATTTTTGAATTTCCGATGAAGGCGCTTTGCGCCGCCCCCTCATCCCGCTCGCGCTCTACCGAGCGCGAGTCGACCTTCTCCCTCGTTGAGGAGAACGTAGGCTAGTCCTCGAGCATCGCGCCTGCCGCGATGAAGCGGCGAGGGTCGAGCGGTGTGTCGCCCATGCGCGTCTCGTAGTGGAGATGCGGCCCGGTCGAGCGGCCGGTCGTGCCGACGCGGCCGACGGTATCTCCGATCTTGATCTCCTGACCTTCCGACACCGCAATCGAGGACAGATGCGCATAGCGCGTCGAGAAACCGTGGGCGTGGCGCACCTCGACCATCAGGCCGTAGCCGCCGTTCCAGCCGGCCGAGATGACGTTACCGGCAGCCGTCGCGCGCGCGGGTGAGCCGGCGGGCATTTCGAGATCGAGGCCGCTGTGGAACGCCATTGTGCCGAGGAAAGGGTCGATCCGGTTGCCGAAACCGCTGGCCTCACGCGCGCCCGGCGCGGGGTTCCGGACGGGCAGCTGATCGAGGCCGCTGCGCAGGCGCCGGGTTTCGGCCGCGCTTTCCTCGATCTGTTCGAGGTCGCGCGTGGCGGTGTCGGTGATGCTGAAATTGAGTGGAATGTAGAGACCCCCGAGGCCTGCTTTCGCGGGCTCCGGCGTCAGTCCGATGGATGTATAGACCCGTCTAAGTTCTTGCCGGTCGCGGTCGAGCTGGGCCTGTAGCGTGGCCATTGTCTCCTTTTGATGATGCTCGATCGCATCGTAACGCGCACTCAGCGCGGAGAGACTCGGACGTTCAGGGTTGGCGCGCGATTGCCGGAGAGGCTCTTGCGGCGAGCCGAGGCGCAGTTCATCGCCGGTCGCGCTTTCCGGCTGTGCGGAGGGCATCTGTGCGTTGACCCCGGAAAGGACTTGTTGCCGGCGTTCGACGGTGTCCTGACGGCGAGCCAGGGCGCCGAGCTTGTCGACAAACCCCTCGCGCTCAACGAGCAATCGGCTGCGGGCCTGTTCGACATCGGCTTTGAGTCGGGCGATCTCGACGCTCGACGCGCGTTCGGCCTCAGTGTGGCGGGCAACGATCTGCATCAGGAATTCGTCACGAAACAGCGCGTAGGTCGTGGTTGCGCCGGACCAGCCGAGCAAGGCCAAAGTGAGGAGGACGAGGCCTCCCGCCGCAAACGGGTGAAGCTGAATCCGGACCGGCTGAAGAGGGCGATGGACGACGGCAAACCGTTTCGGCCGGGCATATTGCCAATGGAACATCGGCGCTCTCCGCGCCGCCCGGAGAAGGCGGCTCTCATGCCGCTCCTTGATGGCGTCATATGGTTAAAATTCGGGTAACCATGGGGGCCTGTGCCGCTCTAAAGCGCCTTTGCCGCTTCCAGAACTTCGTCGGCATGGCCCGGCACCGTCACCTTGGACCAGATCCGGGCGATCGTGCCCTCGGCGTCGATCAGAACAGTCGTGCGTTCGATGCCCATATATTTGCGGCCATACATGCTCTTTTCGACCCAAAGGCCGTAGGCTTCGAGCACGGTTCGCGTTTCGTCCGAGACGAGGGGGAAATCGAGAGCATACTTTTTCTTGAACTTGTCATGTCGCACGGGCGAATCGGCTGAAAACCCCACGATCTCCGTTCCGGAATTTAGGAATTCATTCCGAAGGCGATTAAAGTCGATGGCTTCAGCCGTGCAGCCGGGCGTGTCGTCTTTCGGATAGAAATAGAGGACGACCTTCCTGCCTTTCAGCGAGGAAAGCCTGATCCGACCGCCGCCATCCGAGGGAAGGTCGAAATCCGGAACGGTCGATCCTGTTTCAAGCTTTGTCACATGCCGTCCTTTCGTCTTATTCGTAGGGCCTGTGATGTGAGTATCCTGAACCATTCCCAATGACACGCGTGCACCGGAAAAGTGCACGATGTCCGCGGGACAGTAAGCCTGGGGAGGCTATGCCCGATAAGGGGGGGAAGCGCCGTTCCTGGCGCATGCGTAGCCTTCGCCAGCCGGGCCATCCACATCGGCCGGGGCTGTGGGCGCGCGCCTGGACCTGGTTCCACCATCGCAGCCGCGCTCAGCGCATCGGCATCTATGCCGGCTTGGGTCTTGCCGGCGCCCTGCTGCTGGTCACGCTTGTCCTGATTTCACCTCTGACCTCCATGTTCGTGACGCCGCGGATCGCCTCGGGGATCGAAGCTCAACTCGGGCCGGGTTACGGCGTGCACATCGGCAGCAGCCGCGTCGATCTCACAACGAACGGCCTCGATCTCAAGCTCGACGGTTTCGAGATTCGCGATCCGAGCGGCGTGCGCGTTCTCGGCGTGCCGAGCGCGTCCATCGCGCTCGACGGAAATCTTCTCCTAAGCCAGAAAGTTACGCTGCGCCGCCTGCGCCTGACCGAGCCGCATCTGACGCTGAGAATCGAATCGACCGGGCAGGTCGCCTTGGCCGGCGCCGAAGGCGGGCCGCCGCTGTTCAGTCTTCCGGCCGCCGATGTGCCGCAAGCGGCGCCTGCCGAAATCTTCGGCTTCCTCGCCGCCGCCGAAGCCGTTCTTAAGGAGGGCGGCCAACTTGCCAATTTTGAGCTCGCCGAAATTCTGAGCGCCAATATCACGATCGACGACCAGCGGCGCGGCCGTGTCGAACATATCGAACGGGTCGATGTACGCGTCCAGCGCGGCAAGGACGATGCCCTGACGGCCAGTGCGTCGTCCGCAGGTGAGCGTGAGAGGTGGGCGCTGAGTGCGACGCTTTCGGGCAAAGCCGGAGGTGAGCGCAATTTCGACCTCGGTTTTGAGAATCTTTCGCTCGGCCGCATCATCTACGAATTGCTGCGTGGAACGAGCCCGGCCGAATTCGGCGGCCAGCTTTTCGGCCACCTTTATGCGCGGCTCGCGCCGAACGGCGATGTACCCGCGGCCGAAGCGCGGGTCGATGTCGTCGGCTTCAGCGCCGTCGAACGCGACAAGCCCGAGGCGCGTATGGACATCGAACGCACTCGCCTTCAACTCTCCTGGAGTGCTCAGGAGCGGCGGCTGCGGATCAATCCGATAGAAGTCTTCGCGCACAATTCACGTTTTGCGCTCACCGGTCAGGCGCATCCCGTGGACGATGCCGCCGACGGCTGGGCCTTTTCCATCACCGGAACCGAACAGGCAGTCCCCGGCGCGGACCCGACGACCCATGCCCTGCGCTTCGACCGGATTGAGGCGAGCGGCAAGCTTGAGCGCACGGCCCGGCGCCTGACCTTCGACAAGGCCTCCGTCCAGGGACGTTCGCTGTCGGTTGCGGGCTATGGCACCTTCGATTTCAGCGGAGAACGGCCGTTGGGCGATTTCGCGATCGCAGGCTCGCGCTCGCCGGTCGCCGCGGTCCTGCGTGTCTGGCCGGGCCTCATCGCTTCCGGCACGCGCAACTGGGTGCGGAAGAACGTGCCGACCGCGATGGTGGAAGACATGTCGATCGCAATGCGCGGGCCGATCGGCGGCAAGATGCTGCAGCGTGAAATCGCGCTCGATGCGCATTTCACCGGCGCTACCATCAACTATCTCGACGATGTTCCTCCCGCGGTCGGCGTTCACGGCTATGTCAGCATAGTCAACGAGCGAATGGAGACGGTCATCAATGGCGGCCGTGTCGAGCTTGGCGCGGTGGAGCCGCTGTCGATCGCCGGAACTCGTTTTTCGACACTGGACCACCGGTTTAATCCATTCCTGGGAAATTTGGCGGCCAAGATCGAGGGCCCTGTCGCGGCCGTTGGTACGCTGATGTCCGTACCGCGCCTCGCGAAGATGGCGCCCGGCGTCGCGCCGCTGATGCGAGGTAACGGGACGGTTTCCATCCTGCTGACCCTGGCGGGCCAATACGGCAAGGACGCCGACATGTCGAAGCTCGTGCCACGGATAGATGCGAGCCTCACCGGCTGGTCGATGCAAAAGGCGATCGGTACACGTGACATCGACAACGGCAATTTCACGCTCAAGGTCGAACCGGAGACGGCCAATCTGCGCGGCGAGGTTCGTCTGTCCGGCGCGCCGTTGGCCGTCGAGGCAATCCTGAACCGCACGGCGGATAACAAGTTTGCGGACACCGTGGTTCGTTTCTCGCTCGACCCTTCGAAGATGAAGGATTTCGACAGCGAGGCGCTGAGGATCGCGGGCCCAGTCTCGGCCGAACTGGTGCAGGACGCGCCGGGTGTGCTGACGAATTCACGGATGCGCGCCGACCTGACCGGCGCGGCGGTGGAGGGACCGGTCGGTCTCGCCAAGGCCGGCGGCCAGCCGGGGCAGGTGAGCTTCACCATCCAGCCGCACGGCGACAATTGGCGGCTGGATGAGTTCGTGGCGCAGGGCACCGGAATCGATATCCGCGGTACGGTCGATCTCGCCAAGTCGGGGGGACTTGCCGGCGCTTCGTTTACGCGTTTCCGCGCGAGCGAAGGCGACGACGCGAAACTCGACGTGACGAAAACCGGAAACTCCTACAAGATCGTTATGGGCGGTGCTTCGTTCAACGTGCAGCCGGTGCTGAAGGACATCTTGTCGGGCGAACCGGAAAAGCGCGCCCTCGACATTGACGTCGAAGCGAAGCTCGGCACCGTTCGCGGCCAGAACGGTGAAGTGTTGACCGGAGCCGATTTCAAGATCAGCCGGCGCAACAATGCGACAAGGAGCTTCTATATCACGGGGCAACTCGGCGGCGGCGCCGTCGAAGGGCGGACGGTCGGCGATGAGCCGCGTCGCGTTCATAGTCTGCGGGCGGCAGATGCCGGAGCGGCGTTGCGCTTCGTCGATCTGTATCGTCGCATGCGCGGCGGCGTCATTACGCTCGATGTCGTACCCGGCGAGACCAGCAGCGGCAATGTCCGGGTGCAGAACTTCCAGGTGGTCGACGATCAGCAACTGGCCATGGTCGCAAACACCCGCCCGGGTGAAAAGCGTGCGCCGACGTCCGGAACGATGACGTTCACGCGCATGGATTCGAAATTCCGCCTTGGCGGCGGCCGTGTGATGATCGACGACTTCGAAGTGTATGGCAACGAACTCGGAGCGACGCTCGGCGGCGAGATCAACTACATGCAGAACAAGGTTGGTATCAGCGGTACGTTCGTCCCGGCCTATGCGCTGAACAATCTGTTCGGAAAGGTGCCGCTGCTCGGGCCTATTCTCGGCGGCGGATCGGATGGCGGGCTTGTCGGCATCACATTCGCGATCGACGGGCCGTGGACGGCGCCGCAGATGCGCGTGAATCCCTTGTCTGCCGTGGCCCCGGGCTTCCTGCGCAAGATTTTCGAGTTCCGGAAGCAGAGTCCCAGCGAGGCGGACAGCGCCCGGCAGCCGCAGCGGCCGGCGCTAAATCCCAACAATTAGGCGTTCGGCTTCAGCAGAACGTGCCGTTTCCGGCCGAGCGAGAGCTTGATGACGCCTTCGGGTGTGAGATCCTCAGCCTTGAGCACCGCGCGGTCGTCCGTTACCGCCGCATCGTTTACCTTGAGACCGCCGCCCTTGACCTGACGGCGCGCATCGCTGGTGGAAGCGACGAGGCCGGCCGTAACGAACGCCGTCAATACCCCGATGCCCGCGCTGAGCTCGGCGGCGGAAATTGCGACCGTCGGGAGGTTTTCCGCAAGCGCACCTTCCTCGAAGGTGCGGCGCGCGGTTTCGGCGGCGGTGTCCGCCGCCGCGCGTCCGCGCACAAGGGCGGTAACTTCGGTCGCGAGGCGCTTTTTCGCTTCGTTGATGCCCGGGCCTCCATCGCTGGTGAGCGCCTGGATTTCGGGGACCGGGATGTCGGTGAAGAGCTTGAGGAACCTCTCGACGTCGTCGTCCTCGACGTTCCGCCAATATTGCCAGAAGTCGTAGGCCGACAGCATGTCCTCGTTGAGCCAGACCGCGCCCTGCGCGGTCTTGCCCATCTTGGCGCCGGAAGCCGTGGTCAGCAGCGGACAGGTCAGTCCGTACAATTCGGCGCCCGCAACGCGGCGGCCGAGATCGATGCCGTTGACGATGTTGCCCCATTGATCGGAGCCGCCCATCTGCAACCGGACGCCACGTGTCTTCGCAAGCTCGGCAAAATCGTAGGCCTGCAGGATCATGTAGTTGAATTCAAGAAACGACAGCGGCTGGTCTCGGTCGAGTCGCATCTTGACCGAGTCGAAAGTCAGCATGCGGTTGACCGAGAAATGACGGCCGATGTCGCGCAGGAACGGGATGTATTTCAACTCGTCGAGCCATTCCGCGTTGTTGACCATCACGGCGTCGGTCGGCCCGTCGCCGAAGGTCAGGAAATTTTCGAACACGCGTTTGATCGAGCCGATATTCGCCGCAATGGTCTCGTCGGTCAGCAACTGGCGCGCATCGTCCTTGCCGGACGGGTCGCCCACTTTGGTGGTGCCGCCACCCATCAGCACAACCGGTTTGTGCCCCGCCTGCTGCAGGCGGCGCAGCATCATGATGCCCATCATGTGGCCGACATGCAGGCTCGGTCCGGTAGCGTCGAAGCCGATATAGGCCGTGAAAGGGCCCTCGAGGGCGAGCTTGTCGAGCCCTTCGGCGTCCGAGATCTGATTGATGTAGCCGCGCTCTTCGAGCAGCTTCAGGAAAGGCGATTTGTAATCGGTCATTGGGGCGATGGTTCTGCTCGCATGCGAAAGGCTGGCTCGTGTAACAGGTTCGGCGGAAGATTTCACGGGGTGGGCGAGGGGCCGTCATGAGAGGACCCAGACCTTATTTTGCGGACTTCGTCGACAGGGATGCGGGAACCATCGTGGAAATCGATGTGGCCAACACGCCGAAAGCTTACGGGACCGTACACGAGACGACTTCCTTGAATCGGCAGGATATCGTGTGATGCGGTTCTGGAATAACGGGGTGCTGGCGAACATCGATGGCGTGCTGGAGTTCTTCGCGCCAAATTGGTCGAAAGCTGCGCCTTCACCCGGATCACTCTGACGAGTGATCCGGCGTCTCCCACGGGCGGGGAGAGGCGAAAAGGAGACGGCATGCGCGCTATAGGGCTGATGAGCGGGACCTCGCTCGACGGGGTGGACGCCGCGCTGATCGAGACCGATGGCGAGGCCATCCAGGATTTCGGACCGAGTTTTTATCGCCCCTATTCCGAAAGCGAGAGGGTGGTGCTTCGCGCCGCGCTTGCGGCCGGAGGCGCCGTCACCGAGCGGAGCGACCGTTCAGGCGTGCTGGCCGAGGCCGAGACGCTCATCAACGCCACACATGCCGAAACCGTCGAGAACCTGCTGAAAGTGGCGGGTGTGGGCGCCGTCACGGTCGACGTCGTCGGCTTTCACGGCCAGACAATCATTCACAAGCCGGCCGAGAGACTGACAGTTCAACTCGGCGACGGGCCGGCGCTGGCGGACCGGCTCGGCATTCCGGTCGTCCACGACCTCAGGGCCGCGGACATCGCCGCCGGCGGTCAGGGCGCGCCGGTCGTCCCGGTCTATCATCGGGCCCTGGCGGAGGCGGGCCGGCTCCCGGTGCCCTGTGCAATCTTGAACATAGGCGGCGTCGCGAACATTACCTGGATCGGCCCGGACGGCGCGTTGCTTGCCTTCGACACGGGACCTGGCAATGCGCTTCTCGACGATCTGATGCGGGCGCGGACGGGCGCCGAATTCGACAAGGACGGCGAGATCGCGAAGCGGGGCGCAACCGACAATGCGGTGCTTGAAGCGCTTCTGACTTCAAGCTTTTTCTCCGAAAAACCTCCGAAGAGTTTGGACCGAAATCATTTTCATGGCCTCGCTCTTGGCGCGGTTGCGCATCTCTCCACGGAAGATGCGGCGTCGACGCTCGTCGATTTCACGGCGGAGACGATTGCACGTTCGGCCGGGCATATGACGGAAGCACCTCAAAAATGGGTCGTTGCCGGGGGTGGAGCCCGCAATCTTGCGATCCTCGCGGCGCTGAGGGCTCGCATCGGCGTTCAGGTGAAGACGGCCGAGGATATGGGGTGGTCGATCGACGCGATGGAGGCGCAGGCGTTTGCCTTCCTGGCAGTCAGAAGCTTGCGCGGGTTGCCAAACACCTATCCTTCGACGACGGGAGTGAGCGAACCGATGTCCGGCGGTGTTCTGGCAGGGCCGAAACTGACCGCGAAGGACCTCGCCGCAGCGGGCTGATTTGCATCGCGCGGGGTTGATCTTCCGCGCCAGAGCCCGAGATTACCCGCAACGGGAAGCACTAACTCCGATTTGCGGTTGGGTTCATGCACGATTTCTCTCGTCGCGAGCTTGTCGCGTTCCTCGCGGCCCTCGGTATTGTCGGGCCGCACGCGGCGCGTGGGCAGGCCGATGCCCTTGCTTTTGCTAAACCGCGCGCCTTCACGTTCGAGGGCCTGATCGCCGATGCGCAGGACCGCGCGAAAAAGCCCTATCGGCTTGAGGCCGCGCGTGGCGCCGACGTGCTCGCGCGGATCGACTACGACCAGCACAACAAGATCACGTACCGCACCGACAAGGCCATCGGCCTGAACGGCGGCAAGGCCCGTCTTGCGCTTTTTCATCTCGGTGCGCTGTTCCCGCTGCCGGTGAGCATCAATCTCGTCGAGGGCACCGAGTCCCGCGAATTGCTCTACCGGCCGGATTATTTCGACATGCCTGCCGACAGCCCGGCGCGGACGCTGCCCGAGGATATCGGCTTTGCGGGCTTCCGCGTGATGGGTGCGGACTCGGTTCGGGATTGGCTGGCCTTTCTCGGCTATTCCTATTTCCGGTCGTCCGGCGAACTCGATCAGTTCGGCCAGTCGGCGCGCGCGCTTGCGATCGATGTCGCCATGCCGACGCCCGAAGAGTTTCCGCGTTTCACCGATTTCTATTTCGCGCCGTCGGAGACGGGCGATCTCACGCTTTACTGCGACCTCGACAGTCCGCGCGTCACCGGTGCGTTACGTATGGACATCGCGCGAAAGACCGGCGTCGTAATGGACATATCGGCCCGCTATTTCGCACGTGCCGATATCGCGCGGTTCGGCGTTGCGCCCTTGACCTCGATGTTCTGGTTCTCCGAGACTAACCGCGAGCGCGGCCTGGATTGGCGGCCGGAGATTCATGACACCGACGGCCTTGCACTCTGGACCGGTGCGGGCGAGCGACTTTGGCGGCCGTTGAACAATCCGGCCAGCGTCATGACATCGAGCTTTGCCGACCAAAATCCAAAAGGGTTCGGCCTTCTCCAGCGTGACCGCAACTTTGAGAACTATGAAGACGACGGCGTGTTCTACGAGAAGCGGCCGAGCGTCTGGGTAGAGCCGAAAGGCGATTGGGGCAAAGGGCAGGTACAACTCGTCGAGATTCCGACCGACGACGAGATCCACGACAATGTAGTCGCCTATTGGGTCTCCGAGACACCCGTGAAGCAGGGCGACGCGATCTCTCTGGAGTATCGTTTGCACTGGACGAAGGACGAGCCTTATCCCGCCGACATCGGCCACGTCATCGCGACGCGCATCGGGCGCGGCGGTATTCCTGGTCAGCCGCGACCTCCGGGGGTTTGGAAGCTCGTGGTGGATTTTGCGGGTGGTCCCCTGACGGCTCTCGCGAAAGAGGACAGATCGGTAGAAGCCGTGGTATCGGCTTCGTCGGGCACTGTGTCCGCGACATCCTGTTATGCCAACAAGGCCGAAGACAGCTGGCGCGCGATTTTCGATTTTACGCCGACCACGGGCGAACCGGTAGATATGCGGCTCTACCTGAAGAAGAATGACATGCCGCTCACCGAAACCTGGCTTCACCAGTTCATATCGCCGCGCCGGACGGGATGAGGCGATCAGCCTCCGTGGCCGGTCATGAATAGAATGGCGGAAATCGTAAATACGGACACGATGGTCGAATATAGAATGGTGCTCGCCGTGATGGCGCCGCCCCGTTTGTAATGCTCCGCAAGCATGAACGGGCCGGTACCAGTGGGCAGCGCGCAGAGAAGTACAAGAAGATTGACCGCCTCCTTCGGCAACGCGAAGACATAATATCCGAGAACCCAGGCTATGCCCGGAAGCAGGAGAAGCTTCAGTGCGGTCAGCAGAACGACGCCTGCCGTGTCGCGCTCTGGACCGGGTTTACGGTCCGCCATGAAGGTACCGAGCGCGACGAGGGCGCAGGGGCTCGCGGCGGAGCCCAGGAGGTCGAGGAAGGAATCCGCGCTTTTCGGCAATGTCAGGCCGGTTGCCGCGAACAGGATGCCCAAAGCGGGAGCGATCAGAAGTGGATTTGTGACGAGGGAGAGCGTGACGGCCCGCAAGGTGGGCCAGAAGCGACCCTTGTCCTGAAGGCCGATCTCCAGCAGCACGATGGCGAAACCGAAGAGTACGCACACGGTGACGATCGCGGAGATGGTGACAAAAGGAAAGCTCTCCGGCCCGAACACGAGAAAGCCAAGCGGAAACCCCATATACCCGCTGTTGGGATAGGCTGCGTTCAGCGCATCCATGCTTCCATCGGCGAGGCCGCGCTTTCGTACACGCAGCATCAATGTCAGGAAGAAAACGATGAAGCAGGAGAGGGTGAAGGCCGCCGCGAAGCCGGGCTGATACAGATCAGCCCAGCTCGCATTCGCCGTGACGTCGAACATCAGCGCAGGCAGGCCGAGCCAGACGACGAAGCGATTCAGTTCGGAAGTGGCAGCCGGCCCGAACACTCCTCGCCAGCGGCAGACATATCCCGCAAGGACGAGACCGAAGATCGGAACGACGACCGACACAGTCGCCAGCATGTCGGTGCGTCCCCTGGGATATGGTCCCTTAGGCGGCGTTGATCTTGGTGAGGCGCTTGTCGAGGTAGCCGCTGCAAATGCCCATCAGCTGCTCGGTCTTGCCGTCGAAGAAGTGGTTTGCGCCAGGAATGATTTCCTGATCGATGACGATGCCGCGCTGGGTCTTCAGCTTGTCGACGAGTGCCTGAACGTCCTTCGGCTGCGCCACACGGTCGGAATCGCCGTGGACGATGAGGCCGGAGGAAGGGCAGGGCGCGAGGAACGTGAAGTCGAACTTGCCGGCGGGCGGGGCGACCGAAATGAAGCCCTCGACTTCCGGACGCCGCATCAGCAATTGCATGCCGATCCAGGCGCCGAACGAGACGCCGGCGACCCAGCAGGCGCGCGCGTCCGGATTGATCGACTGCACCCAATCGAGCGCGGAGGCCGCATCGGACAGCTCATCCTGGCCGTGATAGATGCCCTGGCTGCGGCCGACGCCGCGGAAATTGAACCGCAGAACCGAGAAGCCGCGCTCCGCGAACATGTAATAGAGCTGATAAACGATCGGGTTGTTCATCGTGCCGCCGAACTGCGAATGCGGGTGCAGCACAATACCGATCGGGGCATTCTTGGCTTTGGCCGGGTGAAATCGGCCTTCGAGACGGCCGGTCGGGCCAGCAAAAATGACTTCAGGCATAAGATGTTGGTCTCGTTTTGATGCCGCAGTATCGAGCGGCTTGACGCGCGCCGCGATCTGGCCAAAGTGTTAGAATAATTCTAAGGGTCGCTACCCGCTTTCGGGCGGCGGGCTGCACTCATATCATGTTGGGCGGGGCCGGGTGCAAGTTCATCTTGCTCCTGTAGCTTACCGCAACCGGGACGATGACTGGAAACCGAATCTATCTCGACCACAATGCGACCACTCCGGTTCGGCCGGAGGCGGCGCGCGCCGTCGCGCGGGCCTTGATTCGCGTGGGCAATCCGTCATCGGTCCATTCGGAAGGGCGCAAGGCACGGGCCCTGCTTGAGGAATCGCGTGAGGCCGTGGCCGCCCTCGTCGGCGGGCTGGCCCGGAATGTGACCTTCACCAGCGGCGCGACTGAAGCGCTGAACCTCGCGCTGACGCCCGGCCTCCGGGCCGGCGCGGATGCGCGACCGTGGCGGCTGTTCATCTCCGCGACCGAGCATTCCGCCGTGCTCAACGGCCATCGCTTCCCGGCCGATTCGGTCGAGATCGTGCCGGTTGGCGCCGACGGGGTGGTCGATCTCGAACATCTCGGGCGCGCGATCGGCGCTCACCCCGACGCACGGCCTCTGCTGGCTCTCCAGCTCGCGAACAACGAAACGGGTGTCGTCCAGCCGGTCGCCGACGCGGCGCAGATCGTCAAGAAGCATAGCGGGCTTCTGGTTTGCGACGCGGTCCAAGCCGCGGGACGCCTGCATATCGAGATCGCGGCGCTCGGCGCCGATCTCATTGCGCTCTCGGGCCACAAGATCGGCGGCCCGTCCGGCGTGGGCGCGCTGATCCGCGCGACCGACGCCATCCATATCCCAGATCCGCTCGTGCGCGGTGGCGGGCAGGAAAAGGGATTGCGCGGCGGGACCGAGAACCTGCCCGGATGCGCCGGATTCGGTGCGGCTGCCGTTGTCGCACGGGCCGGGCTCGAAGCCGGGGCCGCGCGTTTGGGCGGGCTGCGCGAACGGCTGGAGGCGGGCCTGCGCGAAATCGATTCGGATGTCGCGATTTTCGGCGCTGAAACAGAGCGCCTCTCGAACACCGTTTCGTTTGCATTCCAGGGTGTTAGCGCTGAAACTGCGCTCATATCCCTCGATCTTGCGGGCTTCGCCGTCTCGAGCGGCTCCGCCTGTTCGTCGGGTAAGGTGAAGACGTCGCATGTCCTTGAAGCCATGGGGGTAAAACCCGACATATCAAGGGGCATGCTGCGGGCCAGTTTGGGCTGGTCCACCAAGGACGCGGACATCGAGAGTTTTCTTGAAGCGCTGTCGCGTCTTCGTGCTAACACTGGCGCAGTTGGAAAGGTTCTAGCTGCGTAATCAACGCGTTCCACGGGTTTACCTGGGGAGTGCGCAACATCGACCCCGAACCCGCGGTCCTTGAAACCGCTGTGGAAGGAGAGGTTCATGCCGGCCGTCCAGGAGACGATCGACCAAGTTCGACTGATTGACGTCGACCAGTACAAGTACGGTTTTGTCACCGACATCGAGTCCGACCGGGCCCCGCAAGGCCTGAACGAGGACATCGTCCGTTTCATTTCCGCAAAGAAGAACGAGCCGGAATGGCTGCTCGAATGGCGTCTCGACGCCTATCGCCGCTGGCTGACCATGCGGGAGCCGACCTGGGCCAAGGTCCAGTACGATCCGATCCCGTATAACGAACTCTATTATTACTCTGCGCCGAAGAGCACGCCGGGACCGAAAAGCCTCGACGACGTCGATCCGGAATTGCTGCGCACCTACGAGAAGCTGGGCATTCCGCTGCGCGAGCGCGAAATCCTGCTGGGCGTGGAGCGGCCGGAAGGCGAACGCCGGGTTGCCGTGGACGCCGTGTTCGACTCGGTCTCGGTCGCCACGACCTTCCAGAAGGAACTCGCCGATGTCGGCGTGCTGTTCATGCCGATCTCGGAAGCGGTCCACAAGCATCCGGAGCTGATCAAGAAATATCTCGGCTCGGTCGTCCCGGTGACAGACAATTTCTTCGCGACGCTCAACTCGGCCGTCTTTTCGGACGGCTCGTTTGTGTACATACCCCCAGGCGTGCGCTGCCCGATGGAGCTGTCGACCTATTTCCGCATCAATGAGCGGAACACGGGACAGTTCGAGCGGACGCTCATCATCGCCGACAAGGGCTCCTATGTGAGCTATCTCGAAGGCTGCACGGCGCCGATGCGCGATGAAAACCAGTTGCATGCGGCGGTCGTCGAACTCGTCGCGCTCGAAGACGCCGAGATCAAATATTCGACGGTCCAGAACTGGTATCCGGGTGACGCCGAGGGCAAGGGCGGGATCTACAACTTTGTCACCAAGCGCGGCGATTGCCGCGAGGCGAACGCTAAGATTTCGTGGACACAGGTTGAGACCGGGTCGTCGATCACCTGGAAGTATCCGAGCTGCATCCTGCGTGGCGACAATTCGACGGGCGAGTTCTACTCGATCGCGATTTCGAACGGCATGCAGCAGGTCGACAGCGGCACGAAGATGCTCCATCTCGGCAAGAACACGACCTCGAAGATCATCTCGAAGGGTATCGCCGCCGGGCGTTCTCAGAACACCTATCGCGGTCAGGTCTCGGCGCATCGCAAGGCCAAGAACGCGCGTAACTTCACAAACTGCGACAGTCTTCTGATCGGCGACCAGTGCGGTGCGCATACGGTTCCGTACATCGAAGCCAACACCTCGACGGCCAAGATCGAGCATGAAGCAACGACCTCGAAGATCGCCGAGGATCAGATGTTCTACTGCCAGCAGCGCGGCCTTTCCTCCGAGGAGGCCGTGGCTCTGATCGTCAACGGCTTTGTCAAGGAAGTGCTTCAGCAGCTTCCGATGGAGTTCGCGGTCGAGGCGCAGAAGCTGATCGCGGTGAGCCTGGAAGGCTCGGTGGGATGACGGTCAAGCGCATCTGGCATGGCTGGACCACGCCGGAGAACGCGGACGCCTACGAGACCCTGCTCAGGACATTCGTGTTTCCGAGCATCGAGGCGAAGAAGGTCGCGGGATATCGCTCGATCGAGTTGTTCCGCCGCCCGGTCGAAGACGAGATCGAATTCATCACGTTGATGACGTTCGACAACCTCGACGCGGTGAAGGCCTTTGTCGGTGAGGATTACGAGACGGTGTACGTGCCCGACCGGGCGCGCGCCATTCTGAAACGTTTCGACCAGCGCTCGCAGCATTACGAGCTGATCGAAACACGGAGCTACTGAGGCGCCCGCGGCGCCCGCCAGAAGGAAGAAGACATGCTGTCGATCAAGAACCTGCACGCCCGGATCGAAGAGAACGGCGAGGAGATCCTGAAAGGGGTCGACCTGGAAGTTCCGGCCGGGCAGGTGCATGCCATCATGGGTCCCAACGGCTCGGGCAAGTCAACGCTCTCCTATGTACTCGCCGGAAAGGGCGATTACGAAGTAACGGAGGGTTCTGTCGAACTCGACGGCGAGGACCTTCTGGAACTCGAAGCCGATGAGCGCGCCGCGAAGGGCGTGTTTCTCGCGTTCCAGTATCCGCTGGAAATTCCGGGCGTCGGCACGATGACGTTCCTCAAGGCCACGCTGAACGCGCAGCGTCGCGCACGCGGCGAAAAGGAAGTTTCGACGCCCGAATTCATGAAGCTGGTGAAGGCCAATGCCGACGGCCTCGAAATCTCCATGGAGATGCTGAAGCGCTCGTTGAATGTCGGGTTTTCGGGGGGCGAGAAGAAGCGCAACGAAATCCTGCAGATGGCGCTGCTTCAGCCGAAGCTCGCGATTCTCGACGAAACGGATTCCGGACTCGACATCGACGCGCTGAAAGTCGTCTCGGAAGGCGTCAACAAGCTGCGCTCGCCGGACCGTTCCTTCGTCGTCATCACGCACTATCAGCGGCTTCTGGACTACATCAAGCCGGATGTGGTGCATGTCATGTCGAAGGGCCGGATCGTCCGTTCGGGCGGACCGGAACTCGCGCTCGAACTCGAGAAGAACGGCTACGCCGAATATGGGGAGGCCGCCTGATGAATGCGCCCGTCCGCCCCGTAAAGACAGCCGCGGAAACCGCGCTCGTCGAGCAGTTCACCGCCGCCAAGGCGAAACTGCCCGGCGACAGGTCCGCGCGTGAGACCGCGTTCGGCGCGGTCGTCGAAGGCCTGCCGCATCGCCGCATCGAGGAATGGAAATACACCGATCTCCGCGCCCTGATGAAGGACGCCAAGCCGCTCGCGGGGGTGCCGGGCAAAGCGGAGATCGACGCCGCCGCGAACGCGGTGCCGCTGTCGAAGATCGACGCCGCGACGATCCTGTTCGTAAACGGCACTCTGGCCGAGCTCGGTTCGCTGCCGCAGGGCGTCGAAGCCGTGCCGCTGGCGAAAGCCTATGCCGACGATCACCCGCTGCTTGCGAAATTCGGCGAAGCCGGCGCGCCGGGCGATAATGCCGCCATCGCGCTCAACACAGCGTTTGTGTCGGACGGCGTGCTGCTGACGGTAAGGAAGGGGACGCAGGTCGACAAGCCGGTGCATCTGGCTTTCGCGCAGCAGGGCAAGGGCCATACCGCCTATGCGCGCGTGCTGGTCGTCGTGGAAGAGGGCGCTTCGTTCACGCTCGTCGAAAGCCATACCGGTGCGGGCGCCCACCAGACGAACTCCTATGTGGAGCTTCTGGCCGCCGACAAGACGGACGTCACCGCGATCAAGTTGCAGAACGAAGATCTCTCCTCGCAGCATCTCGCGACCTTCGCCATCAAGCTGGGCGCCGATGCCAAGCTGACCACCGCGAGCATCGCCCGCGGCTCGGCCCTGGCGCGCCAGCAGATCCATCTTCTCTTCGAAGGCGACAACACCACTGCCGCGCTGCACGGCATTTCGCTGTCTGGCGGCAAGCGCCATCTCGACACGACGCTGTTCGTCGACCATGCGAGCTTCGGCTGCGAGAGCCGCGAGCAGTTCAAATCCGTGCTCGACGGCGAAAGCCGTTCGGTGTTCCAGGGCAAGATCCTGGTCCGCCAGAACGCCCAGAAGACCGACGGGCGCATGATGATGCGGGCGCTGATGCTGTCGGAAGGCTGCGAAGCGGACCTCAAGCCCGAGCTCGAAATCTACGCCGACGATGTGCAGTGCGCCCATGGCGCGACCTGCACCGCGATCGAGGAAGAATATCTGTTTTATCTCATGGCCCGTGGCATTCCGAAGGCCGAGGCCGAGGCCATGCTTGTCGAGGCGTTCGTGGACGATGTTCTCGATTCGATTGAAAACGAGCCGCTGCGCGAGGAACTGCGCAAGGTCACGAATGCGTGGCTGAAGATCCGGGATTGAAAGCGATGAACGCGCCGGTGCTTACGAAGACAACGGGTTATGACGTCGAAGCGATCCGCCGGGATTTCCCGGCGCTGTCCCTCGACGTCAACGGTAAGCCGCTTGTCTATCTCGACAACGGCGCCTCGGCGCAGAAGCCGAACCAGGTGCTCGACGCGATCCGCCATTCCTACGAGGCGGAATACGCCAACGTTCATCGCGGGCTGCATTATCTCGCCAATGCCGCGACCGAGGCCTATGAGGGCGCACGCGAGGCCGTGCGCGGCTTCCTAAACGCTGGCTCCGCCGACGAGATCGTCTTTACGCGCTCCGCGACCGGCGCGCTGAACCTTGTCGCGTCGAGTTTCGGGCGGCTTGCGATCGGGCCGGGGGACGAGATCGTGCTCTCGATCCTGGAACATCACTCCAACATCGTGCCGTGGCACTATCATCGCGAACGCAATGGCGCGGTCATCAAATGGGCGCCCATCAGCGATGACGGTGCGCTCGATCTCGACGCGTTCGAAAAGCTTCTGACGCCGAAAACCAAGATCGTCGCGCTGACGCATATGTCGAACGTGACCGGCACGCTGACGCCGGCGAAGAAGATCATCGAGCTTGCCCATGCGCGCGGCATCCCGGTTCTGCTCGACGGCAGCCAGGCTGCGGTTCATCTGCCGGTCGATGTGCGCGATCTGGACGTCGATTTCTACGTCTTCACCGGCCACAAGCTGTACGGGCCGACAGGCGTCGGCGTGCTTTACGCCAAGAAGGAATGGCTTGAGAAGATGCCGCCCTATGAGGGTGGCGGCGAGATGATCCGCGACGTCACGCTCGACAACGTCACCTATGCCGACCCGCCCTCGCGGTTCGAGGCCGGCACGCCGCCGCTCGTTCAGGCGGTCGGGCTTGGCGCGGCGATCAAATATGTGACCGCGATCGGCCGGGACAGGATCCTCGCGCATGAGAACATGCTTCGGGACTATGCCCATGAGCGCCTCGGCACGATGAATTCGGTGCGGATTTTCGGTACAACGAAGAACAAGGGCGCCATCGTCTCCTTCCAGCTTGAAGGCGCGCACGCCCATGACGTCGCCACCGTGCTCGACCGGCAGGGCATCGCGGTCCGCGCCGGCACCCATTGCGCCCAGCCTCTGCTCTCCCGATATGGCGTAACGTCGACCTGCAGGGCGAGCTTCGGCCTGTACAATACGGTCGAGGAGATCGATAAGCTGGCCGTCGCGCTTGAAAAAGCCCGCAGTCTGTTCGCGTGAGACAAGACAAATGACCGAGACGTTCGCCAACCCGAATGCCGCCGCTGTGAGCGGCAGCCTGCCGCCCGAGGAACTCGACCGGCTGGCGCAGGACATCGTCGGCGCGCTGAAAACGGTCTACGACCCGGAAATTCCGGTCGACGTCTATGAACTCGGTCTCGTCTACAAGATCGACATCAGCGACGCACGCGACGTGGCGATCGACATGACGCTGACGGCCCCGGCCTGTCCCGTCGCGGCGGAAATGCCGGGCTGGGTGGAAAACGCGGTCAATGCCGTTCCCGGCGTGGCGGGCGTGAAGGTGACCATGACCTTCGATCCGCCGTGGGATCAGAGCCGCATGTCGGACGAGGC
This sequence comes from uncultured Alphaproteobacteria bacterium, assembly GCA_963786225.1. Lineage (GTDB taxonomy): Bacteria > Pseudomonadota > Alphaproteobacteria > Rhizobiales > Methylopilaceae > Flaviflagellibacter. The sequence continues at coordinate 68,708 of CAWAYQ010000024.1, forward strand.
CCGCGTCGCGCTCGATATGTGGTGAACTGCGGGGAAACCGAAGCCCGGCAGAAGGATGCAGAGTGGGAGCTCTCGCACACTACCGTCCGGGCTCGGCTAATCATCTGCTGCTAATGCTCAGGGCTGCTGCTTAATCGCCGGGTCGACGCCTTCGAGCACTTGGTCTTGTTCTTCTTCTCCAGTGCCCATTTCTGGGTGATACTGCTTCCTTGGTGCAGGCTCGGTTGTGGAACTGCGACCACTCGGTTCCCTTCTCATCTCCTCCTGCCGCCTGATCTCCTCCTGCCGCCTCTGCTCCTGCTGCCGCGTTTCGAGGGCTTTGCCTGGGGGTTTCATTTCCCCTTGCGCCAGTGCGGGAGAGAGGGCGGTAAAGGCGAAGCCGCAGGCTAGCGCGGCGATGGATGTCATGCGGTTCATAACTGATCTCCTGCTTTCCGTGCCGAAGGCACGTTGCATTCGGCGATAACACCCCACCTTAGGTAGCGCTCTGATCACGCCAAGCTAGGGGAAGGAGAGAGTCCCCGAAGCCGCCCGAGTGAATCAATTATTTCAAATTTTAAACCGCTTGTTTACCCAATCCGGCGCTTACTCACGCTCCAGTGTTCTGTTGCGTGTGAGTGTTGCGATGCGTCCGTCGGTATTTCTTCCGGTCCGGCTCGGTCTCCGGTTTGCGGCTCTTGGCATCTTGGCTCTGTCAGCCTCGGCCTGCAGTCAAACTGACCGTTTCGCCTACGATCCCTTTTCCAACCCGTTCAACGGCAAGGAAAGTCCGAGCTATACCGGTTCGGTCGGCAGCGCCCCCACGGGCGGCGTCAGCTCCCAGCCTTTGCCACCGCCGGGCGGCTACCAGCAGCAGCCCGCGCCCTACACAGCCGCGCCAGCTTACGCGCCGCAGCCGCAGCGGTCCTACGCGCCTTACCAGCAGTCGGGCAATTATCAGAAGCCGATGGCGCCTCCCGCGCCGCTCCCGGAGTATAAATACACCCCGCAATCCGGCTGGAGCGCCCAGGGCGGCCAGACCGTGATCGTGAAAGCGGGCGACACGCCTTACGGCCTCGGCACGCGTCACGGCGTTCCGGCCAGCGCGATCATCCAGGCCAACAAGCTGCCGCCGGGCGCCACTTTGACGCCAGGCCAGCGCGTCGTCATCCCGGCCTATAACGGTCAGCAGAGCGCCGCCGCGAAGCCGGCCGCTCCGCCGCGCATGGCCGAACAGCCGCGTCCGGTTCGGGTCGCGAACGGCGGCTCGCACACGGTGAAGCCGGGCGAGACGCTGTTCTCGATCGCCCGTAATTACAGCATCACCGCGACCGATCTGGCCCGGGCCAATCAGGTCGGCCTCGATTACCGCGTCCGCATGGGCGAAAAGATCCAGCTTCCGGGCGGCGCCCGCACGACCTCGGCCGTGCATCTGCAATCCGCGCCCGAAGAAGCGAAGGTCATCAAGCCGGTCTACAAACCGGAGGAAGATGCTCCGAAGGCGGCTCCGGTCATGGCGGCTCCGCAGCTGCGCGAACGCGAACCCGATGCGCCGGCTGCTTCCGCTTCGAGCGGCGGCACCGATTTCCGCTGGCCGGTCCGTGGCCGCGTCATCTCCGGCTTCGGCGCCAAGCCGAACGGCCAGACCAATGACGGCGTGAACATTTCCGTGCCGGAAGGCACCGAGATCAAGGCGGCCGAAGGCGGCGTCGTGGCCTATGCCGGCAATGAACTGAAGGGCTTCGGCAATCTCATCCTGATCCGCCATGCCGGCGAATGGGTGACGGCTTACGCCCATGCAAGCGAGATCCTGGTGAAGCGCGGCGATGTCGTGCGGCGCGGCCAGCTGATCGCGAAAGCGGGCAAGAGCGGAAACGTTTCGGCGCCGCAGCTGCACTTCGAAGTGCGCCGCGGAGCAAGCCCGGTCGATCCGATGGATCACCTGCCTCAGGGCTGAACGGAATAACCAGAAGAAGCGGCGGACTATAGTATTGAGGCTTTTCGGCCGGGTTCGTCCCGGCCGATTTTTTTATGAGAGCTTCACGCCCATCCGGCCGGCGAGATCGAGAATGAACTGCCAGGCCGTGCGGCCGGACCGCGAGCCGCGGGTCGCCGCCCATTCCAGAGCCTCGCTGCGAAGCTCGCTCAGCGGAATGTCGAGATCGTATTGCCGGGCGTAGGCGCGGATCATCTCCCAGTAATCGTCCTGACTGCATGGGTGGAAGCCGAGCCAGATGCCGAAACGGTCGGACAGCGAGACCTTCTCCTCGACCGCTTCGCCGGGATTGATGGCCGTCGAGCGCTCGTTCTCGATCATCTCGCGCGGCATGAGATGCCTGCGGTTCGACGTCGCGTAAAACAGCACATTCTCGGGTCGACCCTCGACACCGCCTTCGAGCGCCGCCTTGAGCGCTTTGTAGGACGAATCCCCGAGATCGAAGGACAGGTCGTCGCAGAACAGGATGACGCGATGAGGGACGCCGCGCAGCAGGTTCAACAGCGCGGGCAGGGTTTCGACGTCCTCGCGATGGATCTCGACGAGCTTCACCGGGGATTCGGGGGTTCCCGCGTTGACGGCGCCGTGGATGGCCTTGACCAGCGAACTCTTGCCCATGCCCCGGGCACCCCAGAGGAGTGCGTTGTTGGCGGGCAGCCCCCTCGCGAACCGTTCGGTGTTCGCCAGCAGGATGTCGCGGTTGCGGTCGATGCCCTTCAACAGTTCGAGATCGACGCGGTTGATGCGCTTCACGGGCGCGAGCCGGCGGTCGGCGGCCTGCCAGACAAAGGCTTCGGCCACGCCGAGATCGGCCTGGACGCCAACGGGGGGCGACAGGCGTTCCAGGGCGTCGGCGATACGGGTGAGGGCGTCGGTGTTAAGCGGGCGGGTCTCGGTCATGGCATCGAGATAATGCCGCACGCCCCTTAAGTCCACGGCGGCGATTGCTTTCCCGGGGACGGCCGTTATAGTCCCCGCCGCTTCGCCGGAACACGTTTCCGCCCTTTTTTCCATGGAGTTTTCGATGTTCGTGACGCCCGCTTTCGCCCAGGCTGCGACCGGTGGTGGGGAAGCAGGTTTCCTGTTCTCCCTGATGCCGTTCCTGCTGATTTTCGTGATCATGTATTTCCTCGTGATCCGCCCTCAGCAGAAGCGAGTGAAAGCCCATCGCGACATGATCGGTTCGCTGCGCCGCGGCGACACGGTGGTCACCACCGGCGGTATCATCGGCAAGGTTACGAAGGTCGTGGACGACAACGAGATCGAGGTTCAGATCGCCGATAATGTGAAGGTGCGCGTTGCGCGCGGCATGGTCAGCGATGTCCGGGCCAAGGGCGAGCCTGTGAGCGGCGACGCCTGAGTTAAGGCGGCTCTCATTCGATGCTCCATTATTCCCGCACCAAGACGATTCTGACGCTCCTGTTTGTCGGACTGGGCCTGCTCCTGGTCGTGCCGAATCTCCTGCCGGCACATGTGCGGGCCAGCCTGCCGTCCTGGGCGCAGCGCACGATCGTGCTCGGCCTCGACCTTCAGGGCGGCTCGCACATCCTGCTCGAAGTGGACGCCAACGCTCTGCGCACGGAGAAGCTGGAATCGCTGCGCGATCAGGTCCGCACCGCGCTGCGTGAGGAGCGGATCGGCTATACCGGTCTCGGCAATGCCGGCGGCGGCGTTCAGGTGCGGCTGCGCGAGCCGGCGGATACGGACAAGGCGATGACGCGCCTGCGTCAGCTGGCCCAGCCCGTCTCGACCTCGCTGTTCGGCGGCGGCACCGCGCTCGATCTCAATGTCGCGAGCACGCCCGACGGCGTTATTACGCTGACGCCGACGGAAGCCGGAATCAATGCGCGCATTCGTTCGGCCGTCGATCAGTCGATCGAAATCGTGCGCCGCCGCGTCGACGAACTCGGCACCACGGAACCGAGCATTCAGCGCCAAGGCGCGGACCGCATTCTCGTTCAGGTGCCGGGCCTGCAGGATCCGCAGCGCCTGAAGCAACTGATCGGCACGACAGCGAAGCTGACCTTCCGCATGGTCGATAGCACGATGTCCGTCGAGCAGGCACTCGCCACGCGTCCGCCGCCGGAGTCCGAAGTGCTGCCCAGTACGGAAAATCCGAACGAGCGTTATCTCGTCGAAAAGCGCGTGCTCGTTTCGGGCGAAGACCTGATCGACGCGCAGCCAGGCTTCGACCAGCGTACGAATGAACCCATCGTGTCGTTCCGCTTCAACTCGAACGGTGCCCGGCGCTTTGCGGCCGCCACGACACAGAATGTCGGCAAGCCCTTCGCCATCGTGCTGGACAACAAGGTGATCTCGGCGCCGCGAATCAACGAGCCGATCACCGGCGGTTCGGGCCAGATTTCGGGCCAGTTCACGGTCGAGAGCGCGAACAATCTTGCGATCCTGCTGCGCGCCGGCGCGCTGCCCGCGCCGCTCACCGTCGTGGAAGAACGTACGGTCGGTCCGGGTCTCGGGCGCGATTCGATCGACGCCGGCACCAAAGCGACCATTTATGCCGCGGTCTTCGTCGTGATCTTCATGTTCGCGACCTACGGCGTATTCGGTATCATCGCGAACATCGCGCTGATCGTTCACGTCGGACTGATCCTCGGCCTGATGTCGCTGCTGGGCGCGACCATGACGCTGCCCGGCATTGCGGGCATCGTTCTGACCATCGGCACGGCGGTCGATTCGAACGTGCTGATCTATGAGCGCATCCGCGAGGAATTCCACGGCGGGCGCTCGATCGTTTCGGCGATCCAGGCAGGTTTCGAGCGGGCCTTCGCGACGATCATCGACTCGAACTCCACTATGGCGATCGCGGCCATCATCCTGTTCCTGATGGGATCGGGTCCTGTGAAGGGCTTTGCCGTCGTCTTCATCCTCGGCATTCTGACGACGGTCGTGACCGCCGTGACGATGACGCGCATGATGATCGCCCTCTGGTACCGCTGGACGCGGGCCAAGACCCTGCCGTTCTGAGGAGAATATTTTGCGTCTTCTGAGACTCTGGCCCGAGCACAGCACAGTCCACTTCATGAAGTGGAGGACGGTGACGTTTCCGTTCTCCGCACTGATGTCCCTTGTCATCCTTGCGCTGTTTTTCACGCACGGCCTGAATTTCGGCATCGACTTCAAGGGCGGCACCTTGATCGAGCTGCAGGCGAAATCGGGAACGGCGGATGCCGCGCTCGTGCGCGAGCAGGCGAACGCGCTCGGCTTCGGCGAAGTCGAGGTGCAGGAATTCGGCGGGCAGGGCAGCCTCTCGCTGCGGTTCCCGATCCAGGAAGGCGGGGAGGCCGCTCAAGGCGCCGTGGTGCAGAAGGCGCGTGACACCTTCACCGCGGGTTATGAATTCCGCCGCGTCGAAACGGTCGGTCCGCGCGTCTCGGGCGAACTGGTCCAGGCCGGGACGGTCGGCGTCGTGCTCTCGCTCGTCGCCGTGCTTGCCTATCTCTGGTTCCGCTTCGAGCGGAACCTCGCTATGGGCGCTCTGATCGGCACCTTGCACGACGTGCTGCTGACCTGCGGCTTCTTCATCATCACGCAGCTCGAATTCAACATGACGTCGATCGCGGCGATCCTGACCATTGTCGGCTATTCGCTGAACGAAACCGTCGTCGTGTTCGACCGCACGCGCGAACTGCTGCGCCGCTACAAGACCATGCCGGACGTCGAACTGCTCGATTTGTCGATCAACACCACGATGTCGCGCACGGCGATCACGTCTATGACGACGTTCCTGTCGCTGCTCGCGCTTGTCGTCTTCGGCGGCGAGGCTATTCAGGGCTTTGCCATCGTGATGCTCGTCGGCATCGTGATCTGCACCTATTCGGCGATTTTCGTGTCGTCGCCGTCGCTCATCTATCTCGGCCTGCGCCAGAGCGCGTCCAACACGGCGGCCGCGCTCGCGCGGCCCTGAGCGGATGGCCGCGTCACGCGAGACTGCGCACTTCCCCGGCAAGGCGCAGCTCGACGCCTATGGCAATGGCGGCTTCCGCTTTGCCGACATGTCGCATCGCGGCTCCATTCTGTGTCTGCCGAGCGGCATTTGGTCGTGGGCGCCGGTAACGGCATCCGAGATCACCGCCGCGAGCTTAGCCAAGGCGATCGAGGAAGCTCCCGAGATTGAAATCTTCCTCATCGGCACCGGCGACGAGCATGTGCATCTCGATCCGGACTTGCGCCAGACGCTGAAGGACGCGGGTCTCCGCGTCGACGTGATGGCGACGGGGCCTGCGGCGCGTACCTATAACGTGCTGTTCAGCGACAAGCGCAGGGTGGCGGCAGCCCTGATCGCGGTCGAGAACGCGCGATGATGGACAATGCGGCTTTCTGCGAGCGCCTCGTCCGCGAGCAGGATCCGGACCGCTACTTCGCAACGCTCTTCGCACCGGCGAATCGCCGGGCGGCGCTGTTTGCGCTCTATGCCTTCAATTCCGAGATCGCACGCGTCCGCGAAAGCGTGTCGGAACCCATTCCCGGTGAAATCCGGCTGGCATGGTGGCGCGAGGTTCTGGAGGGCGGCCGGGGCGAGGAAGCGAGCGCGCATCCGGTGGCCAACGCGATCCGCACGGTCGTCGCCGAAAACCGGCTGCCGGTGAATGCTTTCGTCCGGCTCATCGACGCGCGTATTCTCGACCTCTACGACGACCCCGTTCCGAATATCAGCGATCTCGAAGGTTATGCGGGCGACACGTCATCGGCGCTGATCCGGCTCGCCTCGATCATTCTCGCTCACGGACAGGAGCCGGGGGGCGCGGAGGCGGCGGGACATGCGGGCGTGGCCTATGCCGTGACCGGCCTGTTGCGGTCACTCCCGTTCCACGCACAACGTGGGCAGGTTTTTATTCCGATAGAGGTTCTGGCCCGGAATGGCGCGCGGCGGGACGATATCCTGGCCGGACGGGCAAGCCCCGGTGTGTATGCGGCTCTGGCCGAAATGCGGTCGCTGGCGCGCAAGCATCTCCTGGCTGCGCGGAAAGCTGCGGATGCGATCCGGCCGGAAGCGACTTCGGCCTTCCTGCCGGCGGCGCTCTGCGAGCTCTACCTCAAACGAATGGAACGCCGGGGTTATGATCCCTTCCGGACGCTGGTCGAAGTACCCCAATGGAGGCGGCAAGCGGTCCTGTGGTTCGCCGCCCGTGGGGTCAGGCCTCTGGGTTAGCCGTATGTTCCCGGAACCGGCGTTCTTCGCTTTGGCCAAGTCGGGTAAACCCGACTTGCTTCGGGAGAGGGGGGGTCCGACAGGTTCGGTTCGCCAAGGCCTTCAAATCCATGTAAATTGACGTCATCCGACGGCTTGCACGGCGTTTGGGCTGGCATTATGTCGTCTGGATACGCCGGGGTGCCGCAAAAGCGGCTGAGATCAAACCCGACGAACCTGATCTGGGTTATGCCAGCGAAGGGAGCGTGACTTGGACAAAATCATCCATATCGGTGAGCACAAGGCAGGCGACAGCCGGTTCGACGTCGCCATCGTCGGCGGCGGCATTATTGGTCTGGCGATCGGCTGGAAGCTCGCGAAACGCGGTTTTTCGGTCGGCATTTTCGAACGCGACCGGATCGGCTCCGGCGCGACGCGCGCGGCAACCGGTATGCTGGCCGCGACCGCCGAGGTCGAGCCCGGCGAAGACGATCTTCTGCCGCTGACTTTGGCAAGCCAGGGGTTGTGGCCGGACTTTGCCGGAGAACTTGAGGCCGAGACCGGGCTGTCCGTCGACTACAAATCAGAAGGCACGATGGTTGTCGCGCTCGGCCGCGACGAGGTGGACCGGTTGCGCTTCCGGCACGAACTCCAGACGCGGCTCGGGCTTAAGACGGTCTGGCTGTCGGGCAGCGTAGCGCGTGAGCGTGAGCCGGGACTTCGGCCCAATGTGTCGGGCGCGATACTGTGCGAGCAGGACCACCAGGTCGATGCGCGGCTCGTTGCGGCGGCTTTGGCGGCGTCGTTCCGCAAGGCCGGCGGCCAGTTGTTCGAGAACACGCGCGTCGTCTCCCTGGAGCGCAGCGGCCGCAAGGTGACCGGCCTTTCGACCGAGACCGAGACCTATGCGGCAGGAACCGTCGTGCTGGCGGCCGGCGCGTGGTCGCCGGAACTGGTCCAAGGTCTGCAGCTTCCCGTGCGGCCGTTGAAGGGCCAATCGCTCTCGCTCCGTATGGACCCGCGTAACCCCGTGCTGAAGCACATCGTCTGGACCGAGCAGATTCACATGGCGCCGAAGGGCGACGGGCGGCTGATCGTCGGCGCGACCGTCGAGGAGCGCGGCTTCGATACCTCCAATACGGCGGGCGGGGTGTTTGCGCTGCTGGAAGCCGCGCGCCGCGTTTTGCCATCGGTCGAGGAACTGGCGATCGACGAAATCTGGACCGGTTTCCGCCCGACATCGCTCGATGACGCGCCGATCCTCGGCGAGGTCGGAATCGACGGACTTGTGGTTGCCACCGGCCATCATCGCAACGGCATCCTCCTTGCCCCGGTGACGGCGCGCGCCATATCCGGTCTGATCGCGGACGGACGTATGGACGGTCCGGAGACGGCATTTACATTCCAGCGGTTCGGCAGGAATTCGGACCGGATGAGCCAAGGGCTATGAGGATGGAGCTTCTGATCAACGGCGAAGCGCGCGAAAGCCAGGCGACGAACGTCGCCGAGCTTCTGACCGAGGAACTGGACGAGGGCCATACGCGCAAAGGCATCGCCGTCGCGCTGAACGGCCAGGTCGTGCCGCGCACCGACTGGGAAAGCGCGCGCATTTCCAAAGGCGACCGCGTGGAAATCGTCCGCGCGCTGCCGGGAGGTTGAGATTGACCGATATGACCATATTCGACGATCCGCTGATCGTGGCCGGAGAAAGCTTCCGCTCGCGCCTCTGGCTCGGCACGGCCGGCTATCCGAACCAGAAAGTGCTGCTCGATTCTGTGAAGGCCAGCCGCGCCGAAATGGTGACGATGTCGATCCGCCGCGTTTCGCTGGCGGGGCAGGGCTATGACACCGTGAAGCTTCTGAAGGATTACAAATTCCTGCCGAACACGGCCGGCTGCGAAACCGCGCGCGACGCGGTCCTGACCGCCGAGCTGGCGCGCGAGGCGCTGGAGACGAACTGGATCAAGCTTGAAGTCATCGGCGACCGCGAGACCTTGTATCCGGACGTGCAGGAACTGCTGAAGGCGACGGAAGAGCTGATTTCGCGCGGCTTCGTTGTCCTGCCCTATTGTAATGACGATCCGGTGGTCTGCCAGCGGCTTGCCGATATAGGCGCCGCCGCCGTCATGCCGATGGGTTCGCTGATCGGCTCGGGCATGGGCGTAGCCAACCCCGCGAACATCGAACTGATCTGCAGGCGTTCGCCGGTTCCGGTTGTCGTTGACGCCGGCATCGGCACCGCGTCGGACGCCGTGATCGCGATGGAGCTTGGCGCATCCGCCGTTCTGCTCAACACGGCGGTTTCCAAGGCGGCCGATCCGGTGCGTATGGCGGCGGCCATGGGCCATGCGGTCGATGCCGGCCGTCTCGCATTTGTCGCGGGACGCATTCCGCGCCGGGGCCGAGCGGAGCCATCGAGCCCGCAACTCGGTCTCGTCGGCTCGTGATTCCGCTGCCGCGCGTTCTCGTCATTACCGATCGGACCCAGGTCCGGACCGCGGTCGAGGACGTCGTGCGCGATGTATGCGGAAAAGCCGGCTGCGGCTGGATATTGTTTCGCGAACGCGATCTTCAACCGCACGATCGCCGTTCGATGGGCGTGCGGCTGCGCAAGATCACCGAAGAATGCGGATCGAAGCTGTCCGTCAGCGCCGATGCGGCGCTTGCCGCCGAGCTCGGTGCCGAAGGCGTGCATCTGCAGAAGGCTGCCGACATCGCGCATGCGCGCGAAAAGCTGCCGGGCGGCTGGATCGGCGTGTCCGCCCATTCCGTTCTCGATGTTCTCTTGGCTACGGAGGCGGGCGCGGACTACGTAACGCTCAGTCCGATCTTTCCAAGCGAGAGCAAGCCTGGCTATGGCCCGCCGCTCGGCCTTGAAAGCATCCGTGACGCCGCGAAATTCGGCATTCCGATCCTGGCGCTCGGCGGCGTCACGCCGCGTTCGGGGCATGCCTGCATCGAAGCCGGCGCGCACGGTTTTGCGGTCATGGGAACGGTGATGCGGGCAGGGGATCCACACGCCGTGATCCGCGATTATGCGGCGGCGTTCGCTACGAGTTCACGCCGAGTCGAATGATGCGGCAGGGATCGCCGGCCGCTTTCGCGGGGTCTTCGGCGGGGCGAACGATCAGGCATTCGGTGTCCGCCAAAATTCGCATCATCGACGAATCCTGACGCGGAAACGGAGCCGCTACCGGCGGTTCGCCGTCGCGGAACGTAAGCGTGGCGCGCAGATAATCGGCGCGCCAATCGTTTGCGGGGAGCGGCGAGGCGAGAACGGCGTGTTCCAGCCTGTTGTCGACCTCGCTGCTGCCCTGAAGAGCGCGCAGCAGCGGAACGAGAAAAAGTCGCGCGCCGACATAGGCCGAGACGGGATTGCCCGGCAGGCCGAGCATGCGTGTGGTATCGAGGCGCCCAAACATGATCGGTCGTCCAGGCCGCATGGCAATGCGCCAGAAATCGAGCTCCATGCCTTCGTTGCGAAGCGCCTGCTGAACGAGATCGTGTTCCCCGACGGAAGCACCGCCGGTTGTCACCACGACGTCAGCCCCCTGGTCGCGCGCGGTTCTGGTCGCGCGCTGGATGTCGTCGAGAGTGTCGGGAGCCACACCGAGATTGAGCGGCTCCCCGCCGGCGACCGATATCATCGCCGCGATCATGTAATTGTTGGACGCCGTGATCTGTTCGGGTTCGGGTTCGCTGCCAGGCGCCGCGAGTTCATCGCCGGTTGAGAGGATCGCAACACGGGGCTTGCGCGCCACTTTCAGTCTCGTATGGCCCGTCGCGACAGCGAGCGCGAGGACGCGGGGCGATATCTGCGTACCCGCCGTCAGCAGCACATCGCCGTCATGGAAGTCGATACCCGCCGCCCGGATATGCTCGCCGGGCTTCACATCGGCTTTGACGTGAACCGCGTCGCCCGCACGTTCCGCATTTTCCTGGATCAGGATCGAATCCGCACCGTCAGGAACTCCACCGCCGGTGAAGATGCGGACAGTCTGGCCGGGGCCCACCGTGCCGGAAAACAGACGGCCTGCCGCCGCTTCGCCGATCAGGGTCAATTGCGCGCCGGTCGTCGCGTCCCCGGCGCGGACGGCATAGCCATCCATTGCGGACGATGCGAAGGGCGGCTGCGTGCGTTTGGCCGAAACGGATTCGGCGAGTGTGCGGCCGAGCGCATCGGACACCGGAATTGTATCGCTGCCCAGGAGAGCGGCTCCGTGCAGCACGCGGGCCAGCGCATCCGAGACCGAAAGCAGAGGATCTTTCGGTTTCATGGTCAGTCAGTCCACGCGCCAGTCGCCGCTGCGGCCGCCGGATTTCGAAAGAAGGCGGATATTTTCGATGCGCATGCCGCGATCGACGGCCTTGGCCATGTCGTAGATCGTGAGGCACGTCACGGAAACGCCGGTCAGGGCTTCCATCTCGACGCCGGTCTGCCCCGTCACCTTTGCCGTACAGACGACATGGAGACCGGGAAGCGCCGGGTTCGGCGTGATGTCGACGGTGACTTTCGTCAGCATCAGCGGATGGCAGAGCGGAATGAGATCGGAGGTACGCTTGGCGGCCATGATCCCGGCTATGCGCGCCGTGCCGATGACGTCCCCCTTCTTGGCGTCGCCGCTGAGGATGAGGTCGAGCGTTGCCATGTCCATGACGACATGGCCCTCGGCGCGCGCCTCGCGCTCCGTTTCGGCTTTGCCCGAAACGTCGACCATGCGGGCTTCGCCGGTCTCGGAAATGTGAGAGAGCTTTGCCATTGTCATTCCGCCGCCGAGCGTACGGGTGTCAGCAGCGCGCGGGTCGCGGCCTCGACATCGTCCTGACGCATCAGGCTTTCGCCGACCAGTATCGCGCGAGCGCCGGCATGGGCGAGCCGCGCGACGTCGGCAGGCGTGAAGATGCCGCTCTCGCCGACGATGATGCGGTCGTGCGGAACGCGCGGCGCGAGGCGTTCGGTGACGTCGAGCGACACGTCGAAGGTGCGCAGATCGCGATTGTTGATGCCGATCATCCGCGCGTCCAGTTCGAGCGCGCGGTCGAGTTCGGCCTCGTTGTGGACTTCCGCGAGCACGTCGAGGTTCCAGTCCTTCGCCGCGCGGGCGAGATCGCGCGCCTCGGCATCGGTGACGCCCGCGAGGATGATGAGCACGCAGTCGGCGCCCCAGGCACGCGCTTCCGCCACCTGGTAGGGCTCATACATGAAGTCCTTGCGCAGCGCCGGAAGGTCGCAAGCCGCGCGGGCGACGGTGAGATATTCCGGCGCGCCCTGAAAGCTCGGCCTGTCGGTGAGGATGGAGAGGCAGGCAGCACCACCCCTGGCATAGGCGACGGCGAGGGCAGCGGGGTCGAAGTCGGGGCGGATCAAGCCTTTGGAAGGGCTGGCCTTTTTAACCTCGGCAATGAGTGCGGTCCGGCCCGCCGCGATCTTCCCGGCGAGAGCATCGGCGAAGCCACGCGCGGGCGGAGCGGCGCGGGCTGCCTTCTCCACCTCGATGAGGGGCCGGGCGGCTTTGGCCTCCGCAATCTCGCGGCGCTTGTAGGCTTCGATTTTCGACAGAATGTCGGACATGGGAGGTTCTTATCCTCTCCCATGGGGAGAGGTCGAGTCGCGCGGAGCGCGACCGGGTGAGGGGGTACGGATTATCCGGATAGCTCGCACTCCTCACCCCGGTCGCCACTCAACTCGGCTATAGCCGAGTTGAGCATCAAGAGCGCCGAACTCGGGTAGACCCGAGTTCGGTGGCGAGTCGGCCCTCTCCCTATGGGAGAGGGAGGCGCATCAACTGTTTGACACTTTAACAAGCTTCTCCAAACACGCCTTCGCCGCGCCGGTGTCGATGCTTGCTCCGGCCAGAATGACGGCGTCCGCGAGGTTCTCCGCCTTGCCGGCCACGACCAGGCCCGCGGCGGCGTTCAGCACCGAGACGTCGCGATAGGCGCTCTCTACGCCGTCGAGAACGCTCAGCAGCGCCGCGGCATTGTAGGCGCCGTCGCCGCCCTTCAGGTCCGCCGCCTCGCAGCACATCAGACCCAGCTCTTCGGGGTGGATGTCGAACATGCGGACTTTGCCGTTCTTGACCTCGGCCGCGAAGGTCTTGCCGGTGCCCGTGATCTCGTCGAGGCCGTCCGAGCCGTGCACGACCCAGGCATGCTCGGTGCCGAGCGCGGCCAACGCATGGGCGATCGGCTCGACCCAGGTCGGGGCGAACACGCCGACCATCATGCGCGTGACGCCGGCCGGGTTCGAAAGCGGGCCGAGAATATTGAAGATGGTGCGGATGCCGAGTTCGACACGGACCGGACCGACATACTTCATCGCCGAATGGTGGTTCGGCGCGAACATGAAGCCGATGCCGGCCTCGCGGATGCAGTCCGCGATCTTTTCCGGCGGCATGTCGATCTTGACGCCGAGCGCCGTCAATACATCCGCCGCGCCGGATTTCGATGACAGAGCGCGGTTGCCGTGCTTTGCGACCGGAACACCCGCGCCGGCCACAATGAAGGCCGCGCAGGTCGAAATGTTGTAGGAGCCGGCGCTGTCGCCGCCGGTGCCGACGACGTCGATCGCACCCTCGGGCGCCTCGACCTTCGTCATCTTGGCACGCATCACCGAGACCGCGCCGGCGATCTCGTCCACCGTTTCGCCGCGCACGCGCAGCGCCATCAGAAAAGCGCCGATCTGGGCGGGCGTCGCTTCGCCCGACATGATGATGTCGAATGCTTCGGTCGCTTCCTCGCGGGAAAGCGGCAGACCCGTCGAAACGCGGGCGATGAAAGGACGGAAACGTTCCACGTCAGGCCGCGCGCTTCTTGTTGTTCCACTCTTCGGCGAGCTTCAGGAAGTTCGCAAAAATGGTGGAGCCGTGTTCGGACGCGATGCTTTCCGGATGAAACTGCACGCCGTGGACGGGATAGGACGTGTGAGCGAGGCCCATGATGAGGCCGTCTTCGCTTTCCGCCGTCACTTCGAGATCCTTCGGCAGCGTCGCGCGGTCGACGACCAGGGAATGATAACGCGTCGCATGGATGGGTTCGTTGATGCCGCGGAACACGCTCCGGCCCGTGTGCTTGATCGTGTTGACCTTGCCGTGGACGGGGAAGGGGGCGCGGATGACATCGCCGCCATAGACGTCGCCCATGGCCTGAAGGCCGAGGCAGATGCCGAGGATCGGCACGTCCGATCCCGCGCGCTCTATCAGGTCGCAGGAAATGCCGGCTTCCTTGGGCGTGCAGGGACCGGGCGAGATGACGATGGCGTCGGGCTTCGAGGCCAGAACCTCGTCGACCGTCGTCTTGTCGTTGCGCACGACCGTCACCTGTGCGCCGAGCCGCCCGATCGCGTGCAGCACGTTGAAGGTGAAGCTGTCGTAATTGTCGATGAGTGTGACGCGGGTCATGGGCGGCTTTTAGCAGAGCAGGCGGCCATTTGGCGAGACCGTCAGGCACGGCCTCCGGCCTGCCGCGTGGCGTTCTCCGTCAGTCTCTGGGCGATGAGCTGGATGAGATACCAGCCGAACTCCGGGTTCTGGAAGTAGAGCTGCTTGATCTGATCGCCTTCGACGGACAGGAGGCGGCACGGCGTCACGCACTCGGCGGTCTGGGTGCGGATGCCGTCCTTGGTGAAGAAGGCGATCTCGCCGAACAGCGTCCCTTCGCCGATCTCGACACCGATCTCCTGAAAGCGGATCGTGCCGGAGGCGAGGAAATAGAGCCGGTCGCCCTGATCCCCCTTCCTGAACAGCACCGTGCCTTCCGGAAGGTCCCGGGCGTCGGCGAAAGGCTGAAGCCATTCCGCGTGCATGCCGCTGGCGGGAGCGGCCTTCACGTCCGCGATCAGCTTCTTCATCTGCGCGAGACGGTAGAGGTTCATCGGCAACTGGACGGTGTTCTGGATGGCATTGGGCCAGAAGCCCGAGGCCAGGGCTCCCACAATCGCGACGATATTGCTCGCCGCCGCGGAGAACCTCAGCGGGATCATGGTGCGGGAGAAGGTGGAGGTCAGGCTGAGAACCATCGCGACCCAGCCGGCATAGGGAAGATAGGTAAGAAAGGTGTCCATCCGCGACCATTAGTAAAATAAGGCGCCGGTCGCGATCTGGTTCGAAGGGCCTTTCTACTGCCCGCGTTTCGCCTGGCTGGCGAAGCGGACGGCCTCCTCGGCGGCGCGGAACTGGGCGCGGGCCTTGTTGATGCACTCGGCATTTTCGCTTTCCGGCACCGAGTCGGCGACGATGCCGGCACCGGCCTGAGCGTACATCTTGCCGTTTTTCACGACCGAGGTGCGGAGCGCGATGCAGGTGTCCATCGCGCCATTGGCGCCGAAATAACCAACGCAGCCCGCATAGACGCCGCGCTTTTCCCTCTCCAGCTCGTCGATGATTTCCATCGCGCGAACCTTCGGCGCGCCGGAAACGGTGCCTGCCGGAAAGCCCGCAATGAGCGCATCGAGCGCGTCGTGCCCGGCGGCGAGCTTGCCCTCGACGTTCGAGACGATGTGCATGACGTGCGAATAATATTCGAGGAAGAACTGGTCGGTGACCTCGACGGTCCCGATCTCGGCGACGCGGCCGACATCGTTGCGTCCGAGATCAAGCAGCATCAAGTGCTCGGCGCGCTCCTTCGGATCGGCCAGAAGATCGTCGGCGAACTCGCGGTCCTCGGCCGGCGTCGCACCGCGCGGGCGCGTTCCGGCGATGGGACGGATCGTCACGACGCCATCGCGCGAACGGACGAGAATTTCCGGGCTCGAGCAGACGATCTGGAAGCCGCCGCAATCGAGATAGACGAGGAAGGGGGCGGGGTTTACGCGACGCAGCGCGCGATAGAGCGCGAAGGGCGGCAGTTCGAACGGCGCCTCGAAACGCTGGGACAGGACGACCTGGAAGATGTCTCCGGCCGCGATGTATTCCTTCGCGCGGGCGACCATTGAAAGATATTCGGCCTTGCTGGTGTTCGATACGAGATCGGGCGCCGGGTGATCGAGCGCGCCGTCGGTCTCGATCTTGCGCAGTGGCTTGTCGAGCGCGTCGAGGGCGTCGTGGATGCGCTCCTGCGCCCGGGCGAGCGCGGCGTCCGAGCCGAGGCCCGCTGCGGGACGCGCGGGCGTAACCACAGTGATCTCGTCCTTCACCGCGTCGAAAATCACCATCACGGTCGGGCGCATCATCAGCGCGTCCGGCACGCCAAGCACGTCCGGGTTCGGCTCCGGCAGCTCTTCCATATGCCGGACCATGTCGTAGGCGAGATAGCCGAACACGCCCGCGGCCATGGGCGGCAATGTGTCGGGCATCGGAATCGCGGATTCGACCAGCAATGCGCGCAGCGAATCGAGCGGCGGCAGGTTCGTCGGCTCGAATGCATCCGTCGCGGTATCGGGCGACCGATTGATCGAGGCACCTTTGCCCTCGCACTTCCAGATCAGATCGGGGTTGAGCCCGATCATGGAATAGCGTCCGCGCGTAACGCCGCCTTCGACCGATTCGAGAAGGAACGTATTGGTGCGGCCCTCCGCCAATTTCAGATAAGCGGAGACCGGCGTTTCCAGATCGGCGACGAGCGTCGTCCAGACGACCTGCGGCCGCCCGGCGGCATAGGCCGCGGCGAAGGCCTCCGGTGTCGGTTCGAAGCGCATGGCGTCCTTACTGTTCGGTCTGAACGCCGATGGCGGTTGCCAGCGCCTGGCTGTTGATCGACGTGCCGAGATCGTTCTGAAGCTGCGCCACATATTGTGCGGCGAGATCGTTTGCGACGGTATCGGCGATGCGGTCTTTGAGCTCCTTCGCGCCGGCGTCCGCCATATTGAGCGGCGGCGTTTCGATCGCCGTCACCTGGAAGAGCGCACGTCCGTCATCGGCGGTCGGGGCGGAGCCGAAGCCGCCGCGCGGCGTCGCGAAAATCTGCGCCGCAACACTCTGGCCGAGATCGCCGCCGCGGCGGTCGAGTTTTTCCGCCGCGAGCACTTCCACGCCTTCGCGTTTTGCAAGGTCGGGCAGTTTCAGCGAGCCGTCGTTCAGCGCCTTCAGGGTCTCGTCGGCCTTGGCGTCGAGGCGCTTGCGGGCCTCTTCGGCTTTCCACCGTGCCAGAACATCGTCCTTGGCCTCTTCGTAGGTACGCTGGCGTGCTGGATCGACCTTGGTGACGTCGTACCAGACATAACCTCCGCCCTCGATCTGGACCGCATTGTTCTCGACACCGACGTCCGATTGGAACACCTCATTCAACACGACGGCGCCGCCGGGAATATCGGCAAGCGTATTGCCGCTGCGGCCCTGGCGGTCGACGTTTTCGATCGTCCGCAGGTCGAGGTTCTGCTTTGTCGCGATTTCGGCGAGCGTCATCCCGCTGGCGCGGTCGTCCTCGATCTGGTCGTGCAGCGTCAAAAGCTTGTCCTGTGCACGCTCGACCGCCATTTCGGTGCGCAGGCTTTCCTTCACGTCGTCGAAGTTCGGAACGACTTCCGGCTGGACGGCCGTCACGCGGAGGAGGACTGTCGAAAACTGGCCTTCGACCGGCTCGCTGACCTGGCCCTGCGGCAGCGCGAACGCGGCGTCGCCGATGACCTTGTCCACAATTTCGGCGCGGCTCACGGAGCCGAGCGACAAATCGGGCGCCGCAACATTGCGGGCGGTTGCGATTTCCTCGAACGTCGTGCCGGCCTTGATCTTTCCTGAAGCTTCCTGCGCCTGGGACAGGGACGGGAACGTGATGCGCTCGACGGTGCGGCGTTCGGGTGTTCCGAGCCGCGCCTTGTCTTGCTCGAAGCGTGTCCGCACATCCTCGTCGCTGATCGTTTCCTTGGCGGCGAGCGCGGCAGGGGTTGCCGCGATCAAATTCACGGAACGCTGCTCGGGCGCCTGGAGGGTGCCCTTGCGCTCCTCGAAAAACGCTTTGAGCGTCGTTTCGTCGGGGGCGGCGATGTCCGAGCCGTCCGACCCCGGCAGAAGGACATAGCTCGCGGAGCGGCGTTCGTTCTGATGACGGAACACGGCTTCGGTCAGGACATCCGGTGCGCCGACGCCGGTGATAAGCCCGTCGAGCACCTGACGGCGCAGCATGAGGCGGCGCTCCAGCGCGACATACATCGGTTCGTTAAGGCCGTTGGAACGCAGGATCTGGTCGAAGCGGTTGGGATCGAACGCGCCGTTCGGGCCGCGGAACGTCTCGTCCTTCATGATGGCATCGGCGACGGCCGTTTGCGGCACGCCGAGCTTCAGGCGCTTGGCCTGTTCTTCCAAAGTGGCCTCGGCCATGATGTCGCCGAGCACGCGGCGGTCCAGTCCGATGGCGCGGGCGTCGGCGGGCGTCAGCGCGCGGCCGAACTGGCTTCCTGCGCGCTGCATTTCGCGGTTGAATCGGTCGCGGAAGGTCTCGACCTGGATATCGGTGTCGCCGACTTTCGCGAGGGTCGTGGTGGCGCCCATGCGGAAAACGTCGGCGACGCCCCAGATCGCGAAGCTGATCACGATGAGGCCAAGGATGACCTTCATGATGATGCCGGCAGTTTTGTTACGCAGCGTGGTGAGCATGGACCTGCCTGGAAACGGGTATGAAATTTGCGGGCATATAGCCTGAGACGGGGCGAGGATCATAGAGGCGGGGGCAATTGTGCCGCAACGCTTGCACACAACCCTGCGAGTACGTCAGTTAACGGCCATGTTGAGGGGGATTTCACATGCCGCCGCGTCCGCTCGTTGCCGGAAACTGGAAGATGAACGGGGTCAGGGCCTCACTGGCCGAACTGGCAGCGATCCGCGACCGGGTGGCGGTCGGGGCGGCGGGTAACGCCGAGGTGCTGGTGTGCCCGCCGGCGACACTTGTCGGCCTTGCCGTCGAGACAGCGAAAGCTGTGGTCGCCGTGGGCGGGCAGGATTGCGCCGCGGACCCCGCCGGTCCGCATACGGGAGACATCTCCGCCGAAATGCTGGCCGATCTCGGCGCGACCTATGTGATCGTCGGGCATTCGGAACGGCGGGCCGATCATGGCGAAACCGATTCGGTCGTCCGGAAGAAAGCCCTTGCCGCCCGGCGCGCCGGCCTTACGGCCATTCTGTGCCTTGGCGAGACCCAGGACGACCGCGTCGAGGGCCGGACTCTGGACATCGTGGGACGCCAATTCGAAATCTCCGTACCCCAGGACGGCGCGACGGCGGCCAATCTCGTCATCGCCTATGAGCCGGTCTGGGCCATCGGAACCGGCCTGACGCCGACCGTCGCCGATGTGGCGGAGGTGCACAGCTTCATCCGCGGCGCGCTGGTGAAACGGTTCGGCGCCGAGGGCAAGGGAATGCGCGTGCTCTATGGCGGCTCGGTCAAGCCGTCGAATGCCGCCGAGCTGCTGGGCATCACCGATGTCGACGGCGCGCTGGTCGGCGGTGCGAGCCTGAAGGCGGATGATTTTCTTGGCATTGCCAAGGTTTACAGCTGATTTCCGGTATCGGGCGGGATGCATCACGGGTGCGGGGGTGGCATTGCCGGGCAGGCTGGTGTAATCAGCCGCGACCTCACCTATATCGGCCGCCATGCATACCGTTCTCATCGTCGTTCATCTGATGATCGTGCTTTCGCTCGTCGTCACCGTCCTTCTCCAGCGTTCGGAGGGCGGTGCCCTCGGTATGGGCGGGGGTGGCGGTGGCTTCATGACGGGCCGTGGCAAGGCCAATGCCCTGACCCAGACCACAGCCTGGCTCGCCGCGGGTTTCTTCGCCACCTCGATCATGCTGGCGATTCTGGCCGGGACGAACCGCGTCGCACCGTCGATTATCCAGCGCGCGGCGCCTCCCGGCTCGTCGGTTCCGGCACTGCCGACCGAAGGCGGCCTTCTGGATTCGCTGAAGCAACCCCAGGGCGGCGCGCCAGCACCAGCACCCGCTCCGGTTCCGTCGGCGCCCATCTCGGGCGCACCCCAGGCTCCGGTCGCACCGGCGCAGTAATCTGTGGACGCATGGTCCGGCCGTGCGTCTTTCATGTCGTCATTCTGAAGCGAGAGGATAGGGTGTAAGCCCATGACGCGGTATGTTTTCATCACCGGCGGCGTGGTCTCCTCACTCGGCAAGGGTCTCGCATCCGCTGCTTTGGGCGCGCTGCTCCAGGCTCGCGGCTACAAAGTCCGCCTGAGGAAACTCGACCCCTATCTCAACGTCGATCCGGGGACGATGAGCCCCTATCAGCACGGCGAAGTCTTCGTGACCGACGACGGCGCGGAGACTGATCTCGACCTCGGCCATTACGAGCGCTTCACCGGCATCTCCGCCGGCAAGCAGGACAACATTACGACCGGCCGCATCTATCAGGAGATCATCGCCAAGGAGCGCCGCGGCGATTATCTCGGCGGCACCGTCCAGGTCATCCCGCACGTCACCGACGCCATCAAGAACTTCGTCCTCGACGGCAATGAGGGCTTCGATTTCGTGCTGGTCGAGATCGGCGGCACGGTCGGCGACATCGAAGGGCTGCCGTTCTTCGAGGCGATCCGCCAACTCGGCAACGATCTGCCGCGCGGAAGCTCTGTCTACATTCACCTCACTCTGCTGCCGTTCATTCCGAGCGCGGGCGAGTTGAAGACCAAGCCGACGCAGCATTCCGTGAAGGAGTTGCGGTCCATCGGCATCCAGCCCGATATCCTGCTCTGCCGCACCGACCGGGCGATTCCGCCCGACGAACGGCGCAAGCTCGGCCTGTTCTGCAATGTGCGCGCGGAAGCGGTGATCGAGGCGCGCGATGTCGAGTCGATCTATCAGGTTCCGATCGCCTATCACGAGCAGGGACTGGATTCGGAACTGCTGCGCGCCTTCGGCCTCGATTCGACGATCAAGCCCGATCTGACGCGCTGGAACGAAATCGGCGACCGGATGCGCAACATCGAGGGCGAGGTCACCATCGCCATCGTCGGCAAGTACACCGGTCTGAAGGATGCTTACAAATCCCTGATCGAGGCGCTGGTGCATGGCGGCATCGCCAACCGCGTGAAGGTCAATCTCGACTGGATCGAGAGCGAGATCTTCGAGAAGGAAGACCCGGTGCGCCTGCTTGAGGCTGCCGACGGCATTCTGGTGCCCGGCGGCTTCGGCGTGCGCGGCGTGGAAGGCAAGATCCGCGCGGCGCAGTTCGCCCGCGAGCGGCAGATTCCGTATTTCGGCATCTGCCTCGGGATGCAGATGGCCGTTATCGAGGCGGCGCGGAATCTGGTCGGGGTCGAGAAAGCGAACTCGACGGAGTTCGGCCAAACGCCCGAGCCAGTGGTCGGCCTTCTCACCGAATGGGTGCGCGGCAATGTGCTGGAGCAGCGGCGCGCCGACGGCGATCTCGGCGGCACGATGCGCCTCGGCGCTTACGAAGCGATTCTGAAGCCCGGCTCCAAGGTCTCGGAGATCTACGGCAAGATCGATATCTGGGAACGCCACCGCCACCGCTACGAGGTCAACACAAGCTACCTCGACCGGCTGGAGCAGCGCGGCATGCGCTTCTGCGGCATGTCGCCGGACGGTGTGCTGCCCGAGATCGTCGAGCTTGAGGGCCATCCCTGGTTCATCGGTGTCCAGTTCCACCCGGAATTGAAGTCACGCCCGTTCGAGCCGCATCCGCTGTTTGCGAGCTTTATCGAGGCGGCGTTGCATCAGAGCCGGTTGGTGTAAGGTGCCGGCCATGACCGCGCACGGAAAGATCGAACCTGCACCCCAATCGACCGTCGCGACGGGCCCGGTCATGTTCGGCAATGCGCTCCCGCTCGCCCTGATCGCCGGACCGTGCCAGCTTGAATCTCGCAATCACGCCTTCGAAGTCGCCACTGCGCTGAAGGAAATCACCGCGCGAGTCGGCATCGGCCTCGTCTTCAAGACGAGCTTCGACAAAGCCAACCGCACCTCGGCGAATGCGGAACGCGGCATCGGGCTCGAAGCCGCGCTGCCGATCTTCGCCGAAATCCGCGAGAAGCTCGGCCTGCCTGTACTGACGGATGTGCATGAGGCCGACCAGTGCGCGCCGACGGCGGAAGCGGTGGATGTGCTGCAGATCCCGGCGTTTCTCTGCCGCCAGACCGATCTTCTGGTCGCCGCCGCCAAAACCGGCAAGGCCGTCAATGTGAAGAAGGGCCAGTTCCTCGCGCCCTGGGACATGAAAAACGTCGTCGCCAAGATCACCGGCGCCGGAAATCCGAACGTGCTCGTGACCGAGCGCGGCGCGAGCTTCGGCTATAACACGCTTGTCTCCGACATGCGGGCGCTGCCGAGCCTGAAAGAGACCGGCGCACCGGTGATCTTCGATGCCACCCATTCCGTCCAGCAGCCCGGCGGGCAGGGGACGTCGTCGGGCGGCCAGCGCGAATTCGTGCCGGTCCTGGCGCGGGCGGCGGTAGCGGTCGGCGTCGCTGGTGTGTTCATCGAAACGCATCCCGATCCGGACAAGGCGCCGAGCGACGGGCCCAACATGATCCCGTTGCGCGAGATGGAAGCTCTGCTGATTGACCTGATGGCATTCGATCGTCTGGCGAAGGCAATTCGCCCGTAGACAAAGGGAAGCCGCGGCATGGGCTTTCGATACAAATGGCACGTCGTGCTTGTCGTGGCCGTCGTGCTGATCTTCGTCTTCGGCCAGGAACTGGTCGACTTCTTTACGGCTATCACGAGCTAGGCGACGGCCGTCTCCTCGGTGGAGACCCCAATTTGGATCGTCCTTATGGAATTCAGGTTCAACTGGCCGATGCCGAGCCCGCCCCCGGACGAGTCATGCTCCGGTCATGGTTGGCAAGGACCTTGCGTCTGCATCCTCATCGCGTAAGAAACGCGCCATCTTCCTGAACATCTCCCGGAGCCTCCTTATGACCGCCATCGTCGACATTATCGGCCGCGAAATCCTCGACAGCCGCGGCAATCCGACGGTTGAGGTCGATGTCGTGCTCGAAGACGGCTCGATGGGCCGTGCCGCCGTACCCTCGGGCGCCTCGACCGGGGCGCATGAGGCCGTCGAACTGCGCGACGGCGACAAGAAGCGTTACGGCGGCAAAGGCGTGCTCAAGGCGGTCGATGCAGTCAACGGCGAGATATTCGACGCGATCGGCGGCTTCGACGCCGAAGACCAGGCCAAGATCGACCAGACCATGATCGATCTCGACGGCACCCCGAACAAGGCCAAGCTCGGCGCCAACGCCATTCTCGGCGTGTCGCTCGCTGTCGCGAAGGCGGCGGCGGAAGCCTCCGGCCTGCCGCTTTACCGCTATGTCGGCGGCGCGGCGGCCCGTGTCCTGCCGGTGCCGATGATGAACATCGTCAACGGCGGCGCGCACGCCGACAACCCGATCGACTTCCAGGAATTCATGGTGATGCCGGTCGGTGCATCAAGCCTGAAGGAGGCCGTTCGCATGGGCTCGGAAATCTTCCACACGCTGCGCAGCGCGCTGAAGGCGGCCGGCCACAACACCAATGTCGGCGACGAAGGCGGCTTCGCCCCGAACCTGCCCTCGGCGCCGGCGGCTCTCGACTTCGTCATGGCGTCCATCGAGAAGGCTGGCTTCAAGCCGGGCGGCGACGTGTTCATCGCGCTCGATTGCGCCGCGACCGAGTTCTTCAAGGACGGCAAATATGTCTACGAGGGCGAGGGCGTCACGCGCACCCCGAAGGAACAGGCGGAATATCTCGCCAAGCTCGTGGCGGACTATCCGATCTGCAGCATCGAGGACGCCATGTCGGAAGACGATTGGGAGGGCTGGAAAGCCGTGACCGATCTCGCCGGCAAGAAATGCCAGCTGGTCGGCGACGACCTGTTCGTGACCAATGTCAGCCGCCTGTCGCGAGGCATTCAGCAGGGCATCGCAAATTCCTTGCTCGTGAAGGTCAACCAGATCGGTTCGCTGACAGAGACCCTGGCGGCCGTCGATATGGCGCATCGCGGGGGCTATACCTGCGTCATGTCTCACCGCTCCGGCGAGACCGAAGATTCGACCATCGCCGATCTCGCGGTCGCGACGAACTGCGGACAGATCAAGACCGGCTCGCTCGCCCGCTCGGATCGTACGGCGAAGTACAATCAGCTCATGCGCATCGAGGAAGAACTCGGCACTATGGCTGTCTATGCCGGCCGCGGCGCGGTCAAATCGCTCGCCTGATCCTTTTCCCCCTCTCCTGCGAAGCGGGAGAGGGGCGGGCACGCGACCGGGGTGAGAGCAAGCACGATGCTCGTTACCGCCCGGTTTGTAACTTCCTCACGGCCTCCCGGCCGTGAGTCGTCATCACCCTCCTGAACTCGGGTGTTCCCGAGTTCAGCTTTTGGATTGCCAAGTCGGGTAAACCCGACCTGGCTCGGGAAAGGGGGAGTCGAGCACGCCTTTTTTGTTGCACTGCATGCCGTTGGTGACGGAACATCGAGTCGTTCCACGATTTCTCGTGCGGCCCGGAGCGCGATGCAGAGCATCACGATCATCAATTGGATTCTGCTCGCAGGGGCGGCGCTTGTCGTTGTCGGCATCCTGTCGAGCCTTGTCGCACGCCGTTTCGGCGCGCCCTTGCTCCTCGTCTTCCTCGGCATCGGCATGCTGCTTGGCGAGGACGGGCCGGGCGGTATAGCGTTCAACGACTATGCGCTGACCTATCTCATCGGTTCGTTCGCACTGGCGATCATCCTGTTCGACGGCGGTCTGCGCACGCGCATCTCGGCTTTTGAGGGCGTGCTGGCACCGAGCGTGGTTCTCTCCAGCGCCGGCGTTCTGATCACCGCACTTTTGGTCGCCCTTTTCGCGGCGCCGCTGCTCGGCATTTCGTTTCCCGAAGGTCTCCTGATCGGTTCCATGATCGCGGCGACCGACGCGGCGGCCGTGTTCTTCCTGCTTCGTGCAGGCGGTCTTCATCTCCACCGGCGCGTCGGCGCGACGCTCGAGGTCGAGTCCGGCACCAACGATCCGACAGCCGTGCTTCTGACGATCGTGCTTGTGCAGTATCTCGCCGAGGCCGGGAGCAATCCCGGTCTCTATCTGATCGTTACCCTGCTCAAGCACGGTGTACTGGGCGCGCTGATCGGCGTGGGAGGCGGCTATGCCGTGGTTTCGCTGCTGAACCGTGTCGAACTGCCGGCCGGTCTGCATCCGCTGTTTGCGGTTTCGTGCGCGGTCACGATCTTCGCGCTGGCGCAGGTGATGGACGGTTCAGGATTTCTCGCCGTCTATCTCGCCGGTCTCGTCGTCGGCAACCGCCGCGTCCGAGCCTTTGCGTCGATCACGGCGTTCCACGACGCTGCGACCTGGCTCGTGCAAATCCTGATGTTCGTGGTGCTCGGTCTTCTGGTGACGCCGTCGGCTCTCGTTCAGGTCATCGTACCAGGACTTCTCGTCTCGCTGTTTCTGATGCTGCTCGCGCGGCCGGTCGCAGTGTTTCTCTCGCTGGCGCCGTTTCACTTCTCGTTCAACGAGCGTCTCTTCGTGTCCTGGGTGGGCCTTCGCGGCGCGGTCTCGATTTTCCTTGCCGCGATCCCGACTTTGGCCGGCTTGCCGCACGGCGATCTCTTTTTCAACATCGCCTTCATCGTCGTCGTCGTTTCGCTGATCGTGCAGGGGTGGACGCTGACCCCGCTTGCGCGCCGCCTGGGCCTCGCGCTGCCGCGGACGCGTCCGGACATCAGCCGCGTCGAAATCGATCTGCCCGGCCAGCAGGAACACGAAATGGTCGGCTACTACATCGAGGAGGGCAGCGCGGTGCTCCAACCGGGCGCCTCGCCGCGCTGGGCCCGGCCGGTCTTCGTCGTGCGTGACGACAGGATTCTCGAACCCGCAATCGCGAAAGGACTGAAGCCCGGCGATTACGGCTATTTCCTCGCACCGCCGGAACGCGTGCGTGAACTCGATCGCCTTTTCGCCGTCGAATCCGACACCGGCGAGCACGCCAACTTTCCCCTGCGCGCCGGCGTCCAGCTCGGCGTGCTGAGCGATCTTTACGGTCTCGATGTCGATGCCGAACTCCGCGACCGTACGGTCGCCGAACATTTCGACACCGAGATGGATGACGACCCGGCGCCCGGCGACAAGCTCTCGCTCGGCCCGGCAATGCTTGTCGTGCGCGTGGTGCAGGACGCCCGGGTGATCGAAGCCGAACTCGAACTCGCCTATGGGGAATCGAACGGCGAGGGCGAACCGGCCGCGGGACCGGACCGCTTCGACCGTGCGCTGCGAAAGGCACGCACGGCGCTGCGGGTGTTTGAAGCCCGGTTTTTTAACCGGGGGTAAACCAGTTCGGGGCGAGCGTCCGGGCATGATCAGAAACACCCGAATCCGCGGCGTCTTGATCCAGCTCAGCCTCTGGACGCTGATTGCCGCGCTGATCGGCTATTTCGGCTATCACGGCATTCATGGGGAACGCGGACTCCGAGCCCACCGCAACTTCGACGCCGAGATCGCGGTGCTGACGGCCCAACTGTCCGAGCTGGAAGCCGACCGGAAGAAGTTGCAGGCCCGGGTGGCCCGGTTCGAGCCGTCTTCAGTCGATCGCGACCTTCTGGATGAAGAGGCGAGGCGTAATCTTGGCTGGCTCCATCCAAACGACCGCATTGTCGTCCCGCGGGAATGATTTCCACGGGAATTGAGACAAAAAGTGATCGATTGAGCGATGCAACCTCGAGCGATGCTCCTAGAGGCAATCGGCTTTAAGTAGCGGACCTTACATGGTTAAACGGACCTGTTCCGTGAAGCTCGTCAGATTTTCGCCTTACTTTCGTCTTGCTTCAATCCAGTTTCCCATGGCACCTAAAAGCCGCTGTCAACCGTAATTGGCGGCACTGCACAGCTGAGTGCGTATTTCCTAGGGGGGAAAATGCGGCATTTCTTTATCGGCACGATCGCGCTTCTGAGCGCTATCTTGACGCAACCCGTGTTCGCACAGGTTAAACAGGACCCGTCGGAAACTCCCGCGGAAGCCAGTCTCAAGGAAAAGAAGAACGCGTGGACGCTCGGTATATCCGGCGGCATGCTCGACACGACCAATATGCGGTTCGCCGACGAGATGGGCAAAGTGCTCAACGACGGCGACGAGCTCCGCATCCTGCCGATCATCGGCTTCGGCGCGACATCCAATCTCGAAGACCTGCTGTATTTACGTGGCGTCGATGCCGCGTTCACGCAGTCCGACGTTTTCGAATACTTCGCCAAGGAAAAGGGTATCGGCAATCTTGCCAACCGCGTGGAATACGTCGCGCGCTTCCCGATGGCGGAACTCCATTTCATCGCGCCTACCAAGTACAAGACGCTGGAAGAGCTCCGCGGCAAACGCGTGAGCTTCGGGCCTCAGGGTACGGCGGCGAGCCTTACGGCAAACATCGTTCTGGAACGCCTCGGCATTCAGGTCGAGCAGGTCTACCAGGACCACCGTACGGGCATGGCCGATCTGAAATCGGGCAAGCTCGATGCGCTGATCCGCTGCGCCGGCAAGCCGCTCGGTTTTGTGAGGGACATTCCTGCGGAATCCGGGCTTCACCTGATCCCGGTTCCGTTCACTGAAAAGCTCGCGGACTATTACACGTTGAGCGAACTCACCTCGGAACATTATCCGAACATGATCCCGGCGGGACAGACGGTCGATACGATCGGCGTACCGACAGTGCTCGCGGTCTACAACTGGCCGAAGAACACCTATCGCTACAAGCGCGTGGAGCGTTTCGTCGCAGCGGATGTTCCAGAACTGGGACAAGTTCCACGACCCCGCATTCCATCCGAGCTGGAAGGACGTCAACCTCGCCGCCACCGTTCCGGGCTGGCAGCGGTTCGACGTTGCCGAACGCATGCTGAAGCAGACGTCCTTGCAGAGCGACAGGAAGCAGGCGCTCGGCGCGGATTTCCAGAAATTCCTGGATAATTCGGGCGGCGCGGTCGCGCCCAAGACCCAGGCGGAGAGGGATGCGCTGTTCCGCGATTTCATGGCCTGGCACGCGCAGCAGAGTAAGAAAGTTCAATCGCGATCCAACTGACGGATCGGGTAACGTCAATACAGTGGGCACCACACCTGGTGCTGGGCTTTGGGGGCCCTTGGGGGGGAAATGAGTAATCCCTTTAGAAATTCGCCGCCGGAAGAAGTTCTTCCTTATGCGCCGAACTGGGCGCGTCAACCGGGCCAGCGCCCGGTGCAGCCGCCCGTTGCCTACGACGCGTTTTCCGATGAGGAAAATCCCAGCTATCGCGAGATGGCGCAGATGTTTTCGCCGCAGTTGGAGCGGCCGAGGGCCAAGCGCGCCAATCCCACGGCAAAGATGCTGGTGCGTTTCGGCGCCGTGCTCGGTGTTGCCGGAGCCGCGATTGCGCTGTTCGTCGGCTATGTCGCGACGCAGCCGGGAGCCAAGGACGTCAGCGCCAACCACAATGAGCAGCGGTTCAAAGGCGTGAACACGGCTGTTGCCGCCGTTCAGGCGGCCTTCACGCCGTCCCCGTCGAACGAGCCTCCGGCTGCACCGGTCGTCGAAACCCCTCGCGCACCTGAAAAGGTTCCGGAGCCGGCCTCCGTGACGGTCGCCGCCGCGGTTTCAACAGATCGAAGCGCCGCGGCGCCTGCGCCAGCACCCGCGCCCGCGCCCGAAACGGCGGCGCCGATCGCTGCGGGACCAAAAGTGGCGGCGCTCACCCCGGAAGCTCCCGCTCCGGTGGCGCCGCCCGTTCCGCAACTCACGGCCGGTGAGCTCGCGACCCTGATGGCGCGAGGCCGACGCTTTATCGAAAGCGGTGACTTTTCGTCAGCCCGTCCGGTTTACCGCCGGGCGGCGGAAGCGGGCTATGCGGAAGCGGCGATCGCACTCGGCGAGACCTACGATCCTCAGACCTTGGCCGAGCGCGGCGCTGTCGGCATGAGCGCAAATGTCGAGCAGGCACGGCATTGGTATGAACGTGCGCGCGATATGGGGTCGCTCGAAGCACCGACCCGTCTGGAGCGGTTGCCGCGCCGGTGAATTTCCGGCGTCGCGCCAGGGGGCGGTGGGCAGTTTCGCGTCCCGCCAGAAGCAGCGCGACGCCGGACTGCCATGCTTTTGACGCATAGCAGTCGCGATCTCCATTTCTTCTAAAGCATTGATTTTCTTGGGCTGACGCGGTTTCGGGTTAACCGGCCATTCGCTCGCTTTTGCTACATCGTTGGGCTAACGTTGCTCAAAATAGAAGCGGTCGAAACGGCCTGAAAGCCCACGCAACAGGGAGCCTCTCCGCATGGCAGCAAGCGCCGCCAAGGCCAAATCCGCTAAACCTGCGCCCGAAACCGGGATTTCGAACTCCTTTTCGGAATTCTCGAAGGACGAGGATATCGCGGCGTTCCGCGACATGCTTGCCATTCGCCGGTTCGAGGAAAAGGCCGGCCAGCTCTACGGCATGGGCCTGATCGGTGGTTTCTGCCATCTCTATATCGGCCAGGAAGCCGTCGTCGTCGGGATGAAGATGGCCCAGACGGAGGGCGATCAGGTCGTCACCAGCTATCGCGATCACGGCCACATGCTGGCGACCGGCATGGACCCCAACGGCGTCATGGCCGAGCTGACGGGCCGCAGCGGCGGTTATTCGCGCGGCAAGGGCGGCTCCATGCACATGTTCAGCCGCGAGAAGAACTTCTTCGGCGGTCACGGCATCGTCGGCGCGCAGGTCTCGATCGGAACCGGTCTGGCCTTCGCCAACAAATACCGCGAGAACGGCAAGGTCGCGGTCACCTATTTCGGCGACGGCGCGGCCAATCAGGGCCAGGTCTATGAGAGCTTCAACATGGCGAAGCTCTGGAAGCTGCCGGTGATCTACGTCGTCGAGAACAACCGCTACGGCATGGGCACGTCCTATACGCGCGCCTCGTCGACGACCGATTTCTCGCAGCGCGGCCGCTCGTTCGACATTCCCGGCGAGCAGGTCGACGGCATGGACGTCCGCGCCGTGCGCGCGGCCGGCCAGCGCGCCGTCGAGCATGCGCGCTCGGGCGAAGGCCCCTACATCCTCGAAATGCAGACCTACCGCTATCGCGGCCATTCCATGTCGGACCCGGCGAAGTACCGGTCCAAGGAAGAGGTCCAGAAAATGCGGGATGAGCACGATCCGATCGAGCAGGTCCGCAAGCGCGTGCTTGAAAAGAAGTGGGCAAGCGAGGACGATCTGAACAAGATCGACAAGGACATCAAGGCCGTGGTCAACGCCGCGGCCGATTTCGCGAGCCACGATTCCGAGCCCGATCCGTCGGAGCTCTGGACCGACATTCTCGTCTGATCCGACCTACCCGAACAGAAAAGCAGCCCGCATGCCGATTGAAGTCCTCATGCCTGCGCTTTCGCCGACCATGGAGTCGGGGAAGCTCGCCAAATGGCTGAAAGCCGAAGGCGACAAGGTGAAGTCCGGCGATGTGCTGGCTGAAATCGAAACCGACAAGGCCACGATGGAAGTCGAGGCGGTCGATGAAGGCGTGCTCGGCAAGATCCTGATCAAGGACGGCACCGAAGACGTTGCCGTCAATACACCGATCGCGCTGATCATGGAGGAGGGCGAAGACGCCTCCACCGCCAGGCCGGCCAAGAACGGCGCGGCGATGACGGAAAAACCGGCGGCCGAACAAAAGGCCGAGGAAAGCGCGCCGCCGGCCGCCCTCGAAAAGGGACCGGCTCCCGACAAGGCGCCGTCCGCCGTTGCCTCTCCGCCGAAGCCAAGCATCCAGCCGGATCCCGAAGTGCCGGAAGGCACCGAGATGGTGCACCAGACGGTGCGCGAAGCCTTGCGCGACGCGATGGCCGAGGAGATGCGCCGCGATCCCGACATTTTCCTGATGGGCGAGGAAGTCGCCGAGTATCAGGGCGCCTACAAGATTTCGCAGGGCCTGCTCGACGAGTTCGGCGCAAAGCGCGTGATCGACACGCCGATCACCGAACACGGCTTCACCGGCGTCGGCGTCGGCGCGGCGCTTTCGGGCCTCAAGCCCATCGTGGAGTTCATGACCTGGAACTTCGCCATGCAGGCGATGGACCAGATCATCAATTCGGCGGCCAAGACGCTCTATATGTCCGGCGGCCAGATGGGCTGTCCGATCGTGTTCCGCGGCCCGAACGGCGCCGCCGCGCGCGTCGCGGCCCAGCACAGCCAGGACTATACCGCCTGGTACAGCCAGATTCCGGGCCTGAAAGTCATCGCGCCTTACACGGCCGCCGACTTCAAGGGCCTGCTGAAGGCCGCGATCCGCGACCCGAACCCGATCATCTTCCTTGAAAACGAGATCCTGTACGGACAGAGCTTCGACGTGCCGAAGCTCGACGATTTCGTTCTGCCCATCGGCAAGGCGCGCATCGCGCGCGCCGGCAACGATGTCACGCTCGTCTCGTTCTCCATCGGCATGACCTATGCGCTCAAGGCCGCCGAGGAACTGGCGGGGCAGGGGATCGAGGCCGAGGTCATCGATCTTCGCACCATCCGCCCGATGGACATCGAAACCGTCATCGCGTCGGTGAAGAAGACCGGCCGCTGCGTCACGGTGGAAGAAGGCTGGCCGCAGTCCGGCGTCGGCTCCGAGATCGTTGCGCAGCTCATGGAAAAGGCGTTCGACTATCTCGACGCGCCGGTTCTGCGCATCACCGGCAAGGACGTGCCGATGCCTTACGCCGCCAATCTTGAAAAACTCGCTCTGCCATCCGTCGCCGAAGTCGTCGAAGCGGTTAAGGCGGTGACATACCGGTGAGTGCGTTCGAGCCTCTGCACATTCCACCGGCAGCCTTCGAAAAAGGCGGTGTGGAGGTGCTGCGTGCCGCAATCATCGAACAAGGCTTGCATGTGTCGTTGCAACGGGCGTTCGACGATCCTGGAACCTGGGGTGTGATTCTGGCCGATATAGCGCGGCATGTATCCCGCGCCTATGCGACCGAGACGGGCGCGGACGAGGACGATATTGCGGCGGAAATCCGCCGCCTGTTCATTGCCGAATTTGACGCGCCGACCGATACCGGCACGACCTCCGCCAAAAGCTGAGAACCCAAGACATGCCGATCAACATCCTGATGCCTGCGCTGTCCCCGACCATGGAACAGGGAAACCTGATCAAATGGCTGAAGAAGGAGGGCGACAAGGTAAAATCCGGCGACGTGCTCGCCGAAATCGAAACCGACAAGGCCACGATGGAAGTCGAGGCCGTCGATGAAGGCGTGCTCGGCAAGATCCTCGTTCCGGAAGGCACGAACGATGTGGCCGTGAACAAGCCCATCGCGGTTCTGCTGGAAGAGGGCGAGGACGCGAGCGCGATCGGCGCCGCGCCGGCTGCCGCGCCGAAGGCGGCGGCACCTGAAGCCAAGACGGCGGAACCTGCCGCACCCGCCGCAAAAGCCGAGGCGCCGAAGCCGGCTCCGGCCCCTGTTGTAGCGCCGGCTCCGGCGCCGAAAGCCAACGGCGCTTCGGCCAAGATTTTCGCATCGCCGCTCGCGCGCCGCATCGCCAAGGAGCGCGGTGTCGACATCGCCGCGATCTCAGGTTCCGGTCCGCATGGCCGCGTGGTCAAGAGGGACGTCGAGACCGCGCAGCCCGGTGCCGCGCGTCAGGCGCCTGCCTCCGGCGGCGGCTTCCCGCTCATTCCCGACGAGCAGATCCGCGCGCTGTTCGAGCCCGGCTCCTACGACGTCATTCCGCATGACGGCATGCGCCGCACCATTGCGACGCGGATGCAGCAGTCCAAGGTGGTCGTCCCGCACTATTACCTCGCGGTCGATTTCGAGCTCGATGCGCTGGTGAAGATGCGCGAGGAGATGAATTCCTACGCGCCGAAGGAAGACGGCAAGCCGATCTGGCGGCTGTCGATCAACGATTTCATGATCAAGGCGCTGGCGCTCGCGCTGCGCCAGCATCCCGAAGCCAATGCTTCATGGACCGAGGCCGGTATGCTGCGCCACCACCACGTCGATATCGGCGTCGCGGTCGCGATCCCGGGCGGCGGTCTCATCACGCCGATCCTGCGCAACGCGCAGGACAAGCCGTTGCCGCAGATTTCGCAGGAAATGCACGCGCTGGCGAAGCGCGCCCGCGAAAAGAAGCTGAAGCCGCATGAATATCAGGGCGGCACGACCGCGATTTCCAATCTCGGCATGTACGGCGTGAAGCACTTCACGGCCGTGGTGAACCCGCCGCATTCGACGATCCTCGCGGTCGCCGCCAGCGAAAAGCGCGCCATCGTCAAGAACGACCAGATCGTCATCGCCACGATGATGACGGCGACGATCTCCTGCGATCACCGCGTGCTGGACGGCGCGAACTCCGCCGAACTGATGCAGACGCTTAAGGGTTATATCGAGAAGCCAGTCGGGTTGGTGATGTGATGGCTGATACACAGTTCGACATCATCATCATCGGCGGCGGCCCCGGCGGCTATGTCGCCGCCATCCGCGCGGCCCAGCTCGGCTTCAAGACGGCCGTGGTCGAGCGCGAGCATCTCGGCGGCATCTGCTCCAACTGGGGCTGCATTCCGACCAAGGCGCTGCTGCGCTCGGCGGAGGTTTATCAACTACTTCAACCACGCCAAGGATTACGGCCTCTCGGTCGAAAAGCCCGGCTTCGATCTGAAGGCCATCGTCCAGCGCTCGCGCGGCATTGCCGGCCAGATGAACACCGGCGTGCAGTTCCTGTTCAAGAAGAACAAGATCACGACGATCTGGGGCGACGCGAAATTCACGAAGCCCGGCGAGATCGTCGTCACCGCGCCGACCAAAGGCGTGCTCGGACCGCCGGTCGAAGCGCCGAAGGGCGCGCTCGGCGCGGGTACCTACACCGCGGCGCACATCATCGTCGCGACCGGTGCGCGCCCGCGCGTCCTGCCGGGCCTGGAGCCCGACAAGAAGCAGGTCTGGACCTATTTCGAGGCGATGAACCCCGAGAGCTTCCCGAAATCGCTCCTCGTCATCGGGTCGGGCGCCATCGGCATCGAGTTTGCGAGCTTCTACCGGACGATGGGCGCCGAGGTGACGGTGGTCGAGGTGCTGCCGCAGATCCTCCCCGTCGAGGATGAGGAGATCGCGAAGTTCGCGCGCAAGCAGTTCGAGAAGCAGGGCATCAAGATTCTGACCGGCGCCAAGGTCACGAAGCTCGACAAGGCCAAGGATTCGGTCACCGCCACGATCGATGTCGGCGGCAAGACCGAGACGATCACCGCCGAGAAGGTGATTTCCGCCGTCGGCGTCGTCGGCAATATCGAGAATATCGGCCTTGAGGCCGTGGGCGTGAAGACCGACCGCGGCATTGTCGTCACCGACGGATATGGCCGTACGAACGTAAAGGGCATCTATGCGATCGGCGACGTCGCCGGTCCGCCCATGCTGGCGCACAAAGCCGAGCATGAGGGCGTGACCTGCGTCGAGGCCATCAAGGGCATGAAGGTTCACGCGCTCGACAAGAACAAGGTCCCCGGCTGTACCTACTGCCATCCGCAGATCGCCTCCGTGGGCATCACCGAAGCCAAGGCGAAAGAGCAGGGGCGTCAGGTGAAGATCGGCCGCTTCCCGTTCGTCGGTAACGGCAAGGCCATCGCGCTCGGCGAGCCGGACGGGATCTGCAAGACGATCTTCGACGCCAAGACGGGCGAACTTCTCGGCGCGCATCTTTCCGGCGCGGAGGTCACCGAGCTTATCCAGGGCTTCGTGGTCGCGATGAATTGCGAGACGACCGAGGAAGAGCTGATGCACACGATCTTCCCGCATCCGACCCTGTCGGAGACGATGAAGGAAAGCGTGCTCGACGCGTATGGGCGTGTGCTGAATATGTGAGGCGTCCGCCTCACGCAGCCATCTTTTCACAGCTTGCCGCGCACTCCCTGCACGCCTTCACGCAGTCCTCCATATCGCCCAGGCGTTCGCAGTCCTTCGCGCATTCGCGGCAGATTTCCGCGCATTCCCGGCACGTATGCTTGTGATGGGGCGTGCCGATCAGCATGAAATGCGCCGAGGTCCGGCATATCTCCACGCATGCCATCATCAGGCGGAAATGCTTCGGCTCGGTGTGCTTTCCACCCGTTTCGAGGCAATGGCCCATGGCCGTCGACAGGCACACCGAATAGCAGGCGAGGCAGTTGTCGATGCATGTCTGCATGTCGGCGCTCATCTTGTGCATGGCATCCTCCGTTCTGAGAGGCAACCCATTCTGGCCGAACACGGTTCCGGCTTTTTTGGCCGGGCATGCATCCATCACCGGGGCTACCGCGTTAAGGTGGCGCACTACGTTCCTTAAAAGTGGAGGCAGTCATGGAAGGCGTCGGTTGGTTTGCGACGATCATCATCGGCATTCTGGCCGGATGGATCGCGGAGAAGGTCACGAGCCGCGATCAGGGCCTGATCATGAACCTGATCATCGGTCTTGTCGGCGCCCTCGTCGGCGGCTGGCTCGCCCAGGTTCTGGGCATCGTCTACAACGGCTGGTGGGCCAGCCTTCTGGTTTCCACCGTCGGTGCGATCATCCTCCTCTGG
The DNA here is from genome assembly GCA_963786225.1 of uncultured Alphaproteobacteria bacterium. Classification (GTDB taxonomy): domain Bacteria; phylum Pseudomonadota; class Alphaproteobacteria; order Rhizobiales; family Methylopilaceae; genus Flaviflagellibacter. The sequence goes on from CAWAYQ010000024.1 coordinate 104,233, forward strand.
GTCTGGGGCATGCTCCGGGGCCGGCGCGAAGCCTGATCCAGTTAAACGGCGGCGCGTGGCCAGCCATGCGCCGCGGCTGTTTATGAAGCGTCAGGCTTCCTATACTAGGGTTCTCAAGACTAGCGCCCCTGGCAAAGGACCGGATGACCGTCGTTCTCGACCTGACCCAGAACCCCCGGGCCGCGCTGCGCCACCCTGAAAAGGCGCACCGGCCGGACACCGAGGTTCTGAAGAAGCCGGACTGGATCCGCGTTCGCGCCCCGGGCTCGCCGGTCTATCGCGAGACGCAGGAGATCGTCCGCGCAAACAAGCTCGTCACCGTGTGCGAGGAAGCCGGCTGCCCCAATATCGGGGAGTGCTGGTCGAAGAAGCACGCCACCTTCATGATTCTCGGCGACACCTGCACGCGCGCCTGCGCCTTCTGCAATGTGCGCACCGGCCTGCCGAAAGCGGGCGTCGATGCCGACGAGCCGCGCCGCGTCGGTGAGGCCGTGGCCAAACTCGGCCTCAATCATGTCGTCATCACCTCGGTCGACCGCGACGATCTCGACGATGGCGGCGCGCAGCATTTCGCCGATGTGATCCGCGCGATCCGCACGGCCAGTCCCGGGACGACGATCGAGGTCCTGACGCCCGATTTCCTGCGCAAGGACGGCGCGCTTGAAAAGGTCGTGGCCGCCAAGCCCGATGTCTTCAACCACAACCTCGAAACCGTGCCCTCGCTTTACGTCACGGTGCGTCCCGGCGCGCGCTACTTCCATTCCGTGCGGCTGCTGCAGCGCGTGAAGGAACTCGACCCGCAGATATTCACCAAATCCGGCATCATGGTCGGCCTCGGCGAGGAGCGGAACGAGGTCATGCAGCTGATGGACGATCTTCGTTCGGCCGATGTCGACTTCCTGACCATCGGCCAATACCTCCAGCCGACGCGCAAGCACCACGCAATTGCGCGTTTCGTGACACCCGAGGAATTCCAGGGCTTCGAGACGGTCGGCTATGCCAAGGGCTTTCTGAAAGTCTCGTCGAGTCCGCTGACGCGTTCCTCGCATCATGCCGGCGAGGACTTCGCCAAGCTGCGTGAAGCGCGCATTGCCAAGGCCGCCGCCGGGTAAGCACGATGCCGCAGCACCAGACCAAAAAGCGGGTGCAGCATTCCGCTCAGGATATGTTCGCGCTCGTCGCGGACGTCGAAAAGTATCCGCGCTTCGTTCCGCTGTGCGAGGCGTTGAAGGTCAAGAAGCGCGAAGAACGCGACGGCAAGAAGGTCATTTTCGCCGACATGACCGTCGCCTATTCCGTGTTCCGCGACACCTTCACCAGCCGCGTGACCCTGGACGAGACGGAACTGACCATCGTGGTCGATTACATCACGGGTCCGTTCTCCTCGCTGGTCAATCGCTGGCGGTTCGTTCCGGTCACTGCGAGCTCATGTGAGGTCGAGTTCTTTATTGCCTGGGAAATGAGGAGCCGGACGCTTTCTCTGGTCGTCGGCACTGTGTTCGAACGGGCCTTCCTCAAATTCGCCGACGCGTTCGAGGCGAGAGCGGATTTTGTTTACAACCGCCGTCATTTAGCGGAATCTCCGGCCAACTGAGAGACGGCGCAAAGTCCGCTGCCTCCGAGGGGAGATTTCCATGAATGCGAGGAGAGCGCCGTCCGCAAAGGCGGCGAAGGGAACTGGGCGCGCCGTTATGGTGGTGTTCGGCGCGGCCTTGTTTCTCTCGGCGACGCTTCTGTTCGCCGTCCAGCCCATGTTCGCAAAAATGGTACTGCCCAAGCTCGGCGGCGCGCCCGGCGTCTGGTCCGTGGCGCTTGTCTTCTTCCAGGGCGTCCTTCTCGCCGGCTATTTCTACGCCCATCTCCTGGTTCGCCATGTCGGAGCGCGCGCGGGAGCCCTCATTCACATCGCCGTTCTCACCGCGGGCGCATTGCTCCTGCCGCTCGCACTTGCGCAAGGGTGGGGACGTCCGCCGGAAGAGGGCCAGATCCTCTATCTGCTCGGCCTGTTCGGCGTCTCGGTGGGCCTGCCGTTCTTCGCGCTGTCGGCCAATGCGCCGCTGCTCCAGGCCTGGTATGCACGCACCGGCGCGCCCGGCGGCAGCGATCCGTATTTCCTGTATGGGGCCTCCAATCTCGGCAGCTTCATCGCGCTGCTGGGATATCCGTTCCTGATCGAGCCGTCGCTTCGGCTCGCCCAGCAATCGAACCTCTGGTCGATCGGCTATGTCGTCCTTGCGCTCTGCATCGCGGCGCTTGGCCTTTACGCCAATCGCGGCGCGATCGACGTTCGCGCGGAGCCTGCGACATCGCCCGCGCCGACGGTCGAAGACAGGCTTTCCTGGATTTTTCTCGCCTTCGTCCCGACCGCGCTTCTGGTCGCCGTAACCGCGCATATCTCGACCGACATCGCCTCCGCGCCGTTCCTCTGGGTCATCCCGCTCGCGCTTTTCCTTCTGACATTCGTGCTCGTGTTCCGGACACGGCCGCTCGTCCCTTATTACCTGCTCGCGATCCTTCTGCCCGCGCTCATCGTTTTCGTGGCGACCGACTGGCTGATCAGGGGACTCCTGCCGACGCTTTTCCTGATCGCACTCCATCTCGTCACGTTCTTCGTGGCGACCATGGTGGCTCATTCGCGTTTGTACGCGCTCAGGCCCGCATCCGACCGGCTGACCGAATTTTATCTCTGGATGTCGTTCGGCGGCGTGCTGGGCGGCGCTTTCGCGGGACTTGCCGCGCCGCACATCTTCCCGAGCGTGCTCGAATATCCGATCCTGCTGGTGCTGGCATTGCTGGTACTGGTGAAGCGGGAGCGGGTAGGGCGCCCCGAGCTGACATTTGCCGGCGCGGTCCTGCTGACGGGCATCGCGCTGGCGGCCGTGTGCTACGCGACCGGGATATCGCTTCCGATCGGAGCCTCGACGACCTTCAAGGCTCTGGTCCTTGTCTTTGTCAGTCTTGTTCTGATCTCGATCCGGATGTGGCCGCTCGCGTCCGTGTCATTGCTCGCCTTTGCGCTTCTTGCGGGCGGCGTGGTCGCGGAAAGAACCAGGACCGTCTTCATGACGCGCAATTTCTTCGGCGTGCACAAGATCGAGGATTACAGCAGTGGCGTCTTCCGTGTGCTCTATCACGGCACCACGCTGCATGGCGCAACCCAGATGGAAAACGGGAAGCCGAAATCGGGCTGGCCCGAACCGCTGACCTATTATCATACGCACAGCCCCATGGCCGAAACGATCCGCGCCGTGCGGGAAGCCGGACACAGCGTCCGTCTGTCGCCGGTCGGAATTGTCGGCCTCGGGAGCGGATCGCTTGCCTGCTATCGGCAGGAAGGCGAGATCTGGCATTTCTACGAGATCGACACCGACGTCGTGCATCTCGCGCGCGACAGCGGTTATTTCCGCTTCCTGCCGGCCTGCGCGCCGGACGCGCCGATCCATGTCGGCGATGCTCGCATCACGCTGGGGGAAAGCGATCTGAAGCACGAGCTTCTTCTGATCGATGCGTTTTCGTCGGACGCGATCCCGATCCATCTTCTGACGCGCGAGGCGCTGAAGCTCTATTTCGATCGGCTGACGCCGAACGGCGTTCTCGTCCTGCACATTTCAAACCGCCATCTTGCTTTGCTGCCGGAGGTCGCGGCTTTGGCGCAGGATGCCGGCATTGAGGCATTGTGGAAGCAGGACCCGCCGCAGTCCGATTACGGATCGCGTTTGCTGGCGACATCGCTGGTCGTGGTGCTTGCCCGTACGACCGATGCCTTCGGCGCGCTGCCGACACTGGAAGGCTGGGCCAAGCTGGAACCGCAGCCAGGGCTTCGCGCCTGGACCGACGATTATTCGGACATCCTCGACGCGTTTCTGCGCAATCTTCATAGATAGTCAGCGCGCCCGGGCAATCTCGGCGAGCATTGCGATGGCCTGCATCGCCGAATTCCGGCGAACAGGTCCGCGGCCGATATCTCCGAACCGCCGCTCGTGATGAATGACGGGACCGCCGCGGCGCGCGGCGGCGAAATGGACGAGGCCGACCGGCTTGTCGGCCGTGCCGCCTTCGGGGCCCGCAATTCCGGTGATCGAAACCGAAAGATCGGCGGGCGAACATTCGAGCGCGCCTTCGGCCATTGCGCGCGCGACCTGTTCGCTGACCGCGCCGTAGCGGTCGAGCAAATCCTTCGGCACGTTGAGGCATCTTTGCTTGGCGTCATTGGAATAGGTGACGAAGCCGCCCTCGACGACCTTCGAAGCGCCGGGGGCGTCCGTCAGCGCAGCGGCGACGAGGCCACCCGTGCAGCTCTCCGCCGTGACGACCGTCAGGCCGAGCGGTTCGAGCAAATCGTGAAGGGCGGCGGCCGCTTCGATCAGCGCCTTGTCGATGCGGGTGAATTCGAGTTCTTCGGACATCAAGTCCTCCAACGCGTCAGACCGGCAAACGGATCGTTGCAGTGGCGATTGCGGCAAGACCTTCTTCGCGTCCGATGAAGCCCATGCGCTCCATCGTCGTCGCCTTGATGCCGACGCGGTCCGGCGCGATGCCGAGCACTTCGCCGATCTTCTTCTGCATGGCCTCGCGATGCGGTCCGATCTTCGGCGCCTCGCTCATCACCGCGACATCGACATTGGCGACGATCCCGCCGCGCGCCTTCACCCTGTCCGCCGCGTAGGCCAGGAATCTGGACAATTCAACGCCCTTCCACTGCATGTCGGACGGCGGGAAATGCGAACCGATATCGCCATCGCCGAGCGCGCCGAAAATTGCGTCGCACAAAGCATGCAGAATGACGTCCGCGTCCGAATGGCCCTTCAGCTTCTTCGTATGCGGAATACGTACGCCGCCGAGCGTCACATGATCGCCCGTCTTCGAATTCGTGCACATCGAAGCCGGTACCGGTGCGGATGTCGGGGAGGGCGGCGAGCAAACGCTCTTCGGCGCGGCTGAAATCTTCGGGCGTGGTGAGTTTCATGTTCGCGGGGTCTCCGGCGAAGACGGACACTGTGAGGCCGAGATGGGATGCGACCGCGCCGTCGTCGGTGAAATCTTCGCGGCCTTCCTCGGCCGCCTTGGCGTGCGCCGCGCAGATATCGGCGTAGCGGAAGCTCTGCGGTGTCTGCACGCTGCGAAGCATGGTGCGGTCGAGCGTCTCGCCCCGGGCATTCCCGTCGACCACCGCGATCGTGTCGGTGACCGCAAGAACCGGCACCGCCGCGCCCGTGCCGTCTGCCGCGTCGATGGCACGATCGATCACGATCGGCGGGCACGAAAGGCCGCGCCGCGTCATGGATCAGCACGATGTCGGGCTTGCCCGCGGCAAGCGCCGCGAGGCCGCGCCGGACGCTTTCCTGGCGGGTCGCGCCGCCGGGAACAGGTTCGATCAGCTTGGACAGGCCGAAACTCGAGAGATCGTAGAGATCACGGTCGTCTGGGTGGATGACGGTGACCACGGTCGAGACGCGGGCATGCCGACAAAAAGCCTCAAGTGAGCGCGCAAGGACCGGGCGGCCGCCGATGGTGCGATATTGCTTGGCCGGCCCTCCGGGCGGACCTCCGGCGCGGGTGCCACGCCCGGCGGCGACGACGATGACGGCGATGGTGGACAAGGCAAGACTCCGGTCGGGGCTGCCTTCTAGACGAGGCGCGCCAACATGTCTCCCCTGCGGTTTCGGCTTGCCCGCCAAAGTCTGTTCTGCTTAGGTAATGGGCAACTCGGGGAGTGCCTAAAACTTGGACAGTATCTGCGAAGTGCCGCGGGTGGCACTGACGATCGGTCCGGAATCGACCCCCAATGCGGTGGTCCTCGCTCCCATGTCGGGGGTTACGGACATTGTGTTCCGGCGTATTGCCGTGCGTCTCGGGGCAGGTTTGGCCGTGTCCGAAATGGTGGCCTGCCGGGAGCTCGCGACGGGCGATCAGGAGGCGCGCCTGCGCGCGGAGGGCGAGAACATGGCTCTCCATGTCGTCCAACTGGCCGGCCGCGAGGCGAAATGGATGGCCGAGGCCGCCCGCGTCGCCGAAGCCTCCGGCGCCCGGATCATCGACATCAATATGGGCTGCCCGGTCAAAAAGGTGACCGGCGGCCATTCCGGCTCGGCCCTGATGAAGGACCTCGACCACGCGCTGACCCTGATCGAGGCGACGGTCGGCGCCGTCTCGGTGCCGGTAACACTGAAGATGCGGCTCGGCTGGGACGCGAAATCCCTGGTCGCGCCCGCTCTGGCCCGCCGCGCGGAAGCCGCCGGCATTCATCTCGTCACGGTCCACGGCCGCACGCGCGAGCAGTTCTTCACGGGCAGGGCGGATTGGCACGCGATCCGCGCCGTGAAGGACGCGGTATCTATTCCTGTCGTCGCAAACGGCGATCTGAATTCCATGGAAGATGCGCCGGCCATGCTGGCGGCGTCGGGTGCCGATGCCGTCATGATCGGGCGCGGCGCCCAGGGTCGGCCCTGGTTTCCCGGGCAGGTGGCGCGTTTCCTCGCGACGGGCGAGCGAGTAGAGGCGCCGGATCTCGCGACCCAGCACGCGATCGTCCGCGAGCATTATGACGGCCTTCTCGGCCTTTACGGCCGCGAAACCGGCCTGCGCCACGCGCGCAAACATCTCGGCTGGTATCTCGACGAAGCCGCGCGCACGGCCGGAGTGTCGATCAATCCGCACGTCAAGTCCGATGTACTCACGGCGACGACGCCGGAAGATGCGCAGATGAAACTCGCCGCGGCCTATGACGGCCTCGCCTGGAGCATGGCGGCATGAGCGTTCCGGTCGAAAATTTCATCCAGCCCATCGGGTTTTCGGACGCGGAAGCCGTCATCAACGCGCTGCCGCATCCCATTCTGTCCATCGACGAACGCGACCGCGTGACGGGCGCGAATACATCGGCGGAAACCTTCTTCCGCATGAGTTCGACACTTCTGCGGCGCCTGCCCATCGCCGACATCGTGCCGTTCGGCTCGCCTCTGCTGCTTCAGCTCGACCAGGTTCGGCAGCGCGGCGCGCCCGTCAACGAATACCGCGTCGATCTCGGGACACCCCGCATCGGTGCCTCCCGGGTTGTCGATATTCACATCGCGCCGCACGGCGAAATTCCGGGCCATCTCGTGGTCATGCTGCAAGAGCGCACGATCGCGGACAAGATGAACCGCCAGCTGACGCACCGCGGAGCGGCGCGTTCGGTCATCGCGCTTGCCTCCATGCTGGCGCATGAAATCAAGAACCCGCTCTCAGGTATTCGCGGCGCCGCGCAACTTCTGGAAACTTCCGCCGACGACGAAGACCGTGTGCTGACACGCCTGATCTGCGATGAGACCGACCGCATCGTGAAGCTCGTCGACCGGATGGAGATTTTCTCCGACGAGCGGCCTGTCGAGCGCGAAGCCGTCAACATCCATGTCGTACTCGAACATGTGCGCCGTCTCGCACAATCGGGCTTCGCGCGCGACATCAAGATCGTCGAGGATTACGACCCGTCGCTGCCGCCGGTGCTCGCCAATCGCGACCAACTCGTCCAGGTCTTCCTCAATCTCGTGAAGAATGCGGCCGAGGCCGCCAGCGCCATTCAGGAAGCGGAAATCCAGATCACGACCGCTTTCCGGCCGGGCGTCCGCCTCAGCGTGCCAGGCGCGCTGACGCGCGTCAGCCTGCCTCTTGAAATCTGCGTCCGCGACAACGGGCCGGGCGTCAGCGAGGACCTGCTGCCGCACCTGTTCGATCCGTTCGTGACGACCAAACCGACGGGATCGGGCCTCGGCCTCGCGCTCGTCGCCAAGATCGTCGGCGATCATGGCGGGATCGTCGAATGCCAGTCGCAATCGCGGAACACGACATTCCGTATTCTCATGCCGATTTTTGCCGGCGCAGCGCCGATTGATGCGGGGGACAAGGCCTGATGTCGAACGGAAGCATTCTGGTTGCCGACGACGATGCCGCGATCCGCACCGTGCTGAACCAGGCGCTGTCGCGCGCCGGATATGAGGTACGTACGGCTGGGAACGCCGCCACGTTGTGGCGCTGGGTTACGCAAGGCGAAGGCGATCTCATCATCACCGACGTCGTGATGCCCGACGAGAACGCCTTCGATCTCCTGCCGCGCATCAAGAAGTTCCGGCCCGATCTGCCGATCATCGTGATGAGCGCACAGAACACGTTCATGACCGCTATCCGCGCATCCGAGCGCGGCGCCTACGAATATCTGCCGAAGCCGTTCGATCTGAAGGAACTCATCGCGATCGTCGGCCGCGCGCTGACGGAGCCGAAGGCAAAGGCCGCCGACCTGTCGGGGCCGGAAGAGGTCGAGAACATCCCGCTCGTCGGCCGTTCGCCTGCGATGCAGGACATCTACCGCGTGCTCGCGCGCCTGATGCAGACCGATCTCACGGTGATGATTTCCGGAGAATCCGGCACCGGCAAGGAACTCGTCGCCCGCGCGCTGCACGATTACGGCAAACGCCGCACCGGCCCGTTTGTCGCGATCAACATGGCGGCGATCCCGCGCGACCTCATCGAATCCGAACTGTTCGGCCACGAGAAGGGCGCGTTCACCGGAGCACAGGCGCGCTCGACGGGCCGCTTCGAACAGGCCGAAGGCGGCACTCTGTTTCTCGACGAAATCGGCGACATGCCGATGGAGGCGCAGACGCGTCTTCTGCGCGTGCTGCAGCAGGGCGAATACACGACCGTCGGTGGCCGCACGCCGATCAAGACCAATGTCCGGATCGTCGCGGCGTCCAACAAGGATCTGAAGATCCTGATCCAGCAGGGCCTGTTCCGCGAGGACCTGTTCTTCCGGCTGAATGTGGTTCCGATCCGTCTGCCTCCGTTGCGCGAGCGTTCGGAAGACGTGCCGGATCTTGTTCGTCATTTCTTTGCGCTCGCCGAGCGCGAGGGCCTGCCGCAAAAGCAGATCGACGCCGGCGCGCTCGAGCGCATGAAGCGCTACCGCTGGCCGGGCAATGTGCGTGAGCTCGAAAACCTGATCCGGCGTCTTGCCGCGCTTTACCCGCAGGACGTCATCAGCGCCGGCATCGTCGATGTCGAACTCGCCGAACCTTCCGTCGCTGCCGGCAGCGACGACAATGGCGGACTGCCGGATGAAATCGCGCCGGCTGTCGAGCGGTTCCTGCAGAATTATTTCGGTCAGTTCGGGGAGGGGCTTCCTCCGCCAGGTCTCTATCACCGGATTCTGCGGGAGATCGAGCAGCCGCTTCTCGGCGCGGCACTCGCGGCCACGAGGGGAAACCAGATCCGCGCCGCCGAGCTGCTTGGGCTCAACCGCAACACGCTGCGAAAAAAAATTCGCGATCTGGACCTGCGCGTTATCCGTAACGCCCGCTAAAAGCCCGATTTCGCCCCGAAGCTGTCACATTCAAACAACAGTGTCGCGTGGCTGCATCACCCGCGATAAGATTGTATGCCGCAGCACGGGCTTAGGGGCAGGATTTGGCCGTAGAAATACTCACCGCCAATTCGGGGGCGCAAAGCGAATCACCGTCGGCCACACCGGCCGGCCCGTCGCGATTCGGCGCAGTCATCCTGGTTCTGGCGCTTCTGGCGACTTTGACGACCTTTCTGGTGCTGGCCGGCCTGACGCCGCTCTCGCCGACCCACAATGTCGTCGTCACCATGCTGTGCATCAATGCCGCGTTCGGCACTCTGCTGCTCGGCATCATCTCATGGCAGGCGCGGGCGCTGGTGCTTGCCCGCCACCGCAAACAGGCCGGCGCCAAGCTTCATCAGCAGGTTATTCTTCTGTTCGGCATCATCGCCGTGACCCCGGCGCTGCTTCTTGCGGCGGTCGCCGTGGTGACGCTCGACCGCGGGCTCGATCAATGGTTTTCGACCCGGGCGCGCACCATCGTCGATAACGCGCTCGTCGTCTCGCGCGCCTATCTTGAGGAGCAGTTCCGCACCATTCGCGCCGAGACGCTCGCGATGGCGAACGACCTCAACCGCGAACGCGCGCTTTATGAGACCGACCGGGCACGCTTCCGCGATCTCGTCACTGTTCAGTCGACCATCCGCGGCATGCAGGCGACCTACGTCCTGAAGCGCGATCTCACCGTCGTCGAGCGCGCGACCAATGACGGCGGCCGGCCGATGCAGATGCCGCCGCCGAACGCGTTCGAGCAGGCGAGCGCGACCGAGCCCGCCATTCTGTCTCCGAACAGTCAGAACCTGATCGGCGCCGTCTACAAGCTCGCGGGGTTTGACGATCTGTGGCTGTTCGTGGTCCGCGCCGTCGACCCGCGCGCGACGCATTATCTCCGGATGACGGAGGCGGCAGCCGCCGAATATATCGCACTCGACCGCCGCCGCTTCGGCGTCCAGGTCGCCTTCGGCCTCATGTATCTCGTCATAGGCCTGACGCTTTTGCTCGCCGCGATCTGGATCGGGCTCGCTTTCGCCAATCGTCTTGTCTCGCCCATCAGCCGTCTCATCGGCGCGGCCGATCAGGTCGCGGCCGGCAATCTGTATGTGCAGGTGCCGCACGGAAAAAGGGAAGGCGATCTCGGCGGTCTTTCGGAAACATTCAACCGCATGACGGCGCAGCTTCGCACCCAGCGTAACGCGCTGCTGGAAGCCAGCGAGCAGATCGACGAACGGCGCCGCTTCACCGAGGCCGTTTTGTCCGGTGTCACGGCCGGCGTCATCGGTTTGACCAGCGACGGCCGTATCACCCTCGTCAACCGCACGGCGGGTCACCTCATCGGCACCACCGAGGAGGAGATGCTCAATCGTCCGATCCTCGACATCGCTCCCGAACTCGGGCCACTGGTCGATGAAGCCGTGACCGGGCGCAGCCGCCTGGTGCAGGGAACCGTCACATTGGCGAGGGCCGGCCGCGAGCGCACCGTCAACGTCCGCGTCACGAAGGAACAGTCGGGCGCGCCCGAGCACGGCTATGTCGTCACGCTCGACGACATCACCGATCTCGTTTCCGCCCAGCGCACCTCGGCATGGGCGGATGTGGCGCGGCGTATCGCGCACGAGATCAAGAACCCCCTGACGCCGATCCAGCTTTCGGCCGAGCGCATTCGCCGCAAATACGGAAAGTATATCGTCGAGGATCGGGATATCTTCGACCAGTGTACGGACACGATCGTTCGCCAGGTCGAGGATATCAAGCGCATGGTGGACGAGTTCTCCTCGTTTGCCCGCATGCCCAAGCCCGTGATCGAGGCCGAGGACGTGTCGGAAACCGTACGCCAGGCCGTCGTGATGATGCGAATGGGAAACCCGGAGATTACGATCGATCTTTCCGTTCCGGAAAGGCAGCTTGTGGCGCGCTTCGACCGCCGTCTTCTGTCGCAGGCGGTCACCAATATCGTGAAGAATGCCGCGGAGAGCATTGCCGCCGTTGCCGACGAGGAGCGCGGCGAAGGCCGTATCGCCATCGAGGTTCGCGCCGAACGCGGGCGTGTCGTGATTACGGCGACCGACAACGGCATGGGCCTGCCCGAAGAAAACCGCAGCAGGCTGCTCGAACCCTACATGACCACGCGCGAGAAGGGCACGGGCCTCGGTCTCGCGATCGTTACGAAGATTTTGGAAGAACACGGCGGTGGCATCGAACTCGGCGATGCCCCAGCCGTGGCTTTGGGAGGACGCGGCGCGCGGGTGACCTTGTGGTTCCCGCTCGGCGTGATGGCGGACACGGAAAACCAATCGAAGGCGGATGCTGAGGCATGAGTTCTGACATTCTGATTGTGGATGACGAAGCCGATATTCGCGAACTGGTCGCGGGTATTCTCGCGGACGAGGGCTACAATACGCGCGTCGCGCGCAACAGCGATCAGGCCATAGCGGCCATCGAAGAACGGCGGCCGCATCTCATCTTCCTCGACATCTGGCTGCAGGGCTCAAAGCTCGACGGCATGCAGATCCTCGACGTCATCAAGGAAAGCCATCCCGAGGTTCCCGTTGTGATGATCTCTGGCCACGGCAATATCGAAACCGCCGTCGCCGCCATCAAGAAGGGTGCCTACGACTTCATCGAAAAGCCGTTCAAGACCGACCGGCTGGTGCTTGTCGCGAGCCGCGCGCTCGACGCTTCGCGCATGCGCCGCGAACTGCGCGAACTGCGCCAGCAATCGGGACATGCCTCGCGTCTCGTCGGCAAAAGCTCGGTCATGAACCAGCTGCGTGCAACCATCGAACGCGTCGCGCCGACCAACAGCCGTGTCCTGATCTCCGGAGCTTCGGGCGCCGGCAAGGAACTCGCCGCACGCACGATGCATGCGCTGTCGATGCGCGCGAACGGTCCGTTCGTCGCGGTCAACGCCGCCGCGATCACACCCGAGAACATGGAAACGGCTCTGTTCGGCGTCGAGGGCGACGGCAACGGCCGTGCCCGAACCGTCGGCGCGCTGGAAGAGGCCCATGGCGGTTCGCTGTTCATCGACGAGGTGGCGGACATGCCGCGCGAGACGCAGAACAAGATTCTGCGCGTTCTCGTCGATCAGAACTTTACGCGCGTCGGCGGTTCCGCACGCGTCACCGTCGATGTCCGCATCATCTCCTCGACAAGCCGCGATCTACCCGCTGAGATCGCACTCGGCACATTCCGCGAGGATCTGTTCCACCGGCTCGCCGTCGTGCCGATCCGCGTTCCGGGTCTCGCCGAACGCCGCGAGGACATCCCGGAGAGCATCGATTATTTCCTGGAACAGATCGCTCTTCAGACCGGCCTCCCGAAACGGTTGATCGGCGAGGACGCGCTTGCGGTTCTGCAATCCCACGACTGGCCGGGAAATGTCCGCCAGCTCCGCAACAATATCGAACGCCTGATGATCCTCGCCGGTGGCGAACCCGACGCCGTCATCACCGCGAGCATGCTGCCGTCCGAGATCGGCACAATGGTACCGCCGACGCCGAACGGAGCAGGCGGCGAGCAGCTGATGGGCATGGCGCTGCGCGAAGCGCGCGAAGTGTTCGAACGGCAGTATCTGATGGCCCAGATCAGCCGCTTCGGCGGCAATATTTCCCGCACCGCCGAATTCATCGGCATGGAGCGCTCGGCGCTGCACCGCAAACTGAAGGCGCTCGAAATCGGGTGATGAATCAGTGGGCGGCGATGACGCCGGAGCGGACCTGCGCTAAGCCGAAGGCGATGCGCGTGACGCGCATGTCAGCGGGAAGATCATGAGAGTCGTGATTTGCGGAGCGGGGCAGGTCGGCTTCGGCATTGCCGAACGCCTCGCGGCCGAAGGCAACGACGTCTCCGTCATCGACGTCAACCCGCGTCTTGTCCAGTCGATTTCGGACAGCCTCGAGGTTCGCGGCTTCGTAGGCCACGGCGCGCATCCGGACGTGCTGGTACAGGCCGGGATCGAGCAGGCCGACATGCTGATCGCCGTTACGCAATCCGACGAGGTCAACATCGTCTCCTGCGAGGTCGCGAACAGCCTGTTCAACGTCCCGACCAAGGTCGCGCGCATCCGCGCTCAGAATTATCTCGCGCCCCAATGGGCGGAGCTGTTTTCCCGCGAGCATATGTCGATCGATGTTGTGATCTCGCCCGAACTCGAGGTCGCCGAAGCCGTGCTGGGGCGTCTTGCGGTGCCTGGCGCTGCCGACACGGTAAGTTTCGCCGACGACAACCTTATCGTCGCCGCGATCGAATGCCGTGACGATTGCCCCATCATCGATACGCCTTTGAGCCAACTCACCGAACTTTTCCCGGATCTGCGCGCGCGTGTCATCGGCATCAAGCGTGGCGAGCGGGTTTTTGCGCCCCGCAGCTTCGATATGATTGTTGCCGGAGATCTCGCCTACGTCGCGGCGGAAAAGGGTCAGCTTGGCCGGACCTTGACGATCTTCGGCCGCGACGAACCGCCGGCCAGCCGCGTCGTTATCGCCGGCGGCGGCAATATCGGGGTCTACGTCGCGCGTGCCCTTGAGGAGCGGGTACGCGGTGCGTCGGTGAAGGTGATCGAGTCGAACGCCGCGCGCGCCCTGGAGATCGCGGACGATTTCAAGCGCGGGATAGTTCTCAACGGCAGCGCGCTCGACGATGCGCTGTTGCGTGAGGCCGATATCGGGCAGGCCGATACCTTCGTGGCCGTCACGAACGACGAGCGCGTCAACATTCTCTCCGCGGGCCTCGCAAAAAAGCTCGGCTGCCGCCGCAGCCTCTCCCTTGTCAATACGGTTACCTTCGCAAGCCTGATCGCCGATCTCGGTGTCGATATCCAGGTCAACCCGCGGGGCGTGACCGTTTCGCGCATTTTGCGTCACGTGCGGCGCGGCCGAATTCGCGCTTTGCATTCGCTTCATGAGGGCAGAGCCGAACTGATCGAAGCCGAGGCGATGGAAACCTCGCCGCTCGTCGGAGCGCCACTGCGCGAGCTCAATATGTTCGACGGCCTGCGCATCGGCGCGATTTATCGTGGGGGCAAGATAATCCTGCCGCACGGCGATACGGTGCTTCAGGCGGCCGATCGTGTCATCCTGTTCGCGGAAGCCGCGCGCGTGAAGCGCGTCGAGCAACTATTCCGCGTCAGTCTCGAGTTTTTCTGAAGGGAGCGCCCGGTGAGCCGCATCATTTATGTCAACGGACGGTACGTCCCCTATGCCGACGCAACCGTCCATGTCGAGGACCGCGGCTTTCAGTTCGCGGACGGCGTTTACGAAGTTTGCGAAGTGCGCGGCGCTCGCGTCATCGACGAAGTGCGCCATCTTGCGCGCCTGTCCCGCTCATTGCGCGAACTCGAAATTGCGCCCCCGATGAGCGATGCATGCCTGCGTGTCGTCCTGAGCGAAGTGCTGCGCCGCAACCGCGTGCGCGAGGGCCTCGTCTATCTGCAGGTGACGCGAGGCGCGGCGCGGCGCGACTTTCTGTTTCCGGCTCCGGACCTGCCGACGACCCTCGTCGTCATCGCACGCCAGGTCGATCCGTCGAAGGGCGAGAGCACGGCGGAGCAGGGCATCGCGGTCGTGACCTTGCCGGAAAGCCGCTGGGAGCGCGTCGACATCAAGACGACGGGGCTTCTGCCGAACGTGCTTGCGAAAATGCGCGCCAAGAATGCCGGCGCGCGCGAAGCCTGGTTCGTGGATCGCGACGGCTTTGTGACAGAGGGCGGCTCCAGCAATGCCTGGATCATCAGCGACGGCGATGTTCTGATTACCCGCCCCGCGGAAACCGGAATTTTGCGCGGCGTCACGCGCACGACTTTGCTTGATCTCGCACGGAAAGAAGGGCTTGGTGTTGAAGAGCGGCCCTTTACCGTCGATGAGGCTAAAGCCGCTAAAGAAGCTTTCATCACGTCCGCCACCACGATCGTAACGCCCGTTATCCAGGTCGATACGACATTGATCGGAGAGGGAAAGCCAGGTCCGCTCGTGCGGCGCCTGAGACGCGGCTTTCACTCTATAGCCGAATGGCGTGCAATCTAAGCTCTAGATTCACTTGCGAAACTCACTTTGCTTGCGTCTAATGCGCAGCGTAAAGTGTGATCAACCAACGCTTTGCGCGGCTGCTAAAAAGCGGACCCGGAGGACAATAAAAATATGGCCGACCGAGCCCAGAATCTTCAAGACACTTTCCTAAACTACGTCCGCAAGAACAAAATCCCGTTGACGATCTTCCTTGTGAACGGCGTTAAATTGCAGGGTGTTGTCACTTGGTTCGACAATTTCTGCGTTCTCTTGCGCCGCGACGGCCATTCCCAACTGGTCTACAAGCACGCGATCTCGACGATCATGCCGGGTCATCCTATCTCCCTTTTCGAGGGAACGGATGACGAGAAGGCGGATTGACCGAACCACGCCGCAAGACCGCGACTGATCTGCCCCCGCCGCCCGGTGAGGGTGCGACGGGGCGCGCGATGGTCGTCGTTCCGCATCTCAGGGAAAGCAAAGCTGCCGCTGCCGCAAGTTTGCGCAGTCCGCAGGCGCGTCTTGAAGAGGCGATCGGTCTCGCGCGCGCGATCGATCTCGAAATCGTCGGTTCCGGTCTCGTGCCGCTGACGCAGATCCGTCCTGCGACCTATATCGGCACCGGCAAGGTGGAGGAGCTTGCCGGTCTCGTCCGCGCCGAAGAGGCCGAGCTTGTCGTGGTCGATACCGCGCTCTCGCCCGTTCAGCAGCGCAATCTGGAAAAAGCGTGGAACTGCAAGGTGCTCGACCGCACCGGCCTTATTCTGGAGATTTTCGGCCGGCGTGCGCGCACGAAGGAAGGCACGCTTCAGGTCGAGCTTGCGCATCTCAACTGGCAGAAGAGCCGGTTGGTACGATCCTGGACACATCTCGAGCGCCAGCGCGGCGGCTTCGGCTTTCTCGGAGGCCCGGGCGAAACGCAGATCGAATCCGACCGTCGCGTCATCGGCGAGCGCATCCACAAGATCGAGCGCGAACTGGATCAGGTGCGCCGCACGCGCGGCCTTCACCGGTCGAGCAGGAAGCGCGTGCCGTATCCGATCGTCGCCCTCGTCGGCTACACGAATGCCGGCAAGTCCACTTTGTTCAACCGCATGACGAACGCCGACGTCATGGCCGAAGACATGCTGTTTGCGACGCTCGATCCGACATTGCGCTCCATCGATCTGCCGCACGGCACGCGGGTCATCATGTCGGATACGGTGGGCTTCATCTCCGATTTGCCGACGACGCTCATCGCGGCATTCCGTGCGACGCTCGAAGAAGTGCTGGAAGCCGACGTCATCTTGCACGTACGCGACATCTCGCATGGCGACACGCAAGCCCAGGCGGCGGACGTGACCGGAATCCTGACCGAACTCGGCGTCGATCCGCATGGCGGAAAGCTGATCGAGATCTGGAACAAGATCGACGCGCTGGATGACGAATCCGCTGCGCGATTGCGCGAAGTGGCAAAGCGCGAGAAGGGCGCCCTTGTGGTCGTGTCCGCGCTGAAGGGCGAGGGCGTGCCCGCTTTGCTCGACGAGATCGAGGCGCGTGTGTCGTCCGGCCGCTCCACGCTGGATTTGGAAGTCCCAGGCAGCGACGGCGAAGGCCTGCATTGGCTTTACGAGCACACGGAAGTTCTGGATCGTACCGACGGGGAAGACGGCTCGCTGAAACTGCGTGTCCGTGTGCCGCCGGAACGAGCGGAGAGCGTGCGGCGGCGTTTCCTGCCCGTCTAAAGCCTGCGCTCCGCGGCCTTCGCCGCGTCCCACAGTGCGTCCATCTCCGCGAGATCAGACTGTGCCGGCGTGCGGCCCAGTCTTGCCAGTTCGGCCTCGATGAAGCGGAAGCGCCGCTCGAATTTGGCATTCGCCCGGCGCAACGCCACTTCGGGATCGGCCTTCACGTGCCGCGCCAGATTGGCGACCGCAAACAGAAGATCGCCGATCTCGTCGAGCCGTTCTTCGTCGCTCGCATTGCCGTCGAGCGCTTCTTCGACTTCGTCCGCTTCCTCGCGAATTTTGTCGAGTACCGTACGTGCATCGTTCCAGTCGAAGCCGACTGTGCCTGCTTTCGCCTGAAGCGCCACGGCGCGGGAGAGGGCGGGGAGGGCGGAGGGCACGTCGTCGAGCAGACCGGAATTTTGAGCCGTTCCGCGCTGCGCCGCGCGCTCGGTTTTTTCCTCGGCCTTGATCCGGTCCCACACGCGCTTGATCTCGTCCGGCGTCAGATCGCGGGTTTCGCCGAACACATGGGGGTGGCGGCGGATCAGTTTTTCGGTGATGGCCTGAACCACGTCCGGAAAGGCGAACACGCCGGTCTCTTCGGCCATGCGCGCATGAAAGACGACCTGGAGCAGGAGATCGCCCAGTTCCTCGCGCAGATCGTGGAGATCCTCGCGGGCAATGGCGTCGGCCACCTCCGCCGCTTCCTCGAGCGTGTAAGGTGCAATGGTCGCGAAGGTCTGTTTCAAATCCCACGCGCAGCCCGTGACGGGATCGCGCAGGGCGGCCATGATTTCGATGAGACGCGCAATGTCGCGGGAAGGGGTCACGTCAGCTCCTTGGGGCGTTATCCTATGCGCCATGTTCGAGCCCGGGAGGCAAGAGCCGTTTGAAATTGGCCACGATCGGATATGAGGGCGCGCCGCAGGAGGCCGTGTTCGCCGCGCTGAAGGAGGCGGGTGTCGACCTTCTGGTGGATGTCCGCGCCGTCACCTCGTCGCGGCGGCCCGGCTTTTCCAAGAGGCATCTGGCATCCGGGCTGCCGGAGCAGGGGGTGGGCTATCTGCATCTGCGCGGCCTCGGCACACCGAAGGAAGGGCGCCTGGCCGCGCGTTCCGGCGACCTTGCGGCGCTAAAGCGCATCTTCGGAAAGCACATGAAAACCCCCGAAGCGCGCCACGATTACGAAGCTCTGCTCGGGCTTTTGCACGGGGGCAAGAAGATATGCCTAATGTGCTACGAGCACGATCCGGCCGAGTGTCACCGCACGATCATTGCCGAGCGGGTCCAGGAAGAGCTAGGACTGAGCGTCGAGCATCTGGTGCCCAGGACTGCCGCCTGAAGCACCCATTCTGCAGGATATTATGCCGAACAGCCTGAGCGCGTTCATTTCCGTCATCGTTCCCGCGCGAAATGAAGCCCGAAATCTCGACACCCTCGTCGACGAGATCCACACCGCCCTCGGCCCGCGCCGGCACGAAATCATCATCGTGGACGACGGTTCGACCGATGACACGCCGGACATGCTCGCCGCGAAGCGGGAACGCGGGGT
Organism: uncultured Alphaproteobacteria bacterium; assembly: GCA_963786225.1. Lineage (GTDB taxonomy): Bacteria > Pseudomonadota > Alphaproteobacteria > Rhizobiales > Methylopilaceae > Flaviflagellibacter. The sequence continues at coordinate 122,866 of CAWAYQ010000024.1, forward strand.
GCCGGTGCGGCATCTGCGGCATTCGCGCTCTCTCGGCCAGTCCGGCGCGGTCCGCACCGGCGTCTGGGCCGCGCAGGGCGATTTCATCGTGACGCTCGACGGCGACGGTCAGAACGACCCTGCCTATATCCCCGCGCTCCTCGACGCGCTGGCCTCGGCCGGGCCCGATGTCGGGCTCGCAATGGGTCGCCGGACAGGGCGCACGGACGGCGCGGTCAAAGGCCTCGCCTCACGCTTCGCCAACGGGCTGCGGCGCAGCCTGCTGAACGATGACGCACTGGATTCCGGGTGCGGGCTCAAGGCCGTGCCGGCGGATCTCTTCCGCCGCCTTCCGTTCTTCGACGGCTGGCACAGGTTCACACCCGCTCTGGTGCGGCGGGAAGGGTACCGGATGGTGTGGATCGACGTGATCGACCGGCCACGCGGGCATGGCCGTTCGAATTATGGAATCTTCGATCGAGGGCTCCGCGGAGTGCTCGACCTGTTTGGCGTGTGGTGGCTCGCGCGGCGCTTCCGCGGACCGGCCGAAACGACCGAGGTTATGTGATGTTCGCCCAGTTCTCAGAATGGCTTCACGAGGTTTTCGTGCGCGGCATCGACGGCTGGGCGCTGCTCGGCTTCGTCGCGCAGTTTCTTTTCATGATGCGTTTTATGGTGCAATGGCTGGCCAGCGAACGCGCCAAGAAATCCGTGCTTCCCGTGGCGTTCTGGTTTTTCTCGATCGGCGGCGGCGTGCTGCTGCTGATCTATTCCATCCAGCGCAAGGACCCCGTGTTCATCGCGGGGCAGGCGCTGGGGCTCGTCATCTACACCCGCAATCTATGGCTCATCGCCATGGAGCGCCGGCAATCGGCCTAGGCCGCGAGCAACGCGTCGAGATCGAGCCGCGCCGTCGTCATCGCGAGTTCGCCGTCCGGCGTGCGCGGCCAGTCCGCGGGATCGCGATCCCGATACAGTTCGACGCCATTACCGTCCGGATCGCGCAGATAAAGCGCCTCGCTGACGCCGTGGTCGCTCGCGCCATCGAGGGGGATTCCGGCCTCGATCAGCCGCCGCAGCGCGTCCGCCAGAGCAGCGCGCGTCGGATAGAGAATGGCGAGATGGTAGAGCCCCGTCGTGCCGGGCGAGGGTGGCGATCCCCCGGCGCTTTCCCAGGTGTTTAGCCCGATATGATGGTGATACCCGCCGGCGGACACGAAGGCGGCCTGCCGCCCGTAGCGCTGCGTCAGCGCGAAGCCGAGCACGCCGGTGTAAAAACCGAGGGCGCGATCAAGATCGGCGACTTTGAGATGGACATGTCCGATCCGGGTTCCGGGATCGATCGGCTTGGCGGGCGTGTCGGTCATGGCGTCTAAATAGGCTGCGGAGAAGGTTCTTCAATCCTGCAAACCTGCCGACTCATGTGGACACGGCGCAAGAGCAACACCCGATCGCCGGCCGATGTGGTACCGAGGGCGCCGCTCATTCACCAACCGGCCAAAGCCCGTATGCAAGTCGCGATAGACATGGGCGCCCAATTCGATGGCGCGACGGTTTCGCTCGATCTCGAAGAACTTCTCTCGACACGCCTGCTCGTCCAGGGAAATTCGGGCTCGGGGAAGTCCCATCTGCTGCGCCGTCTCATCGAACAGAGCACGAGCTGGGTGCAGCAGGTCATCATCGATCCGGAGGGTGATTTCGTCTCCCTCGCGGAGCGCTACGGCCACGTCGTGGTCGATGCGGAGCGCAGCGACGGCGATCTGGAAGAAATCGCGCGCCGCATCCGGCAGCATCGCGTTTCGGTCGTGCTCAATCTCGAAGGCGTCGACGCGGAAAGCCAGATGCGCTGCGCGGGCGCATTCCTCAACGGGCTGTTCGAAGCGCCACGCGACCATTGGTATCCGGTTCTCGTCGTGGTCGACGAGGCGCAGCTTTTCGCGCCGGCCATCGCGGGCGATGTCTCCGACGAAGTGCGGAAAATTTCGCTCGGCGCGATGGTCAATCTGATGTCGCGCGGACGGAAGAGGGGCCTCGCCGGCGTCATCGCCACGCAACGCCTCGCCAAGCTCGCCAAGAACGTCGCCGCCGAGGCATCCAATTTCCTGATGGGCCGTACGTTCCTCGACATCGATATGGCGCGCGCGGCCGATCTGCTTGGCATGGAACGCCGCCAGGCGGAGACGTTCCGCGATCTCGAACGGGGAAGTTTCGTCGCGCTCGGTCCGGCTCTGTCGCGTCGGCCGTTGACTGTACGTATCGGCACGGTGGAGACCGGCGCACGCAGCGTGAGCCCCAAACTCATTCCGCTTCCGGATGAGGCGGAGGGCATGGCGGATGTGATCTTCGCACCGATGACGTATGAGCGCGTGGCGCCGGCGCAGTCGCGCTCGGTCGCGACCAACGATCTTCTGCGCCAGCTCGCCGAGGCGCGTTCACGGGAACCCGCACCCTTGGATATCGTCGTGCCGGACGTCGATCCGGCGGAACGCGAAGCGGCGTTGCAGAGCGTGATGCAGGCCGTCGTCGCGGACCCGGAATCCGCGTTCCGCTCGGTCGCGGTTCTGTATCAGGATTTCGTGGTTCGCTGCCGCATCCAGGCCGTTCCGGGCGAGCCGATGGACCTCGGCGAGTTCCGCCGGCAACTCGCCGTGGTGCGCGCGGGTGTGTCGGTTGAGGCGGCCGAGGGCTCCGACTGGGAAGCCGCCGTGGCCTTGTCGGCGCATCTCACGGAAGACCTCCAGGGCATGTACCTGGTGCTGGCGCGGGCGGCGATGGAGAACGCGCCATGTCCGGGCGATCTGCATCTCGCGCGGACATGCGGAAGCCGTTCGCCGGGCCGCGCACGGCGGCTGCTGCAGTACATGGAAGAAAAAGGTTTCCTGCGGCTCAGCACCGATCGCCGCGGTAATCGCGTGGTGGCATTCCCGGATCTCGGCTGGCAGACGCAGCCGGGACGGCCGGACGCACCGGAACTGGCGGCGGGCTGAAGCACAGCCTGGCATGTGAAACTGACGCGGGCCGCGACGCGGCCAAGATGAATCGAAGCCGGCTATTCGAACAGATCCGGATGTTCGGCTTCCAGCCGCGGCAGAGCGCGCAGAATCTCCATCAGGTGTACGTGCATTGCCTCGGCGGCGGCGTCTTCATCGCGGGCATCTATAGCGTTGATGATAGCGCGGTGCTGTTCGACCAACGGCAGCATGGAGTTCGACGCCTGGCAGCGTGAGCTGGCAGACGCGATCCATATGGGCCTTCATGCCGTGGGCGATGTCCCAGGCCAGCGGACAGCCGGCACCTTCTGCCAAGGCGAGATGAAACAGCTCGTCATAGCGCTGAAAGGTGTGATGGTCGCCGCGCATGGCGACTTTCTGCTGCATATCCAGGAGATCGTCGATCCGGACCCGGCTTTGCGGGTCGAAAGATACGCAGGCGCGGCGGACGATCGCGGTTTCGATCGCCTCGCGGACGAAACGCGCCTCCATCATCTTCCGGACCGTGATCTTGGCGATGACGGTGCCGCGCTGCGGCATGATCTCGACGAGCTGCGCCTGGGAAAGGGCGATAAACGCCTCCCGCACGGGCTGCCGGGATACGCCGTAGCGCTGCGCGATATCCTGTTCGGAAAGGCGCTCTCCGGGGCGAAGCTCGAGCGTCATGATGCCTTGCCGCAGCTCGGATTCGATGCGTTGCGCGACGGATTGACCGGATCGTCTTTCGTCCAATGCCTTCACCCCACCATTGCTCTGCATACTATTTCCTACTACCATACCAATAGCAAGGACCGAGGCCGGGGAGGCTCATCGTCGGCATCGTCAACCTTAAAGCAGGCGGCACAACAAGCCGCGCGATGGAGGAGACTACCCATGATCAGCAGACGCACTCTTTTCGGCGCGGTCTTTGCCCTCGCCGCCGCATCCAGCACCGCCCAATCCCAAAACATAACCCTTCGCTCCGCCGATATTCATCCGGATGGATATCCGACTGTCGAAGCCGTCAAATATTTCGGCTCCCTTGTCGAACAGCGCACGAATGGGCGCATCAAGATCCAGGTCTTCCCGTCGCAGCAACTCGGGCAGGAGAAGGACACGATCGACCAGACCCGATTCGGCGTCATCGACCTGAACCGGATCAATATGGGGCCGTTCAACAATTCCATCCCCGAGACCTTCGTGCCCGCTCTGCCGTTTATCTTCAATTCGGTCGCTCACATGCGCAAAGTCATGGACGGCCCGATCGGAGAGGAAATTCTGAAGGCGTTCGAACCGCAGGGCCTCGTTGCCCTCGCGTTCTACGATTCCGGCGCACGCTCGTTCTACAATACCAAGCACGCGATCAAGACGCCCGCGGACATGAAGGGCCTCAAGATCCGCGTCCAGCAGTCCGATCTCTTCATCGACATGGTCAAAACGCTCGGCGCCAACGCCACGCCTATGCCGGCCGGCGAAGTCTATTCCGCGATCCAGACCGGCGTTGTCGACGGTGCGGAAAACAATTGGCCCAGCTACGATTCATTCCGCCATGCGGAAGTTGCGAAGTTTTATTCGCAGACGGAGCACTCGATGTCGCCCGAGGTCTTTGTGATGTCGAAGCTGAGTTACGACAAGCTGACGCCGGCAGACCAGCAGATCATCCGCACGGCCGCGAAGGAATCGGTCGCCAAGATGCGCGAACTCTGGGAGGCCCGCGAGAAGGTTTCCGAGGCCAAGGTTCGAACGGCCGGGTCACAGGTAAATACCGTCGACAAACAGGCCTTCGTCGATGCGATGAAGCCGGTCTACGAAAAATACGTCAAGGACGACAAGCTGAAGAGCATGGTGGAGCGCATCCGCGCGAGCAACTGATCTCAGACAGGACGGGCCGGGGGCGACCCCGGCCTGTTTCTTCAGACGAGCTGGAGTGCCGCCATGCCGAAATTAAAATTCGTTTCCGATGTTCTCTCGACAATCAGCAAGATAGCGCTCTGGCTTTCCGGAGCCGGGCTCATCGTAATGACAATCATCGTCGGATGGCAGGTGTTCGGCCGGTTTGTGCTCAACGATTCTCCGAGTTGGACCGAGCCTGCAGCCTTGCTTCTTATGAGCTGGTTCATTCTGCTCGGTTCCGCCGTCGGCGTGCGCGATGGCGTGCATCTGGGTTTCGAGACGGGCTTGCATTACGCGCCGCCCACGCTCCGCCGCATCATGCTCGGTGTGACCGAGGTTCTGGTGATCGGCTTCGGCGCGACCATGTCCTGGTTCGGCTGGGTCATGACGCTCGATACCTGGTCGTCAAACATGGCCGGCCTGCCGGTGCCGCAGGGAATGGATTACCTGCCGCTCGCCATCGGCGGGATGCTCATCGCTCTGTTCTCGCTGGAAAAGTTTGCTCGCCTGATCGTCGACGACGAGCAGGTGCCGCTTGTTCGACCCGATCAGCCCCATCTCGTCGCAGTCGAGGATTGAGTCATGGAACTCTGGATTCTCTTCGGAGTCTTTACACTGCTTCTGGCGATCGGCACGCCCGTTGCGTTTTGCCTCGGCATCGCATCGCTCTCGACGGTCCTTTATATGGGCCTTCCGGCAATGGTCGTGTTCCAGCAGATCAATTCCGGAATGAACGCATTCTCGATGATCGCGATACCATTCTTCATCTATGCCGGGGACCTCATGGTCCGCGGCGGCATCGCCGACAGGCTGATCCGCTTTGCAGCCAGCCTGGTCGGTCACATGCGTGGAGGCCTTGGACAGGTCAACATCCTGGCCTCGACCTTTTTCGGCGGCGTATCGGGATCGGCCGTAGCGGACGCGTCGGCGGTCGGCGGGATCATGATTCCGCAAATGGCGGCGAGGGGGTATGCCCGTGACTACGCCGTCAACGTGACGTGCAACGCGGCGATCATCGCGCTTCTGGTGCCGCCTTCGCACAACATGATCATCTATTCGATCGCGGCGGGCGGCACGGTGTCGGTCGCGGATCTTTTTACCGCCGGCATCGTGCCCGGTCTGCTGCTCGCGCTGGCCCTTATGATCACGGCCTATATCGTTGCGGTGAGGCGAGGGTATCCCGCGGGCGTATTCCCCGGCGTCGTCAAGGTCGTGACGTATCTGTTCGCGGCGCTGCCCGGCATCCTGCTCATCGCGATCATCTTCGGCGGAGTGCGATCGGGCGTTTTCACCGCGACCGAGAGCTCCTGTATCGCTGTCGTTTATGCCCTCATCATAACTGGGCTCGTCTACCGCGAACTGACCTGGAGCGAATTTACCGAAGCGACTTTGGGAGCCGTGCGCACGACGGCCATGGTGCTTCTCGTCATCGGTTGCGCCAGCGCCTTCGGCTGGCTGATGGCGTTTCTCCAGGTGCCGCAGGCGACGATCTCCGCGATGCGCGCGATCTCCGACAATCCGATCGTCATCCTGCTGCTCATCAACGTCATCCTGCTCGTGCTCGGCACGTTCATGGACATGGCGCCGATGGTTATCATCTGCACGCCGATCTTCCTGCCCGTCGTGACGGCCTTCGGCGTCAGCCCGCTGCAGTTCGGCATCGTGCTTATTCTCAATGCCGGGATCGGGCTGAACACGCCGCCTGTCGGATCGGTGCTGTTCGTCGGCTGTGCCGTCGGCAAGATCTCGATCGGCGAGGCGATGAAGACGATCTGGCCGTTCCTGGGCGCCAGCGTTTTCGTACTGCTCCTTATCACCTACATCCCGGCGCTCTCCCTCTGGCTTCCCAGCCTGTTCCATTGAGCGTCACGTCAACAGATCGAGACCACGATGAATATCGATGTTCGCCATGTCAGCCACCCAGAAGCCGTCAGAGGCTACGACACGGAGGCGCTGCGGCGTCACTTCCTGATCGAACGGCTCTTCGCACCGGGCGAAATCCGGCTGACCTACAGCCATATCGAGCGCTTCGTCGTGGGCGGGGTGTGTCCGGCCGCTCAACCGCTGGCACTGGAAAGCGACAAGGCGACTATCGGCTCGCCGAACTTTCTCGACCGGCGTGAACTCGGCGTCTTCAATATCGGCGGTCCAGGACGTGTTGCGGCCGGCGGTAAAATCTATTCGCTGAAGCCGCGCGATGCGCTCTACGTGGCCAGGGAGACGCAGGACGTCCGGTTTCTGTCCGACGATCCCAGTAATCCGGCGCGCTTCTACCTGCTCAGCACGCCGGCCCATGCCCGCACCGAAACCAAACTGATCGCGGCCGCCGACGCCAAGAAAATGGAGCTAGGGTCGCAGGAGAATGCGAACAAGCGCACGATCTATCAGATGATCCATCCCGACGTCTGCAAGACGAGCCAGCTTGTGATGGGCCTGACGACGCTTGATCCGGGCAATATGTGGAACACGATGCCTGCGCATGTCCACGACCGGCGCTCCGAAGTCTATTTCTATTTCGATGTACCCGAGACAGCGCGCGTCGTTCACCTGATGGGAGAACCGTCGCAGACGCGTCACCTGATCGTAGCGAACGAGCAGGCTGTTCTGTCCCCGCCATGGTCGGTTCATTCCGGTGTCGGCACCACCGCCTACACGTTCATCTGGGGCATGGGCGGCGACAATATCGACTACACCGATATGGACGCGGTGCAGATGGAGGATCTGCGTTGAACCTCTCGGCATTCGATCTTTCCGGACGCACAGCTGTCGTGACGGGCGCCAATACCGGTATCGGCCAGGCGATCGCGGTGGCACTTGCGGAGGCGGGGGCGGGGGTGGTTGCGGTCGGGCGCTCCGGGATGGATGAAACGGCAGCGCTGATAGCGCCGTGTGGTGTGCCGTTTCATCCGGTTGTCGCGGATCTCGGAACAGTGGAGCCCGTCACGCGGATCGTCGAAGAGGCGCGAAAGCTCGGCGGCCATATCGATGTCCTGGTCAACAATGCAGGCATCATCCGCCGCGCCGATGCGCTCGACTTCACGGAAGCCGATTGGGATGCGGTGATGGACGTCAATCTGAAATCGGCGTTCTTTCTTTCGCAAGCTGCGGCGCGTGCGATGATCGGCGACGGACGGAGCGGCAAGATCATCAACATTGCATCGCTCCTGTCTTTCCAGGGCGGCATCCGCGTTGCGTCATACACCGCGAGCAAGAGCGGCCTTGCTGGACTGACCCGGCTTCTCGCCTGCGAATGGGCTGCGAAGGGCATAAACGTCAATGCGATTGCGCCCGGGTATTTTGCGACGAACAACACGCAGGCCTTGCGCGAGGACGCGGCCCGCAACGCCGCGATACTCGATCGCATTCCTGCCGGGAAATGGGGACATCCGTCCGATCTCGGTGGAGCAGCGGTTTTCCTCGCCTCACGCGCAGCGGATTACGTCCATGGGGTCGTCCTGCCGGTCGATGGCGGATGGCTGGCGAGATGATCGGAGGAATGGATGAAAAACGATAGCTTCATCCGCGATGCGGAACAGGACTGGACGCCCACCGAGCCCGGCGTGCGCCGCAAGGTGCTGGGATATAACGACGGCGTCATGATGGTGCGCGTGGCGTTCGAAGGCGGCGCCATCGGACCACCCCATCAGCATCACCACGTCCAGTGCACGCTGATCGAAAGCGGCGAGTTCGACGTCACCATATCGGGCCGGACCGAGCGGCTGAAGAGCGGGGACTGCTTTCTCGTCCCGTCGAACGAAATTCACGGCGCGGTCGCTGTCAAACCAGGCGTTCTGGTCGACGTCTTTACGCCAATGCGGGAAGAGTTTGTCTGAGTCCTGGGCGTTGCCTGGACGATCATCGATGGCAACGCGCAGCTCTTGGAGTCAATCCTCCGTGACAGGTGGGATCATGCTCGCGGTGGGCTTCACCAATTCCGGGGACGGCCCGATCCGTTAGCGTGCCGAGGGCGATCCGCCGACCGGATCGTCCGCTGCCACTACGCAGCCAGCCGGAGTGGCCAGTCATGGGTCGAGATCGGGGAGGGGCCGTGCATCCCAATCCGCTGCCACGCTTCGTTCTGCTCTATGCGCTGATGTATGCGGCGTTCGGGGTGGCGTCGCCGTTCTGGCCACGGTTCTTCGAAGCGCGCGGGGTCACGCCGGAGCAGCTGGGCTTACTGCTGGCGGCGGGGACGGCGGTGCGGCTCGTTTCAGGTCCGCTGGCGGGAAGGGTGGCGGATCTGCTCGCGGCGCGGCGCGCAGTGCTCGCCACCTGCATCGGCGCGGCCGCGCTGGTCGCGCTTGGCCTGCTGCCGGTGCAGGGCTTCTGGCTGTTGCTTCTGGTGAGCCTGTGCCATGCGGCGGCGCTGGCGCCGATCACCACGCTGGCAGATGCACTAGCCTTGCGCGCGGCCGACCCCGGGGGCGCCGGCGGCAAAAACTTCGAATACGGCTGGGTGCGTGGCACCGGGTCCGCGGCCTTCATCTTCGGGACGCTCGTCGCCGGGCAGGTGGTGGGCGCGGCCGGGCTCTCCTCCATCGTCCTGATGCATGCGGGACTGCTCGTCGGCGCGGCTCTCGTCGCGTGGCGTGTCCCCGAGGCGACATCCAAGCCAGACGCAGCGGCGCAGGGTACGGCGTCGCCCGCCGGAGGCTTCGCGGCGCTGCTGCGCATGGCGCTGTTCCGCCGGCTGCTGCTGGTGGCGGCGCTGGTGCTCGGCAGTCATGCGACGCTCGACGCGTTCGCAGTCATCGGCTGGAATGCGGCGGGTATCGGCCCGCGGGCGACCAGCGTGTTGTGGTCGTTGTCGGTGGCGTCGGAGGTGATCGTGTTCTTCCTGATCGGCCCGCCGCTGATCGCGCGTGCGGGCCCGGCGGCGGCGGCGGCCATCGCCGCGGCAGCGGGCGTGCTCCGCTGGGTCGTCATGGCGCTGACGGCCGATCCGCTGGCGCTCGTTCTGGTGCAGCCGCTGCACGGGCTGACCTTCGCGCTGCTGCATCTCGCCTGCATGCGGCTGTTGATGCAGACCGTGCCGCCGCAGCTCGCGGCGACCGGGCAGGCGCTCTACGCGCTCGCCGCCGGCGCAGCGACGGCTCTGCTGACGCTCTTGGCTGGCGCGCTCTACGCGCGCTTCGGCGGCGCCGCGTTCCTCGCGATGGCCGCGTTGTGCGCCGTCGCGCTGCCGCTGACGCTAGGGCTGCGCCAGCGTGTTCCGTAGGGCGCGATCTCCAGCAGCGGGAAGGCGGCGTTTGAGCCGCTTGGCGTCCACCTCGTAAGTTTTCTCGAGGAGCTGCCGTCGCTTCCGGGAAGCGGATGGCAGCTTCTCGCCGAAGATGCCATTCTGATTGCTGAGAGAAGGCTCCTACCGTGGGGAACCAGGCAGGTTCGGCTCAAGATCAGGTTTGAATGATTAGGCCCAAGTGTTGAGGTTCGCGCTCACTCTCGTGGTCGGCTACGCGGCGTTGGTGCTCATTTTCGTCGCCGGCCAGCGTTACATGCTCTTCCGAGGGTGGTCCCTTCCGAGCGACCTGGCCCTGCTTAAGGCCTACTCCCCGGGTATGTCCTCCGCCGAGATCCGCACGAAGGATGGGGAGACGCTGGCCGGGTTCTGGAGAGCGCCGAAGCCTGGCATCCCGGTCATCATCTCGTTCCATGGGAACGGATCGATTCCGCAGCCATACGCGGATCGGTTCGCCCAAGAACCTTGGGCAGATGCCGGATACGGTGTGCTTGCGATTGCCTTTCGGGGCTATCCAGGATCGACCGGAAGCCCCAGCGAGGCGGGTCTCCTTGAAGACGGCCAGGCGGCTTACGACTATGCGAGAATTCACGCACCCGACTCGCCAATCGTCGTGCACGGCCACTCACTGGGCAGCGGCGTCGCGGTCGCCATCGCGGCGCGTAACGACGTACTCGCCCTGATCCTCGACGCCCCATACACCCGCCTCGACCATGTTGCGGCGGACAAGTTCCCGTTCCTTCCGACCGTCCTGATGCTCGACAAGTTCAGGTCGGACGAGCGCATCCGGAAGGTGAAGGCTGAGCGGATCTTCATCGTGCACGGCACCGACGATGTCGTGATACCGCTGCGTTTCGGACGGCGAACTCGCGTCCTTGAGGAACGATGCCGTCCTCATGGTCATCGAGGGCGGCGGTCACGAGTTGATCCTGGGCGTGGCCGACGTCACGATCGAGAGGGCCATAACGCCGCTTTTCAGCAAATGAACGAAATTAGGCAGCACCACCATGGTCGCTGCTGCCGTTCCGGATCACTGCCCGCTGCGTTCTGGCTCACCTGATGCGCCCGGCATCAAACCTTGACGGTGGAGGCTCGGTAAATCTCATTGATGGATTGCGCCAACGTCTCATCAAACGCGGCATCACTCATGGAACGCGTGAGGCCTTCGGTCAGGGCCCGCGAGAAGCTCGCGATCATGCCGTGATTGGCGGCGAGGCGTTGGCAGGCATGAGCCCGCGTATAGCCGCCGGATAGCGCAACAACCCTGGCCACGCGCTTATGGTTCACCAGCGATGCATAGAGATCCGGAACGTCCGGGATCGTCAGCTTGAGCATCACTTGGCGACCATTGGGCAGGGCACCGAGCGCCTTCGTCAGCTCGGCGTGGAGAATTGCTTCCGCCGCGGCCTTGTCCGGACTTTCTATCAAGACTTCCGGCTCGATGATGGGCATGAGCCCAAACTCGGAGATCTGCGCGGCAATGGCGAACTGCTGTGCCACAACGGCCGCGATACCCTCCTCAGAGGGCAGGTTGATGACCGAGCGCATCTTGGTACCGAAGACGCCGAGCTTCACCGCGCGGGCGAGCAGCGCATCGAGTGCCGGCATCGGTTTCATCAGCCGGACGCCGTTGCTCTCCGCTTCGAGTCCCTTGTCGACCTTGAGGAACGGAACAACGCCACGCTCCTCCCATAAAAAGGTGGGAACAGGCTTTCCCTGCGCCTGACCATCCATCGTTCCCTCGAACAGGATGGCCGCAATGACCTTGTCTCCGGTGAAGGCCGGCGCGGTCATGATGCGCACCCGCATCTCGTGCATCAGCTTGAACATCTCGGCGTCACCGTTGTAGGCGCTATCCGGGATGCCGTAGAGGCGCAGGGCGCCGGGCGTCGATCCGCCGCTTTGGTCAAGCGCAGCAATGAAACCGGGTTTCGCGGAAATTTGCTCCATCATCTTGTCAGGGCTCATGATCGTCATACTCGGCGACTCTGCTTTCAACCATGCATATAGGGTGATGGTTTCCCGAGACCGGGGCTCAGAGCGGCTCAGCCCGAGGCGCGGAACTGAAGTGCGGTGGGCCGCCTGTGGAACACTCGCCCGAAATCGTTCCTAATTCTCGCCGGCATGAAGTCGTGCGGTAATTACATCAAGAATGGCCAGCCGCTGCTTTTCCAGGGTCTCGAGCACGTCTTGTTCCGCGGGCGCAATGTCTTCTTTAATCTGCTGAATTTGCTCCCAAAGTTCGTGGTTACGCTCGAGGAGTTTGCGGAACGAGGCATCCTTCGCCTTGAGCGCGTGGATCGCCTCCGCTTGGTCAGGAAACTCTTCGGCCAAGGCTCGATCAAGGTGATCCGATGACATTGGCAGTCCTTTTCTCGGTTAGTTCGGTTTCGTCGCCGACAATGTGTCTCTGGCGGGCGTGCCGTGGCTTAAATGGGCCATCGACTGCGTGACCCTCCGGCAGGCCTCCTCGCAACTCCGGCAGGCTTCGGCGCAAATGCGGCAATGCTCGTGCATCTTGGCATGCCGTTCACATTCCTCGGCACAGAGGCCGCAGGCCATGACGCAAGCGTCAATCATCGCTCGCAGGACCGTCTCGTTTGCGCCCGTGCGACGCGTGGCGACGGCGCCGGTAGCCGTGCAGACGTCGGCGCAGTCCATGTTCAGGCGAATGCTTTGGATCAGGTCGGCGAGATCCTTCTCGCCCAGAGAGGCGTCGGCGCAGCTAACGCAGGCCTGGGCGCAGTCGTAGCATTCCTCGATGCAATGGATGAGGGCATCATCGGTCATGCCGCGTACGTGCGGGTGTGCGCTCATCATTTCTCTCGTATGCATGCACGTTCTCCGAGCTGGGCCGGCAAGAGCCGGCCATGACCTGCTCAGCCTTCAACGCCCGCGCGGCCGGATGGTTCTGGTTGGATGGCCGGTCTTCCGGTAGATATGCGCTGTTGGTGCGGCGCATGGAGTGGGTGTGTTGGCATGGTGGTTCCTCCACCACCGCCCACCACATCGCCCCTCGCGAGCAGCTCATCATATCAAGCCAAAGACCGCTTTCGACCCACAGCGTTCATCAGAGCGTGCGGTCCAGCGGCTCGTTCGTGATGAAATTTAGGATTTCATCACTGGCGAAGCCGAGAGCCATCGGACAGGCGATATCCGCCAGTAACCCGACATCGTAGAGTTCGGCGACCGCGCCGTCGATGCGAAACCAGTGCACGCACGTTCCGTCGGTGAGGTCGATTACTTGCAGGCCGCACCAGGGCTCGGAATCCGCCTCCTGGAGACGCCGATCCAATGCCAGGCCCTCGAAGCGCTCGTAGCGTGGCCGCGAAAGCCCGACCACGGCAAAGTTGCGATGGAAGGCAAGCCCTCTCACGAAACCTGGACAGAAGGCGAGTGGCCGAAAGGCATTTGCGGGCTCGGCGTCGAGGTCAATCCAGCCGAGTTCCCCCGTGCCCGAATTCAGCATCCACAGGCGTCCCTCAGGTGTCAGGCGGCGGGGATGCCGGACTTGGCGTCGACGCGTTGGTGCTCGGTGGATCCGCAAGCGGCACGGGCGGGATCGACGCTACATTGGATACGGGCCGCGTGGACATCGGTGGCTCGGGAGCGGGGGCGACCTTTTTCGGGTTCGACGCCTTCGCGAAGACCGGAACCTCGGTCTTCGAATTGACCGGCAGCAACAGCGGTACCGCCAGCTTCGAAGTCGAAGGCGGCACGCTTGTGATGGACGCCGCGCTGCCGGACTGGTCTGTCCGGTTAGCCTCGGCGCGACGCTCCTCGGCACAGGCACCGCCGGTTCCATTGCCACGGGAAGTGCGCCACAATCGGGGCGGCAATCCCGGCGAGATCGGCACCCTGATGCGAGCGGGTCTGTGACCTTCGGACGCCGGCAGCCGGTATGCGGTCGATATCGCCGCGAGCGGGGACGTCGATCGAATAACGATCAATGGCGGCACGGTGGTCGTCAACGAGCGTCCCTCTGGGGGCAATCACGTCGATGGCCAGCGCGTAGGTGATCTTAGATGCTGACGGCGGCCGTGCGAGGGCAGTTCGACGGCGTGCGAGACCTGATTGCTCTTTCTGGACTTCTCGCCGGACTACACGGCGACCCAGGTCGCCCTCGAAGTCGCAGGATCGTGTCCTTCGATGGCGTCGCCACTACCGCCAACCGATCCGCGGCTGCTCGCGCGCTTTTTGGCCTCGGTGAGACGACTCAGATGCCCTGCGGGTCTATAACCAGATGCTGTTCGCTTCGTCGCTTGCCGAGGCAAACACCGCCTTCGATTCCGCCTCGGGTGAAATCCAGCGAGCCTGCAGGCCACGCTGACCGATTCGAACCTCGCTTTCACGCAAGCTTTGCGTGATCGTGCCGGCATTCTTTCGATGAGGGCGGAACCGGGGAGTGCTCCCCTGGCCTATGTGGATGAGCGGGTGGCACCCTCCGTGAGGGCGCCCGCCGTGAATGCCATCGATCGCGCCACGAAGCCGGCCGCAGCGCCGACCTCCTACGGCACTTGGGGCGGATTGATCGGCGATCGTGCCTCGAAAAGTGCTGACAGCAACGCCGCGGGACTGGATCAGCAAATCGCGGGCGTCTTTGGTGGCGTCGAACTCTTCCGAGGCGACACTAGCTCCTTCGGCTCGTTCACCGCCGGGTTGGCCCTCGGCTATACTCACAGCGATGCGGACAGCGACACGGGACTGTCCAGCGCGGAGGCCGATAGCGGACATTTCGGCGTCTACACTGCGTTGGACAGCGGACCGCTGCTCGTGATGGCCGCAGCAAGCTACGGCTTCCACGACGTTGAGACGAAACGTCAGATCGCCGTCCCTGGCATCGAACGGACGGCTGAGGCGGGGTACAGCGCCGACAGCATCGGCTTTTCCAGCGAGGCACGATATCGGTTCGCGGTCGGTGGGTTGACGCTTGCGCCGCTGGCGAGCTTGGATGCGGCGCATGTCTCCACCGGCGGCGGCAGCGAGTCCGGCGCCGGCGCCCTGAATTTGTCGATCGGAGAAGAGAGCTACAGCGCGGGAACGGCCGGATTTGGCATCGCAGCCGTCGATGAACGGTTTTTCGCCGGGACGGCGTGGGTGCGTACTGAAATCAGGGTCGCTTACGAGCACGGCTTTGGCGACCAACCGGAGCAGAGCCTTGCCTTCGCCGCCGGGACGACCGGCTTTGTCATCGCTGGCATGGAGGCGAACGACGATCGCCTCGCGCTTGGCGCGGCGGTCGTCGTCGACTTGGCAAACGGCCTCACATTGAGCGGGCGCTACGACGGACGCTTTGGATCTGAAAGCGAGAGCCACCGCGGCCAGGTCGCACTCGGCTATAAGTTCTGAGCGCGGGACGTGCGATAATGAAGCCAGAAGCGAGGTGAAGAGCGATGCCTTGCTTGGGAATGCTGCGGATCTGCCCAGGGTGCAACTTCGAGATCCCGAGGGCGGTGATCGTCGCTCCGGCGAGACGTCTTCGTGCACGGCGCACAACTTGAGCGTCCGCTCCTGGCGCAAAGCGGACCATCGGCGCTTCGGCATCGTCGCCCTAAAGAAACGCGATCCGCACGCCCTATATGCCTCTGCAAGGCAGGAGGTTGCGATGATCCAGCCTCTTGCTGAAAAAGGGGATGCTCGTCGCTGGCGGTGAGACGCGCAGGCCTTAGCAAGGGAGGTCTCAGATGCGCAGGCATGGCATCGAAGCCAGCGCGGCAGCGCTCATGCTTGTTCTGACCGCGGCGGGGTCGGTCGGTTCCGCTGAAGCCGCCGTCATGAAGCGCACCGTGACCATGGTGGCGGTCGAGCCGAAGGGCGGGGCGACGGTGGACAAGGAGCCGTTCCCCAGCGCCGCTCTGCCAGAGGGCAAGGGGTATGCACTAAAGCGCCCCGACGCCAGCGGGCGCTGGGAAGTGTCGACCTATCGGTGGGAGCCCAGCCAAATCGTCGTGAATCAGGGAGACGAGGTCACGCTGGAGATCCTCGGCGTCAACGGGGCAGAGCACCCGAGCACGCTCGACGGCTACGACATCAACTTCACAGTTAAGCGCGGCGAGCTCACTACCGTCACGTTCACCGCCGACAAAGCTGGCGTGTTCCGATTCCAATGCGGGATACACCAGCCGTCGATGACGGGCGAATTGATCGTGCTACCGGCCCGCTGATCGGCGCGAGCTCCGCTGGCAGGGTCGGAGGCGGCAAATAGCGGTTCCCGCTCCCTCAGGCAGCCTGGCGCTCTCCTGATGCCTAGCGGAGAGACGCCTGCGCGATCCCGGTTGGCGTCCTATTTCGGCGACTTCTTGTCATTCGCTTACGCCCAGGCGGACGCGAAGGACCGCGACGAAAGGGATCCAAAAGGTATCCGCCTATCGCCTGCGCATGGCCTCCGCCAAGGCCGCTCCTAAGGCGCCGCCGGTTCCCCGCGCGGACGGCGTCGGGGGAGGCTTATGGCCGCCGCGCCCTTTGCCTTCGGACTGCCGGGCGGGTGGTCCGCCGCCGTCCTTGCGCATCGTCAGCGAAATTCGCTTGCGGGGTATGTCCACCTCGATGACCTGCACCTGAACCACGTCACCCGCCTTGACGATGTCAGACGGGTCTTTCACGAAACGGTCGGCGATCTGGGAAACGTGGACCAAGCCATCCTGGTGCACGCCGACGTCCACGAAAGCGCCGAAGGCCGCGACGTTGGTCACCGTTCCTTCCAGCATCATGCCTGGCTTCAGATCGCCGATTTCGTTCACGCCGTCCGCGAACGTTGCCGTCTTGAAGGCAGGGCGGGGATCGCGTCCTGGTTTTTCGAGTTCGGCGATGATGTCCTTGACCGTCGGCAGACCGAACGCGTCGTCCACGAACTTCCGCGGGTCGAGCCCGCTGAGCGCCGCCTTGTCACCAATCAGGGACCGGACGTCACGGCCGCACGCGGCGACGATGCGGCGGGCGAGGGGATAGGCCTCCGGATGGACCGCCGAGGCATCCAGCGGCTCGGTGCCGTTCGGCACTCTCAGGAAGCCGGCGCAGAGCTGGAAAGTCTTCTCTCCGAGGCGGGCCACCTTGATGATCTGGCTGCGGGAGGCGAAGGGGCCATTGGCGTCGCGGTGGGCCACGACGGCTTCCGCGATGTAGGTACCGAGGCCGGAAACCCGGGCAAGCAGCGGGGCCGAGGCCGTGTTCAGGTCCACGCCGACCGCGTTAACCGCATCCTCGACGACGGCGTCGAGCGCCTTGGCGAGACGGTACTGGTCGACATCGTGCTGGTACTGACCGACGCCGATCGACTTCGGCTCGATCTTCACGAGCTCGGCAAGCGGATCCTGAAGCCGTCTGGCGATCGACACCGCGCCTCTGAGCGACACATCGACATCCGGCATCTCCGCCGACGCGACCGCCGATGCCGAGTAGATCGAGGCCCCGGCCTCGCTGACGACGACCTTGATCGGCCGCGGCTCCGGGACGTCGCTGATGACGTCCGCAGTCAGCTTGTCGGTTTCCCGGCTCGCCGTGCCGTTGCCGATGGCGATGAGCTGGACACCGTGCTTGCGGATCAGGGAGCGCAGTGTGCGGGTCGCGCCGTCAACGTCATTCCTCGGCTGGAACGGGTAAACGGTGGCGGTTTCAAGCAGGCGGCCGGTGCCGTCGACCACGGCGACCTTGACGCCCGTCCGGATGCCGGGATCCAGACCCATCGTGGCCCGGGCTCCGGCAGGCGCAGCCAGCAGGAGGTCCTTGAGGTTGCGCGCAAAGACCCTGATGGCCTCCTCCTCGGCGCGCTCGCGCGCGTCGTTCATCAATTCTCCGGTGAGCTGGGAAGACAGCTTCACGCGCCATGCCCACCTGGCCGCCGCGGCCAGGAATTCGTCCGCCTTGCCTGTCTTCCCGACACCGTTGGTTTCCGCAACGATCCGCTCGGATTGCTTCACCGGGGAGGGATCGTCGGCATCGACCTCGAGGTCGACGGTAATGACGTCTTCGTTGCGCGCCCTGAGCATCGCCAATACACGGTGGCTCGGTGCCTTATGCCAGGCCTCCGAATGGTCGAAGTAGTCGGAAAATTTCGCGCCCTCCGTCTCCTTGCCGGGGACGACCTTCGCCCGCAGCACGCCCGTCCTCCGCATGTGCTCGCGAAGCTGGCCTAGGGTGACGGCATTTTCGGCAAACGTTTCGGCGACGATGTCCCGTGCCCCGTCGAGTGCCGCCTTCACGTCCGGAACCTTCTCTCCGACATAGGCTGCCGCGATCTCGGCCGGGTCCACCTTTCGGTCGGCGAGGATGTGGTCTGCCAGCGGCCCGAGACCGTTCTCGCGGGCAATTTCCGCCCGCGTGCGACGCTTCGGCCGGAAGGGCAGGTAGAGGTCCTCCAGTTCGGCCTTCGTCGCCACCTTGAGGAACTTCGTCTCGAGTTCCGGCGTGAGCTTGCCCTGGTCCGAAACCGACTTGATGACGGCCTCTCGGCGTGCCTCGAGATCCCGCAGATAGATCAGCCTTTCATCGAGCGCGCGAAGCTGGATGTCGTCGAGACCCCCTGTCGCTTCCTTGCGGTACCGCGCGATGAAGGGGACCGTCGCACCGTCGTCGAGGAGGGCGATCGCGGCCGTCACCTGTTCGGCGCGGCAGGCAATCTCGGCGGCAATGATGGCGGGAATAGCTTCGCGCGGCATGCAATTCTCCTGGCTGCGATTCCCGATGATATGCCCGCCCCGGCAAAGGTGAGCCAACCCCCAGGATGCAACCGGATGACGTCGTAGCTTTGCGCGCCGTTCACCAGTTCGTCTGGGGGCCGCGATCTCCCCGAAAAAATCCGGTGGATTGAACTGACGGCAGGGTCCTCCAAGACGGGCGGGATCCTGCTCGCGCTGGGCTTCACCAATTCCGGGGACTGCCCGATCCCGGATCGTCGGCTGCGACTACGCAGCCAGCCGGAGTGAGCAGTCATGGGTCGAGATCGGGGAGGGGCCGTGCATCCCAATCCGCCGCCACGCTGCGTCAAGCTCTATTCAAGCGGCTGGGCTGACCTCGCCCGCGGCTTCTACGTCGAGAATGATCTTTCCTCTCGGCAGCGGCCGTCGGCCTTCCAGCATCATGTGTGCTACTCGCGCATCGGCGAGAGGGAGGACCTCACCGACGCGTGTTTTCAGTTCACCACGATCAATAAGTTCGGCAATTCTGCGCAGCCGCTCGGTGGTTACTTCCACCAAGAAGAAGGCTGCATTGACGCCGTGGTGCCTTGCACGGTCTTGGTCAGGCTCGGACACGGTGGAGATCAGTTTGCCGCCCCGTCGAAGAACCTGAAACGAACGTGTCAGCGTTTCGCCCCCGACAAGATCGAGCACTGCGTCGGCATCCTTGACCTCATCTTCGAAGCGTTGCGTGTGATAGTCCACCACCTTGTCTGCACCGAGGGCCCGCACGTAATCGATGTCTTTGGTTCCCGCCGTCGCGATGGAGCGCAGGCGAGCACGACGAGCGAGCTGAACCGCGTAGGCTCCGACGTTACCTGCGGCTCCGTGGATGACCACCGTCTGGCCGGCTTCGAGGCGGGCTTGGTCGAACAGACCTTGCCAGGCTGTGACCGCGATGACGGGAACGGAAGCCGCTTCGACATAGCTGAGCGAGCTTGGCTTCTTCGCGAGCATCCCAGCCGACGCCACCGCGTACTCGGCGTAAGCGCCAAGGAACTGAGGGTTGGTCACGCCGAAAACCTGGTCTCCGACCGCCAACTCGGAAATCCCGGAACCCAGAGCCGCGACTTCGCCGGACAAATCAGAGCCCAACGTGAGAGGAAGAGGTTGCGGCAATGCACTCCCGCCCGCTCTGATCCATCCGTCCCAGGGGCCGACCCCTGCTGCGTGAACTTTGACAAGGACCTCGCCTGGACCAGGGTCCGGCCGAGGAACCGTTTCGAAAATCATCGCTTCCGGCGGGCCGAACTCGTGCACGCGCCAAGCCTTTATCGAGGACGGAGCAGGGCTCTGTGCCGCGTTGCCGACGAGGGTATTTGTCATCCTGGCCTCACTGCCATCAAGCATCAGGTTTAGCTATTCGCCGCCGAGCGCCTTCACGCTCGGCGTCGCAGCATCGTAATCCATGCGTTGAACCATCTGAGTTCTCCCTTCCGCTTTGGACAGCCCTGCCACAAAAGATTGAAATCGTATCCGAGCCGCGCAGGGCCGTTGGTCATGGCGAACAGATGCGCCCCGTCCTGACCATAAAACAGTACCGAGATTGGCAATTCCGAGTGTACCACCGCGCGATAACTGCGCTCCCCATCGACCTCGGTCGTGCCAGAAGCATACCGCTGGCCGCACAGATCTACTCGGCGATCCGAGAGGCCATTGAGACAGGGCGGCTCGCCTCGGGCGCGAGGCGGGATTTGGCGGTTTAGCTCGGCGTCTCCCGCGGCACCGTGCGTTATGCACACCGTCGTCACACGGCTTTCCGATCACTTCTGAGGCCAAGTCCTCCTAACCGTTAGGCTTCAGAACATGCCCGCCCGGTTCGTGGCGGCGGGTCTTTACGTATGTACATACGAATCGCCTCGAGCGTTCGCCCCGGAATGGTGGGGCAATCCTTCGATGACGCCTTCTTTCGCCACGACGGCCTTATTTCGCGTCGGAAAGGGCGCCAAGAAGCGCCTGATGGAATCGCTCCGGCGCCTCGACCTGGGGTGAGTGTCCAAGCTCCGGAAAGGCGATGAGGCGGGCTCCAGAGATCGCGGCGGCGGCACTGCGCCCGAGTTCCGGGTAATTGCCCAACCGCTCCGCGAGCGCCGGCGAAGCGCGATTGGCTCCGGGCGCCGTCTTGTCCTTGCCCCCGATGAAAAGAACAGTCGGCACCTTGATCCGGTCGAACTCGTGGACCACAGGCTGGGTGAAGATCATGTCGGAGGTCAGGGCCTGGTTCCAGGCTACCGCTTCCCGTCCGGGCCCGGCGTACATTCCGGCCTGCATTTCGACCCAGCGATCATATTCGGGCCGCCACTTACCGTCGAAGTAGAACCGCAGTTGATAGGCTTTGATGCTGTCGAAGCTGGTTTTCAGTTCGTTCTGATAGGCGGCATCGACGGAGCCGTAAGGTACGCCTTCGGCCTGCCAGTCCTCCAGCCCGAGCGGATCCACCAACACTAATTGCTCGACAAGGTCGGAGTATTCGATGGCGAAGCGTGCCGCCAGCATGCCCCCCATCGAGTGCCCGACAATCGTCGCCCGTTCGATCCCGCGCGATTTCAGGAGTGCGCGCGTGTTTTGCGCCAACTGCTGAAAACTGAACTGGTATGCGGAGGGCTTGGTCGATTTGCAGAAGCCGATCTGGTCCGGCGCGATCACCCGATAGCCTGCTTCCGTCAGGACCTTGATCGTCGCTTCCCAGGTCGCGCCGCAGTAGTTCTTGCCATGCATCAAGACCACGCTACGCCCGTTTGCCGTGCCCGTCGGCGCGACATCCATAAAGGCCATCTGAAGATCCTGACGCTGGGATGTGAAGCGGAACCGCTCGACCGGATAGGGATAGTCGAACCCTTCGAGCTCGGGACCGTAAGTCGGGCGGTCCTGCGCCAACGCTATTGCTGGGGCAAAGCCGATGGCAACGGCAACTGTGAGGGCCTTCATCATGCGATCCGTTATTTCGCAGTCGTATGCGAAAAAGGACTCACAAACGCGCGATAGCCGCTTGGACATCCGCCGGCGCGAACGGTCCGAGCCAGGTCACGGCATCGCAAAACTTCTGGGCGTTCCGCGATTTGATCTACTTCAGGTCTATAATCTGCTCTCTTGGGAGCATCACATCGAAACTCTGAAGTCCATGTCTCTGACCCCCTCCGCGGCCGAATTGGTAGGAGACTGCGGCCGATGACGGAGCGCCGCCGCGTCACGGTCTTCGGCGGCACCGGATTTCTCGGCCGACGGATTGCTCGTCACTTGCTGGATAATGGCTTCCTGGTGCGCATCGCGACACGCCATCCGGATCGAAGCAGGACGGTTCTCGGAAACGGCGACACCAGGATCGAGTTTGTCGAAGCCGACGTGAATGACGATCGCTCGGTTGCCGCCGCGGTCGCGGGCGCATTCGCGGCGATAAACGCGGTAAGTCTGTACGTCGAACATGGAACGCAGACTTTCCAGTCTGTCCATGTCCAAGCCGCCGCCCGTATCGCGAAGCAGGCGTCCGACGCAGGCGTAGAACGCCTGGTTCTCGTTTCGGGAATTGGCGCAGATTCTCAATCGTCTTCATCCTACGTTCGAAGCCGTGGCATGGGCGAGGAGGCCGTTCGGTCCACCTTTCGAGGCGCGACCATTGTTCGTTCGACTGTTATGTTCGGGCCAGGCGACGCCCTTCTGAATCCGCTCGCAGCCATGCTGCGGCGCCTCCCGGTGTTTCCGATGTTCGGCCGGGGCGAGACCAGAATTCAGCCGGCCTATGTGGAGGATGTTGCCGAAGCGATCGCCCGGACGCTGATTTCGCCCTACAGCACTCCGCTCCATGAATTCGGCGGTCCCGTCATCTATCGCTACCGAGAGCTGCTGACGATCGTCGCGAACTATCTTGAGGCACGTGTTCTCCTCCTCCCGGTACCCTTCATCGCTTGGCACGCGATATCGTTCGCGTCGGAATTTCTGGCCAAGCCCCCGATTACCCGAAACCAGGTCGAACTGATGCAGATTGACAACGTTGCCGATCCTTCTCTGGGGTTCGACGCGCTTGGGATTCAGCCTCGTTCCGTTGAACAGGAACTCCCCGCCATCCTTCGAAATCGGTGATGCGGATCAATGCAGGGAACACATCGCCCGCGCTCGAATTTGGATTGGTAGCCCTAGAACGAGCGTTGCGATGAACGGTCCCAGGCCTGATCCAAACAATCCACAGCCGACGCCGGATAACCCCAATCCGGAACTAGCCCGTCCTTCCGAGGCGAGCTTCCCCGCACCAACGACCTCTCGGACGCTTGCTCTGGCGGCAGCGACATTTTTGTGCTGGACGGGAGTTGTCGGTTTCGCGGCCGCCCAGACGCCAGATGGCAATGGCATCACGACACAGCAGAACAATCCCTGTGAGGTAGAACCCGACGACCGGAGCGAAGGGACCCAGCGCAACGGTCCGGGAGGCCCGAGTGACGATGCAGTTAATCGCCCTCGACTGTCGCCGGAAGACTGCAACGGCGTGCTGACTCCGCCCAGGACCGGTGACGAGGAGATCGAGAAGCCAGCACCAGAGACGGGGACCACACCGGTGATTCCTCCTGGCGCTGTGCCGGAACAACCGCCGGATTAGCCTTCGCGGCTGTGTCCATCGCAGAACTGGAGAGGTTTCATGGTCAAGAAGGAAAAATGGTCGGCGGAGGTAACCGAGCACAGTGACGCGCTCGATCTGGAAGCGCATGTCTTCGAGAACGACGATCCGAAGGAAATCGCCGCATCGCTGAAACGCTCGGCCGAGAAGAGCACGAAGCGCAAGGCGGAGCCTTTCCGCTCCGCCATGTCGATGCTGAGCTTCTACATCAATCGCGCCGGCGAGAACCTTCCGGCACACCGCAAAAAGGTGCTGGAAGACGCAAAGGAGGAACTTCGTCGCGCGTTCGGAAGGTCGGCCGAGGATTGACTGGCTGCTTCCGGTAATCGCTAGCCAGCAGGGCATCCAGAGCACAGGCGTCGAACAGTTGGCCCAATGGTAGAGTCCTTCGACGACGGTCTTGCCGAGTATTCGTTCGGCACTAGCTCCCTTAGGCAAGCTCCCGATCCCAGCGGGGGCCGGCGCAAGAAATTGGATGGAATCGTTTACGAAGGAGAAGCGACTGATCTCGCGTCGACTCTAGAATTCCTGCGCGCTGCTGACCTCTCAAGCGCAGAGGTATCCGGCCAGACAGCGCAAAAAATTTAAAGCGAGAAAAAATTTCCTTCGTCCTTCGAACGAGTACGGACGACCCTCGCTGAGGGCGGGGGGCGCGTGTGTGCCACCATGCAGCAGCGAGCAGATCAGAATGACTGATATACTGGCGGCCCGTCCCCGGCGGCTCAGCCTGCTCAGACGGTGGGTGTTCTCAACCAATCACAAGGACATCGGTACGCTGTATCTCGGCTTTGCGCTGCTTGCGGGCATTGCTGGAACGGCGTTGTCGGTCGTCATGCGCGCGGAGCTTCAGCAGCCCGGTCTGCAGATCTTCGGCGACCCCCAAGTCTACAACATGGTGTTCAGCGCCCACGGCCTCATCATGATCTTTTTCGTGCTCATGCCGGCGTTGATCGGGGGATTCGGCAACTGGTTCACGCCGATCATGATCGGCGCGCCTGACATGGCGTTCCCGCGGCTGAACAACATTTCGTTCTGGCTGCTGGTCGCGGCGTTCCTTTTGTTTGGCATGTCGATGTTCATGGCAAGCGCGCCCGGCGCCTTCGGCCACGGCGGTGGCTGGACGCTTTATGCGCCGCTTTCGACGTCCGGACAGCCGGGGCCTGCGGTCGATTTCGTGATCTTGTCGATCCATCTGTCGGGCGCGTCATCGATCCTCGGCGCCATCAACTTCATCACCACGATCTTCAACATGCGCGCGCCCGGCATGACCCTGCACAAGATGCCGCTGTTCGCCTGGGCGATGCTGGTCACGGCATTCATGCTGCTGTTCGCGATTCCGGTTCTCGCCGGCGCGCTCACCATGCTGCTGACCGACCGAAACTTCGGCACGACCTTTTTCAGTCCGGCGGGTGGCGGCGATCCACTTCTCTATCAGCACCTGTTCTGGTTCTTCGGTCACCCCGAAGTGTACATCATGATCCTGCCCGGTTTCGGCATCATCAGCCACGTCGTCTCAACGTTCTCGAAGAAGCCGATCTTCGGCTATCTCGGCATGGCCTATGCCCTGGTTGCGATCTGCATGATCGGTTTCGTCGTGTGGGCGCACCATATGTTCACGACAGGCATCTCGCCAAACGCTCAGGCCTATTTCATGTTCTCGTCGATGGTCATCGCTGTGCCGACGGGCATCAAGATATTCTCGTGGATTGCGACCATGTGGGGCGGATCGATCTCGTTCCGCACCCCGATGCTGTGGGCCATGGGCTTTATTTTCCTGTTCACCGTCGGTGGTGTCACCGGCGTTGTCCTCGCCAACGCCGGCATCGATCGCCCACTGCACGACACTTACTACGTCGTTGCGCATTTTCACTATGTTCTGTCGCTCGGGGCCGCCTTCACCATTTTCGCGGGCTGGTATTACTGGTTCCCGAAAATGAGCGGATATATGTACAATGAGACGATCGGCAAGCTGCACTTCTGGATGACGTTCATCGGCGTCAACCTCGTCTTCTTCCCGCAGCACTTCCTCGGCCTTGCCGGCATGCCGCGCCGCTATGCGGACTATCCCGACGCCTTTGCCGGCTGGAACCTTGTGTCGTCGATCGGCTCCTATATTTCCGGCTTTGCGTTTTTGATTTTCCTGTTCGGGGTCGGGTATGCCTTCGTGCGCCGTGTCCCGGCGCCGGATAATCCGTGGGGCGAAGGCGCGACAACGCTCGAATGGACGCTGTCCTCACCGCCACCTTTCCATCAGTTTGAACGGTTGCCCGTGATTTCGTAGCGCTTTCCAAATCGCGGTGTGCGGCGAGCTGAACGCGCCGCCAACCCGGGAAGCAGGAACATGACTGATCTGATCGAAAGAACGCTCCGCCGACTCGGCGAGCAACTCCGCGGCTGCGTTTCGAGGCCGGGCGACGACCGATACGCCGCCGCAACGGCAATCTGGGCAAGGCCGGTGGGCCGCATGCCGCGCGCCGTCGTCCACAGCCGGACACCCGAAGATGTGCAGTCGGCGATCCGAGCCGCGCGCGACCTTGACCTTCCGCTGTCGGTGCGCGGCGGTGGGCACGACTGGGCCGGTCGCGCCCTGTGCGAAGGAATCGTCGTCGACCTGAGCGCGATGAACCGCGTGATCGTCGGCCCCGACAATCGCACGGCGCGCGTTTCAGGAGGCGCCCGCGCCTCGGACGTTCTCGCCGTGACCGATCCGTTCAGCCTCGCGGCCGTGACGGGCTCGGTCGGCGCCGTTGGCATGGCCGGCTTCACACTGGGCGGCGGCTACGGGTCGCTGATCGGCCGCTTCGGCCTTGCGCTCGACAATTTATCCGCCGCGGAGGTCGTTCTCGCTGACGGGCGCATCGTCACCGCAAAGCACGATAATGAAGAGGATCTGTTCTGGGCATTGCGCGGCGGCGGCGGAAACTTTGGCGTGGTCACTGCGATGGACCACGGCCTGCACCATTTGCCCAGCATCCGCTCAGGCATGCTCATATACCCGTTCGCGGAGGCCCGGGCCGTCCTGGAACGCTGTGCCGACATCGCGGCTTCCGCGCCCGAGGAACTGACGGCTCAGCTCGGAATCGTCGCCGGACCGGATGGCGCACCCATGGTCATGATCGTACCGACATGGTGCGGTCCGCCGGAGGAGGGGGAAGCGCACCTGGCGCCGTTCCTCCGGCTTGGAACCCTCCTCGCCAATACCGTGGACGCGATGTCTTACGGCGCCTCGCTGACTTTGTTCGACCCGTACCTCGTCAATGGCCAGCGGGCATTGATGGAGACGTGCTGGCTTCCGGTGCTGGATGGCGGCGGCATCCAGGTCCTTGTCGAGGCCATGGCGGCTGCCGTCTCGCCCGGCTGCGCGATCTTCACACATGAGTTTAGGGGCGCCGCCTCGCGGGTACCGGCGGAGGCGACGGCCTTCGGCCTTCGACGCGACCATGTGCTCGTCGAGATTCTCGCCACATTCGCCGATCGGTCGGACAAGGGCGAAGAGCAACGGCATCACCAATGGGCGCAAGCCGCTCGACAGGCCCTTGATGGGAGGGCGCTTCCCGGGGGATATCCGAACCTCCTCGCTGCAGGGGATCCGGACCGCGCGAAGCAGAGCTATGGTCCCAACGCCGCACGGCTTGCCAACGCCAAGCGGCGTTACGATCCCGACAACGTCTTCCGCTCGGCCATTCCCCTGCCAGTCCGTCTGGACGATGGCTAGAGCGCCGCGCGCCTTTAATGCACGACGACAAGGCGAGGCTGGTCGCCCCCCGACGCGGAGCGCTCCGCGGGCACGACCGAAGTTGCAGGCGTTCGTGCCTTCAGGGCCCGACTTACAGGAGCAAGCTTACGCTTGAACGGCTGCTCACGGAGACAATTATGCTCATGTTAATCTTGGCGTTTCTCGATGAATGCCGCGGTCGGACCTGACCTGCTTGTCATCGCCCATGAAGGCAATCCGGTAAGTCTTTCATTCGTCATACTCATTTATTAATCAATCTTTAATAATCGCGTTTACGACTTTGGCCGCATCGGCTAGGCTCGGTTGCATAAGGAAGGGCAATAAAACCTCAAGAGGCTGGGGAATGAATCGGGCATCCGTGGCACTGGTGGACGAGCAACCGCTCTTCCTCGCAGGCCTGTCGAGCTTTTTTAACTCCACCGAACAATTCCAGGTCGTCGCGACGGGCACGTCCGCCGCCGACGCTGCCGATATCGCACGCCACCACAAGCCAAACCTGCTGATCATGGAGCTGTCCCTCAGGGGAGACCCGATCGGCTCCATTCGTGAAATCTGTGCTCTCGGGGCCGTCAAGGTCATCGTGTGCACGGCGATGGGCGACATCGACGATGCGGTGAGGGCACTCAACGCGGGCGCCCACGGCTACGTGCTCAAGGGAAGTTCCGGTATCGAGGTCATGACCGCCGTCGAGGCCGTCATGCGCGGGGAAACCTTCATCAATCAGAGCATCGCGATCAGGGTGATCTCCGCGTTGCGCCAGACCGCGGTGCTCAAGGCGGCCGCCAAGCAGCAACGCCTAAGCCTGCGCGAGCAGCAGATCATTCAGCTATTGAGCGGTGGCCGGACCAACAAGGAGATCGGCGGGAGCCTCGGGCTCGCCGAGAAGACGGTAAAGCATTACATGTCGATCATCATGCAGAAGATGCAGGCCCGGAACAGGCTCGAGGTCGTGATCGCCGCCCAGCGGCACCTACCGTACTCTGAACCCCTCTCCAAACGAGCGAGCTGAGCTTTCTCGCCCCGGCGGGACGTCGGTCTCCACTCCTCGGTCAGGTTCCGGAGGTCTTACCCGGCCTCTCCGTAGTGATCCCGGGCCAGCAGAGCGGCCTCGACCCGGTTCTTGACATTCAACTTCTTCATGATCGACGTCATGTGGGACTTGACGGTATTCTCGATCACCCCGAATTCCCTGGCGATCCCACGGTTGCTCCAGCCGAGCGCGACGAGCCGCACCGTCCGTTCCTCTGTTTTGGTCAGGGAGACGAAAGGACTGATCTTCGCCTTCGATTTCAATGTCGATACGAGGCGATGGGTCAGTTTGGGAGTTACGAACGGCACGCCTGCCGCGACGCCCTTCACGACGTCGATGAGATGCCCGGCGTCGATGCCCTTGAGGACGTAGCCGACCGCGCCGGCCTCGAGCGCCCGGACGATCTGGTCCTCGGACTCCGACACGGTCAGCATCATGATCTTCGTTTGACGGGGAAGCCGAGCGATCTCTGCCGCCGCCTCGATGCCGCACCCGGGCATGGAGATATCCAGAAGGATGAGGTCCGGTGAATGGTCCTCGACCAACCTGACCGCATCGGTGCCCGTGGAGCCTTCGGCGACGACACGAATCCCATCGTCGAGATGCAGTGATTGCACGACCCCGGCGCGGAACAGCGAATGGTCGTCGACGACCACGATCTTGAGCGGGTCAGGCATCTTGTTCTCCGATGGTGATGGGAAGTCGGATTTCGATCATTGAGCCGCTTGGGCCCGCCTCGATGTTGAACGAGCCGCCTAGGCTTTCCGCCCGTTCCCGAAGGCCGATGAGACCGAGGCCCGCCCCAGGCGATGGGGTGGTCGAACCGCCGCTGTCGCCGACGCTCAGAACGAGGCTGGAATCCTCGAGGTGGCACGAAACCGTCGCGGGACCGCCGTCGGCATGCCGGAAGGCGTTGTTGAGGCCCTCTTGGAGGAAGCGACAGGCGCAGATCTTCACCGCCGCTGGTACGGCCGCCGGCATTTCATCGAGCCGGACCCGGACCTCCGCCCCGGTCCGGCTCGCATGAATCCGGACCACGTGATCGACGACCTCCTGAAGCGAGAGGTGCTCGATCTCCGGCAGCATCAGTCCCTTCGAGATGTTCCGAATGTCCTGGATGGCCTCGGTCAGCGCGGTGTCGATCACCTTCAGCTCCGCATTGCGGCCTGCGGCCGTGCGCGCCCGCCGCACATGCTCGACCTTCAATGCCGCGAAGCCGATGAGCTGGGCCGGCCCGTCGTGCAGTTCGGCACCGATCCGCCTGAGAGAGGCCTCGGTCATCTCGGCGATGCGGCTGGATGCCCGCTGTGCCTTCTGCCTGAGCGTCAGGTTCAGGCTCGACACCCGTTGGATCTGCACGATCCGGTCGCGGAGCTCGGCACGCTGCGCCTCGATGACCCGACTGCCGCGATGGACGATGCCGAACAGGCTCAGCATGATCAGCAGCGTCGATGCCGCGATGGCGAGCCAGCTCAGCAGGCGAACCCGGAACAGCTCGCGCTCCAGCGGCTCCGTCGCCTCGTGAATCTCGGCGACGGCAATCACCCGACCGGAGACATGCTCCCGGATCGGGACGTAAATCTCGAGGTATCTCGTATCGAAGGATCGAACGACGTGCTCATGCGCGCTCAAGTCGGCGAATTGGGCCGAGACGTTCCCAGACAAGGCGACGAGAAGTCCGCGTGGAGGAGCAAAACGCCTGCCGATGAGCGCGGGCGTGGTCGAGTAGGCGATCGGCCCGCCTTCCTTCCAGATTTCAAGGTGCGGGAAGCGCCGCTTGAAGGACTCGGCGCCGAAAAGGCGGTCAAGTCTACGAGCGTTCTCGGGTTGCAAGACATCCGCCGTCGCAAGCTCCTGGACGCGCGGCGATAGGAAGCTGTCCATGAAGAGGGCCGTGGCGCCGGCCGTGTTGTCGATCCTCGCCCGGGAAGCCATGGTCGACGTGAAGTATCCGGCCAACACCATCACCAACAGCATGATGGCGCCGCCGGTAATCGCGAACTGGACCGAGAGACCTAGATCGTCGAAGCGAACTCTTCTGCTCGCGCGATCCAACGTCAGCGTTGCCGTCATCCCAACCCCACCACAATAGAGTCGGGCGCAGCATGGTCGCGGGAAGAAGAGAAGGGCAGGGTCGAAGGTCTGACGACTTTCCTGGACTTTGGTCCGGGGAAATTGCCCAGCTTTCGTGAAGCATTCATCAGACTTAAGAAAGCGTTAAATCGTCAGACCATGTTCCGTTACGTCGATCACCATCTCCACCGATCATGCCGGCCGAAAGCGGGAGCCCCCGCCGAACGGCATCCAGGCAGCAGCTCCCGAGGGAGCCGAGGAGAGAACGATGGTGAAGCTGGTCAAGCACGATCTGCAATTCATCCTGAAGCAGATCGAGATCGCGGAAGCTCATTCGAGGGGCGAGGAGCTGACAGACCTCGTCAGCCATGACCTGCTGCCTTACGGCCTGCGCACCGTCGACGGCAGCTACAACAACCTGGTTCCGGGTCACGAATGGAGCGGCGCCGCCGACCAGATCATGCCCCGCCTGCTCGATCCGAAATACGTTCCGGGCGAGGCGAGGCCCGCCGGGATGCATGGCCCCAATTCCCCCGCAGGCACGACGCCGACCCACTACCAAAATCCCGGCAACGTGTACGACTCCGATCCGCGCGTGATCTCGAACCTGATCTCGGACCAGTCCATCAACAATCCGGCGATCCAGGCCCTGATCGAACAGGGCAAGGCCCACGTCGTTCTCGGCACGCCCGTCCGCATCGAGGCGGAGGACTTCACGACCCCCGGCGTCTTCTTCGACGAGGCAATCACCGGGGCGTCCGGCGGGACGGTCGTTCGTCTGGCGCCGAACCAGACCGGCGCGACCTCGACCCGACTGGCTCAGGACGGCATCACGTCCGGAACCTACGACCTCAAGGTTGCCTATCTCGACGAGAACGACGGGGCCATCAGCGCCGAACTCTGGGTCGACGGCGTCCAGGTCGGCACCTGGTCACTCAACCAGGCGACGCCCGGCAACGGGGCGCAGATCGAGAACCTGCGCACGATCACCTTCGAGAACGTCACGGTCGGACCGAATTCCGTCGTTGAACTGAGGGCCTCCGCCAACACGCTGGAGCTTGCCCGGATCGATTACATCGAGATGACGCCGAAGACCGTCATGATCGACAACGTCTCCGCCGATCTCGGCGACACGGCGCCGTTCAATGGCTTCTTCACCCTGTTCGGCCAGTTCTTCGACCACGGCCTCGACCTGGTCAGCAAGGGCGACAACGGCACCGTCTACATTCCCCTCCAGCCCGACGATCCGCTCTACGTCGAGGGAAGCCCGACCAACTTCATGGTCCTGACGCGTGCGACCCCGGTGATGGGCGCGGGTGCCGACGGGCAGATGGGCACGGCGGACGACGTCGTCCTCGGCCACAGGAACGAGACCACGCCGTGGATCGACCTCAACCAGGTCTACACGTCCAACCCGTCGCACCAGGTCTTCCTGCGCGAGTACACGATGGTCGACGGCAAGCCGATGGCGACCGGGCACATGCTCGAGGGCGCCAACGGCGGTCCGGCGACCTGGGCCGACGTGAAGCTCCAGGCGAAGACGATGCTCGGCATCGAGCTGAGCGACGCCGACGTCCTGCGCGTTCCCGGGCTGCTGACCGACGTCTACGGCGAGTTCGTGCGCGGTGCGAACGGCCTCCCGCAACTCGTCACCGCCACGGGTCCCGTGGAGGGCAACATCGGCCAGCCCGTGGCCGCATCCCTGGCCCACTCGGCCGGGCGCGCCTTCCTCAACGACATCGCCCATACGGCCGCGCCGGCTGGTCCGGTCGACCACGACCGCAACCCGCGACGGCTCCGGTCGCGGTGACGCGCGGATGCCGACGACATCGCCGGCAACCCGATCATCCCCAACCAGTTCGGGGTCGCGACGACCTACGACAACGAGCTGCTCGATCGGCACGTCATCGTCGGCGACGGACGCGGCAACGAGAACATCGGACTGACGTCGATCCACCACGTCTTCCACTCCGAGCACAACCGCATGATCGAGGAGACGAAGAAGGTCGCCCTCGAATCCGGCGACCTCGCGTTCCTCAACGAGTGGCTGCTCACCGACGTGACGGCCATCCCGACCACGCAGGCGGAGATCGATGCGCTGGTCTGGGACGGCGAGCGCCTGTTCCAGGCCGGCCGCTTCTCCACCGAGATGGTCTACCAGCATCTCGTGTTCGAGGAGTTCGCCCGCGCCGTCGCGCCGGACGTGGATCCCTTCCTGTTCTCCAACACCACCACCGTCGACGGCGCCATCGTGGCCGAGTTCGCCCACGTGGTCTATCGCTTCGGCCACTCGATGCTGACCGAGAGCATCGACATGATCTCCATGAACCCGGACGGCACTCCGGTCGAGAGCGAGATCGGCCTGATCGAGGCCTTCCTCAATCCCATCGCCTTCGGCAATGCCGGAACGAACGCCGATGAGGCGGCTGGCGCCATCCTGCGCGGCATGACGCGCCAGGTCGGCAACGAGATCGACGAGTTCGTGACGGGCGCCCTGCGCAACAACCTGGTCGGGCTCCCGCTCGATCTCGGCGCGGTCAACATCGCCCGTGCCCGCGAGACCGGCGTGCCCTCGCTCAACGAGGCCCGGCGCCAGTTCTACGAGGACACCCAGGACACCCGCGTCAAGCCGTACGAGAGCTGGCACGACTTCGCGCTCTCCATGAAGAACCCGGCCTCGGTGATCAACTTCATCGCCGCCTACGGCACGCATGCCACGATCACCTCGGCCGAGACGCTCGAGGAGAAGCGCGACGCGGCAACCCTGCTTGTCCTCGGCGGCGCTGGCGCGCCGGCGGATCGCCTCGACTTCCTCAACGCCACGGGGGCCTATGCGGGAGGAAAGCTCGGCGGCCTCAACGACGTCGACTTCTGGATCGGCGGTCTCGCCGAGCAGAAGATGACCTTCGGCTCCATGCTGGGCTCCACCTTCACCTACGTCCTCGAGTTCCAGATGGAGCAGCTCCAGGCGGGTGATCGGTTCTACTACCTCAGCCGTACGCAGGGCCTCAATCTCCTCAACGAGCTCGAGGCGGACTCCTTCGCCCAGCTCATCATGCGCAACACGAGCCTCGGCGACGGGAACTCCACCCACATCAACGGTTCCGCCTTCCAGACGGCGGACCACATCCTCGAGGTGGACAGGACCAGGCAGATCGGGGCCGACCCGGTCCATACGGACCCGATCCTCAACGCGATCAGCCCGATGGTGATCCGCGACAACCCGAACACCCCGGGGGCGGACAGCAACTACCTGCGCTACACCGGCGACGCCCATGTCGTGCTTGGCGGCACGAACGCGAACGACATCCTGATCGGCGGCGAGGGCGACGACACGCTGTGGGGCGGCGCCGGCGAGGACCGCCTCGAGGGCGGCTACGGCGTCGACCATCTCCATGGCGGCGGCGGGCATGACATCATCACCGACAGCGGCACCGACAGCGGCGCGGCCGACGTGATCCACGGCGACGACGGCGACGACGTCATCAACCCGGGCGGCGGCCTCGACCTCGTGTTCGGCGGGGGCGGCAGCGACTTCATCTACGGCGGCACCGAAGCCAAGACCGTGTCCGGCGGCCTCGGCAACGACTTCATCCGCGGCGCCACTGGCATCAGCTTCCTGGCCGGCAACGAGGGCCACGACTGGATCGAGGGCGGCGACAGCTTCGACACCCTCGCCGGCGAGAACTCCGAGCTGTTCTTCAACTCGACCATCATCGGCCACGACGTGCTGAACGGCCGCGGCAACGACACCGACTACGACGCCGAATCCGGCGACGACATCATGGTCCAGGGCGCCGGGATTCAGCGCAACAACGGCATGGCCGGCTTCGACTGGGCGATCCACAAGGGGAACACGCAGGCCGCCGACTCCGACATGAACGTGTCGATCTTCACCAACCAGCAGGACAACATCCTGCGCGACCGCTTCGACCTCGTCGAAGGGCTGTCGGGCTGGAAGCTGAACGACAAGCTGACGGGCCGTGACGTGGTGATCGGCGCCTACGATGCCAACGGCAACGCCGCGGAGGTCGACCCGGACGCGCCGTTCGACTCCTATTCGAACGCGCTGCTGGAGAAGAACCTCGACCTGATCGCCGGGCTGCGCGAGCTGACCAACCATCTCGAGCGCACCACGGTCACCGTCGCGGGCGTCACCGAGACCATCGTGATGGATACCTCCGACGCGGCCGACATCCTGCTCGGCGGCGGCGGCAGCGACCTGATCGAGGGCAAGGGCGGCAACGACATCATCGACGGCGACCAGTGGCTGAACGTGCGCATCGAGGTCAGCCCGGATGCCAGCCGCGGCCAGACGTTCGCGGCGTTCAGCATCGACTCCCTCGACGAGATCCAGGCGCGGATGTTCTCCGGCGAGATCAGGGGCAGCCAGCTCTCGATCATCCGCGAGATCGTCGACGGCGAAGTGGCCGGGGACATCGACACGGCCGTCTTCTGGGACGCGGTCGCGAACTACGCCTTCACCCGCAACGCGGACGGCAGCCTCACGGTCGAGCACGTCAACCCAGTCGGCAGTGATCGACCCGACGACCGGAAGGAACCGCGAGTCCGACGGCGTCGACCGACTGTTCAACATCGAACGCCTGAAGTTCGCCGACGGCGACTTCTTGGTCGACGCAGCTCTTCAACCAGGCGCCGACGGGCGTTCCGACGATCACCGGGACGGAGAATGTGCTTACGGCCGACATCTCGGGCATCGCGGATGCAAACGGCCTGCCGAACACGTTCGCCTATCAATGGCAGCTCTCCACCGACAATGGCACGACATGGACACCCATTAACGGGGCGACGACACAGACCTACGCCGTTCCCGCCACGCTGGTGGGACAACTGCTGAACGTGGTGGTCAGCTACACCGACCTCGACGGAAATGCGGAGTCCATGACCTCGGTCATGACGGCCAAGGTTGGGAGCATTGTTGCCAATACTATCGAGGGGACGGTCGGCCCGAACCTTCTCAACGGCCGCGCCGGGAACGACATCCTGAACGGCGGTTCGGACAACGACGTCCTGAACGGCGGCGCCGGGCTCGACGTGCTGAACGGCGGT
>CAWAYQ010000025.1:0-121508 GCA_963786225.1 uncultured Alphaproteobacteria bacterium
GGAAGAAACCCGCGGCCATGCCGATCAGGACGCCGCAGAAAAGCGACAGCGCAACGACCGCGATGCCGATGCTGAGCGAAAGCTGCGCCCCGTAGATCAGGCGCGAAAGCATGTCGCGGCCGATGGCGTCCGTGCCGAGCGGATACGACCACGATCCGCCCTCCTGCCAGACCGGCGGCTTCAGGAAGACGCTGGAATTGGTGAGGATGGGCGAATGCGGCGCGACAAAGGGTGCGAAGATCGCGAGCAGCGTGATGACGGCAAGGAGCGCGAGCCCTATGACCGCTCCCTTGTTGCGGCTGAAGTCCGCCCAGAAGGCGACGGCGCCCGACGGCGGCGCGCCATGCAGCGCCGTGGCGGTGGCGGGCGTCTGGAGCACTTCCGTCGTCATCGCGCGTGCCGGATGCGGGGGTTGATGTAGCCGTAGGTGAGATCGACCAGAAGATTGACCACCATCACGACCACGCCCATCAGGAGAACGCCGCCCTGGATGACCGGATAGTCACGCCGGTACACGGCCTCGATCAGCCATTTGCCGACGCCGGGCCAGGAAAAGATCGTCTCCGTCAGGATGGCGCCGGTAAACAGCACGCTGACCTGAAGGCCGATCACGGTAACGATGGGGATCAGCGCGTTACGCAGTGCATGGACCGCGATCACGCGAAAGCTCGACAGGCCCTTGGCGCGCGCTGTACGTATATAATCTTCGCCGAGGATTTCGAGCATGGCCGAGCGCGTCATGCGGGCGACGACCGCCAGCGGGATTGTGCCGAGCACGATCGCAGGCAGAACGAGGTGCTGGAGCGCGGACAGGAAGGATCCCTCCTGGTCGGACAGCAGGGTATCGATCAGGAGAAAGCCGGTGACAGGCTCGACGTAATACAGGAGATCGATCCGCCCCGAGACCGGCGTCCAGCCGAGTTGCACGGAAAACAGCATGATGAGCAGAAGGCCCCACCAGAATATCGGCATGGAATAGCCGGTGAGGGAGAGCCCCATCACACCCTGGTCGAGCCAGGAATTGCGGCGCACCGCCGCCAGCATGCCGGCGGGCAGACCGATCCCGAGCGCGAATATCGTGGCGCACAGAGACAGCTCGACCGTTGCGGGAAACAGTTCCGCGAACTCCGCGGTGACGGAGTTCTGGGTGACGAGAGACCGGCCGAGATCGCCCTTCAGCACCTGCGCGATATAGATGCCGTATTGCACGATGACCGGCTTGTCGAAGCCGTAGGCCTTGACCAGTTCCTGCATGCCGCTCGGCGGAGATGCCGCGTTCTCCCGCGCGGGCCTCGATGGGATCGCCCGGCACCAGCCGGATCAGGATGAAGGTGAGCAGCGTGATCCCGATAAAGGTCGGGATCACAAATCCAAGCCTGTTGATCAAGAACCTGAACATGGCGGCAGCCGTGCGCCTTTGGGGCGCACGGCTCCTTTCTCTACTTCGTGTAATCCACCTCGTAGAAGGCGTGGCGGCCGAACGGGCTGAGCTTGTAGCCGGTCACGCCCTTGGCGATCGGCCCCGTCTGCACCGCGTGCGCGATGGTGAACCAGGGCGCTTCCCTCTTGAAGATCACCTGGGCCTGTTCATAGAGCTTGGCGCGCTGCTCCTGGTCGGAAATGCTCTTCGCCTTCACGACAAGGTCGTCGAACTCCTTGTTGCACCATTTCGAGACATTGCTGCCACTGCCGAGCGTCGAGGCGCAGCCGAGCAGCGTGTGCAGGAAGTTGTCCGGATCGCCGTTGTCGCCGGTCCAGCCGAACAGCGCCATCTGATGCTCACCGGCCTGCAGGCGTTTGCGATACTCGCCCCATTCGAAGCTCTTGATCTCGGCCTTGATGCCGATCTTGGCGAGGTCGGCCTGCATCAGTTCGGCGATGCGCTTGGCGTTAGGGTTGTACGGACGCTGCACCGGCATGGCCCAGAGGTCGGTCGCGAAGCCGTCGGGATAGCCCGCTTCCGTCAGCAGCTTTTTGGCCGCCTCCACATCGAAGGGGTCGTCGACCACCGCGTCGTTGTAACTCCACATCGACGGCGGGATCGGGTTCTTGGCCGGAATGCCGGTGCCGAGGAACACGCCGTCGACGATCGCCTTCTTGTCGATCGCCATGTTGATGGCCTTGCGCACCCGCACATCGTCGAAGGGCTTCTTGGTCGTCTGATAGGCGAGATAGCCGATGTTGAGGCCGGGCTGCTCAAGCACCTCGACATTCGTGTCCTTCTTGATCGTCGCGATGTCGGCGGGCGCCGGATACGGCATGATCTGGCATTCGCCCTTCTGCAGCTTGGCCCAGCGGACCGCCGCATCCGGCGTAATGGCAAAGACGAGATCGTCGATCTTGGCCTTGCCCGCATAATAATCGGGGAAGGCCTTGTACCGGATCACGGCATCCTTCTGGTATTGCACCAGATAGAACGGGCCCGTGCCGATCGGCTCCTGATCGATCCTTTCCGGTGTGCCGGCTTTCAGCATGGCATCGGCATATTCCTTGGACTGGATGCCGGCGAAGTCCATTGCGAGGTCGGCGAGGAACGGCGCTTCCGGCTTGTTCAGCACGATCTTGACCGTGTAGTCGTCGACCTTCTCCATGGACTTCATGAGTTCGGGCATCGCCATGTCGTTGAAGTACGAATGGTCGGGGCTCGTGACGTTGAAGTAGGGGTGATCCTTCTTCCACATCCGTTCGATCGTGAAGATCACGTCGTCGGCGTTGAAATCACGCGTCGGCTTGAAGTTCTTGTTGGAGTGCCATTTCACACCCTTTCTGAGATGGAAGGTGTAGGTCGTGCCGTCGTCGGAAATGTCCCATTTTTCCGCCAGATCGGGCACCACTTTGGTGCCGCCGTTCTCGAAATTGACGATCTTGCCGTAGATCGGGAGGTTGGCGTCGAACGAGGTGCCCGTCGTCTGCATCCCGGGATAGAAATTCTCCGGACTGCCTTCGGAACAGTAGACGAGGGTTTTGGCGGAAGCGGGAACGACCGTGGCCGGCAGGGCCAGGCACAACGCGGCAATCAGGACATGAGATTTCACGGGCACCACTCCAATCGAACCGAGTGAAGCGCCAAGGCTATTCCCCAGATTGAAAGTGTCAATGCTTGTGACGGCACGAAAAGTGCGCGTCTCGCGGCTGGAATTTGTGCAGAGGGCGGAAACATTCGCCGCCTCGCAAAACACTGTCCGGTTAGGGCAGACCGGTGCATTCCACCGGAATTGATGCGCTCGTTTGTAATAACACATGCCGCGTCCGTATGCTGGACCACCGCCATGTGGCTACGGGTGCTGAGCGCCGATTCCGTAGCGCGCTTCAAGCTCGCGCAGGATGCCGTCCTTGTCGGCGATAAAATCCCGGCCTTGCGCGGTCCCTGTCGCCCGCGGAGAGCGCCGGCCGTCTCCTATCACCAGCACGGGCAGGCTTTGATGTGCCTCTCCCAGGAGGTCGATGAGCGGCTGCCGCGGACGGGGCCAATCGATCCGCTGCACAAGGAGATGCCGCTCCAGCTCCGGGTAGTAGCTGATGACCCCCTCCAACAACGCGCAGTGCCAGCAGAAGAAGACCTGCTGGGGCAAAGCAGGATCATGAAAGTTGGGTTTTAAGAGAAATAGAGCGTCTTTCATGCCGATCTGTGCCAGCGCGATCGTTCATCATGCTCGCCGATAATTCTCAATGTATGCGCTGCGCATCGTGCAGGCGCCGGTAGGGTCCGCTGCGCGCGACGAGATCGCGATGGCTGCCCTGCTCGGCGATGCCGCTGTCGTTGACGACGACGATGCGGTCGGCGTCGCGAATGGTCGCGAGGCGATGGGCGATGACGAGGGTCGTGCGGCCCTTCGAAAGTTCGGCAAGCGCCTTCTGGATTGCCATTTCGGTCTCGGTATCGAGCGCCGACGTGGCTTCGTCGAGGATCAGGATGGGCGGGTTCTTCAGGAACATCCGCGCGATCGCAAGGCGCTGCTTCTGGCCGCCGGAAAGCTTGACGCCGCGCTCGCCGATAATCGGTGTCGAGGCCGTCGGGCATGGCCGCGATCATCACGTCGAGCTGGGCGCGTCGCGCGGCGTGCATGATGTCGGCCTCCGCCGCGTCGAGACGGCCATAGGCGATGTTTTCGCGGATCGTGCCGGCGAACAGGAAGACGTCCTGCTGGACGATGCCGATCTGGCTGCGGAGCGAGGCGAGCGTCATCGCCCGGATGTCCACGCCGTCGATCGTGATGCGGCCTTCGCTGGGCTCGTAGAAGCGCGGCAGGAGCGAGCAGATCGTGGTCTTGCCGCCGCCGGAAGGGCCGACAAAGGCCACCGTCTCGCCGGCGCTGATCGTCAGATCGACGCCGCGCAGAACGGGCATGCCCCTGCCATAGGCGAAGCTGATATTCTCGAAGCGGATTTCGCCCTTGAGGTTCCGGACGTCGCGCGCATCCGGCAGATCGGCGATGTCGGGCTGAGTGGCGAGAAGATCGAGATAGCTGCGGAAGCCCGCGACGCCCTTGGGATAGACTTCCAGCACGGAGTTGATCTTTTCGATCGGCCGGAAAAACACCGTGATCAGCAGCAGGAAGCTGACGAAGCCGCCCGCCGACAGGCTGCCCTGGATGACAAACCATGTGCCCGCGATCATCACGACCACCTGCACGAAGCGCATGCCGAAATAGGTCAGCGAGCTCGAAGCGGCCATCAGCCGGTAGGCGTTGAGCTTGATCGCGCGGTAACTGGCGTTGTCGCGGGCAAACAGCGCGCGCTCATGGTCTTCGTTGGCGAAGGACTGAACGACGCGAATACCGCCCACATTCTCTTCGATGCGGGCATTGAAAGCGCCGACGCCGCGGAAGAGGGCGCGGAAATTCTGCGTCATCCGGTTGCCGTAGCGCGTGGTCAGGAAGGCCACGACCGGCACGATGAGGCCGGTCACGAGAGCCAGATGGACATTGATCGTCAGCATCAGAAGGAACGCGCCGATAAACGTCATCACCGCGATGAAGACGTCTTCCGGACCGTGATGCGCGACTTCGCCGACCTCTTCGAGGTCCTTGGTCACGCGGGCGACGAGGTGGCCGGTTTTCTGGTTGTCGTAGAACGAGAATGAAAGCTTCTGCAGGTGGTCGAAGCTGCGGCGCCGCATCTCGGTTTCGATGTTGATGCCGAGCATGTGACCCCAATAGGTCACGACCACCATCAGGCCTGTATTGATCAGGTAGATGACGATCAGAGCCGCCGCGGCCAGGAGTATCAACGACCAGTTCTGCGCGGGCAGCAGGTCGTCGACGAACAGCTTCACCGCCATGGGAAAGCCAAGCTCAAGCACGCCGGACAGCACCGCGCACGAAAAATCCAGCAGAAACAATCCCTTATACGGCGCGTAATAGGCCGCAAATTGCCTGATCAGGTTCATCTTGAAAGCACGCATGGCGCTGAAAGCGCCGGACATGGATTCGACATTCCCCTTTCGGGGTCAATCCCACGAAACGCATGCGCGCCGGGAGCCCGCTGATTTTGCCGGTCAGCACTGGAAACCACGTTGCCTTGCGGATCAGTCTTCATTTGCGCCTTGCTAAGCCAATCAATTCGCATTCATAATTCAAATATTGACGTCGGCACAGACCAAGTGCCGACGCACACCAGATGGCGAAAACGCCACTTGTTCCTAGGGAGACAACAATGCCGAAGAAACTTGGCTTGATCAGTGCGCTCGCGATTGCGGCTGCGTTTGCGTTCACGTCCGCGGCGAACGCCTGGGAACCCGAAAAATCAGTAGAGATCATCGTCGCTGCCGGAGCGGGCGGTGCGTCCGACCAGATGGCGCGCATGCTTCAGGCGGCGATCCAGAAGCACGAACTCATCAAGCAGCCCGTCATCGTATCGCTGAAAGGCGGCGCATCCGGTGCGGAAGGCCTGATGGATATGAAGGCCGGGGCCGGAGACCCGCACAAATTCATCATTGCCTATTCGCTCATCTACACGCTTCCGCTTGCGGCAAAGATACCGTTCAACTGGCGTGAACTGAGCCCGGTCGCGATCGTTGCCATGGACGAATTCGTCCTGTGGTCGAATTCCGGCGCGCCCTACAAGAGCGTCAAGGAATTCACCGAAGCCGCAAAAGCGTCCGGCGAGCCGTTCAAGATCGGCGGAACCGGCTCGAAGCGCGAAGACCAGATCATCACCGCCTTCGTCCAGAAGAAGACGGGCGCGACGTTCAGCTACCTGCCGTACAAATCGGGTGGTGAAGCCGCGACCCAGCTCGTCGGCAATCATACCGCTGCCAACACCAACAATCCGTCGGAAAATCTGGAAGTATGGCGGGCCGGCCAGGTTCGCGCGCTGTGCGTGTTCGCCAATGAGCGGATGGCGTACACCAAGAAAGTCACCGCGGACCAGTCGTGGAACGACATCCCCACCTGCAAGGAAGAGGGCCTCGACGTCGCCTATTCCATGCTGCGCGGCATCTTCCTGCCGCCCGGCGCGACGCCCGAGCAGACGGCTTTCTATGTCGATCTCTTCAAGAAGGTCAGCGAGACGCCGGAGTTCAAGGACTACATGGAGAAGCAGGCCCTGAAGCCGGTCTTCCTTACCGGCAAGGACATGACCGACTTCCTCGAAAAGGACGAGAAGCTGCACACCGAACTGATGACGGAAGCGGGTTTCGTCGCGAAGTAATGGGACAGGCTGCAGCCGATCGTTCGGCTGCAGCCTTCGCTTTCGGGAGTTGGTGATGGCGGATGAGGAACTCAATGTAACCCAGGGGGCGCCGGACGCGGTCGCGGTGTCGAAGCCGGACCGCGCTCTTGTCGGCAAGAAGGCGGTCGAGGCCGTCGTGATGATTCTGCTGTTCGGGATCGCCGCCGTACTCGCCTGGGACAATGTCCGTACCGGAATCGGCTGGCAGCCGGACGGCCCGGAGGCCGGTTATTTCCCGTTCTATCTGTCTCTCCTGCTTGGCGGGTCCGCTCTTTACGGGCTTGTCGACGCCGTGCTGTGGCGAGAATCCCGCGGGGAGGCTTTTGTCACGCGGGGGCAGTTCGTTCGCGTCCTATTGGTGCTGATCCCGGCGATCGTGTTCGTCCTCATTACCCAGTTCCTCGGAATCTACATTGCGAGCTTCCTGCTCGTTGTGGGGTTCATGCGGTGGATCGGCCGCATCGCGCTCTGGAAGTCGCTTCTGACCGCGATCATTTTCGCGGGCATCATCTTCTTCACGTTCGAAGTTTCCTTCAACGTGATCATGCCCAAAGGGCCAATCGAGCGCGCTTTGGGCTTCTGACGGGCAGGACGCGGACTTACAGGGGAAACGGGATGGAAGCGTTTGACTTGCTCATGCAGGGTTTCGGCGTCCTTCTGACGCCGGACAAGATCGGCCTTATGCTTTTGGGCCTGGTTCTTGGCGTGTTTGTCGGCGTGCTGCCCGGGCTTGGCGGGCCCAACGGCGTCGCGATCCTGCTGCCGCTCACGTTCACGATGGACCCCACATCCGCGATCGTGATGTTGTCGTGTATTTACTGGGGCGCTCTTTTCGGCGGTGCGATTACCTCTATTCTCTTCAACATACCCGGCGAAGCGTGGTCGGTGGCGACGACGTTCGACGGTTATCCGATGGCTCAGCATGGCCAGGCCGCGGAGGCGTTGACGGCGGCGTTCACGTCGTCGTTCATCGGCTCGTTCGTCGCCGTGGTCCTGATCACGTTCCTGGCGCCGAGCATCGCAGACTTTGCCCTGCGCTTCGGACCTCCGGAGTTCTTCGCCGTCTACTTCCTGACATTCTGTTCGTTCGTCGGCCTCGGTCGCGAAGCTCGTTACAAGATCGTGATCTCGCTGACTTTTGGCCTCCTGCTCGCCGGCATCGGTATGGACACGGTATCAGGCACCCTCCGCATGACGTTCGGCTCGATCGAGCTTCTGCGCGGCATCAATTTCCTCGTCGCGGTGATCGGTCTTTTCGGCGTCAGCGAGATCTTGCTCACCATGGAAGAGCGGCTCGCGCTGCGCGGCCATATCGCCAAGATCCGGCCCCGCGTCGTCTTCCAGGTCTGGGCCAGCCTGCCGAAATACTGGCTCACTCTGCTGCGCTCGTCGGCGATCGGCTGCTGGCTCGGCGTGACGCCGGGCGGTGCGATCGCCGCGTCGTTCATGGGCTACAATCTCGCGAAGCGGTTCTCCCGCGACCCCGACAGCTTCGGCAAGGGACGCATCGAAGGCGTGTTCGCGCCGGAGACCGCCGCCCACGCCGCCGGCACCGCCGCGCTCCTCCCGATGCTGGCCCTCGGCATTCCCGGCTCGGGAACGGCCGCCATTCTGCTTGGAGGCCTGATGGTATGGGGCCTCAATCCGGGGCCGCTTCTGTTCGTCGAGCAGAAGGACTTTGTCTGGGGCCTGATCGCCTCCATGTATCTCGGCAATCTCATCGGCCTTTTCATGGTGATTATGACCGTTCCGCTGTTTGCCGCGGTCCTGCGCGTGCCCTTCGCTGCGATCGCGCCGATGATCCTGGTGTCCTGCGCGATCGGGGCCTTCGCAATTCAGAACGCCATGTTCGATGTCTGGATGATGCTGGGCTTCGGCGTCGTGGGCTACGTCTTCAAGAAAATGGACATCCCCCTGGCGCCGCTGACGCTCGCTCTGGTGCTGGGGTCCCGCGCGGAGGATGCGTTCCGTCTCACCATGATCGGGTCCGGTGGGCATTTCGGCGTGTTCTGGTCGAACGGGCTTGTCGGTACGATCATGACATTGGCGCTGATCATGCTGTTCTGGCCGCTGTTCTCCCGCATCTCGGATTGGATCAAGCTGCGCCGCCGTGGCGCCGTGGCCTGATGAAACTCCGGACCTGAAAGCGCAGGCAAAATGACCGCCACCGGTAACGCTCGAAAGCCGCTGCCTCTTGAGGGCGCGCGGGTGCTCGATGTCAGTCAGGTCATGGCCGGGCCGTTCTGTACCATGCTGCTCGGCGATCTCGGCGCGGACGTCATCAAGATCGAGCCGCCGGGGACCGGCGATCAGACGCGTAGCGCCATGGGGTTCAAGATGAAGGGGCCCGATTCCATGGGCTTCCTGAACTTGAACAGGAACAAACGGAGCGTGACACTCAATCTCAAATCCGAAGCCGGAATAAGAGCCTTCCACAAGCTCGTCGAGACGGCGGATATCCTGGTCGAAAATTACCGCCCCGGCGTGATGGGGAAGCTCAAGATCGACTACGAGAGACTGAAGGCGATAAATCCAAGACTGATTTACGCCTCCATTTCAGGCTTCGGGCAAACCGGTCCGTGGGCGCAGCGCCCGGGCTTTGACCTGATGGCGCAGGCCATGTCGGGCGTAATGAGCGTGACCGGCCATCCCGGTTCGCCGCCCGTGAAGGCAGGCGTGCCGGTAGCCGATATCGGATGCGCGCTTTTTGCCACCTATGCCATCCTCGCCGCCTATATAGGCCGACAGAAAAGCGG
Source organism: uncultured Alphaproteobacteria bacterium (assembly GCA_963786225.1). Lineage (GTDB taxonomy): Bacteria > Pseudomonadota > Alphaproteobacteria > Rhizobiales > Methylopilaceae > Flaviflagellibacter. The sequence continues at coordinate 9,429 of CAWAYQ010000025.1, forward strand.
CGAAGGGCAGTTCATAGACGCGTCGCTCTTCGATGCGGCGTTGGCGTTCTCGATTTGGGATATTTCGGAATACTGGGGCACAGGTGTCGTTCCTGGACCTGTGGGTACATCCAACAAGATGAGCGCGCCTTACCAGGCCGTGCGCTCCAGGGACGGGTACTTCGTCCTGGGAGCGACCAACCAGAAACTCTGGGGTCAGTTGTGCGCGGTGATCGACCGGAGCGATCTTCAGGACGACGCGCGCTTCGCCACCAATCCGTTGCGCCTTAAAAATCGTGAAGCGCTGATCGAGGAGCTCGAAACGACGTTCGTCACGAAGACATCCGACGAATGGGTCACCGAGCTTCTCGCGGCAGGAATTCCAGCGGGCAAGATGTCGACCTATCCGGAAGCTTTCGAGGGCGAACACGGCAGACACCGCAAAATGCGGATGGAGGTCGAGCATCCGATCGAAGGCACCGTGCCGAATATCGGGTTTCCGGTGAAACTGTCGGAAACGCCGCAGCGTGTGCGGCGTCACCCGCCGCTGCTCGGCGAGCATACGCGCGAAGTTCTGGAAGAAATTGGCTTCGCCCAAACCGAGCTTGACGAAATGGAAAAGGGCGGGGCTTTCGCTCCGTGAGCGCGGAAGGGCTCTTTCGGCGGTAAGGCCTCCGTCGCGAAGGGCCGGAGCGGCAGCGTCAGCGCTTCTCGATGTGAAACTCGATCCGTCCCTGATCCTTGCGCATGTTCAAGAGAACGTCGCCGGTTTCGCGCAAAAGGTTCGGAATATCGATCGCGGAGAGGGGATCGGTGGACGTCACGTTCAGCCTGTCCCCGGCCGCAAGGCCGGTCAATGCCTTGCGGGTCTTGAGGGCAGGGAGCGGGCACATCAAGCCGGTGAGATCCAGCGCAGTCTCTGTCATTCCCCGGAGGTGCCATCGCGGGGCTCATCCTGCAAGCCCCCTGCTTGACCACAGGGCCTTACTTGACCTCGGGGCCCTACTTGACCTCGGGGGTTTGGCTCCGCACTTTGCCAAAGTGCATCCCCATTCGCCAAATCCTCGCATTGTCCGCCTCACCCCGCTCGATACGGCACTTGACCGTTTGGGTGCGCTGGTGTCGCCCGCCCGTCCCAGCGAACGCCCGGTCGCTCTCGCGGTCGGCACCGTGAGCGCGTCCGATATCCGCGCTCCGGCAAGCCTGCCCGTGTCGCCCGTGGCCTATGCCGACGGTTGGGCGGTGAATGCCGAGGAACTCGTGGGTGCCAGCGCCTACAGCGCTGCGATCCTCGCGCCGCCGCCTCCCTGGGTGAATGCGGATGACGTCATGCCGGAAGGCGCCGATGCGGTCCTGCCGGCGGACGCCCTGGCGATTGTCGAGCCTGGGATAGCCGAGGCGTCGTCTCCGATCGCGCAGGGAGACGGCGTGCGCCGCACCGGACAGGACGTCACGGCGGGGGCGCTCATCGTCGCGGAAGGCATGCGGCTTGCCCCGCGCCATGCGGCTATTCTCCTGGCCTGCGGCATCGACAGGGTCATGGTACGTACGCCGCGCGTCCGTATCGTCGTTGCGAGCCGAGCCGCGGCACGGCAGTCCGATATGGTGAGGATGTGGCTGGAATCGTTCGGCGCCGACATCGCCGACATTGTCTCCGCACCGGAAGATCGGAAGGAACTCGCCGCCGGCTTCAGTACATCCGGCGCGGATCTTGTCATCTCGCTCGGCGGAACGGGAGAGGGACGTGACGACTGCGCGGTCGCGGCGCTTGCCGATGCCGGCCGGGTCGATGTGCAGGGGATTGCGCTGCGTCCGGGCGTGAGCGCTGCCTTCGGGCAATCGGACGGCGTGCCGGTTCTGTTGTTGCCGGGCCGTCTTGACGCTCTGATCGCGGGCGCGCTGGTGCTGCTGGTGCCGGCTTTGGCCCGGATTTGCAACCTGGCGCAGAGGGACTGGCACAGTTCGGCAAAGCTCGCCGACAAAGCCAGTTCCGTGATCGGCTTCAGCGAACTGTTCCTCGGCGTTCCCCAGGGCGATGCCATTCAGCCGGTGCCCCTTAACGAGGCCGGGCTCGACGTTCTGGCCCGCGCGGAGGGCTGGTTTACCGTTCCGCCGGGTTCCGAGGGGCTTGCCGCCGGCCAGATAGTGCAACTAAGCCGGTTTCAGCCTAGATAACCGCCATGAAACACGCTGCGATTGTCGAAGCGATCCGCCGCGCGGCACGGCAGGAGCAATTCCTGGACGTGCTCTCGCGCGAAGAGGCCGAGACGCGATTCCGCGCTTCCGTACCGCATGTTGCGCTGCCCGCGGAAAGGATCGCGCTGGGAGACGCGCTCGGCCGTGTACTTGCCGAAAACCTCGTTGCGGACATCGACCTGCCGCCGTTCGACCGTTCGTCCGTCGATGGTTTTGCCGTCCGCGCCGGCGATACCGTGGGTGCCGCGGAGGGCGCGCCCGTGCGGCTGCGTCTCAACGCGGAAGTCCTCGCGTGCGGCACCGCGCCGTCATTGACCGTCGAGAGCGGAACGGCAACCGCCATTTCGACCGGAGGTGTGGTACCGCGCGGAGCCGATGCCGTCGTCATGATCGAGCAGACGGCGTTCGGCGAGGACACGGACGGTCCGTACGTCGATATAAGGCGTCCGGCCTCCGCCGGAGGCTTCGTTGCATTTGCCGGCTCCGACATCGCGCGCGGCGAAACCGTGATGCGGCGCGGAACCGAACTGACATCGCGCGAAATCGGTATTCTCGCCGCATGCGGCATTGCCGAACTGCCGGTGATCCGCCGCCCGCGTGTCGGCATCATTTCCACCGGCGATGAACTTGTTCCTCCGGGCGCCTTGCTTGGACCGGGGGCAATCTACGATTCCAATTCCGCGATTACCGCGGCGGCCGTGCGCGAGAACGGCGGTGAGCCGGTCCTGTTCGGCATCATGCGCGACGACGAAGCGGTTCTCGCCGACGCTGTCGCACGCGCCATTGCCGAGACCGATCTCGTCGTCATGTCGGGCGGCACGTCGAAAGGCGCGGGCGATGTCTCGCACCGCATCCTGTCGGGGCTCGGCGAACCCGGAATCATCGTGCACGGAGTTGCGCTGAAGCCCGGCAAGCCGATCTGTCTCGCCGTCGCAAGAGGCAAGCCGGTGATCGTGCTGCCGGGCTTTCCGACCTCCGCCATTTTTACATTCCATACGTTTGCCGCCCCCCTCATCCGCGCCATGGCGGGCCTTTCTCCGGCGAGCGAAAATCTGGTCGAGGCCACTCTGCCTGTCCGCGTGCCCTCCGAACTCGGCCGCACCGAATATGTGATGGTTTCGCTCGGGAGCGGTGATAGCGGCCTCGTCGCGTTTCCGTTGGGCCGGGGGTCCGGATCGGTAACGGCATTCTCGCAGGCCGACGGGTTCTTCGAGGTCGACGCGCTTTCGGATTCGGCGAACGCGGGATCGAGCCAGTCCATTCAGCTGATCGGGAAGAGCCTGCACGTACCCGATCTGGTTCTCGCGGGAAGCCAGGATATCGGCCTTGATGCGCTTGTGGGATTGCTCGCCGACCAAGGCTATCGTGTTCGCACGCTCGCCATCGGCAGTATGGGCGGCCTCGCCGCCTTGAAGCGCGGCGAATGCGATCTCGCGCCTGCTCATCTGCTTGATCCGGCGACGGGCATCTACAATACACCGTTTCTGACCTCGGGCGTGTCGCTCGTCCCCGGCTGGCGCCGGCGGCAGGGCATCGTGTTCCGCAAAGGTGATCCGCGCTTCGAAGGCTCGGCGGCGGGCGAAGCCATTGCCGCCGTGGCGAGCGATCCAGGCTCGATCCTCGTCAACCGCAATGCCGGTTCAGGCACGCGCATCCTGCTCGACGGCCTCCTCGCCGGCGAGCGGCCCGCGGGCTATGCCAACCAGCCGAAATCGCACAACGCCGTCGCCGCGGCGGTGTCTCAAGGGCGCGCCGACTGGGGTATGGCTATCGAGAACGTCGCGCGGTTGTATGGACTCGGATTTCTGCCGGTCGCGGATGAACATTATGATTTCTTTCTGGCGGAGGCCCGGCGCGGCCGCCCGGCAGTCCAGGCCTTCCTGGACGCACTCGCGAGCGAGGAGGCGCATGCCGCACTCATCGCGCTCGGCTTCGTTCCCGCCGGCGCGCTAGCTCAGGCGGGCGAATAGATGGCGCAGCTTTCCGACGATTGTTTCGCGTTCGGCGGCGAACTCATGCCGATCGAATCGGGGCTCGCGCTGATCGCCGAGCGCATCCAGCCGATCGCCGACATCGAAACCGTAAGCGCTCCTGGACGCGGACGGCCGGATACTGGCTGAAGACATCATCGCGCCGCTCGATCTCCCGGGCTTCGACAATTCGGCCGTGGATGGCTGGGCGGTGCGGCACGAGGACCTCGTTGAGGGCGGCGAGACCACGCTTCCGGTCGTCGCGCGGATCGCGGCCGGCGACCGTGCGGAGCATGCGATCGGCCCCGGCGAGAGCGCGCGCATCTTTACCGGCGCCCTGATGCCGTCAGGCGCGGACACGGTGTTCATGCAGGAAGATTGCCGCGAGGAAGCGGGCAAGGTGATCCTGCCTCCGGGACTGAAGAAAGGCGCCAACCGACGTCTTGCGGGCGAAGATATTGCGGCAGGGACGCCGGCTCTATCGGCGGGGCTACGGCTGCAACCGCAGCATATTTCGCTGGCGTCGGCGCTGGGCCTGAAAGAACTCAAAGTGTACCGTCGGCTTAAAGTCGCCGTTCTGTCCACCGGCGACGAACTGGTCGAACCCGGCGAACCTTTGCCGCGCGGCGCGCTCCACGATTCGAACCGGGTCATGATGGCGGCGATGCTGCGCCGCGCCGGCTGCGAGGTCACGGATGCCGGCATGTTCCGCGACGAACCGGAAGCGCTCGGCCGCGCGATTGTCGCGGCCGCCGCGGGGCACGATCTCATCATCTCATCGGGCGGCGTCTCGACCGGCGAGGAAGATTACACGCGCAAGGTCGTCGAGAAGGTCGGTACGCTCGTCCAATGGCGGCTTGCGATAAAGCCCGGCCGCCCGGTCGCGATGGCCGTCGTCGGTGGGACGCCGTTCGTCGGCCTGCCGGGAAATCCGGTCGCGGTCTTCGTTACTTTCGCGAACATCGTACGTGCGCTCGTGGCGCGGCTTGGCGGTGAAACATGGGCGCCGCCGCCTGCGGTTCCGGTACGAAGTGCGTTCGCTTACAAGAAAAAGACCGGCCGCAGAGAGTTTGTTCGCGTCTCTCTGGTGCGCACCGCGGATGGCGTTGTCGAAGCCCACAAGCATCCGCGCGAAGGCGCTGGCGTCATTACATCCTTGACGGAAAGCACCGGCTTCGTCGAACTCCCGGAACCGCTAACTCAGGTCGCGGCCGGAGACTTTGTAGGCTACCGCTCCTACAGCGAGATGTTCTGATCCCTAATCCTCGAATGAGCCCTTGCCGCCGCTCCTGGCCGAGTCTTCCTCGACGTGTTTCAGGTCCTGGTCGAAGATTATCCGATCTTCACCTGCGAGGATCACGAAGCGTTTGCCTCGCATGCGGCCGACGAGAACAAGCCCGGCCTTGCGCGCGAGATCGACGCCCCAGGTGGTAAAGCCGGACCGGGAAATCAAAGTCGGGATTCCCATCCGGACAGTCTTGATGACCATTTCCGAGGTCAGGCGACCGGTCGTGTAGAATATCTTGTTGCCGGGATCGACGCGCTCCCGAAACATCCAGCCCGCGATCTTGTCGACCGCGTTATGGCGCCCGACGTCTTCCATATAGACGAGCGGCCGGTCCTCTTCGCAGAGCACGCAGCCATGGATCGCGCCGGCTTTCAGGTATATCGACGGCGTCGTATTGATTACCTTCTGCAGGCGGTAGAGCCACGATGTGTGAAGCTCTGTTTTCGGCAGATCGACTGTCTCGATCGCCTCCATCAGGCTGCCGAAGGTCGTGCCTTGCGCGCATCCAGACGTAAGGACACGCTTCTTCAGCTTCTTTTCGTAATTTGTCTTTCGTTCGGTGCGAACCACGACAACCGACAGATCGTCGTCGTAGTCGATTCCCGTTACATTGTCGTCGGGCAGCAGCATGTTCTGATTGAGCAGATAGCCGAGCGCCAGCAGTTCGGGATGATCGCGGATCGTCATCATCGTGACGATTTCCTGGGAATTGAGGTAGAGCGTCAGCGGACGTTCGATGACGACGGAAATTTCACTCGATGTGCCGGTTTCGTCCACGCCGCTGATGCGCTCGGTCAGGCGGGGATCATCGGGGGTCGGGGCGATGAGGTACTTGCTTGTATCCGAAATAATTTTCATGTCCGTCGCGAACCTCAGTGTGTCGCAAGAGCGCGCGTATTACCGATTGAAGAGAATCTGTCCGCAATTCTCGACATCGTAACCGCCGAGTTCGTTCGCGTGCTTCTTGAAAGTGTCGGTCCGCGTGAACGCGAGCACCTTCTGGAGCGGCGGCTCCAGGAGATCTCTTCGCCGGCACGCGAGGTCGAAGCGTTCTCGATGTAATGGTACAAAATTCAATTTAAACCGGCGCGCGACGGAATCGACCGCGAGACCGCAATCCGCGGTGCCGTCGAGAATGGCAAGCGCGACATCGGTCTGGGTCAGCGCCCGCGTCGGCAGCACGTTCACGCTGTCGGCACTGAGGCCGGCTTCGGCCAGCAGGCGGTCGAACAACAACTGAGTGCCCGAACCGTCCTGGCGCTGAATGAACCTGGCGTGCCGTTCGGCCACATCGCGCATACTCGTCAGGCGGATCATGCCCGCCGGCAGCACAAGTCCCTGCTGACGCCAGGCAAAATGCACAAGGACGACGTCGGACAGCGGGGCATGCCGTACCGCGACGTTATTCCCGGCATCGTCGCCTTTGTCCTCCTGGCCGAAATGAATGCCCGCGGCGACGGCCCCGCCCGCGCAAAGCCGCTCCATTCCGACCGTACTGCCCTCGATCTGGTTGGTGAGGCCCGAACCGGACTCGCGCAGGGCCCATTCCATGAGCGGGTCGCTCGACCCGCAAATCAGCGGCGGCGGGGTCGCGATGAGGGGGCTCTGATACTCGATATGCGCTTCGACCCAGCGATCGATGAGGACCCGGGGGAACAGCAGCTTCCCGGTGGCCCGCGAGCACGGGATCTCATTGCGCGCCACCAGGGCGTAGATGGTGCGGTCGTTCATCCGAAGATATTCGGAGACCTCGGCCGTCGTCATATAGTATGTCATTTCATGCAAATTCCTGCATAAACTACGCCGTTGCCCAGTTCCGCTATAAGCACTAAGAAATTGCAACCCAGCGGATGAGCGTTCGATGTTCGATGTCTTTGCCTCTGCTTTGCACGTTATGACATCAGGCGATCCGGAATTCATCCGAATCGTTCTGCTTTCTCTTCGTGTGACGCTCTCGGCGTTAGCAATTGCGTCTCTGATCGGATTGCCCCTTGGGGCATTCATCGCAATAGCCCGCTTTCCCGGGCGCGGCATTGTTACGATCGGCCTGAACGCCCTGATGGGGTTCCCGCCGGTCGTCGCGGGCCTCCTCGTCTACCTGCTGCTGTCGCGGTCCGGTCCTCTGGGCCCGCTGGGCATGCTGTTCACGCCCGGCGCGATGATCGTCGCCCAGACCGTGCTTATCCTGCCGATCGTCGCCTCGCTGACGCGACAGGTGATCGAAGATCTCTGGGCAGATTATGAGGAGCAGCTGCGCTCGCTCGGCTCGTCGCGGTTGCGCGCCATCCCGACTTTGCTCTGGGACGGACGCTACAGTCTCGTCACCGCGCTCCTCGCGGGTTTCGGCCGCGCGAGCGCCGAGGTCGGCGCGGTCATGATCGTCGGCGGCAACATCGCGGGCTATACGCGCACGATGACCACGGCGATTGCGCTGGAGACCGGCAAAGGCGACCTCGCACTCGCGCTCGCCCTCGGCCTCATTCTCATGACGCTGACCTTCGCGCTGAACGCCTCGGCGTTCGGCACCGCGCGGCTGGCGCAACGGGCCGGCGGGTGACGGCGATGCACGGTACCCTGTCCATACTACCATTGCGATGCCGGCAGATCGGCCTGAACGTCCGCGGCCGTGATCTCCTGCAGAGCGTGACGGCCGATCTCTCGCCCGGCGCGCCGAGTATGGTCATGGGCCCGAACGGCGCCGGCAAGAGCCTGTTTCTCCGGCTCTGCCACGGGCTTATCCAGCCGACATCCGGGACGATCGAATGGAGCGGGCCGGCGGCATGGGCGCAGGCCATGGTGCTGCAGCGGCCCGTGCTTTTGCGCCGTTCCGCGCGCGCGAACGTCATTCACGGCCTCGCGCTCGCGGGGGTCTCGCGCGCCGAGCGCGCAATACGCGCGGACGCCGCGCTGGAGCGCTTCGGGCTGACCGGTATCGCCGCGCGCCCGGCGCGTCTTCTGTCCGGCGGCGAACAGCAGAGGCTCGCAATCGCGCGGGCCTGGGCACTCGCTCCGCAGGTCCTGTTTCTCGACGAACCGACCTCCGCGCTCGATCCCGGTGGGACGCGCGCGGTCGAGGACATGATCACTGAGATCGGCCGCGAAGGCGTCAAGATCGTGATGGCGACGCACGATGTCGGCCAGGCGCGGCGGCTCGCGGGCGAGGTTTTGTTCTTTCACTCCGGACGCCTGCGCGAGCAGACGCCGGCGCCATCATTCTTCGAACACCCGCAGACGCCCGAGGCAGCCGCCTTCCTCAAAGGCGACCTGCTCTGGTGAATCAACAGAAAGGGAGACGACCATGTTGAACCGTAGAACTCTTGCCATCGCGACCGTCGCGATGTTCGCCGCTTTGTCCGCTCCGGCTTTTGCCCAGGATCGTGCCATCACCGTCGCGTCCACGACGTCGACGGAACAGTCCGGCCTGTTCGGCTATCTGCTGCCGCTTTTCAAAGCGAAAAGCGGTATCGAAGTCCGTGTCATCGCACAGGGGACGGGGCAGGCGCTCGACACGGGCCGCCGTGGAGATGCCGATGTCGTTTTCGTTCACGACACGCCTTCTGAGGAGAAGTTCGTTGCCGAAGGCTACGGCGTGAAGCGCGTTCCGGTGATGTACAACGACTTCATCATCGTCGGACCGAAATCCGACCCCGCCGGCATCAAGGGTACGAAGGATGTCGCGGCGGCGCTGAAGAAGATCGCCGACGCCAAGGCGCCGTTCGCCTCGCGCGGTGACGATTCCGGTACGCACAAGGCCGAACTTCGTCTCTGGAAACTCGCGGACGTGGATCCGAAGTCCGGCGGCGACTGGTACAAGGCGACGGGTTCCGGCATGGGACCGACGCTCAACACCTCGGCGGCGATGAACGCCTATACGCTTGCAGACCGCGGCACCTGGCTCGCCTTCAAGAACCGCGGCGATCTCGAAATCGTGGTTGAAGGTGACGCCAAGCTGTTCAACCAGTACGGCGTCATCCTCGTGAACCCGGAAAAACATCCGAATGTGAAGAAGGCCGACGGCCAGGCCTTCATCGACTGGCTGGTCTCGCCTGAAGGCCAGCAGGTGATCGCCGGCTACAGGATCGGCGGCGAGCAGCTCTTCTTCCCGAACGCCAAAGGCTCTTCCTGAGCAATTTGTCATTCTCGAGCGCGCTTGATGAAAGCGCGCTCGACATGATGTTTCGTGACAAAGTCGGCGAGGCGGCTCGCAATCTCGGGGGGCATCGGCATGGTTTCGACGATCAGATCGCCCACCGCCGTCATGGCCTCTCCCTCGGAGGGGTCGGCCGTGACGAGTGCGAGTTCCACGCCCGGCTCCTCCTCACGCGGCCGGAGCACGATCCAGAGCGACGGCCGGCCTGAATTGAGGTTGTCGCGATAGTTCGCGGTTTCGATCCTGTGCGCTTCGATCGCGGCAGAACCCGCATAGTAGATGACGCCATCCGCGCTGCTGCGAAGTTCCGTCCAGTCGGCATATGTGGGAATGTCGGTCAGAACGCTGACGACGTTCCAGGAAAAGTCGATCCACTTATTGGTCGAATTTTTGCGCTCCACGACAATGCCGACGGGGAAGGTCTCGTCCATATCAGCTCACCGCCTCGCCGAGCGGCAGGCCCGTGACAATATTCTGCGGCTTGAGACGCAGCTGATTGTCCGTGCCGAGCGCCATAATGAGCCAAACCGGACGCGTGTTGATTTCAGCCCGAACGGCGCCGGGCTCGCCGAAGGTCAGACGGAAGATCCCGACGATCCGGTCAAGATCCTTGGGACTGACGTCGTCTCCGCGCCACAAAGTGTTCCCGATCTTGGTGGCGTCGGCATCGAGGCCGACAAACCAGGCCCAGTCGGCGTCCTGCGCGTGCGCAACCGGTTCAATGGAGACTTCGAGGCCGAGCAGATGCTTCACCCAGAGCTCAAGCGCGCGGGCGAGGCCGCGGCGCGCTTCGGGGCCACCGGCCAGACTGAGCACCATGTCGAAGGCGTCGCTGCGGTGGAAGTAGTGATCGGAATTGCCGGCATCGAGCACGTCGAGTTCAGTGACGGTCGGCCCGCTGAACATGGCGATCAACGGCGCGCTGCTCCGGCCTTCTTCGTGCAGGGCGATCACTTCGGCGTCGGCGAGCATGAGCGCGCCGTCCTGCACGCTTGCCTTCTGCGGACGAAAGAACAGTTCGGCGGCGCGCAGAACAAACGGGTCTTCGATACCGTGGAGTGCATTGCGCAGGACGACCTGGGTGAGCTGGTTGAGAAACAGCGAAGGCGTGCGGCCGACATCGCCGCGCACGAGTTTGAGATATGCGCTCTCAAGCGTCGGCGCGGCGGTGAGACGGTCGCGGAAACCGAGCATGACCTCCCAGTTTTCCTGTGCATCGGCATCGGCGAGTGCGGCGATCTCGGACGCGGGGACGGTGCGACGGGGATTTTCGAGAAGCGCGGCATGGAGTGCACGCTCGGCCTGGCATGCTTCGGGGGGCGGTACGAGTTCCGGCCGCGCGAGATAGGCCTTCAGAAATTCGTCCGTCAGGCGAAGCCAGCCATCTTCATCGCGGTCGAGCAGATGATGGCCGCTTGAGACCCAGAAATCCTTCATTGTTTGTGCCCGATCGTCTTGATGTCGAACTGTTCGTCAGGCTCTTCGTCGTCTTCGGCAACAATTTCAAAGGCGCGAGCCTGCGTGTGCATGTCCTCCCGCTTCTTCAATGTGCGAAAACGTTCGCGGATGCTGCCATCCTCGACGCTACGCTGTACAGCGAGCAATGTATTGACCGGATGATCGCAGAGCGACGCGGCGAAGGAGATCTCTTCTTCAGCGGCGGCGCGCGCGGTGGCCACATCCGGGGCACCCAGATGGGTGACCAACTGGCGGGCGAGGGAATCCGTCGCCTCCTCGATCTCCTCGTCGTTCGCCTCGGTCACGGTGACGAGCGTCGACCAGCCGAAGCTCGCGATCCCGAGCAGGCCCGCGCGAAAGGCCTGACGCTCCTTGCCGCCCAACGTGACGGGATCGCGATCCCAGAACCGGAACGCGCCGGACACCGCCCATTCGCCGGGACTTGCGGCGAGCGGAAATACGAACTCGTCGGACGGATCGAGGCGGATGGTGCGCGGCAGTTTCAAATCCAGGGCACTCCCGTCGCGGGATCCAGCCAGGATGGGTGTTTCAACGCGGTGGCGAGCGAACGGGACCCGGCATCGCCATTGTCGAGAATGCGAGGCGCTCCTCCCGCGGCGCGCGCGAGCCAGCGCGCGCGGGCGGCGTGGAAGCCGAACTCATTCCAGCTGTCCGTCTCGCGCAGGAAATAGCGCGCCCAGTCCTCAATGACAGCGCTCGGCGAAAGCTCCTCGAAGCCTTCCTCGTCAAGGCCGCCGAGCAAAGGCCTGAGGCCCGGCTCGCCGGCCTGCATGACCACGGTGCGGACCATGGCCGCAAACACGATCCAGTCCGGCACATCATCCTCATGGCCGTCCGGCCAAGCGAGACGGACCCCGCCGACAAGCGCGCCGTCCACGCGCACGGCATCCGGCCAATCCAAGGCAATCGCGCGCTCCGGAGGGGCGAGCGCGGCGAGCGTGTCCGCGAGCGCATTGGCACCGACGTAAACAGCCCGTCTCGCCAGCCGCAAAGGCTCTTCAGGCTCCAGCACGACGGCGAATTCGGCGAGATCGAAACGCCGCGCCCAGACGAGGGTCCCGGCCCCGGCGTCCGGCGCGATCGCGATTGCGTGCCGGAACGCGTCGCCGACCTCCCGCAACGTCACCAGCGAGAACGGCGGCGGCAGACTGAGATCGGAAGCGGACGCGGACATGTCTTCACCGAAGTAGTGAATTGCAACAGACTATAGAAGTTCTAAGCTGGGCGGCAACGCGGCCATCGAGACCGCAGCGGAGGAGAGCACATCGCATCCGGGTTCCCGAGCGGGAATATCGAGCCCCGCGCCATAGGCTTGGCCGCGCTTCGCGCCGAGCCGCTGCCGCCGGCACCGACTCTGGCCCTGACCAGCCACGGCGTCGTGCTGATCCTCGGCGGCGGCCCCGAGGCCGTTCGCGCCGGACAGGCACTCGCCGACCGGCTCGATGTCACCGTTCTTCTCGATCCCGAAAACGATGCCGAGATTCCCGAAAATCTGCCGTTTCCGGTGGCGAAGGGCCACGCGGTCCGGGCCTCGGGTCATTTCGGCGCCTATGACGTCGTGCTCGACCGCTACCGCGCGCCGCGCGAGGGCGGCGGATTCGCATCCCCGCGCGACGGGGCCCTGTCGCGCTGTGACCTGATCCTCGATCTTTCCGCCGGCGCGCCGCTGTTTCCCGTGCATGAGGCACGCGACGGCTATTTCAAACCTCCGCCGGACGAGGTCGACGCGGCGATCGAGGTCGCGGGCGAACTCGTCGGCGAGTTCGACAAGCCGCGCTACATCGCCTTCAAGGCGGATATCTGCGCGCATTCACGCTCGAAGATCACCGGCTGCACGCGCTGCCTCGATGTCTGCGCCATGGAGGCGATCTCGCCCGCGGGCGATCATGTCGAGATCGACGCCTATGTCTGCGCCGGCTGCGGCAATTGCGCGGCGGTCTGCCCGACGGGGGCTGCCTCGTACACACTGCCGACGGTCGGTGTTCTGCTCAGCCGCGTGCGTACACTTCTCATGTCCTACCGTGAAGCCGGCGGACAGGAGGCGGTTGTCTTGTTCCACGACGGCTATCACGGCGCGCCTCTCGTCGCCGATCTTGACGCGAATGTCCTGCCGATCGAAGTCAACGAGGTGAAGCAACTCGGCCTGGAGGCGCTGACGGCGGCGCTCGCTTATGGCGCGGCGGCCGTGCGCGTGCTTGTACGGCAGAGCCCCAAGAACGGCGTCGTCGCGCTTGCCGGGACCGTGGCCACGGCGAACGCGCTGTCTGCGGCTCTCGGCTACGGCGTTGACTCCATTGCGCTTGTTCACGCGGACACGGCTGAAGAACTCGCAGACGCGCTCGCGCGTTCGCCGCTCGGCACGGCCAGTCCGGAACCTTCTACATTTCTTCCGATGGGCGAAAAGCGCGGTTTGCTCGAACTGACGCTCAAGATGCTGCATCGCGCTGCCCCGGCCCCGGTCGATGTGGTGCCGCTGCCGGCCGGCGCGCCGTTCGGCTCGGTGAACGTCGATGTGGAGGGCTGCACGCTGTGCCACGCCTGCGTCTCGGCCTGCCCGACAGGCGCGCTCGCCGCCGGAGAGGAGCGGCCGGCGCTGCGCTTCCTTGAGAGCGCGTGCGTCCAGTGCGGTCTCTGCGCCGCGACCTGCCCGGAAAAGGTGATCACGCTGGAGCCCCGGCTCGATTTCGCCGCGTGGAACGCGCCGCGTAAAACGATCAAGGAGGAGGAGCCGTTCTGCTGCATCCGCTGCTCGAAGCCGTTCGGCACGAAGAGTTCGGTCGAGCGTGTCCTTGCCAAGCTCGAAGCGAAGCACTGGATGTTTTCGGGAGAGAACGCGAGGCGTCTCGACGCCATCAAAATGTGCGAGCAGTGCCGGGTCGAGGCTGTGCTCAACGAGGGAATCGACCCCTATGCCGGCGGCGAGCGGCCCCGTCCGCGAACGGCGGCGGACTATCTCCCCTCCGATCGCGGCGAATAACTACTTCGTCGCCCGGTCCAGGAAATCCGAAAGCGCTTTGCGGCTCTCCGGCCTGTTGATGGTCTGTTCGGGCATTTTTGTGCCCGGCGTATAGGCGTGCGGGCCGATCTCGAACAGCTTTTCGATCGTGTCTTTGGTCCATACGATATCGAGTTGGCGAAATCCGGAAGAATAGGAATAGCCGGGCAACGTGCCGATCCTGCGTCCCATGATGCCGTGAAGCGACGGCCCGGCGCGGCGACCCTCGTCGGCCCGAAGCGTGTGGCAGGCGACGCAGGCACGGAAGACCTGCGCGCCGGGATCGCCGGCAAAGGCCGCGAGCGGATCGGGCGGCCCTCCTGCCGCGACGGGACCGACGATTTCTCCCGTTTCGACGTTCCAGCGGCGAATCACGCGGTCACTGCCGCCGGTGAAGAGTTCATCGCCGTCTCTGGTAAATGCGAGCGACCAGACCGGGAGGCCAGGGCCGGTCAGGCCGCGTTCGATGGCAAGAGTATCGGTAAGAACAAGGGCGATTGCTCCACGCACGCCCGCCGCGGCGATGCGCCTGCCGTCCGGCGCAACGGCAAGAGAGATGACCGGCGTCTGCGTGATCTCGACCTCGCCGCCGCTCGCGCCATCCCGACCGACAATGCGCAGCTTTCCGTCCCCGCCGCCTGCCGCGAGCCTTCCATCCGGAAGAGGCGCGAGCGCGTTGAGCGGTGTCGGCATGGTCAGGATGCGCGGCTCGCCGCTTTCAGGCCAGAGGCGCAGAGTGGCATCATATCCCGCGGTCGCTACGCGTCCGTCCGGGAGAAATGCGACGCCGTTCACGTTTCCCAGATGACCTGTAAGGACGCGGGGAGCACCGCCGTCCAATGGCCAGACGCGGGCGGTGCCGTCCCACGAGGCCGAGGCAAGATGAGCGCCGTCCGGCGAGACGGCGAGCGCGACGACGGGGCCGGTATGGCCCTCGAGCACCCGCTGGGGCGTGGACGCTCCCGGAAGCCAGAGCGCGATCCTTCCGTCCTCGCCCGCGCTCGCAAAACGGCCCTGCGGCAGGACGGCGACCGCGTTCACCGATCCCGTGTGAAACTGGATCACGTTTTCGGCGGCTGCGCGCGGGATCGACCAGATGATCACCGTGGAATCGAAACTGCCCGAGATGAGGGTTTCGCCGTCTTCGGCAATTGCGAGCGCGCGAACCGGTCCGCCGTGGCCGCGCAGTTCCGCGGATAAGGCCGAGGCAGGAAGAAGAATGGCAAGAACCACGGCAAGCGCACGCATGGCGGCGAGCCTACCCCGAGAGGGTAGGGCGGCAAGTTGCTATCTGGTGGAAGCTCCCGCGCTTGCTTTGCCGAAGCATCGCGCAAAGATTAATCCCATGAGCCAGGATTTTCTGTCGCGCTGGTCGCGCCGCAAGCTGAAGCGGGCGGAGGAGCCGTCTGTCGCGGCACCGGAAACCGCGAAAAAGCCCGCACCGGACGAGAGCGAGATCACTCCGGAAGAACTCGCGGCTCTGCCGGCGATCGAGGACATCACGGCAGCGACCGATCTTGCCGCGTTCCTGAAGAAGGGCGTGCCACTCGCTTTGCGCAATGCGGTGTTTCGGCGGATCTGGGCGCTCGATCCGGAAATCCGGGATTTCGTCGGCGACGCCCGCGATTATGCCTGGGACTGGAATACGCCCGGCGGCGTGCCGGTGTCCGGACCGCTCGAACCCGGCACGGATATCCAGGGCATGCTGCGTCGCATCGCCGGAGGAGACGAAAACACTCCGGATGCACGCGACAAAGTGATCGGTGACGCGGCGCCAGCGCCGACACGCGAACAGCCGCCCCAGCTGCCCCAGCCGTCCCCGTCCCTGCCGGAAGCTGCTGAAAAATCAGAGTTTGAGCCGAAGGACGATGAATCCGGAACCTGCCGACGATCCCGTGCGCGGGCGCCATGGCGGCGCGCTGCCAGCCTGAGGAATTCGCTTTCTCTGGAACAAGTCAAAAGAAGTTGTTGCGGCAGGCTGCCGCAGGGCTATCATCGACTTTGCCTATCGACTGAACTGTTCGTCTGGAAGGCAACATGGACGGTGGAATGTCGTCTGCGCCTCGGATGCCGGAAGGCCGCGAGCCTTCCGCAACGAATGACTCTATCCATCAGGTCGACGAACTTCGTGCCCACGAATACAGCATGCTCGCCGTGCTTCTGGCGCGGACGCCGGACCGCACAGTCCTCGATGCGCTCGCCGGTTTGAGAGGTGACGCCTCGCCTCTTGGGTTGGCTCACATCCATCTCGCCGAAGCGGCAGCCGTCGCCGATCCCGATGCCCTGTCGCGGGAATTCTTCAATCTCTTCATCGGCGTGGGACGAGGGGAACTTGTTCCCTACGGCTCTTTCTATCTCACCGGCTTCCTGCAGGAGAAGCCGCTGGCGCGCCTGCGCGCCGATCTTCTGACGCTCGGCATCGAACGCGCACCCGAGCAGCGCGAGCCGGAAGATCACATCGCCACTGTCTGCGAGATCATGTCGGGCCTCTGCGCCGGACGCTTTGAAGCCGCGCCGGGCTCCGACCGCCCGATGTTCGAGCGGCATCTCAAGCCGTGGGCCGCTCGCTTCTTCGCCGATCTGGAAACGGCGGAGCATGCGCGCTTCTACCGTCATGTCGGCGCGATCGGCCGGATGTTCATGGAAATCGAAGCGGAGGCCTTCGTCTTGGCGGCGTAGCTCCGCGCCATAAAATCAGAGAGAGCGGCCAATCGAGTAGCCGCTCCAGGAGGAAAAGGATGAAGACCGAAGATCGCAGTGCGATCGACCGCCGCCGGTTCCTCGGCGTGGCCGGCATCGCCACCACAGCGGCCGCCGCAGGCGTCACGCCGCTGCTTTCGACCGACGCTCAGGCCTACGACCCCGGGCAGGGCGAAACGAAATCCAAGTACCAGCCCGACAGTCCGGATGTGCAGGCGTTCTACCGGACGAACGGCTACGAGAGCCCGAAGAAGTGAGGCGGTGATGCTGACGAAACGCAGAAATCTCCAGCCCGGCCGCCGTGAAGCCTCCGCCCTTCCCGGCGGCATCGACCGCCGCGCCTTTCTGAAGCGCTCGGGCCTCGCGGTCGGCGGCGCCGCCGTGTTCTCGACCATGATGCCGGGCTCCGTCCGCAAGGCCGAAGCGATTAGCGGACCTGAACCCGGCGTACCGATCACCATCAAGAAAAACATCTGCACCCATTGCTCGGTCGGCTGCACCGTCACGGCCGAGGTGCAGAACGGCGTCTGGACGGGTCAGGAGCCGAGCTGGAACAGCCCGATCAACCGCGGCACTCACTGCTGCAAGGGCGCGGCAATCCGGGAGATCGTCCAAAGCGAACGCCGCCTGAAATACCCGCTGAAGCTTGTCGGCGGGGAATGGCAGAAGATCTCGTGGGACCAGGCGCTCGACGAGATCGGCACGAAGATGCTCGAGATCCGCCAAAAGGCCGGCGCGGATTCAATGTATATTCTCGGCTCCGCCAAATTCACCAACGAAGCATCCTATCTGCTCCGCAAGTTCGGTGCTTTCTGGGGCACCAACTCGGTCGACCATCAGGCGCGCATCTGCCATTCGACGACGGTCGCGGGCGTCGCCAATACCTGGGGCTACGGCGCCCAGACCAATTCCTACAACGACATCCGTAACGCCAAGACCATGATCATCATGGGCGGCAACCCCGCCGAGGCGCATCCGGTGTCGCTGCAGCATGTTCTGAGCGGCAAGGAGATCAACCGCGCGAACATGATCGTCATCGATCCGCGTTTCACGCGGACGGCGGCGCATGCGACGGAATATGTACGCCTGCGCGGCGGCACCGACATCCCGGTCATCTGGGGCCTGCTCTGGCATGTCTTCCAGAACGGCTGGGAAGACAAGGAATTCATCCGCACCCGCGTCTACGGCATGGACGAGGTGCGCAAGGAAGTCGCCAAATGGACGCCCGAAGAGGTCGAGCGCGTCTCCGGAGTTCCGGGCGAGCAGCTGAAGAGGGTCGCCTATCTCTTCACCCACGAAAAACCGTCGACCCTGATCTGGTGCATGGGCGCGACGCAGAAGACGGTCGGCACCGCGAATGTGCGGGCCTATTGCACGTTCCTGCTTGCGACCGGAAATGTCGGCGCGCCGGGCACCGGCGCCAACATTTTCCGCGGCCACACCAATGTACAGGGCGCAACCGATCTCGGTCTCGATGTCACCAACCTGCCGCTCTATTACGGCCTGACCGAGAGCGCGTGGAAGCATTGGGCGCGCGTCTGGGAGGTCGATTATCAATACTTCCAGGATCGCTTCGACGAAGTGCCGGTGAAGGCCGGACGCAAGCCGCGCACCCGCAAACAGAATATGGAAACCCCCGGCATCACCTCGACGCGGTGGTTCGATGCGGTTCTCATGCCGGACGACGAGATCGATCAGCGTGCGCCCCTCAAGGGCATGCTGGTCATGGGTCATGGCGGAAATACCGTCACGCGCGTCCCCGAAATGATCAAAGGCATGGAGAAGCTGGAACTTCTCGTTGTCGCCGATCCGCACCCGACCACGTTCGCTGCGATCGGCAACCGCAAGGACGGCACCTATCTCCTGCCGATCGCGACCTCTCTCGAATGTGACGGTTCGCGCACGGCCTCGAACCGCTCGCTGCAATGGGGAGAAAAGATCGTCGAGCCGGCGTTCGAGTCGAAGAACGATTACGAGGTAATGTATCTCCTCGCGAAAAAACTCGGCTTCGCCGAACAGATGTTCAAGAACATCAAGGTCGAGGGCAACAAGCCGCTGGCGGAGGACATCCTTCGCGAGATCAATCGTGGCGGATGGTCGACCGGTTATTGCGGTCAGTCGCCGGAGCGGCTGAAGGCTCATATGGCCAATCAGGACAAGTTCGACCTGGTTACGCTTCGAGCGCCGAAGGATATCCCCGATGTCGGCGGCGATTATTACGGGCTGCCCTGGCCATGCTGGGGCAAGCCGGAGGTCAGGCACCCCGGATCGGCCATTCTGTACAACACCAGTCTCAGGGTCTGGGACGGCGGTGGAACGTTCCGCGCGCGGTTCGGTGTCGAGCGCAACGGCGAGACACTTCTTGCCGAGGATTCCTACTCGAAGGACTCCGAACTCACCGACGGCTATCCGGAGTTCAGTTACGGGCTGCTTAAAAAGCTCGGCTGGGAGAAGGACCTCACCGCCGACGAGCGCGCGACGATCCTCAAGATCGGCGGCGACAAGCCGGACGCGGTGAGCTGGGCAATCGATCTGTCCGGCGGCATCCAGCGCGTCTGCATGGACCACAACGTGATCCATTACGGAAACGGAAAGGCCCGTGTGAACGCCTGGAACCTGCCGGACCCCGTGCCGGTGCACCGCGAGCCGATCTATACGCCGCGTGCCGACCTTGTCGCCAAATATCCGACGCGGCCGGACGAGCGGCAGTTCCGCATCCCGAACATCGGCATGTCCGTGCAGAAAGCGGCCGTCGACAACCGCGTCGCGGAACGGTTCCCGATCATCCTGACCTCGGGCCGCCTCGTCGAATACGAAGGCGGCGGTGAGGAGACGCGGTCCAACAGGTGGCTCGCCGAACTGCAGCAGGACATGTTCGTCGAAATCAATCCGGAGGATGCTTCGTCGCGCGGGATCAGCGACGGCCAGTGGGTCTGGGTCTCGGGCGCGGAGAACAATTCCAAAGCCCGCGTGAAGGCGCTGGTGACGGAGCGGGTCGGCAAGGGCGTTGCGTACATGCCGTTCCACTTCTCCGGCTGGTATCAGGGCGAGGATCTGCGCCGGAAATATCCGCAAGGCGCCGACCCATACGTTCTGGGAGAAAGCGTCAATACGTTGACAACATACGGCTTCGATCCCGTCACGGGTATGCAGGAAGCGAAGTGCACGCTCTGTCAGATCGCGGCGACGTAGGGAGATAACAAGACATGGCCCGCATGAAATTCCTCTGCGACGCCGAGCGCTGCATCGAATGCAATGCTTGCGTGACGGCGTGCAAGAACGAACACGACGTCCCCTGGGGCATCAACCGCCGCCGGGTCGTGACGTTGAACGACGGCAAGCCGGGCGAACGCTCGGTGTCGATGGCCTGCATGCACTGCACCGACGCGCCTTGCGCGGCGGTCTGTCCGGTGGATTGCTTCTTCACGACTGCCGATGCCATTGTCCTGCACTCGAAGGATCTGTGCATCGGTTGCGGCTATTGCTTCTACGCCTGCCCATTCGGCGCACCGCAATATCCGCGTGTCGGCAATTTCGGCTCGCGCGGCAAGATGGACAAATGCACCTATTGCGCCGGCGGTCCGGAGCCGGACAACAGCGCTATTGAGTACGAGAAATACGGTCGCAATCGCATCGCCGAGGGCAAGCTGCCTCTGTGCGCCGAAATGTGCTCGACCAAGTCGCTGCTTGCGGGCGACGGCGAGATCATCGCCACGATCTACAAGGAGCGCGTCGCCAAGCGCGGCTACGGCACCGGTGCATGGGGTTGGCAGACGGCTTATCGCGAAACCGTGCAGACCTGAGGAGACGGGGATGAAAAAACTTTCGGTTCTCGTCGCCGCCGCGGCTCTGCTTTCGCTTCAGGCTTCACCGGTCTTTGCGCAGGGCGCCGCCGTTCCGCCGGCGCAGCAGTCAGGAAATCCCAGCGGCCTCGATCCGACCGCGAGCGCCCCGACCGAGAAGCAGATGCTCGATGCGCTTCGGGGCGGGAGGCTCGAGGGCCGCGTAACGATACCGGACCAGAAGAGCCGCGTGCTCGAACAGCCCGAAGGCCGCGACTACCAAGCCTTCCGGGAAGGCTGGCTGCCGTGGATCGGCGCCGTCTTCGTTCTCGGAATGCTTGTCCTGCTCGGCGCGTTCTACTTCGTGCGCGGACGCGTCATGCTTCGAGCGGATGCGTGGACGGGCCGGAAGATCCTGCGTTTCACGTTTGTCGAACGGCTGATCCACTGGACGACGGCGACGGCGTTTATCCTGCTCGCCTTGACGGGTCTGAATTACATCTTCGGCAAGAGACTTCTGTTTCCGCTGATCGGGCCCGACGCGTTCGCTGTCTGGAGCCAATGGTCGAAGTACGTCCACAATTTCGTCTCGTGGGCGTTCATGATCGGCATTGTCCTGATGATTGTGTTCTGGATCAGGGGCAACATCCCGGACCGCACGGATATCAGATGGCTCCGCGAGTACGGCGGCCTCGTGGGCAACAAGCACCCCCCGGCGCGGCGCTTCAATGCCGGCCAGAAGCTGGTCTTCTGGTCGGTGGCCATCGGTGGCGTCGCGCTGTCGATCACCGGTTTGATGATGCTGTTTCCGTTTACAGTTTCCGGCATCAACGGCATGCACATCGCGCAGTACATACATGCGGTCGTCGGGCTCGGTCTGATCGCCGTCATCCTCGGCCACATCTATATCGGCACGCTCGGGGAGGAAGGGGCCTATGATGCCATGGGATCGGGCGAGGTCGACGTCGGCTGGGCCACGACCCATCACAGCCTGTGGGTCGAGGAGGAGCAGGCCAAAAACGCAAAGGGGCCGCAATTGCGGCCCCGCGCACAGCCCGCGGAGTGACCTGATGCGGACGCTCGCTTTTACGCTTCTTGCCGCAACCTGCCTTGCTACGTCCGGATGGGCGCAGACGGTCGCGCCACCGGCCGCGCCGCCCGCTGCGGTATCGCCGGCTGCTCCTCCGCCGGCGGCCACGCCGCCCTCGCCGGAGGCAACTCCGCCAGCGGCCGCGCCCCCCGCAGTTTCCGCAACGCCGGCGGCCTCTCCGCCACCGGCCGCACCGCCCGCGGCTGCCGCAGCGCCGGCCGCCCCTCCGCCGCCGATTGCCGCCAACCCGGCGGGCGGACCCGCCAATATCTGCGCTGAACTCGTGGCATTCCTGACGCCGAAACCTCCACCGGCTCCGGCTGAATCCGCACCGCCCGGCGCCCCTCCGCCGGCCGCACCGCAGTCGGGCAGCGGATCGGCGCAGCAGGCGTCGGGTCAGTCCGGCGTTGCCGTCGAGGCTCCGAAACCCGGCGCTCCCGGCGCGCCGGCGGGGCAGGGCACGAATGCGCCACAGACGTCAGGCCTCAGCGCGCCGATACCGAAGCCGCCGGACCCGCCGGCGAAGAAGCCGAGCATGAAGTTGGAAGAGGCGCAGGCCCTAGCCGCAGCCAACAATATCGCCGGCTGCCAGGCCGCAGCGCGCAAAACGCGCCGCGAGGGGGTCGACATGCCGTTGCCTCTGCTGGCGCTCGCCGCGCTCGACCTTAAATATCACCAGCAGGCGGCACCCGCCCCTGCGCTCCCAGGAGCCACACCTTGAAAGCCATCTTCTCGGGTATTGTCATCGCGCTGGCCGTTGGCGTCCTGGCGGCGTTCGTTCTCAACGAAAGTCAGCGGACGAGCTATAGTGTCTTCAAGACGCAGAGCGTCCGGTTGGGGGATCCTGGCTACAATCTTGTCGGACCGAAATGGACCGGCGAAAACACCGTACCCGACACCGGCACCTGAGCCTCAGCCGCCGCGAAATCCTTTTATCCGATCGTCGCCCTTGCCGATGGCCGGCTTGAAATGCGCCGTGCGCGCTGCATCCAGAACATTGTCGATGAAACGCCGGTAATCGCTGCCATCGTTGGCTTCCGGTATCGGGCCGACAGAGCCGCCATATGTGCCTTCGTCGGAGGCTGCCGCGGCATCCGCTTCAAAGGCCGGCAGAAAAACGGCGTCGCCTTCGCGATCCCCCTCGCCGACGTGGTGGGACGTGCGAACGAGAGCGAAGGCGCCCTCGGAATCGGGTCCGGACAGAATCTTCAGGCCGTAAACGACGGTCGCGTTGCCGCGGCTGTTGCGCGAGGCGTCCTGCTCCCAGGCATCCGGCCCATATATGCTTTCAACACTGGCCCGGTCATTGACGTTTGCCTTTATCATCCGTCCTCCCATGAGCATGGTGTTCAACCTTCGCACCGGCCGGTTGGTTCGCCAAGTGGGGTTGAATCGCGATTATTGATTGCTTCTATCAATCGATTTAAGTCACAAATAATCTGCAAAATCATGCATTCTGAGCATAATTTGCCAGGCCGAATAATAACGCATGATCTTGCAGCCGTTCGAGAGTAAAATCCTTCTAATCGGCAGGCGTCATCGCTGGAATTTTGTACGCCAGACTGTTATTTCGAGGGCCTCTGAATAGACACATCAAATCGAGCGGGACCTGTAACGACGTGAGCGCGCCAACCACCACGGTCAGCCATCCCAGCGCAGGCAAAGACGTGCCGGCACGTAGCATCCATCCCGGCTCCGGTCGCCGCAAGACGCGCGACCAGCAAAAGGGCCGGCAGACTGATCCTAAGTCCATGGCTGAGATCCAGGAACTGCTCGGCGCGCGTTCGCGTCAGCCTGATCTCCTGATCGAGCATCTGCACCTCATCCAGGACAAATACGGATGTCTCCATGCCCGCCACCTGGCGGCGCTGGCGAAGGAAATGCGCCTCGCTCTGGTCGAGGTCTATGAAGTCGCGAGCTTCTACGCCCATTTCGACATCGTGCTCGACGGCGAACCGGCGCCGGCGCCGATCACCGTCCGCGTGTGCGATTCCCTTTCGTGCGAACTCGCCGGCGCCCAGCAGCTCCTGAAGGCTCTCGAGGACGGATGCGACGCGACTCAGGTCCGCGTCGTGCGCGCCCCGTGCATGGGCGGATGTCACAATGCTCCGGTGGTCGCGATCGGCCATTCGCTGCACGAGCACGCAACGGTCAAGAGCGTGAAGGAGGCCGTCGCGCACGGTCATACCCATCCGCATATTCCCGATTACATCCCGTTTGAAAAATACGTCCACGGCGGCGGCTATGCCCTGTTGAAGGACTGCATCGGCGGCAAGCGCGACGTCGAGAGCGTCATTACGCCTCTCGAGGACGCCGGCATTCGCGGCCTCGGCGGCGCGGGCTTCCCGACGGGACGCAAATGGCGCTTCGTGCGTGCCGAGCCCGGGCCGCGCCTGATGGCGATCAACGCCGACGAGGGCGAACCGGGTACGTTCAAGGACCGCTTCTATCTCGAGACGGATCCCCACCGTTTCCTCGAAGGCATGCTGATCGGCGCGTGGGCGGTCGAGGCGACCGATGTCTACATCTATCTGCGCGACGAATATCCGCAGTGCCGCGAAATCCTGCACACCGAGATCGCGAAGCTCGAAGCAGCGGGGCTTTCGCCGCACACCAAGATTCATATGCGCCGCGGCGCTGGTGCGTACATCTGCGGCGAAGAATCCGCGATGCTGGAATCGATCGAAGGCAAGCGCGGCCTGCCGCGCCACAAGCCGCCGTTCCCGTCGGTGGTTGGTCTGTTCGGCCGCCCGACGCTCATCAACAATGTCGAGACCGTTTATTGGGTTCGCGAAATCCTGGAGAAGGGCGGCGCCTGGTTTGCCTCGCACGGCGCAAACGGCCGCAAGGGCCTGCGCACGTTCTCGGTGTCCGGCCGCGTCAAGGAGCCGGGCGTCAAGCTGTGCCCGGCCGGCATAACGCTCACGGAACTCGTCGATCAATATTGCGGCGGCATGGCCGACGGTCACACGCTGAAGGGCTATCTGCCGGGCGGTCCGTCGGGCGGTATCCTGCCGGCGTCGATGGCCGATATTCCGCTCGACTTCGGTACGCTCGAACAGCACGGCTCGTTCATCGGGTCGGCTGCGGTTGTCGTGCTGTCCGACAAAGACAATATGAGGGATGTGGCGCTCAATCTTCTGAAGTTCTTCGAGGACGAGAGCTGCGGCCAGTGCACGCCGTGCCGTGTCGGCACGGAGAAGGCCGTCCATCTCATCGAACAGCCCGTATGGGACGAAGAGCTCCTCGGGGAGTTGATGAAGGTGATGGGCGATGCGTCGATCTGCGGTCTCGGCCAGGCGGCCATGAACCCGATCAAGCAGGTCATGAAACATTTCCGCGACGACTTTAAGTCGCTCGCCCCGGCTGAATAAGGGTCCGAATATGCTCGACGGCATTTCCTTTACGCTCGATGGCGAAGACGTGATCGCAGCCCCCGGCGAATCCATCTGGCAGGTTGCGAACCGCAAGGGCACCGAGATCCCGCATCTCTGCTATTTGCCCAAGCCCGGCTATCGTGCCGACGGCAATTGCCGCGCCTGCATGGTCGAGATCGAAGGCGAGCGGGTTCTCGCGGCGTCCTGCGTCCGCAAGCCTTCGCCGGGCATGAAAGTCCAGACGGCGTCGGAACGCGCCAAGACATCGCGCAAGCTCGTGTTCGAACTGCTCGTCGCCGACCAGCCGGAGCGCGAGGTCGCGCATGATCCGAACTCCCAGTTCTGGCAGTGGGCGGACCGCGTCGATGTCGCGGAGAGCCGGTTCCCTGAACTGGAGCGGTCGAACAAGATCGACGACATGAGCCATGTCGCGATGGCCGTGCAGCTCGATGCCTGCATCCATTGCAATCTCTGCGTCCGCGCCTGCCGCGAAGTTCAGGTCAACGACGTCATCGGCATGGCCGGCCGCGGCTCTAACGAACAGATCGTGTTCGATTTCAACGACCCGATGGGCAACTCGACCTGCGTCGCTTGCGGCGAATGCGTGCAGGCCTGCCCGACCGGCGCGCTGATGCCGGCCACGCAGATCGCCGAAGACGGCACATACACCAATCATCCGGACCGCGAAGTCAACTCGGTCTGTCCGTATTGCGGCGTCGGCTGCCAGCTGACGTATCAGATCGTGAACGACAAGATCGTCGCGGTCGCGGGCCGCGACGGCCCGGCGAACCAGAACCGGCTGTGCGTCAAAGGCCGCTTCGGCTTCGATTACGCGCACCACGCCGATCGCCTCACCGTGCCGTTGATCCGCAAAGAAGGCGTCTCCAAGCGCGATGTCGATATCGATCCGCTGAACCCGCTCACGCATTTCCGCGAAGCGACCTGGGAAGAGGCGCTCGCCGTTGCGGCAGGCGGTCTCGCGAAGATCCGCGACGAGCGCGGCGGCGATGCGCTCGCCGGCTTCGGATCGGCCAAGGGCTCGAACGAAGAGGCCTATCTCTTCCAGAAGCTCATCCGCACCGGTTTCCGCACCAACAACATCGACCATTGCACGCGCCTCTGCCACGCCTCGTCGGTGACGGCGCTTATCGAAGGTGTCGGTTCGGGCGCGGTGTCGGCGCCGTTCATGGCGGCGGAAGATGCGGAAGTGATCGTCATCATCGGCGCCAACCCGACCGAGAATCATCCGGTCGCGGCGACGTTCTTCAAGAACGCGGCCGAGCGCGGCGCCAAGCTGATCGTCATGGATCCCCGCGGCACGGCGCTCGCGCGCCACGCCACGCACATGCTGCAGTTCAAGCCCGGCCGCGACGTGTCGATGCTGAACGCGATCCTGCACACGATCATCGAGGAAGGCCTCTACGACAAGCAATACGTACAGGCCAACACCGAAGATTTCGAAGCACTCGCCGAGAACGTCAAGAACTATCCGCCGGAAGAGATGGAGAAGGTCTGCGGCATTCCTGCGGAAACGCTCCGCGAAGTGGCGCGCATTTTCGCGCGCTCGCAGGCTTCGATCATCTTCTGGGGCATGGGCATTTCGCAGCACATCCACGGCACCGACAATTCGCGCTGCCTGATCGCGCTATCGCTCGTGACCGGCCAGATCGGCCGTCCGGGCACCGGCCTGCATCCGCTGCGCGGCCAAAACAACGTGCAGGGTGCGTCCGACGCCGGCCTCATTCCGATGTTCTTCCCCGATTACAAATCGGTCGAGGATCCCGAGGTTCACGCCTGGTACGAAAATTACTGGAGCACCAAGCTCCCGAACAAGCGCGGCCTGACCGTCGTCGAAATCATGGACGCGGTCCATGAAGGCAAGATCACGGGCATGTATGTCGAGGGTGAGAACCCGGCGATGTCCGACCCTGATGTCGGCCATGCCCGCGAGGCTCTGGCCATGCTTGACCATCTGGTCGTGCAGGACATCTTCCTCACCGAAACGGCGAAATATGCCGACGTCGTTCTCCCGGCCTCGGCCTGGCCTGAAAAGGACGGCACGGTGACCAACACCAACCGTCAGGTCCAGATGGGCCGCGCGGCGGTTCCGATGCCGGGCCAGGCACGCCAGGATCTCTGGATCATCCAGGACATGGCGCGGGGCATGGGACTCGACTGGAACTACACGCACGTGTCCGAAGTGTTCGCCGAAATGGTCGGCGCCATGCCGTCGCTCGCGAACATCACGTGGGAGCGTCTGGAGCGCGAAGAGAGCGTGACCTATCCGGTCGACAGCCTGGACGAGCCCGGTCATGACATTGTGTTCGGCAACGGCTTCCCGACCAAGAGTGGCCGCGGAAAGTTCGTGCCCGCCAAGATCATCAATCCGGCGGAAGAGCCCGATCTCGATTATCCGCTGGTGCTGACCACCGGCCGCCAGCTCGAACACTGGCATACCGGTTCGATGACCCGCCGCTCCAATGTACTGGACGCGATGGAGCCCGAGGCCGTGGCCTATCTGTCGCCGCACGATCTGACGCGCGCCGGCATCACCACCGGCGAGTACATGCTGGTCACGAGCCGCCGCGGCACCATCCGCCTCAAGGCGCGCATCGACGATCGCATGCCGGTGGGGCTCGTCTTCATTCCGTTCGCCTACGCGGAAGCTGCGGCGAACATGCTGACGAACCCGCAGCTCGATCCCTTCGGCAAGATCCCGGAGTTCAAATACTGCGCGATCAAGATCGAGAAGGATCGGATCCCCGCGCAGGCGGCGGAGTAAGCGGGCGCGTCCGGCTAGGACGCCGCCTCTCGCTGATCGCCCTCGAAGCCCGGCACGCATCACATGCGTGCCGGGCTTAAATTTTTCTCAAACTGGATCAGGGCGCCGGCGCAGAAGCTTCAGGCGCTTCCACGCTGGGCTGATGACGTAGCCGGTAACGGGAATAAGCATCGCGCCCACGACCAGACCTATAAGGCCGGCGCCGGCAGCCGAGGCGATCCACTGCGCGATGCCGGCCGTTGGCAGCAGGTTGTGCACTGCATCGCTGACGACGTGAATGGCGTGCGCTATGCCGGCGAAGCCATACACTTCGAGTCCATGAACGATGATGCCGCCGCCGACCCAGATCATCGCGGCTGTCCCCACGATCGAAAGGGCCCGCAGGAACACAGGCATGCCGAGGACCAAAGCTCGGCCCAGTCCGCGGGCGAAGCTTGCCGCTATGGAATTTGACGTGACAGCCGCCAAGGCCACACCGACATCGTCCGCCTTTACGATCACGGCGACACCGCCATAGACCGCCGCGGTTATTCCGATCCCGACGAGTGCCAGAACAACGGCCTGCGTCCAGAAATCCGCTTCCGGCACAGCCGCCAGCGCGATCGCCATGATCTCCGCCGAAAGAATGAAGTCGGTCTTGATCGCGCTCGCGACCTTCTCGTCCTCGAGCGTCTCCGCGTTGACGGCGATGGATGCGAGTTGCGCTTCGTGCGCATGCGAGTGGTGCGGCACGATCGCCTCGAAGACCTTCTCGGTGCCCTCGTAGCAAAGATACGCCCCTCCAATCATCAGGAGCGGCGTGACGGCCCATGGGGCGAAGAAGCTGAGGGCGAGAGCTCCCGGCAGGAGGACGAGGAGTTTGTTGCGAAACGATCCCGCAGCGATCCTGCCGACGATCGCGAGCTCGCGTTCGGCGGCAAAGCCCACGACATAGCGCGGCGTCACCGCCGCGTCGTCGATGACGACCCCCGCGGCTTTGGCGCCTGCTTTGACCGCTTGCCCGGCCAGATCGTCGAGCGAGGCGGCAGCAACCTTCGCTATGGCCGCCACATCATCGAGCAGCGCGATCAGACCAATGCTCATACTGCCTCTTGAAGTTAGTCGTTTCGGCCAACGATATTATTCGCCGGTAACGGCGTCTTGTGGACTCTCTTTATGCTCAACCCCGTATGCCGCGGTATCGCGCACATCGGTGGCATTCGCCAAGCCAAATCAGACACCGTTGACCGTCGTCAGCCGTTGAGTGAGGATGAGCCATGCTTCCTCCTCGCCGACCTGCCAGCATTGGCGGCCGACCCCTCCTTTTTCGCAGATAGACCTCGATATGCTGCGTTGCGCCATTCTCGACGATTACCAGGACGCGGCATTGCGGATGGCGGACTGGGGGCCATTGACCGGCAAGGTCGAGGTCAAGAGCCTCCGTAACCACATGACGCGTGAAGAGGACGTCGCGGCTGCGATCGCCGATTGCGAGATTGTCGTCATTATGCGCGAACGCACGCCGTTCGGCGCCTCGATGTTTGCACGGCTGCCGCGTCTCAAGCTTCTCATCACGTCGGGAATGCGGAACGGCTCGATCGATCTGAAGGCTGCCGCGCATCACGATGTGGTTGTGTGCGGCACGGCCAGCGGTTCCTCTCCGCCGGCGGAGATAACCTGGGCTCTGATCCTCGGCTTGGCGCGGCACATTGCTCCGGAAAACGCCGCACTGCGGTCCAATGGACAATGGCAGAGCACGGTCGGTTCGGACCTCGAGGGCAAACAGCTCGGCGTCATCGGCCTTGGAAAGATCGGCGAACGCGTTGCGAAAGTCGGGCTCGCGTTCAACATGAAAGTCGCGGCCTGGAGCAGCAATCTGACCGCGGAGCGTGCGGCCGAAGTCGGGGTTATCCATGTGGGCTCGCTCGACCGGCTGCTGGAGGAAAGCGATTACGTAACGATACATGTGGTGCTCGGCGATCGCAGCCGCGGCCTTCTGGGCGCTGATCAATTGCGCCGCATGAAGCCGACCGCCTACCTGATCAACACATCCCGATCCGCAATTGTCGACCAGAAGGCCTTGATCGAGGTGCTCCAGCAGCGCGCGATCGCCGGTGCGGCGCTCGACGTGTTCGACGTCGAGCCGTTGCCGGCCGATCATGTCTTCCGTCGCTTGGACAATCTGCTCGCCACCCCTCACCTCGGTTATGTCTCCGAGCGTAATTACCGATCTTATTTTTCCGAAGCGATCGAGGACATTCAGGCCTTCCTTGCGAACAGTCCTATACGGACTTTGTCCTGATCCGGCATTTCCCGATCGGAACATGACAGGCTGATCGAATGAACCTGAAAACTGGGACTGTTCCGGCGGAGGGAGGCGCTGTCCTCGCCTACACCCTGCAGGAGCCGGACGGGCCGCCTGAGGCGCGTATCGCGTTGATCCACGCGCTCGCGATGGATCGCTCCAACTGGGACGCCGTAATCGCGGCTCTGCCGCCGAGTTATGCGGTCCTGACTTTCGATTGCCGCGGGCACGGCGCCTCGACACGCGGCGTCGATACATTCTCGGTGAATCTGTTTGCCGCCGATCTTGCAACAATCATGACGCGGATCGGATGGGACAGGGCGATTGTGGCCGGATGCTCGATGGGCGGCTGCGTTGCACAGGCCTTCGCCGCGGCCCGTTCGGATCGCACGGACGCTCTGCTTCTGATCGATACGACGGCGTGGTATGGCCCGACCGCGCAGGCCGACTGGCACGGTCGGGCCGAACGCGCGCGCACTGCGGGCCTTGCCGCGATGGCGGAGTTTCAGGTCGACAGATGGTTCAGCCCCGCATTCCGGGACTCCCACGCGCCAACGGTCGAGAAAGTTCTGTCGGTCTTTCTCGCAAACAATGTCGGGGCTTACGCAGCGACATGCGAGATGCTGGGAAGGGCCGATCTGCGGAACTCCGCCAGCGATATAAAATGCCCGACGACGATCATCGTCGGCCGCGACGACTACGCGACACCGGTTTCCGCCGCCGACTATCTGAACGGCGCCATTTCCGGCTCTCGCCTTCGGATATTGGAAGACGCGCGCCACTTCACTCCCATCGAGCGGCCGCGGGATATCGCCGAAGCGCTGATGGACCTGACCACGACCATTTAACGCGCGGAGAGCACATGACAGAGATACCGTCGGTCGGGGGGTATTCCATTGACCTTCTGATCCAGGGATTTCCCGGGAAGTCGCTCGAGAATGGCGGTCTGGGCTGGAGCGCCATCATGCTTCTGCGCGGTCATGGCCGGATCGTGCTCATCGATACGGGCAGTTTTTCCGTACGGCAGGTTCTGCTCCGCAGACTGCGCGAGCGCGGCATCGCGCGTACCGACGTCACGGACATTCTGCTGACGCACTCTCATTACGACCACGTCATGAACTGGAACATCTTTCCGAACGCGCGTGTGGCCATATCGTCGGACGAACTCGACTGGTCGCTTACCCAACCCATCGAGGGTTCGCTCGTCGCAGAGCTCCATATGCGTGAGCTGGCCGGCTCATCGCAGCTCCGCCGGATCCGGCCGGGCGAAGAGATACTGCCCAACATAAATTCACTGGAGATGCCGGGCCACACGCCGCACCATCTCATTTTCCTCATCGAAGACAGCGAGGCGCGACTGATTGTTGCCGGAGACGCCGTCAAGAACCGCGCGGAGCTGATGTCGAGCCGAGGCGATCTTACGATGGATGCGAAGGTCAGCGGCCGCTCTATCGCCGCGGTCAAGACGTTGTGGGAAGAACGTCCGGGAACGATTCTCATCGCGGGGCACGATCTCCCGATGATGAATGTCGAAGGCAGCGGAAAGCTCATCGGCACACGCCGCGCGGGTATCACCGCGCGGTTCTCGGAGTCGTTCGACGACGAAACCAAATTCGTATTGTCGGAATCTTGAACGCCAGGCGCGTGTCGCCGCAAATTTCGGCAATGCTTAGCGAGTATCGTAATGGCGCGGGTGTCGTGCCCGCGCCACTCGATGCACGTCATGCGACGTCGGACAGGCGCGCCTTCTCGAACACTGCTGCCGGCACGAACACCGTGCCGTCCATGATCTTGCGCGCGGTGCGAAGACTGCCGCCGCTCACGATTTCGATCGAAGCTCCGGAGCCGCGGGTCACGAGCGCGACATCTATTTCGCCCGACGGATGCTCGATGATAATTTCGCGCTCGTCGCCCGGAGTCAGTTTGGCGATGCCGTCGGCGACGGATCCCGGCAGAACGGCGCAGCTCGCGACGCATATGGAGCCGGTGACGGCGAAGGCGGCGTGCGTTTCGTGCGGCACAAAATAGCGCGCGGACAAGGTAGCGCCGTTTCTCGCGGGCGACAGGATGGCCATTTTGGGGATCACCTTGTCGGCCACATTGCCGAGGCCCATAAGCTGGCCGGCCTTGAGACGGATCGCTTCCATGCGGGCGAAGAAGGCGCGATCGGCGTCGAGCTCGTCCGGCGTCTCATAGCCTGTTTTGCCGACATCGGCGGCTCTGACCATCATCATGGGCATCGCGACGTCGATCATGGTGACATCGACACCGTCGATCGTGTCGATAGGATTTCCGGTCGGCAGGAACTTGCCGGTCTTGGAGCCGACGATGTCCATGAAGTTCAGCCGGATCGGCGCCGCTTTTCCCGGAACGCCGTGGATCGACGCATCGCCGTCATAACGGACCTCGCCGTCGGGCGTCTGAACGATCGCCTCGATGCGGCTCTTGGTATTTACGTTGTAGATCACGACGCGGGTTTCGCCGTTCTGCGCCTTGATCATGCCCCGTTCGATCGCGAAAGGCGCGACGCCGGCCAGCATGTTGCCGCACGGCGGTTCAAAGTCGACGATGGGCTTGTCGACCGCGACCTGGGCAAACAGATAGTCGATATCCGCGTTATCACGGACCGACGGTCCGACGATCGCGACCTTGCTGGTCAGTGTGTCGGCGCCCCCGAGGCCGTCGATCTGCCGTGCGTCGGGCGATCCCATTGCCGCCAGCAGAAAGCGTTCGCGGGCTTCGGGATCCTCGGGCAGGTCGGCGGAATTGAAGTAAGGCCCCTTGGACGTGCCTCCGCGGATGAGCATGCAGGGGACACCGATTTGCTTAGCCATGATGTGATCGCCCTCCGATCCGGTTATCAGCGTAGCGGCCAGGGCAGATCAAAATAGCTCTGCAGGATGCCGCCGGGAAAGACCAAATAGAGCGCCTGGGCAAGCACCAGAAGAGATCCCAGAGCGCCCGCCGTGAGCAGGAAGACCCGGAACCAGGACAGCTTTGCCACGACCCGCAGGAACCCGACAAAGAACAGCGCGATCGCAAGGAAAAACCCGATCAGGGCGGTCAGTACGATCATGCCGGCTATCCAGCCCATGAAATACCAGCTGCTGCCCGTGTCGGTCTCGCGCGGCACAACTTCAAGATCGAAATTCGCCCGCGAGCCCTTCCGGTGCCGAACCAGGGTGAAGAGAAGGACTGAGCCCGCCACGAGCCCGCAAGCGGCCACGAACAAGGGGAACACCTGCCCCAGGAAGTTGAGCTGCCAGACCTCCACGACGGTAAATACAAATACCGCCATCGCGGCGAGCGTGAACAGAACTTGAGGCGCAACGGACGCTGCTTGTGCCGTGTCGGCAGCGCCTTCGGTGTTCAGGGCGCCCCCGGCCTTTCGGCTGCGTGCCGCAAAGAAAGCTACCGCCAGGATCATGATGCCGATCGCGACGACGATGGGCTTGGTCATGAAATTCCATCCGGTGAACTGGACGGCCTGATAAAGATAGCGCTCGCTCTGCGTCGCGAGGACGAAACCGATCAGGAAAGCCGGTCGCGACCAGCCGAAACGCCGCAGCAGCACACCGATTGTGCCGAGAGCGAGGAGCCCGACCAGATCCTCCAGAGAGCGTGTGGCCTGGAAAGAGGCGAATGCGATGATCATCACCATGAACGGGGCAATGATCACGAACCGGATTGTCGTCAGGCGAGCGATCGTGGGTGAAATCAGAATGCAAAGCGCAGTGCCGATCAAATTCGCGAGCGCAAGCGACCAGACGATCGTGTAAGTGAGATCGAGATGGCGTGTCACCATCGACGGGCCGGGCTGCAAGCCCAGCAGGATCATTCCGGCGAGGAAAATCGCCATGGATCCCGAGCCCGGAATGCCGAACAGAAGGGTCGGCACGAGGTGGCCGCCGTCCTTGGCGTTGTTCGCCAATTCAGGCGCGATGACACCCCGCACATCGCCTTTGCCGAATTGCGACTTGTCCTTCGAGCTCTGGACGACGTGCCCGTAAGCGATCCAGTCGATCACGCTTCCGCCGATGCCGGGAATGCAGCCGAGCAGAGCTCCCAAGCCCGAACACCGCAGCGTCAGCCACCTGTTTTTCCATGTATCGCGCAGGCCAGCCATCCACCCGGTGCCGAGCTTGCCATTGCTCGATATGGACTGACCTGATCGCAGCAGATCGATAATTTCCGGAATGGCAAAGATGCCAAGACCCACGATCGTCAACTGCAGTCCGGTGGAGAGGTAGAGAGTGCCGAAATCCAGACGGTATTCGCCCGTGGCCGGAGCCGCGCCGACCGCGCCGAACACAAGGCCGAGCGCGCAGGAGGCGAGGCCTTTGCTGATGCTGTCGCCCGATAGAATGCCGACCATCGACAGGCCAAGCAGCGCGAGCATGAACAATTCCGCCGCGCCGAATGACAGGATGAGCGGGCGCGCCATGAGGACGAAGACGCTGAGCAGGGCCGCGCCGAAAACGCCGCCGATGAATGAGGCCGAGAAGGCGGCACTGAGCGCTCGTGCCGCTTCGCCCCGCTTGGCCATCGGAAAGCCGTCGAGGATCGTCGCCTGCGAAGACGCCGAGCCAGGAATTCCCATGAGTACGGACGAGAATGTATCGGCCGTCGGAATGACGGCGACCATGCCCATCAGCATGGCAAGCGCCGCCGTGACGTCCATGCCGTAAATGAAGGGCAGCAGCAGCGACATGCCCGCGATGCCGCCGAGCGCCGGCAGAATACCGACAATCAGGCCGACGGTCACACCGATCATCAGATAGCCGAGATATGTCAGGCTTAGAAGATTGGCGAGTGCCCCAAAGATCGCATCCTGAATCATGGTGTCAGTCTCTCGTCGTGGCGAGCGGGAAAAGGCCGCCGCCGGAATTACCGGCGGCGGCCGACATCAGGGCGCTGTAAAGTGGATCAGAACTTCACCTGATATTCTTCTTTGAGGAAATTGCGCACCCATTCGCGCGATTCAGGACTGATGGTCGTCGCGACCTTGAAGAGTCCTTCAACGTCCGTGCCAACGGCCTGCTTGTACTTGCCGAGAATTTCTCCGGCTTTCGCCTGCAGCTCGGGATCCTTGATCGTATCCTCAAACGCCTTGCGGTATACCGCGACGATATTGGCAGGAGTTTTGATCGGCAGCATTGCAGGCTTGTTGGCGTTCAGCCCAGCGCCGAACAGCGCCTTGTAGGCGTCGAACTCGATGCCCTCCGGCTTCTTGCCGTGAACAGCCTCGTACGCTTCAACGAAGCTCGGGAGATCCGGGAATGTCGGGTCGCGGATGATGTTTCCCTGGCTGTCGAACACGCCCCACGAAAAGATCGGTACGGCTTCCTTGGCCTCGACCATGGGCACAACGTTGGTGAGGTAGGCCGACGAGGTCTGATAATCGATCGTGGCTTCACCGCGTTCGAAGGCCAGGCGTCCATCGGCGCGACCGGTCATCCCGAACACGTGACGAACTTTCAGGCCGAGCAGCCGGTATCCGAGCATCGGCACGAGATCCAGCGATGTCGGACCCTGGCTACCATAAACCAGTTCCTTGCCCTGGAGCTTCTTCAGATCCGCCGGCGTCGTTACACCCGCGGAAGGCGGGAGATAAGTGACACCGCCCGACGGCGAGACGATGAGCGGAGCGAAATCCCGATTGAAGTCGTACTTCACCTTGATGTCGCCCAGCAGCATCGGCAGAGCCGTCGATCCGGTCGTGCCGATCAACGTCGTTCCGTCGGCCTTGGCGCGGGCAGCGAAGTCGTTCGTGCCGGTGATAGATCCGCCGCCCGGCACGTTACGGATGATGACGTTCGGCTTTCCTGGCAGATATTTGGAGAGATACGGAGCGAGGAAGCGCGCCCAAACGTCGGTTCCTCCGCCTTCGGCCAATGGTACAACCCACTCGATTGTCTGGCCTGAAAAATCCACGGCTTGAGCTTGCGCACCGCCCGTTGGGTAGAGTGTTGCCGCAACTGCGAATGCGGCGACGCCAGCGAATAGCGATCGTCTGTCGATCATTTTGATCTCCTCCCTTGGCGCCTGATTGTTTCAGACGCATTTTGCCCAGTGCTTTTTGCACTCTCGAACTGGTCCTGCGCCAAACCACTCATCCTCAGATGATGAAGCCGGGCGTCTTCCTCCGTTAAGTGCCTTTTCCATAACTGGCTGGCCTGGGCATTGGTCCTACCAATGCCTGGCTGTCACCAAACTAGATTGCATGTTTCGATTTAAAAATACAACGGCATACACAGTCGGCTTTGGCGTCTCTTGAGGGATGAACGATCGGTCACGTTTTCGGGCGCGTGCGAATGCAGCAGAAGTCCAATCCGAGGTAAGCGGCTCTTCAAGCTCAGTCTGCTGGCGGATGTAACCACCTTGCAGAGATGGATACGCCTGTATACGATTTTCCGTACCGGCTAACGCTGGGGAATGCTGCTGCCTCGGATACGATCGCGCGGATCGTCCGGCACTCGTTCATCCGTTAGCTTGCCAGGATTGTCATGGACGACAAAGGCCTCCCGCGTTCCCAGATCGTAT
The DNA here is from genome assembly GCA_963786225.1 of uncultured Alphaproteobacteria bacterium. Taxonomy (GTDB): domain Bacteria; phylum Pseudomonadota; class Alphaproteobacteria; order Rhizobiales; family Methylopilaceae; genus Flaviflagellibacter. The sequence goes on from CAWAYQ010000025.1 coordinate 46,044, forward strand.
ATGCGGCTCTCAAGCAGATGATCCGCGAGGGGAAGCTGCGGGCAGGCCAGCGGATGCGCGAAATCGAAATCGCCGAGGCCCAAGACGTCAGCCGGACTCCTGTTCGCGAAGCCATGCATCGATTGATATCGGAAGGTCTGTTCGAAGTCAGCGCAGCACGAGGCGTTGCCGTCACCGAACTCAGCAAGCACCAGATCCTGGAGATGTACGGGCTGCGCGAGTTCCTTGAGGGGGCCTCTGCGCGCTTTGCGGCGCAGCATGCTTCTCTGACGGAAATGCGTTCGCTGCGAGAACTCGCGGATCATACGCAGCAGATCTCGGAGGACGATTCCGCACTGCACGCCAAGCTCAACAAACAATTCCACGCCCGGATCGCCGAGGCCGCGCACAATCAGTATCTGAGCCGCGCACTGGCCCTGCTTTACGATTTCCTCATTCTCGTTCCAGGAACCACGTTCCAGTACAAAGGGCGTGTCGCATTGGTCCACGCCGAACATCTGGCGATCCTGGACGCGATCGAGGCGCGCGATGCCGACGGTGCCGAAAGCGCCGCACGTCTTCATATCCGCAGCTCCGGCGAGGTGCGGCTGCAGATGTTGTTCGGGCAGCGGTGACTTGCCGGTGCGCCGGACCAGATCTCGCGGCACATCGCAGTTTCCTGTATCCTTCGACAGCAGGAGGTCGCCATGATGAACGAGGCCCTTATCGTTCAACTGCTCGAATGGATCGGCAAAGAACCCCGGCCCTACACCGAGACGATCGACGCCTGGCGGACATCGTGCCCCCGGCTCACGATTTGGGAAGACGCCCTGAGCGATGGTCTGATCGAACGGGTCCCGAACGGCACGATAGCAACTGCTCAGGTGCGCATAACGCGCGCCGGACGCTCATTGATTGAGGAAAGCGCGCGCGCCCAGAGGTCCTGAAGGCGGAGCGCCCGCCTCGACGCTGACACCGAGCATCACCCTCAGGGACGGGAAGCCGTTTATGGGGCTCGGCGTCGCCTGCGGGCTCAAGGCCATGTATTGACGACTTTGCCCTGAATCAGACCGAGCCCGATCCGAAAGCTCGATGAGTTCATCGGCGTTCGCGAGGGCCAGTCGGGGCTTGCTCGCACGCGCTCATCCTCAATCCGTATCTCATGATGTTGCTACGACAGCGGTAACCCTCGTCACTATTGCAATTCCCATGATCGCAACATCGACCAGATCTACGCCATGGCGTCCTCAAGCCGGCCCAGGGCAGGCCACGGAGCAACCGCGAGCCATAACCGAAAGTAGCGTTGTGGCGACCGCACCCCCTGAGGCAACCTGTCGCAGTAAGTGGATAGCCACAGGAGAGCCTACGGCCGCGAGAAGGCAGATGGCTTCGCCAACGAACCCGTGATCTTGAGCGCAGGTGGTTCGATTTAAGCGTCCAACTCGCGGTCCTTGACGGACGGTTCTGGGAAGCCTCTCGGGCGATGTAATCGCCCTGCGTTGACGCCGGGATGTACGGCACCATCGGCGCGTCTGAACCGGAAGCGCTCACCTGTGGTTTCGCCAATCATAAACAAAAAGGGGAAACGCATGACAAGTTCAGGTGGAAGACTTGCAATCGGAACTCCGCGCATGAATTCGAGATTGTTCCGCAGGCTGCTATTGGCGTGCCTTGCGATCTCGACGTCAGTACTGGGTCCTCTGAGCTTCGAGCGCGGCCACGCCCTCGCTGCCGACCGTCCGCCCGTCATGGGCCCGAACGCCGCGGTCTCCGCGGGCGATCCCCTTGTGACCGCAGCCGCGATCGAAATCCTCAACGCCGGCGGCAACGCGTTCGATGCGGGCGTCGCTTCCCTGCTTGTGGGCGGCATTATCGAACAAGACCTCTACAGCCTGGGCGGCGAGGCGTTGGTCTTGGTCTACCCCGTTCAGGAGAAGAAGGTCACTTCGATCGTCGGACAGGGTTGGGCGTCCAAGAACGCCACGATCGATTGGTACCAATCGAGAGGTAAGGATCTGGCCGGGGAAGGGCTTGATCCCTCCGTCGTCCCCGGAGCGCTCCATGCTGCTCTGACAGTGCTTGAGAAATGGGGCACGATGTCCTTCGAGAGGGTTTCTGCCCGCGCTATCCAGTACGCAGAGCACGGCTTTCCGCTTCGTCCGCGGACAGCGGCGGCGGTGACGCAGAATCTCGAATTCTTCAAGAAATGGCCCGACAACCAGAAATTCTGGCTGAAGCCCGACGGGGCCGAATACAAGGCCGGCGAAGTCATCAAGATGCCGACGCTAGCCGCGACCCTGAAGAAAATGGTCGAGGCGGAAAAAGGTGGGGCGAGCGGCGGTCGTGAGGCCGGCATCGCGGCGGCGCGCGACCGCTTCTACAAGGGGGACATCGCGGAAGCGATGCTGGCCTTCCTGAAGAAGCAAGACACGCCCTACGAACTCAGCGACTTCGCGGAGTATTTCGCGCGCATCGAAGAGCCGGCCACGATCAATTATCGGGGCTACGACATCTACAAGCATTCATTCGGCAGCCAAGGCCCCACGCTCCTCCAGACGCTCAATATCCTTGAGCAGTTCGATCTCAAAGCAATGGGGCAGAACAGCGCTGACTACCTGCACACGGTCGTGGAGGCCATGAAGCTCAGTTACGCGGATCGCGACACCTACTACGGCGATCCGGAGTTCGTGAAAACTCCCGCTGAGGGCCTGCTGTCAAAAGAATACGCCAAGGAACGCGCGAAGCTGATTGACCCCAAAACCGCCTCGCTCGATTTCAAGGCAGGCAATCCGCTTCCCTACGACTCCAAGGTGAAAGAGTGGAAGTTCTGGGTCGCCAATCTGAAGGGCGGGAGCCCCGACGGAGCGCCTCCGCCAAATGCGGAGCCGATCCGCGGTACCACAACGGGAACGCAGCCGATCAACTTTTCTCCGTCTTCTGCTCCCGATCCGCACCGCCTGACGCCGATTTCGTTCAGCGGCAAAGAGCGCCTCGCAAGCGATCCGCGCGGCTTCGTCAAGGACACGACCCACATGGCCGTGGTCGACAAGGACGGCAACATTTTCGACAGCACGCCGAGCGGCGGTTGGATTGGAGGCGCCGTTGTCCTTGGAGACACCGGGATTCCAATGAGCGTCCGGGGTGAGCAGTTCTGGCTAAATCCGGAGATGGCGGCTCAGCTTCGGCCACGCTCACGTCCTCGGTACACGCTGACACCGAGCATCATCCTCAAGGACGGGAAGCCGTTTATGGGACTCGGCACTCCCGGTGGAGACAACCAGGATCAAACGATACTCCAGGCCTTCCTCAACGTCGTCGAGTTCTGGCCCAAATGGTACCCGAACCTGCACGAGGCTTTCGAGTGGCCGCGCGTATCGACATCCCACTTCCATGGTTCGTTCTGGCCGCACACGGCTGGTCTCAACAAACTCACCGTGGAGTCGCCCGTCGGCGACGACGTGATCAATGCGCTGAAGGCGAGAGGTCATGACGTGACCATCGGCAAACCCTACAGCATCGGAGGGTGCGCCACGGCGGTGATGATCGATCCCGGAACAGGCATGCGCCTCGCGGGTGCCGACCCTCGGCGCTATTGCTACGCGCTGGCCTATTGAGCGTAATGATCAGACGGAGCGTCGTGCTCCGTCTGATCGTCGCCCGCGGGCTCAAGGCGATGTATTGACGGCATTGCCCTGTTCGGGCCGAGCCCGATGGGGCAGTCGCTCCGGCAGGAACTACCTGGACGACGTCTCCTGTAGGAAGCGAAGCGTGTGCCGCGCCACATGGTGAGGCTGATCGAGCTGAGGGGTGTGGCCCGCCGCGGCGATGACGAGGTGTTCCACGTTCGCGGCAAGAAGGTGGTCTCCGGCAGCCAATGCGTGAGCATCCTCCGCTCCGGAGATGATGAGCATCGGTGTTTGGTTCGCTCTTAGCTCATCCCGCAGCTCCGTCAGGAGCGGTCGGCGAAGCAGTATCTGCCGCAGGACTGCTGCCGAGGTCCGCCCAGGATGGCTGCCGAGTTCGGCCACGAGGTGTTCGAACAGAGCCGGCTGACGCTGTTCCAGCCCGCGTCGTGACGGCCCGCTGAGAAAGGCCCGCGCTGCGGCAAGTGGCTCGTCTGTCTCAAAGCGGACCGCGGCCTTCTCGATTTGAGCCGCCCAGCCCGGACGGAGGTCGGGAAGCCCACCGCCGCCGACACTCATCAAGGTGGCTGAAATCACCCGCGCGGGGTGGCGGAGTGCCATAAGGAGCGCGGTCGACGCGCCCATGGAAACCCCGACCAGATGGGCATTTTCGATATGAAAGGCGTCAAGCAGGTCGACGCAGTCATCGACGGCAATAGCTTGGGAATATCCCTCTTCGTCGTTTGGCGGTGCCGAAGGCGCGTAACCCCGTGCGAAGAGTTCGATGCATCGGAACCCCGGAAAGAAGCGCCGGAAGTCAGCGAAGCACAGATGTGCGGACGCGAATTCATGCAGCATCAGCACAGTGGCGCCGTCGCCCTTGATCCGCGCGCAAAGCTGTGTGCCATCGCGCGCGGAGAAACGTATCAATTGGTCCATCCCGCGCCCCGCGCGTTCGGATCGGCCCCTCAGATACGTACCCGATAGGGCGCGAGCGCGGTCTCGTTCGGCGTGCATCCAAGCCCGGGCATCTCCGAGAGGATTACCGTTCCGTCGGATTGGAGCTCGGGCGTGTCGAGATAGACCTTGCCGTGCATCGGCTCGTACTCCTTCGGATAAAATTCGATCATCAAGGCGTTGGGGATCGCGCCGAGCAACTGGATGTGGACCTGCTGATCGCCGTGCGGACACACATCAAGGCCGTGCGCTTGCGCCAGCGCCGCCACCTTCATGAATTCCGTCACGCCGCCCATTCGCCGCGCGTCCGGCTGCAGGATGGCGATGGCCTGGGTAGCGATGAGATCGCGGAAGCCGTGCTTGGTGTATTCGTTCTCGCCGGTCGCGAGCGGGATCGATGTCGCCGCTGCAATCTTCCGAAAGCCTTCGTAATCGTCGGGCTGCACCGCCTCCTCGAACCAGAAGACATCGTGTTCCTCGATCTGCCTGGCCAGTTGGATGGCCTCGTAATAGCGATAGGCGCAGTTCGCATCGATCATCAGTTTGACGCCCGGACCAATGGCCGCCCGTACGGCCTTCACGCGCTCCGCGTCTTCCGCGATCGGCAGAGCTCCGACCTTCATCTTCACCGCGCGTGCGCCGCGCTCGACATAGGCGCTGACTTCGGCCTGCAGTTCCTTCAGGCCCTTGTCCCGCGCGTAATAGCCGCCGGCCACATAGGTCGGGATGCGGTTACGGAAGCCGCCCAGCAGGCGATACAATGGCATGTTGGCGATCTTGGCCTTGATGTCCCACAGCGCCATGTCGATCGAGGACAATGCGCGCGTCTCGAACCCGCGGCGGCCGCGGAGCTTCGGACTCCAGAAGTTCGACCATATCAACTCGGTCATTGTGGGATCGCGACCAATCAGATTACGCGATATGTCCTCTCGCATTTCCGGCTCGCCGGCCTTGCTTCCGCCCACGCCGAAACCGGTGATGCCGGCATCGGTTTCAACCTTCACAATGGCCATCGCCACATTGGAATAAGTGTGCATTCCATTTGACAGCGGAACCGGGCGCTTCCACTCGTAATAGGCGGTCGAGACCGCGGTGATCTTCAAGCCCGATGCGGTCGGGACATCTGCGGGTTTCGCAAGGGTTTGGGAAAGCGGCACGGGAAGCTCCTTCGGCTCTGAAATTGGGCGCCTGATCGTCGATCCAGATGGATGTTGGGGATTGTTCCGCGAGGTCAGGCGACTCCGCGTAGGTTGAGTTCCTCTGCGTAATGACACGCGGCTCGGCGCTCACCGCCGAGTTCACGCAGCGGGGGGACCACATTGGTGCAGAGATCGGTCGCATAGGCGCAACGCGGGTGGAACGGGCAGCCGGACGGCGCATTCGCGGGATCGGCGACTTCTCCGTGCAGCTTTATGCGCCGAGTCCGGCCGCGCAGGCGCGGATCGGGTTGCGGCACCGCCGACAGCAGCGCTTCGGTGTAGGGGTGCCGCGGGTTTGCGAACAAAGCCGCGGATGGCGCGAATTCGACGAGACGCCCGACATACATCACCGCGACATGGTCGGAGATGTGCTCGACCACGGAAAGATCGTGCGAGATGAACAGGTAGGTTAGGTTGAACTCGTTCTGCAGATCCTGCAGGAGGTTCAGCGTCTGGGCGCGGACCGAGACGTCGAGCGCGGAGACGGCCTCGTCGGCAACGACCAGATGGGGGCCCACGACAAGCGCCCGGGCGATCACGATACGCTGCCGCTCCCCACCGGAAAAGGCGTGCGGGTAGCGCGTCATATACTCCGGCCGCAGCCCAACCTTCTCCATCAGTTCGGCCACGCGATCGTTGAGTTCCTTGCCGTGCGCCATACCATTGGCGCGTAGCGGTTCGCCGATGATGTCGACAACCCGCTTGCGCGGATTCAGCGAGGTGAATGGATCCTGAAAGATCAGCCGGATGTCGGTCCGGTAGGGCCTGAGCGCGCGGTCGTCGAGGCTCGCGAGATCGACCAGCGGCTCATCCTTGCCCCGGCGGTAGCGGATGCTTCCGTCTGTGGGCTTGTAGACCCGCAATATGCTGCGGCCGAGTGTGGACTTTCCGCAGCCGGACTCGCCGACAAGACCGACTGTCTCTCCTTGGCGAACGGTGAAGCCCGCGCCGTCAACGGCCTTCACCGTGCCGACGGCGCGCCGCATCATTCCCTTGGTGATCGGGAAATGCACTTTCAGGTCCGAGACCTCAAGGCAAACTTCCTCCTGAATTTGCCGCGCGACTGGCGGCGTGCCCACGACAGCGGGTGTCGTGGACATCGTCGGCACGGTCTTGGCCAAATCGGGCGCCGCCCACATCAACGCATATTCCGGATCGTGTTGAAGGCACCGCGCCTCGCTTCCGTCGGAGAGGTTGACCAGCGGTGGTTCTATGCGGTCGCATATGCCGTGAATGACGTCAGGGCAGCGGGTGTGGAACGGGCAGCCGGACGGCCGCTCGAATGGGTTCGGAACCATGCCTTCGATGGAGGCAAGCCGCTGGCCGCGTGTACGTCCGAGCTGCGGCACCGAGCGAAGCAGGGCGCGCGTGTAGGGGTGCTTCGGCGCTTCGAACAGAGTGTAGACGTCGGCGCGTTCCACCACGCGACCGAGATACATAACCGCGACCTCATCCGCGACTTCCGCCACGACGCCGAGATCGTGCGTAATCAGCATGACGGCGATCCCGAACTCCTCCTGGAGCTCCTTGATGAGCTCCAGGATGTTGGCTTGCGTTGTTACGTCCAGCGCTGTCGTCGGCTCGTCGGCGATCAGGAGATCGGGCCGGCAGGACAGCGCGATGGCGATCATCACTCGCTGCCGCATCCCGCCGGAGAGCTGGAAGGGGTAGCTCGAGAAACGCATTTCCGGTTTCGGGATGCCGACGCGGCCGAGCAGAGCGATCGCTTGTTGTTTGGCCTGCTCTTTCGTCACCGGTAAGTGCAGTCGGATGGTTTCGGTCAGCTGATCCCCGATTGTGTGAACCGGCGACAGGGAGGTCATCGGCTCTTGAAAGATCATGCTGATATGGCGTCCGCGGACGCCGCGCATCTCGGCGCTGTTCGCAGGCACCGCCGCAAGGTCGACGACCTTTCCGTCCGGGTGATGAAACAGGATCTCGCCGCTGACGATGCGCCCCGGAGGCCGCAGCAGTTGGAGGATCGACCAAGCGGTGATGGATTTTCCGCAGCCGGACTCGCCGACGACGCACAGGGTCTTCCTCCGCCGGAGCCGGAGATCGAGCCCATCCACGGCCTTCACCACCCCTTCGCGCAACGCGAATTGCGTCTTCAGGCCACGAATATCGAGCAGCATATCGGCGTTCTCGCCGGTTGCCGCGCCTGAACGCGCACCCCCGGAAAGGTCGACGGTCTTGGTCAGGCTGCTCGGGCGACTGGAGTCAGAGAAAAGCACGATTGCTGACCTTTCAGTTCCTGGAATAAGGATCGGCGGCGTCGCGCAACCCGTCGCCCAGGAAGTTGAGCGAGAGCACGGCGATCACCACCGCGAGACCCGGCAACAGGAGCCAAGGCGCCGTTGCTACCGTATTGACGTTCTGCGCCTCCTTTAGAAGCACGCCCCACGATACGATCGGGGGCTGCAGGCCGATGCCAAGGAAAGACAGAGAGGTCTCGGCCAGGATCATTTCCGGCACGGCAAGCGTCGTGACGGCGATGATATGAGACGCAAAGGCTGGAACCAGATGGCGAGTAACGATCCGAAACTGCGAGACGTTGTCGAGCCGGGCGGCGATGACGAAATCGTCGTCCCGAAGCGCCATCACGCGGCCGCGCACCTCACGCGCAAGACTGGTCCAGCCGATCAGCGAGATCAGCACTGTGATCATGAAATAGACGTGCAGCGGCGGCCAGGCGAGGGGGATGGCGGCAGCGAGGCCCATCCACAACGGGATGGTGGGCATCGAGCGAAGGAACTCGATCAGCCGCTGGATGACATTGTCGACGTGGCCACCGTAATAGCCCGACACCCCGCCCAGCACGACACCGATAATAAGGCTGAGAAACACGCCGACGAGGCCGATCGACATCGATACCCGCGCTCCATAGATGATACGCGAAAGCATGTCGCGACCCAGGCGGTCCGCACCGAGAAGGTAGAAGGGATCGCCTTTTTTGAGCGGGCCGATCAGGTGCCGGTCCCAGGGAATGAAGCCCCACATCTGGTAGGGCGCGCCCTTTACGAAGAATCCCAGGGGAATCTGCTGCGCAGGATCGAGGACGAAAGTGCGGCGTAGTGAATTCTGATCGAGCTGCATCTTGTAGCCCAGGACGTGGGGCAGCAAAATGCGTCCCGCCGCCGGCATCCCGCTGCAGGAAATGGATCGTCTGCGGCGGCGCATAGGTAAAGCGGGCGGCCGTGGCGTTCGGGTCGGCGGGAGAGAGGATCTCGGCGAACAGGCCGACGAGATACATTGTAAAGACAATGACCCCGGCGGCTACCGCGATCCGGTGGCGTGTGAACTTCCACCAGATAAGGCGCCATTGGCTCGCGACCTGCTTGCGATCGACGCGCGCGCCGTCCGGGGCAGGCGTGCCGGGTGCCGAGCCAGCCGGCTTGCCGATTGCGATGTTCATGGTGGTGCTCATCACTGGAAGCGGATGCGCGGATCGAGCCGCGCGAGGAGGAGGTCGGAGATCAACGTGCCGACCACGGTCAGCGTCGACAGCATCAGGATGAAGCTGCCGGCGAGATACATGTCCTGCGAGCGCAATGCCGACAGCAGGATCGGTCCGGTCGTCGGCAGATTGAGAACAACGGAGGTGATCACCGCACCGGAGATCAGGCTCGGCAACACCCAGCCGATGGTGGACACGAAGGGATTGAGGGCGATCCGGATCGGGTATTTCAGCAAGAGCCGGCTTTCGCGCATGCCCTTGGAACGGGCAGTGGCGACGTAGGGCTTGTTCAGTTCGTCGAGCAGGTTGGCCCGCATGATGCGGATGAGCTCGGCGGTCTTTGCGGTTCCGATGACCACGATCGGGATCCACAGATGGGAAAGCAGATCGCCGATCTTGGACCAGGACCAGGCGGCCTCGGCGTATTCCGGAGAAAACAGGCCGCCGACACTCTGCCCGAAATACTTGAACCCGACATACATGAGGACGAGCGCAAGAAGAAAGTTCGGGATCGCGAGCCCTATGAAGCCGACGAACGTGAACAGGTAGTCCGTTTTCGAATATTGCCGCACAGCGGACAGGATGCCGATTGGAAACGACACCACCCACACGAACAGAAGCGTCGAGATCGACAGCAGAAGCGTGAAGCCGAGCTGGCCCCAGATCAGTTCTGAAACCGGCCGCTTCCACTGAAATGAGTACCCGAAATCGCCTGAGAAAATGATTCCGGAGATCCACTTCCAGTACTGGATATAGATTGGATCGTTCAAACCGTAGCGATTGGCAAGATAGTCCAGTTGGGCCTGATCCACTGTTCCTGATTCAAGGCCGGCGACCATAGTGGTCAGGAAGTCGCCCGGTGGGAGTTGAATGATGACAAACGAAATCATCGAAATCAGCACGAGCATGATGGCCATGACCCCGAGCCGACGAACTATGTAAGCATACATTCGAACCACTCCACTGAACCTGATCTCGCGGTCTGCGCCGAAGACCTGCCTGAACGCGGTGAACGTGGGGGCCTGTCCGGACGCCGCGCGGGTGAGGCGCGGCGTCCGAGGCGGGTCCTATTGCTTGAGGAAGTACTGTTCCGGATTTGAAGGCCCGGTATCGGAGAACGCCCAGCCGCCGAACATTGTGCCCGGCACGTTTTGAAGCCGATTCGCGACCACGCCGTAGCCGGCCAACGGCGCCGCGATCCCGATGTTGACGAAGTTCTCCGCCGCCTGATCCATCATCTGCCCGAAAATTTTCTCTTGCGCCTCGAGGGATGAGGTCGAACGAAGCTGGTCATAAAGCCCGAGCGCCTTCTTTATGTTCGCCGGCGGCTCCTCGCCCCCGTTGCCGCGTACCCAGTCGAACCAGGCCATGCCCCAGGCCGCCGAATTGTCGATCGGCAGCCAGGCCCTCGGCGTAATGATAGCGTCGATGAGCCCACTCTCTCCTTCGTCCACCAGCGCGTCGTGCTGGTTGGTATTGCGGAGGTTGCGTTGCATGGACTTCTCGACGACGCGATTTTTCACGTCGACGCCGACTTCACGCCATTGACGAACAATGATCTCCATGGCGTCTACCATCGGCTGGCGGTCTTCACGGACCGTCATTACAAAGGTGGCAGGCTGGCCGTTCGGCAGCAGGCGGATGCCGTCCGAATTCCGTTTCGTCAGTCCGGCCTTGTCGAGATATTCGTTCGCCAGCTTCTGATCGAACTCGGTGTACTGTTTGGCCAGACGCTCGTTGTAGAGGGCGGATTCGGGCCGCGGAGCCGCCTGGAAGGGCTCGCCCTGACTGACATAGACGAGGTCGATGATCTCCGGACGATTGATCGCGTAGGACATGCCGACCCGGAAATCCCGGTTGTTGAACAGCTCGCGCAGAACGGGATTTGGACTGGTCAGGTTGAAGCTGATCACCATGTAATTGTGATCCGACCGCGGATACTTCACGAGGTGGTATTTGCCTGCCTTTTCGTTGTCGACGAGCACAGCCCGGTTCGGAAACGTGTTGATATAGCGGGGCAGGTAATCGACTTCTCCGCTAAGCGTTTTCAGGAGCATGACCTCCTTGTCGCCCACGACCTCGAAGCTCATGCGGTCGAGATACGGCAGCTGATTGCCGGCGGAATCGATTTTCCAGTAATAGGGATTGCGCTCGAAGATGACCCGGCGGGTATCCGACAAAGGCTGAACCACCTTCCAGGCGTAGAGGGTGGGTTTTTCCGGGTTGAGCCAGGCGTTGGACTTCTTTTCGACCATCGCCGCCCAGTCAGGGAAGTTTCCGGCCTTCGCCAGCTTCTCGGCATCCGGATTGTATTTGGGCATGAAGCGCTTGAGGTAATGGGCGGGGAAGCGGGTAATATACTCGCCGTCCATCGTCGCCAGCATCTGCGGGAATAGGCCGTGCGGCTTTTCGAAGGTGAAGCGCACGGTGTAATCATCCAGCGCCTCGACTGTCAGCTTGCCGGCGCCCTGAACGGCGCGGGGCCGGAAATCGGCCGGCAGTTTTTCGTTCTGTGCGATATCATTCCACCAGAACAGGATATCCTGGGCAGTGAATGGAGCGCCGTCCGACCATTTCATGCCTTCGCGAAGTTTGAAGGTGTGAACGCGGCTGTCGTCCGACGACGTCAGGGAGAGCGCGACGTTTGGAATGATCTTGTCTACGGACGGGGTCCAACGCATCAGGTAGTCGTAACCGATGAACGTGCGCAGCCACGATTTATCTCCGGCTCCCGAGATAAGTGAGCGCATGGTGCCGCCGTATGTACCGATATGCTCGGTGGGGACAACCAGCGGCTCCTTCGGCACGCGCTGGTCGAGCGGCGGAAGAACCTCGCCCGCAGCGCTCGTTTCGAGGATCGGCGCCGAAGTCTTGGCATTCGAGGCGGCGAATGCAGGCGGATATGGCAGAAAGAGTGTCAATACGCCGGCGGCGATGACACCTGTCATGAGTTGTCTTGTTGCTCTCTCAATACTCGAAAGATCGATATAGTACATTCTTTGAGTCCTCCCGGCTTGCTAAAACGCAAGGGTCGGCCATCTGCTTTTTGAATGTAACCTGAGCGTGGCGTACTCCCTGCGGTGCTATTTGCGCACCTGCCCGATTTTGTTATGCGTCTCGTTTGAGATCTTTATCGGGACTAAAACGGTATGGGCCCTCCAAGTCGATGTCCAATGCCTATTTGCTCACTCGGCATAACAACGTGTTATGAGGGGCTGGCTCTCGCGTCAGGCCGATAGCGCGGCCATTTCGCGGTAGAGATTCTCCTTGCCCTCGAAGCCAATGCCCGGAAGATCCGGCAGGGTGACGTGCCCGTCTTCGACGGCCACGCCGTCGGGGAAGCCGCCATAGGGCTGGAAGAGGTCCGGGTAGCTTTCGTTGCCGCCGAGACCGAGGCCCGCGGCAATATTCAGCGCCATCTGGTGACCGCCGTGCGGTACGCACCGCGACGGCGACCAGCCATGTGTTTTCAGAACGCCCAGCGTGCGCTGGAACTCGCACAGGCCGTAAGCAAGAGCGGGGTCGAATTGCAGCCAGTCACGGTCCGGCCGCAGCCCGCCATAGCGCAGCAAATTGCAGGCGTCCTGATGGCTGAAGAGGTTTTCTCCGGTGGCCATCGGCCTTGGGTAAAATTCCGCAAGCGCCGCCTGAAGCTGATAATCGAGCGGATCGCCAGCCTCTTCGTACCAGAAGAGAGGATAGGCGCGGAGCATCTTGGCGTAGGCAATGGCCGTCTCGAGATCGAACCTGCCGTTCGCATCGACGGCGAGTTGCGCCTTGCCGTCTATTTCCTCGAGCACGGCTTCCAGGCGCCGTCGGTCTTCGTCCAGAGACGCGCCGCCGATCTTCATCTTCACGACGTTGTAGCCCCGGTCGAGATAGCCGCGCATTTCGCGCCGCAGGAGCTCGGTGTCCTTGCCCGGATAGTAATAGCCGCCTGCGGCGTACACGAAGACGCGGGGATTTGCCGTGCGGCCTTCGCGTTCGGCCAGCAGTCGGAACAGCGGCTTGTTGGCGATCTTGGCGGTGGCGTCCCAGATCGCCATGTCGATCGTGCCGACGGCGACCGAGCGTTCACCATGCCCGCCCGGCTTCTCGTTCGACATCATCGTGTTCCAGACGCGATCCGGATCGAGATTAGCTCCGTCGTCGTCCAGCAGCCCCGCGGGGGCGGCGTCGAGCACGCGGTCTCGGAATCGCTCGCGGATCAGGCCGCCCTGTCCGTAACGGCCGTTCGAGTTGAATCCGTAGCCGACGACCTGCTTGCCGTCCCGCACGACATTCGTGAGGACGGCGACGAGGCTGCAGGTCATCTTGCTGAAGTCGATGTAGGCGTTGCGGATTGGCGAGGCGATCTGCTTGGTGACTTCACGAATGTCTGTAATCCGGACGCTCACTGAAGTTTCTCCCATATCGGCACGTTCTCCTTTTTCAGTGGTCGGATTCGATCGTGAGGACGACGATCTCGTAATCGTCGAGATGACCGAGCTGAAAACTCACGCCGTCGCTGGTCCGGGTGAACGGCAGGACGCGGCTCTGCCTGAGACATTGGACGGACGTGCAGCGTTCGTGGGGCGCGAGGGCAATCATTGTCGTTCCGATTTCCAGCGGAATGACATCGCGGAGAGGTTCCAGTCCCGTCGCATTTACGAAATGGACGATCCGGTCCTCGCCGCGACGCGTGAGCGTCACTTCGACCGTTTCGGGCGCCTCGGTTTCAATGGGCAGCGGATGCGCCGAACACCAATGCAGGGCATTGATCAGCAACTGGCGGTGATCTCCGAGGCCCCATTGCGTGTAGAGGGCGTCCAGCGGAGGAAGGATCGTCGCAACCCGGCCCGCGCCACAGACGTGAAGCACGACAGCGCTCGCTTCGGTCTGAGCAGGGTCGTCGATCGCCTCGACCGGCAGAACCTTGTTATGTTTGACGAAACTCATGGCCGACTCGTGACGTAGAACCGCCTCGACCGGCGGTGCCGGACCGTCCGCGGTAATCAGGCCCGCGTCTTCGATCTTTGTCAAAAGGCCCGCCTGATCGAGGTGTCCATCCTGATCGGGCGCCATATACAGGCCGGCAACGGCGATTGGCGGCAACGGCAAGGCGCGATAGCCGGAAAGTCCTGCGAGAGCCGGTTCGAGCCGGTTCCGGCCCCATTCGTCGGCCCAGCCGCTCCAGCCCGTGCAGAGGAGGCCGCCCCCCTCTCGCGCATAGGCTGTCAGCACATCGACCGCGCCGTCCTCCAGGCAGGCGGCGCCCGCCAGGACAACCACTGAATAATCCCGGTCCGCGAGAATGCCATTGGCGATCTCGGTATCCTGAACGACATCGAACGGTATGTGGGCTTCGACCAAGGCATTGTACATACCTTTGAAGGCCGCTCTGGCGAGTGCGCTGCCGCTTCCCGCGTAGCCGCCCTTGACGTCACTGTCGAGAAACCATGCGGACGAGTTGCTCTCCGCCGGTCCCGTCCAATGATTGAGCGTGCGATGGGGCCAGACCAACGCCACGGGAGCGATGGGCACGGCTTCGCCGAATATCGGGGCATGAGCCTTCATCAGCCGGAACGCTTCGGAGACGGCCGGGATGTTGCGCCGGTCTTCCTGATCCAGCGTGCCGAACACCGGCAGTTTGAGGCCGGCGCCGTTGGCCAGCGCCTGCCACAGCCAAAGCCGGTATTCTGCGGGCGGAACCATGGATCGCGGCCAGCCGCCGCTTTTCATGAAGACCTTCAGATTGACCAAGGGTTGCCGGTCGTGGTTGGCGGTGCGCGCGAAACGGGCCGCGAGACCGGCGGAGCTCCGCACCTCCTTTCCTGGTCCATCCAGCACCTCGCCCGTCGTGATCAGCGGCACGGTGCATGCTTCCGCCATTTTCACGGTGTCGTAGCTGCCCGTGTCGATGAAGGTCTCGCCGATCAGCAGGATGTCCGGGCGCTTTGTCTGGGCGGCTGAGCGCAGGAGGCTGAAATAATCGGCGATGCAGGAATATCGCCATTCGATGAACCGGGCCCACAACTCCGGGTCGGCTTCCTTCTTGACCGGGAGGTCGGCCGCGAAGGATGCACGGAAGGCGCGACGGCAATTGTCGCAATAGCAGAGGCTCTGCCAGTTGCCGCCGTTAACGTGAAAGCCGTCGACATCGTATTTGTCGATCAGCTCGTTCAGCACGGGCCAAGCGAAGGCTTCGCGGCGGTAGGCCCCGTTCGGGCAGGAGGCGTTGAGCTGTGAATTGCCGCGCCGCTTGAGGGTATCGCCAGCCAGATCCCTGCAGAACCATTCGGGATGATCGGCGACTACGGGGGCGCGCGCGCATGAGAAATCAACACGTGCGATGACGCGAATTCCTTTCTGTTTCGCTCGCCGGGTAACCTCGCCCACAAAGTCGCGCCCTTCCAGCAGCTGGCTCTCGACGTGATAAGGAATCCTGGTGGGATAGAACGCGATCAATCCTCCCGCGCTGATGACGACGGCGGCAGAATCGAGCTCTTCGGCTTCGCTGACAAAGCGGTCGAAATCCATCCGGCTTACGTCCAGATCCCGCATGTTCGGGTGATACATCCGCACGCTGCCCGACCACCACGCCGCATTGTCCATCTTGCGCATCACGCTGCTCCTCGGTTGATTTTCGGCAGCCAGGGCCCGGCTCCGCGCCCGACCGGCGCGGGCCAAAAAGGCTTTTTGAGACGAAGTGTTATTCTGCAAATATGAGACTGCGTTTTACGCCGTCAGTATTGGTCGTCTCCCGGAACCCAGCGTAGCGGCACGATCATTTCGCTGTCCAATGCCCAGAACTACATGTTCCTTACCTTTGTGTTATGGGAGGCCCCTCGGTGAACCTGCGTCAGATGGAGATTTTTCGCGCGACAATGGAAAGCGGAACGATCACCGCCGCGGCCCAGCTGCTCAATGTCTCGCAGCCCGCAGTCAGTCGAATGCTGCGCATCATCGAGGATCAGCTCGGACTCCATCTTTTCACGCGAGAGCGTGGCCGCCTGCTGGCAACGCCTGAAGCGCACAGGCTCTACGCCGAGGTCGCGCGGGTTTTCGGAAATGTCGAAATGGTCCGCCAGACCGCCCGCGCGCTTCGTCGTGGAGGAGCCGGCGTGCTCACCATTGGAGCCATGCCGACGCTTGGCCTCGCGTTCCTGCCGCAGACTGTGAAGGCGTTTCGCGAGGCGCATCCTGACGTGCGGCTGCACGTCAAGACGCAGACCGTAGGACAGATTCTCGAGGGCGTACTGAAGCACGAGTTCAATCTCGGGATCGTTTACGCCGCGGCGGTGGTGGGCGCGGTGATGGTGGAGCCGCTTTGCGAAGCCGAGGTCGTGTGCGTACTGCCGAAGGGTCATCGCCTCGCCGAACAACCTTTCGTAACAGCGCCCGATCTGGCCGATGAGCCGCTGATCTCCATCAGTACGTCGTCGCTGTTCGGTCGGCCAATCAACGATGCCTTCAGGGCGGCCGGCATCGAGCGCGACCTCAGCATCCAGGTCAGCTATTCGCTGCTGGGCTACGCTTTCGTCGAAGCGGGCCTTGGCGTTGCGGTGATGGACCCGGTGGGACAACCGTTCTCGGACCCCGAGAAACTTGTCACGCGCCCATTCTATCCGGCCATACCGATCAATCCGAAACTCATTTTCCCCACTCACCGGCCTTTGCTGGCGGTGGAAAGAGAATTCATCAATCACCTCTCCGCCGCGGCCAAGGCCTGGCAGGCGGTTACGGAGCACGTCTGGAAATCGTGAGGCTCACACCTTCAGGTGGCGCATCGTCGGCGAAAAGAAGAACAGCAGCACCGCCGTGACGGCGAGCACCGATGTCGTCGCCGCCATCGCGATCTGAGGACCGACGAGGGCCGCCAGGAAAGCCACGAATGCGGTGCCCATCGCGACGAGACCGCGGTTCAGGAACAGTGTGCTGAGCACACGACCCCGGACATGATCCGAGACGGCCAGTTGCAGGATCGCATTGTTGGATGCGTTGTAGGCAATCTGCATCGAACCGACGGCGATGAGCAAAAATGGCGCCAGCACGATCCAGGTGTTCAGCGAAAACGCCACCAAAGAGATGCCATAGGCCAGCAGAAACCCAAGCATCACGGCGCCACGTCGCGTCGCGTAGGAAAAGCGCGCAACCAGCAGCGCGCCGCACACCGAGCCCGCGGCGGCGCAAGACACCAGCAAGCCCAAGCCTTCGGGCCCGATATCATAGACGTCGCTCGCGAAAACGGTCAGCATCGTCAGATAAGGCTGCCCGAAAAACATCGGTACGAGCGCGACGAGCACCAGAATCCGGATCGCGCTGTGGCCACGAATATAATGAAACCCCTCGGTCACGCTATGTGCGAGGCTCTCGACAGACTTCTCTCGGATCTTGCGTGGCATATCCATTGCCCACAGCGTCCAAAGCACGGCCACGAAGCTGACGCCGTTGAGCGCGAAACATGCCGCTACGCCGAACGCGCCGATCAAGAGTCCGGCGATGAGCGGGCCCATCACCTTTGTCAGGTTTAGCGTAAGCGAGGTCAGTGCGATCGCGTTCGCGAGATCTTCGCGGGGGACCAATTCCGAAACGAGGGTATGCCGCGCGGGTAGATTGAACGAAATGATGATGCCTCGACAGGTGGCAACGCCCACCAGCATCCAAATGTTCGCAACGTCAAAGTAGACAAGCGCCGCCAGAACGAAGGCGAGCATCATCGCCGAGAACTGGGTCGTCATCATGAGATAGCGACGCTCGATCCGATCGGCGGCGACACCGCCGAGAAGGGCGAAAAAGAAGATCGGCGCGCCGCGGAAAAAATTGACGAGCCCGAGATGTGCCGGCGACCCGGTCATCTGCAGCACCAGCCAGTTGAGCGCGATTTGGTCCATCCAATCGCCCGTCTGGGAAATCAGGGTTCCGATCCAAAGCAGGCGGTAATTGCGGTGGCGCAAGGCGGCGAATGTCGACAAGAACCCCTTGGTCGCCGGCGGCAGGCTGCTCACGATCGGGGGGCTCCTGGAGGAACACGGGCCGGGGGGCGCAGCCGGAATGCCGAAGGCGAGCTGCGTGCGGGAGAGTCTTGAGTACGGTCTCTCCAGTTCGCTGGCAACCGCTGGCCACCGGCCGGAGCGCCGAACGTACTTACGAAGTCTCGATGCGGATGGCTCGTTCAGACAGCGGCAGTCTTGTCGAAAGAAGCGATAAAATCCGTAAGTCGCTCCCCCTGAACGAAAATATGATTTCTCAGAGTTCTTTCGGCGAGTTCGATGTCTGCCAGCGCGGCCAGTGTGCCTGCTGGTCAGCCGTCCTTCGGCCGCCGCATTGAACGAGCGCAGATGTCAGCAGGATTGCCGGCTTTCACCATCGTCGGGTGGCCGGACAAGGCGGTGGGCGAATCGAAAGAGCGGGTGCGTGCCGCGCTCAACGCGCTCGGACTAGCAGTGCCGCCGCAGTGCCGAAGCGGCACCAGAGATCGATCGCCACTTCTACTCTGCGATGCTTACGACGAGGTATCGGCGATCACGGCTGAACTTTCGCACTGAAATCCTCCAGCACCAACAAGAGGGCCTGCGGATGCACCATCACCGGTCCCGAGAAGGGATAGTCCATGGCGACGATGACCAGCAGCCCCGAGAATATCAGGAAGGCCAGGCTGCCGGTCGTGATGGCGTGGACGCGCAGGCTTTCGGCTCCAAAAAGGAGCGTGAAGCCGATCGTCAAGACGGCGCCGCCGAAGAGCACGAACCAGAGCACCCCAGGGACCGCGCCGGACGCCATGACGAGCCTCGTGCGGCGGGCCTCGGTCAGAAGGTCGAGTTGATGGAGTGCCGCGTCTAAAAGCGCCCTTCCGCCGCCTTCGCCGGGAGTGAACGTCAGGAGCGCCGCATAGGTGGCATCCAGCGCGCGCGACCCTGCGCGGCTTGACTCGCTCCGCTCCATGGCGGCCCAGTCCTCGACGACGGCTACCTTGAGGTAGCGGGTCAAGCTGTCGCGCAGCGCCGTGCCCGGATCACCCCCGATTCCGTCCGCGAGACGGTAGAGCGCCGCCGCGGCTCCGGCCTCTTTGGCGACCGCGTGCTCCGCCTGGCTGAACCTTTCCCAGACGATGATCACGGCGAAGGCCAACAGCACCGCATAGAGCACGCCGACGGTCCCGAACGTGAAGCCGGTCACCTCGTTGTTGTTTTTGAGTTCGGGCTGGGCTGATGCGTCGGCGAACGAGGACAGGGGCAGCCATCGCAAGGAGCGTTGGCACGCCGATCAGGAGGGCGCCAGATAACCACACCGAATTGGAGATCATGAGTGCCAAGCTTTCACGTTCCCATCCAACTATGATCCACGGGAACAGCGGTCCGCAACCAGAAAGGGTGGTCCGCTATGGGCTCTCGGCGGTTCTTTAGGGACCGCGCCTGGCTTTGGCCCCTCTTTCCCCGCCCGCCTCCAAGCCCCGCCTCCAAGCCTAAGTGGCGGAATGTTCCCACCCGTGAACGAGCGGGGCCAGCGCGGCCAGTGTGCCTGCTGGTCAGCCGACCTTCGGCCGCCGCAGAAAATCGACAAAAGCACGCACGCTCGGCGGAGTGTGTCGCTGCTTCGGGTAGTAGAGAAACCAGCCGGGGAATGTTCCGCACCACTCTTCCAAAAGCGGGACGAGCTTACCCTCATCGATCAGGGGACGAACCAGCTCTTCCGCCCAGAACGCGATTCCAACACCCTGCACGGCGGCCGCGATACCCATGTCGCGTTGCGAGACCACCAGCGGGCCGTTGACCGCAACAGCAAACCATCGGCCCTCCTTCAGGAATTCCCACTTGTAGATATCGGTGCGGCCTGGCTGACGCCAGTTGATGCAGCGGTGCTGTAGCAGATCGGCCGGCGCCTCCGGGCGTCCGTGACGATCGATGTAATCCGGTGAGGCTACGGCGAGTTGGCGCTGTTCGCCCCCGAGCTTCACGGCGACCATGTCGGCTTCAAGAAACTCGCCGAGCCGGGCACCGACGTCATAGCCGGCCTCAACGATGTTGGTGACGCGGTCGTCGATCGTCACGTCGAGAACGATATCCGGATACTCTTCGTGGAACCCCCGGAGGGCCGGCTCGAGATAAGAGGCGGCGGCAACGCTCGGCATATGCACCCGAAGCGTTCCCGCCGGCGTGTCGCGTAAACTGGTGACATCCTGAACCGCCGCTTCCATCTCGATCATCGCCGGCTTGAAGCGCCGATGAAGGCGCTCACCTGCATCGGTCAGGGAGACGCTGCGTGTCGTGCGATTCAGCAAGCGCACGCCGAGACGCGTTTCCAGTTCGCGGATCGTCTGACTGAGTGTCGATGCGGAAATTCTGAGTTCCGTCGCCGCGCGCGCGAAGTTGCCATGCGCGACGACCGTCACGAATGCCCTGAGTTCCGCATACTCGCTACCACGCATTATGCATCCGAATCCGCGCAATGTATTTGCTTTATATACTATTATTCTCACGTTGCATGCGCGCCATTCTGAGGGGGCGTCCGAAACCTCAATCTTCCCGGTGGGAGACAAACATGCAGACACGCAAACTGAGCGGAAAAGTCGCTTTGGTAACGGGAGCCTCTTCCGGAATTGGCGAAGCCACCGCGCTGGCATTGGCGGCGGAGGGCGCGCGAGTGGCGATCGCCGCCCGCCGCGTACAGCGCTTGAACGATCTTGCGAACCGCATCCGTCAAGGCGGCGGCGAAGCGCTGCCGATCGAAGCTGATGTAGCGGACGAGGCCCAGGCCTTAGGTATGGTGCAGCGCGTCCTGCAAGGTTTCGGACGGTTGGACATGCTGCTCAACGTCGCCGGCGTCGGCGTCGCCGCCCCGTTCCAGAACACCGCCACCGACGAGTATCGCCAGATGGTCGACATCAATATTCTGGGATTGCTCTATTCCATCCACGCCGCGCTGCCCGCGATGAAGCGGCAAGGCGCAGGCCATATCGTCGTCGTCTCGTCCGGCACGGGCCGGTACATCCACCCCTCGGTGGTCTATTCCGGCACCAAGCACGCGGCCAGCGCCATGGCGGAATCTCTGCGGCGCGAAATCGGCAAGGACCGCATTCGCGTGACCTGCGTCGAGCCCGGCGCTGTCAAAACCGAGTTCACGTCGCATATGCGCGCCGATGTGCGCGAAGCGGTCGAGCAACGCTTAGGCGATATGGAGCAGCTTGAGAGCGAGGACGTGGCCGCCGCAATCCTCTACGCGGTGACGCAGCCCCGCAGGGTCAACGTCAACATCCTCACACTCTATCCGACGCAACAAGCCTGACGGATTCGACCGCCGAGCGCGCGATCATGACTTGCCCCTGCGCGCTGGACTGAGCTTGTGAGTCGCCTCACGGCCGACGACATTACGTTGTCCCTACGTGCCGCGCTCGATTGGGAAGAGATTGATCCATCTATTTTCGGGACTTTGTTCGTCCGCGGTCTCGTCGGCTCCCGCCTGTTCTTCATCCTTTGAGCAGATATGGAATTGTTCCGGCCAGATCGGTATCGTCGATCAACTGGAAGCGGCTTTCGCTGCCGTTCCGACGGGCCGCGGCGTGAGGAGCGTATCTGGGATCGCTGGCGAAGGCCCCGGCGGCCTCCTCCGATGGAAACTGCAGAAGCGCGATGAAGGTGGTATCCAGAGGTGCGCCCTCCAGCGTCTTTACGTTCCCACTTCGTGCCAGATATCTGCCACCGTGTTCATGCACAAGATCGTGGACAGATGCGGCGTATGCCGGCACCCATCTGTCGTCAGTCACCTTGACGTCTGCGATCACGTAAACCGTCATTGTCGTATCTCCTACGGTCGGCTGTTGCACTCCCTTTGACCTGACTACCGTCTTGTGGGGCATCCACAGATCGGGCTCTCCGCCGTCGATCCATCCGAGACACTAGCCGACGTCCGGTGACTAAGGAACCGATCCAGCCCCCAATTCACACGGCGGCGTGGTTTTCCGCGCATCGGCGCCCGGAGGCTTGGCCATACGCCTTGTCATCCCACGACCGTCTCAGCGCGCGAGGGTAAACGCCGGCCAGCGTCGATCTCTGAAGTTGAGGTGACCCACTTTTCAACCAGATGCGCACCTGCTTTGCTGGGACGTCAACTACTCAACAAACGAGGAAAGCCATGAAGATAATTTGGGCTTTAGCGGCGATCTTGGGCTTCGTTGCGCTTGCCCCCGGCTCCGCGGCTGCGCAGCAGCGCTATCCGCTTTTCTGTAGAGGCGCAGGGTACACCGGCTACAGTTATCTGACGGGAGAGCGCCTGTTGGTGAAGTTCCGACCCGGCAGCGCGGCTGTGGCGGCGGGAGGGATCCAGAAAGGGGAGTGCCGCTGGGCCGATCGAGCATTTCGCCCCGGTGAACCTGACGTGTTTTGCTTCGACAACGTGCAAGGATTTGAGATCGATTGGCTCGGCTCCGGCAATGTGAGCTTCAGAGCGCAGCGGCCTGCCGGGGTCAGTCAGCTCGCGAAGGACGTGATCACTCAATTCAACGTCTACAACGCAGGCGGTTGCATGCGGCTCTAGCTGCGTCCTGACCTTCGGTTCGAGGGTCTGGCAGCACCACCTATCCTATCATCTGCGTCGCCGATTTGGTCGTTGTGCACGCCTTGCTGGTGTACCAATCTTGGCGCGAGGCTGTCACGGCAGGGTATACCGTGATGTGGCTGGTCACTACGACCGTCAGCAAGGCAAAAGGTAAGGACGTCGAAGCAGTGGCGGCAATGTCTCAGGTCTCATGTCGTTACCCCGGGGTGCCGACACCCCGGGGGGATTGAAATCTATCTGACCTGCTGTGCGGCTTCGTCGATCAGAGCCGCCACGCTTTCCGGCTTCGACACGTAGATGGCGTGGCTGCCGGTCGTTTCTACGACCGTCGCACCCGCGCGCTGCGACATTAGCCTTTGCGCCGCAGGCGGGATCATCTTGTCGTCCGTCGCCACGAGATACCAGCTCGGTTTGCTGGTCCAAGCTGGCTGGCCGACTGCGCCGGTCAGAGCGCCAAGACCCCACGGTACCTGCGAGTCTGCCATAAAGGCTGCCTCTTCCACGTCGACGTCCGCCGCGAAGGCGTCGTGGAACTTCGTTTTGTCGAGGAACAGGAATCCGTCACGTGGGGGCAGGATCGGCGGTACCGACGCACCCGGAGGAGGATTGGCGATCAGCGACGAAACGGACTCCCCTTGATCAGGAGCGAATGCCGCGATGTATACCAAAGCCGCGACCTTCGGATGATTGCCCGCTTCGGTAATGACTACGCCCCCATAGGAATGGCCGACGAGAACCACAGGGGCGTCCAGCGCGTCCAACACGAGTTTTGTGGCCGCCACGTCGTCGACCAGCGACACTGTCGAGTTTTGGACGATGCTGACCTTGTGGCCCGCCTTGGTGAGCGCGCGGTACACACCCCGCCACCCCGCGCCGTCAACAAAGCCGCCGTGGACGAGAACAATATTTGACATGAGAACCTCCGAAGTTAATGGCAAGCGATCAGATCTCGCCCGGCGCTGATTGGATGCCGCAAAGCCGATTATTCGAGCAGTTGGCCGATTAGCCGTGACGGATGTGTGGCACGACGAGGGTGCCGTCGCCAACCGTCACATCTGGCTCAAAGGGCATCACGTTGGGCAGGCTAGGAGCACCTCGAGCCCTTCCGCCGTGACCTGGACCGACCCGAGCTTGTGAGTCGCCTCACGACCGACGACAGTACGTTGTGCCTACGTGCTGGCGCTCGATTGGGGAGGAGAGATTGATCCATCGATTTTCGGAACTTTGTTCGTCCGCGGTCTCGATCCCGACAAAACATCCGAGAGTAGTCTGCGGCGGGCCTGGACGTCGTACTCGAAGAGAGCTGGTAAGTGGCGGATTTTATCCGCCACCGCCACCATCAGCTGGCCTTCTCGGTCACCAGTGTCAGCGTGCCATCCTCTCCTAGACTGGCTACGATGACTTGTGCCGGCGTGAGGCCTTTTGCTTCAAGCAAAGATTTTATTTCGGGGGAGGCGTCGATCGAAGCGCGCAACTTCTGAAGATCGTCGTCGCCGCGCTGTGCCACCATTTTGTTGACCTGCGTCCGCGTGGCTTCAGGCAGCTCATTAACATCGACAATATCGACGCTTTGGATCCTCGGGACCGTAGGAGATGCCGGCGCGGCGGCAGGAGCCGGCGCGGATGGCTGCTGGGCGGGTGGTTCTTGCGCGTTGGCCGCGGTGGCGAAGGCGAGAGTGGCGCCCGCTGCCAGGATTGTAATCATGCGCATGGAAATTCCTTTCCTCGGTTAGCGATATGATCACTAGCGATCATGCCGACACCTCACACGGCGAACGCGGTTAGAAGTCAGGCGGCGGAAGGGTTATTCTGTGGTTATCCCGAGCCGGAAATGTGCGCTTCTCGGACGCCGATGTGTCCATGCCTTGCTACCGGCAGCATCTCGCAAACACCGGGTCGGACGGCCTGAGCGGCCGGAAAGGTTGAGGCGGCAGCCGCGAGATCGATCTCGGCAAACGCGCCGCCTCACGCCGTCGGGAGTTATTGAATCGAGGGCCGCCCGGCCCTCTCCCGGCACGGAACTGACCGGTATGGACGGTGGTGGCGGCGACGTGGGCTCGATGATGATCGGCGAGCGGTGGCAAGCGCTTCCCGGATCAGCGCCGGCTTCCCGGGCTGTCGAGGCGAATTGGCGCGCTCAGTGGCTGATTTCATGAGCGCGCCAAAGCCGAGGAAAACGCCTATTGCATGCCCGCGACAGCGAGAATCGTGGTGATGCCAGTCTTCTTGACCATCAGGTTGCTCTCTTTCTCGACGTCGACCCATTCGTCGAGAGAATGGTTCCGGCCTCCCTTATCCGCTCTCGGCATCGTCAGAGCCGGGATGTTCAGGCTCATGGCCATGTTGGAGTCCGTCGAACTCGTCCTGTATTCGGGCTTGAGGCCGTGTGCCGAGTACGCTTCGGTGGCAAGTTGCACGATCTCGGATGTCTCGTCGGTCCTTCCGGCGGGCCGATCACCAACCAGTTTGGTTTCGACGGTAATCAAGCCCTCCTTGGTGGAGCGGGCATTGTTTTCGGTTGCGACGGCTTGGTCCAGGATCTCGAGAAAGCGCTTCTCGATCTTGGCCAGCTCGCCCGCGTCTTCCGAGCGCATATCAAATTCCATCCAGACCTCGTTCGGAATGGAGTTCACGGAGGTGCCTCCGCCCGTAACGCTGGCGCTGTAAGTGGTCTTCGGTTTCGTGGGCGCCTGCGTCTTGTACAATTCGACGACGGCCTGGGCCATCGCCGTCATTGGATTGACCACGCCGTAAGCGCTGTACGAGTGGCCGCCCGGCCCCTTGAAGGTGACCCGGTAGCGCTTCGAGCCCACCCCCCCGATCGTAAAGTCTTTCACACCGCCGCCATCGAGGGAGAAGAACGCCTTCACCTGATCCTTGTATTTACCCTTGGTAAAGAAGTAGCGGACCCCCCGAAGGTCGCCGAGACCTTCCTCCCCAACGGTGCCCATGAAGACGATATCGCCTTTCGTCTTGATTCCCGCGGCGTCCATGGCACGGATGTATTGCAGGAGCGTCGCCAAGCCCGTGCTGTCGTCACCCACGCCAGGTGCATAGAGACGAGTGCCGTTGCGCTTTACTTTGACATCGGTCCCTTCAGGAAAGACGGTGTCGAGATGCGCAGAGACGACGATAAGAGGGCCGTCTCCGGAACCCTTGCGGACGCCGAGCACGTTGCCCTCCGGATCGATCTCGACGTCCGAGAGGCCGTGTGCCTTGAACATTTCCATATAAACATTCGCGCGCTTTGCTTCTTTGAAGGGCGGAGACTCGATCTCCGTCAGGGTGATGACCTCGTTGACCCAACGATCGTGTTCCTTGTCAAAGGTCTCAACGGCCTTTTTGTAGCCGTCGCTGGTCATGATGCGCTTGATCGTGTCGGCATGAGGGGAAGGCGCTTCAACTTGCGCCATAGCAGCAGTGACGCCAGTGCTTAACACCAGCACCAGGCTAAGTGATCGAAGAGCAGATTTCATTTGCGCCGTTCTCCTTTGTGGTTGTGGAAGGACGTCAGTGCTCCGCCAGAGCGTCAGCAAGTTGCTTCCGCTGCATCAGCCAAGCGGGCAGGAGGGCAAGAGCCAAGCCGACGGAAAGGACACCCGCGGCAAGGGCGATTTCCGCCCCGCCAAGTGTAGGTGCGAGAGCGATCCCCGTCTCATGCGCGAGCCAGCGGCTGACCCCGAAGGAAAGCCCATAGCCGCCCAGCACTCCGACTACGGTGCCTGTAAGGACGAGAACAGCCGTAAACCCCCAAGCTACGCTGAAGATGTAGCCGCGTGGCGCACCGAGTGCGCGCAAGGTCACGAACTGGGGCATCAGCAGACGGAACAGAATGAGGACGCTTGCTACAATGGCGAGGAGAACGAGCGCTTGTGTCACGAGCGCGAGAAGGCTCATCAGCCGCCGCATATCGCCCAGCACGGCATAGAGGCTCCGGAGCGCCTCCGCGGGGAAAAACGCCATGGATTCGGTCGTCGTATAGGCACTGCGAAGCCCGTAAGCCGAGGCAATTGTGTCGGGGTGAACCACGGCCGCAGGGATGCCCGGAGTCCGTTCGGGATCGAAAGGCGGACCAACAATCTCGGTGCCTTCGGGATGGCCATCCGGTAAGGAATGCAATCGCCAGACAAGTTCGACCGGAACGGCGATGGCCCGATCCCACGGCGAGCCTGTCGGCCTCATGCGCCCCACGACGGTGAGCAGGGCCCCATGCTCGTCTTCGCCTGCTTCCTCTCCCTCCTCGTCGTGCGCGTGGAGGCCGTGTGTCGGGTGGAATGTCATGCCGATATCGAGCGGCGAGGCAGCACCCACCACAGCCTCCGAGTGCTTCTCGAACACCCGACCTTCTGCAAGGTCATTTGACAAGTGAGCAATCAGTGCTGCCGTCGTGCCCACGATCGGTGCACCATGGTGATTGTCACCGAACCCGAGAGGCGCAACAAAGCGCGCAGTCGGCTCGTTGAGGAGCCGGGCAGTGACCGCCGGCGGGAGGAGCTTCGGGGCACCTGGACGGAGGAACACGGCGGTCATGAGAGCGTCCGTCTGACTGCCTGGGGCGGCAACAATCAGATCGAACCTGTCGGCAGCACGTGCGCTGCCCGTTCGAAGGGCTCGCTCCTGCGAGACAAGCGCGACGGCGAGGCTCACTCCGGCGGCCACGAGAAGAGAAAAGGCAAAAGCCGTCCAGCGGTAACGCCGGAGCGAGGCGCGGATCACCGGCCAGGGGTTCATACGCGCTCTCCGGCCAGGACCGAGTTGGTCTCGTGCGCGTCCGCGACGCGTCCAGCGTGGAGCATCAGCGTGTTGTCGGCCCGCTCAGCCAACCGTTCATCATGGGTCGTGCAGACCACGATCTTGCCCTTGCTCTTCGCCAGATGCTCGAGTTGCGTCGCAATCGCTTCGGCATTGGCCCGATCAAGGCTCGCGGTGGGCTCGTCCGCGAGGATAATCGGCGGATCGAGCAGAAGCGCTCGAGCGAGCGCCACCCGTTGTTGCTCGCCACGGGACAAGCGGGACACCGCGCCGCGTCGGCGCGGCACGCCGAAACCATCGAGGAGCGCAAGAGCGCGTTCGCGCAAGTCAGACGGAACCCGAAACCCCTTGAACAGGACGGGAAGCACCACGTTGCCGAGAGGATCGAGTTCGTCGATAAGGCGAAAATCCTGGAACACCAGCCCACAATGGCGGCGACGCCATTCGTCCCTCGTCGCCTCCCCGAATTCGTTCACCACTGCTCCGGCGTATCGCACGCTTCCGGCGAAGGGTTGAACAATGCCGGACAGGCAATGCAGCAGCGTCGTCTTGCCCGAGCCAGAGGGGCCCTGGATCACCGTCAGGTGCCCGGCGGCAAAGCGGCCTGACACTCCTGCGAGGGCTTCGACGACATCGCCGGCCGGACCTCGAAACGTCGCATTCAGACGTACGGCCTCTAGTGCCGGCGCGTCTCCTGCGGTCATCGGCCCGCTTTCCAGAATTCAGCGTCGGTCAGGCGAACCTTGCTTACGAAGCCGGTCTCCTGGTCGCGCTCAGGTCCGATCTCAAGCATCCCCTCAACCAGGATGAGGGTACCCGGATCGATCGTCTCCTGCTTTGTGCGCATCCGCGTAAAAATGATGCTGTCGATCCAGTCGCCTTCCGAGGCGCAGAAGGGGCATGTCTCTACAGGCGTGTTGGAAAGGATGAAGAAGTCCGAGTTGACCTTCAGGTGCGGCGCCATGAAGCCCTGAATGGAGATCCGCTTGCCTTTGAGCTCTTGAGCGAGGGGCGAGAACGAACCGTCGTCGTTGTACAACTCGAACATACGAATGCGTTGGGTCGCGGCCTGGGCCGGTCCTGCAACCGCTAGCGCCAGAGAAGCGAAGAGACACGAGCGACGCGTGAGCATTGGGGAAGCCTAGGGCCGGTGCTGATCGAACTCAAGCCCTAGTGCGAGCTTCGATAAAACTTATCGTACATATACGCTTTGGTTGAATCGGCGTGACACTGGATTTGTGAAGCCGGATTGGTAACCTGGTGCCGAATCCGCAAGGATTGGGTGAAGAACCTGAACGTCTCAGGGCGACGATACATCTTTGACGGGCGGTACCCCGCTGTTAAATCGCGCGGCCGCGCTCACTGTCAGTCTACCTCGTGAAGGCTCGCGTTAGTCGCGCAAGGGCCGACCATGAAGCGGATAAAGGCCTGGTTTTGCCCCGCCCAGTTTCGGAGCAAGCTACGGTGTAGTAACTTGTCGCGGACAAAGCCCACGCCGAAGCCGCCGGAAACGCAGCCAAGATCTGAGCGCCTTCCCCCGCGCGGAAATGTTGGAGTCGAAACGTAAATTTGGATACGAATTTGACATCGTAAAAACGATAGTAAGTGCTGTACGTACGATGCTGCGCTTTCCCTCAACTGGTCGGGAGGACGATCGCTTCGTCTCGTCATCTGCGAGGATGAAACGCAGGCTGACGAAGTGATCATCTCCATGCCGATCTATGATGTCGAGGCGCGGCTAAAGTCTCTCGAGCTTGTTGCCGGCCTCGATAATTTCAAGAAGGCTGCCGCTTAGAGCAGCGCGGCGAGCCAGGCAGGCAGAGCTGTCGATCGGCTGCGGATCAGGCCGCCGATCGATAGCGATCCCGGCCCGGATATCGCAAGAACGAACATGCCGCCGGCGATCGCCAGGTCCTTCTCGAAATGCAGCAATTCGTTCTGGATGGAGAGGTTCGTGTGGAAGAGCAGGGCGGTCGCCAGGCAGAAGAGTGCCAGGGCGATGGCGCCGAGCCGGGCAAAGAGGCCTGCCGCAATCGACAGGCCGGCGCCGAGCTGAAGCGCGATGACGGCAAGGGTCACCGGCATCGGCAGGCCGAGTTTTGAGAAACTTGCTAAGGTCGCGGAAAGGCTGGTGGCGAGCAACAGGCCCTCATGCAGGAAGATCAGAGACAGCAGCAGCCTCCCGAGAAGAAGAACGAGATCGGCCAGACGGAGCCGGCTTGCGATAGGGTCCATCATATCCTCTCCTTGGTGCGGAGCGGGCGTCCTCGTCGCCCGCTCCTTCGCACCTCCTGTCCTCAGTTGCCCGTCTTGGCGGCGATCGCCTTCTGCAGGTCATCGAGCTCCTCGCAGCCGGCAGGGCATAGACGCTTCAGCGTCGCCTGCTGCTCCTCGGCCTTGGCCATGTCGCCGGTTTCGACATAGAGCTCGCCGAGATATTCGCGGGCGGCCTTGTGGTCGGGCTGCAGTTCCAGCGCCTTGGTGTAGTAGGTCAGCGACGTGCGGTAGTCGCCGGTCTTGCGAAGCGTGAAACCCATCAGATTGTAGACGTCCGCCTGCTGGTTATCCTCTGCGAGATCGCGGAGTTCGACCAGCGCCGCGGCATAATCCTTGGCGTCGATCTTTGCCCGCACCGAGGTCAGGTCGGGTGCATCGGTCGATTCAATATTGTCGACCGCAAAGGCCGGCAGCGTGGAGATCGCGGTAAAGCCGGCGGATGCGGCGCAAAGGCCGATGACGCTGAGAACGACGTATTTCTTGATCTTGATCATGATCGTCTCCTTGGGCCTTTCAGGCCTGGATTGTGGGAGTGAAGGCATAGGCATTTCCGTCCTTGACGAAGGTGCCTGAGCCGGGGAAGGGGAAGTGCGAACCGCAGATCGCGACGTTGTCGGCGATGACGCGGTCGATCAGGCGGCGGCGCGTGCCGACGGCCATCGGCCCATCCTGGTCGTAGGCGCCCTGCCATTCGGGATGCGGCGCGAGCAGGGCCGGCACATACATGGTGTCGGCAGAGACGAGCAGCTGCTTGCTGCCCGAAGCGACGAGATAGGTGGAATGCCCGGGCGTATGGCCAGGAGCTG
Organism: uncultured Alphaproteobacteria bacterium; assembly: GCA_963786225.1. GTDB lineage: Bacteria > Pseudomonadota > Alphaproteobacteria > Rhizobiales > Methylopilaceae > Flaviflagellibacter. Next base: position 76,627 of record CAWAYQ010000025.1, read on the forward strand.
ACAGAAGCTGCATGCCGGGGGCGACTTCCGCGCCGTCGGCGACGAGCTTCCAGTTCTTCCATTTCGGAAAGACCTCGGCGATGCGCTTGCCTGCCGGCTTTCGGCCTTCGGCGAGCTTTTCGACGCGACCGGGCGCGGTCCACCAGTTATACTCGTCAGCATTGACGATGAGCTCGGCATTCGGGAAGACCGGATTGTTGGTACCCTTTTCCATCAGTCCCCAGACATGGTCGGGATGGAAATGCGAGATCACGAGCGTATCGATCTTCTTGTAGTCGATGCCGGCGGCAGCCATGTTCGCCGGCAGATGTGTGGCGTTTTCCTGCCATTGGCCGACGCCGGAGCCGGCATCCATCATGATCAGGCGGTTGCCGAGCTTCAGGACGACGACCGTCAACGGGATCGGCATGAAGTCGGTGGTGAGCCCGGCTTTCGACAGTGCTTCCTTGGTATCCTCGATCGAGGCGTTCTTGATGAAGGCCGGGTCGTGCGGCTTCCTCCAGATGCCGTCGTAGATTGCCGTGACCTCGATATCGCCGACCTTGTATCTGTAGAAGCCGACCGTCGGTTCCAGCGGCGTTGCCGCGAGCGCCGGCATGACGAATTCGAGCTTGGACGACAGGCCGAATGCTGCCGCAGCGGCGGCTGAACCCAGAACGACGCGACGTGACATGGTGAACATGAACATGCCTCCTCTTGTTGATGGCATTCCTGGCAGCGAGAGCGGCTGTTTGGTTTACTGCCCTCACTGAGGAACTAGATCGAAGGCGGATGGCGCTTATTCCCAAGTTTGCGCATTATTTTTCTAAGTGCTTGGGATGGACCAGTTATTTCGGTCGTACGTACGCCGCGGCGCGGTCGGCGCAAATAAATCTGCGGCGGTTTGGAATTAAATGCGGCGCCAATCGGTCTAGATGGAAAGAGAACCACATTCCGTATTTCGTTTGAGCCGCCAATTCAGCTGCTGACGAGGCAGGAAAGATGATGACACAAGCTCGGATCGCCGATCCCATCGGAGCCAATGACTGGTTGTTCCTGCCAATCTGGCAGAGACCCCCACGCCATGCGCGACCGTCCTTTCCCAAGAGGCTTTTCGAAGGTGCATTGCAGCTGTTCCACCTGATGGCCGCAGCGAAGGTGGGCAGTCAGCAACCCGCCGTCGGGGCCGTGGCGCAGAGTGAGCTGACGCAGCGTTTTCACGACTTGATCGTTCCGCATCTCGATGCGGCCTATAATTTCGCCCGCTTTCTCAGCCGCGATGCGGATGCTTCCCAGGATATCGTGCAGGAGGCGTTCCTGCGCGCCTATCGCAGTTTCGACACCTATCAGGGCGGCGATCCCCGCGCCTGGCTCTTTGCCATCGTGCGAAACTGCTGCCATGTCTGGCGCCAGACCGATCGCCGCAAGGCCCGTTTCGAGCAGCATATGAGCGATGCCGGCGGCAGCGATCCGGATGACGCAGGGCAATATGAGATCGCCTCGGAGGAGGATACGCCCGAGAAGGCGACCATACGCCGAAGCGAGCAGGAGCGCGTGCGCGCCGTCATCGGCGGGCTGCCCGAGCCGATGCGGGAGATCCTGGTGCTGCGCGAGCTGGAGGACCTTTCCTACAGGGAGATCGCCGAGATTATCGATGCGCCCATCGGCACGGTCATGTCGCGGCTTGCCCGGGCGCGGCGCGAATTCGGCGAGGCCTGGGGCGCATGCAGTAAAAGCGAGGCGCCACGATGAGCGAGGCGCAACGAAAAGGCTGCCCGGAATGGAGCGTGATGCTGCATGGTTTTGTCGACGGCGAGCTCGACCCCGCGCACGCATCGCAGTTTCAGGATCATCTTGGCACCTGCCCGGGCTGCCGGGCGGAGATGGATGAGGTGCGGGCCGCGAGGAAGGTCATGAATCAGGAAGGTGTGAAATGGCGCCCGCCCGAGGCATTGCGGGCGCAGGTTCTTTCGATGCTGGCCTTCGAGGAGAGCGTGGCCGCTTCACGGCCGCCGCAGCGGCCGCAGCCGCAGAACCCCGCCTGGCGGCGCGCGCTCGATCTCTTCAAGCAGTGGGGCTTCGTGCCTTCGGTTGCAGCGCTTGCGGCAAGCCTCTTCCTCTTTGCCATCACGCCGTCCCAGACGCTCATTCTGCAGGACGAGATTCTGGCGAGCCATATCCGCTCGATGATGGCCAATCATCTGACCGATGTGCTGACCTCCGACAAACATACGGTCAAGCCGTGGTTCAACGGCAAGATCGATTTCTCCCCGCCGGTGGCGGATCTCGTGAAGGATGGTTTCCCGCTGGTCGGCGGGCGTGTCGACTATCTCGGCGGGCGCGCAGTCGCAGCGCTTGTCTATCGCCGCAATGCCCATGTCATCAACCTCTTCATCTGGCCGGCGAGCTCGACGGCGCAGACAGCGGCAGTGCATGACGGTTACAACATGGAGCAGTGGTCCGATGGCGGGCTGGTGTTCTGGGCGATCTCGGACGTCGCGCCTGGCGAGCTCGTCAGGTTCAAGGACGTCTTCCGCGGCGCGTCGAAGGGCTGACGCAGCTGCCACGGACCGTGCCAATGACGGGCGAAGCGGGACTTTCGGTTCCATAAATTACACAACGCCCCAGAGTGTGCGTAAGTCGTTGTGCGTACTTGACCCGCGCCGGGGCTACATCGGTCTCCACGCCTTGCGAGAGCTCCTCAAGGCCGGGCATGAGGTGACCGCTGTCGTGCTGTCACCTGAGAAGCTGGGGCGTTTCGCGCAACATCATCTCGCCCTCCTTCCGCGTTGTTGGCTTCATGTTTTTGTTACTTGAAGGACCGACATTTGGGCTTGGTTGGAAAGCGCCGCAGGCGTAGCCTGAACTTTCGAGAGGCAGAGGGGCGAGTGCATATTCAGCGGCCCCATTAGGTGCGGTCGCCCTAGTTCGGAATGATCTTTTTGGGAAGCGACTTTCCCAGATGATTGCTGCACAAGGAGGTTGCCGATGTCTCCTCCAAATCGGCGAGAACTTCTTGCTTCAACCGCGGCAGCCTTGCTGGCCAGCTCGGAGCTTGCAGACGCTGAGATCATCAAGCGCGCCCTCCCTTGGAAGCCCGGTTCAGCAGATCCCCCCAACGTCGCAGCGAGCGGGCCTTGGCAATTCTTCACAGCCGAGGAGGCGCAGGTTATCGAGGCACTGGTCGATCGCCTCATTCCGCCCGACCCCGAGACGCCGGGGGGCAAAGAAGTTGGCTGCGCCATCTTCATCGATCGCCAGCTTGCAGGCGGATATGGCAGGTCCGAAGGACTCTACCGCAGCGGCCCATTTCTCGAAGGCACGAAAGCGCAGGGGCCACAATCTCCGCACACGCCCGCGGAGCAATATCGCCAGGCGCTGGCTGCATTGGATCGGTACTGTCGGAAAGCGTTCGACGGCAAAGCGTTTGCCGATCTTCCCGACGCGAGCAAAGACGAACTCATCACCGGCCTCGAAGGCGGCACAGTGCAACTCGAAGGGCTGAGCAGCCAGGACTTCTTCGAGCTAATCCTCAGGGACACGCACCAGGGCTTTTTTGCTGATCCGGTCTACGGTGGGAATAAGGATATGGCAGCCTGGAAGATGATCGGCTTTCCAGGCGCCCGCTACGATTATCGGGACTGGGTGGAACGTCACAACGAACGCTTTCCGCTTCCGCCGGTGGGCATCAAAAATCATCCTAACTGGTCAAAATGATCGCGTTCGGAAAGCGAAACGAACGGGCGCAAAGTGGGAGGTGCCAATGGCGCAAAGACTTCCCCCAAAAGACGCGGTGATCATCGGACTCGGTTGGACGGGATCGATCCTTTCTTATGAATTGGCGGACGCTGGCCTCGACGTCGTGGCCCTAGAACGTGGCCCCTGGCGCGACACCGCCATGTCGTTCCCGGTTTCATACATTCAGGACGAACTGCGCTATCGGCTTCAACATGATCTGTTCCTGCGACCGGCACAGACGTCTCTGACCTTTCGCAACAATAAGGATCAGACTGCGCTACCCGTGCGTTCGTGGGGCGCATTCATGCTTGGCAACGGCGCCGGCGGCGCCGGTATCCACTGGAACGCTGAGACCTTCCGCTTTCTACCAAGTGATTTTGTGCTGCGCACTCACCTGACCCAACGATACGGCGCCAGCTTCCTGCCGCAGGATATGACCATCCAGGACTGGGATGTCACCTACGACGAGCTCGAGCCGCACTATGATCGCTTCGAGTATCTGTGCGGTACGTCGGGCACCGCCGGCAATATCAAGGGTGAGATTCACGAGGGCGGCAATCCATTCGAAGGAGCGCGGTCACGCCCTTATCCGACGCCTGCGCAGAAGCAACCCTTCAGCCATACCCTGTTTGCCAAGGCTGCCCGGGAATTGGGGTATAAGCCCTATCCACAGCCGTCGGGCAATCTATCGGAGGCCTATACCAATCCGCTCGGTGTGAAGCTCGGCGCCTGCACGTACTGCGGCTTTTGCGAGTGGTTCGGATGTGCGAATTATTCGAAGGCAAGTCCTCAAACGACAATTCTTCCCGTTCTCGTTCGCAGGCCCGGATTTGAGGCGCGGACGAACTGCGAGGTGATGCGCATCAATCTCGACCCATCCGGTAATAGGGCCACAGGGGTCACCTATGTCGATTCCTCAGGCGTCGAATGGGATCAGCCGGCGGACCTTGTGATTGTTTGTGCTTTCCAACTCTTCAATGTCCAGCTTCTGCTTCTCTCAGGGATCGGCAAACCCTACGCACCCCAAACAGGTGAGGGCCAGGTCGGGCGCAATTTTTCGCACCAGGCGGTTTCGAGCGCGACTGGGTTTTTCGATAAGGACAAGTACATCTTCAATCCATTCATCGCCTCGGGCGCGATCGGCATGTGTATTGACGAGTTTAACGGCGACAATTTCGACCACGGTCCGCATGGCTTCGTCGGCGGCGGCTACCTCGGCCAGGTTCAGACCAGCGGACGGCCCATCGAGAACACACTGACACCGCCGGGAACGCCGAGATGGGGCGCAAAATGGAAGGAAGCGGTAAAAGACAACTATCTTAGCACTGTGAATTCCGGTGCTGGTGTCCATGCGTCCTGTTACAGCTATCGAAGCAACCATATCGATCTCGACCCGACCTACAAGGATCGATTTGGCCGGCCGCTGATCCGGTTGACAATGGACTTCCACGAGAACGAGCTCAAGATGAGCGAGTTTCTTACGGACCGTTATGCCGAGATCATCGAGCGGATGGGGGCAAGGCAGGTCGTGAAGCAGCCCCGCAAAGGGCCGTATGACGTCACGAAATATCAGACGTCTCACATCTGCGGCGGCGCCATCATGGGGTCCAATCCCAGCAACAGCGTGGTCAACAGGTACTTGCAGAGTTGGGATGTGCCCAACGTCTTCGTGCAGGGTGCGAGCGCGTTCCCGCAGAATGCCGGTTACAATCCGACCGGCACCGTGGCCGCGCTCGCGTACTGGTCTGCCGCCGCTATCCGTTCGCAGTATCTCAAGAATCCCGGACCGCTTGTACATGCGTAAGCAACAGACATGGCTGCAGGGGATCCTGCTGGGCGGCGCCTCACTCGGCCTGTCGGCGAGCGCCGCCATGCCAGAGAACATCAATCCGCAGGACTTCGCGCAGCGCGAGCGTGGCCGTTATCTGGCGATCGTCGGCAATTGCACCGCCTGCCACACCGTAGAGGGCAGCGGCAAAGAGTTCGCGGGTGGACGCCCGCTCGAGACGCCGTTCGGGCAACTCGTGCCAACCAACATCACACCTGATCCTGAGACGGGCATCGGAGCCTGGACCGACGACGAGTTTGTCAACGCCCTTACCAAGGGAACGGGCCGTGGTGGCAAGCTTATCTATCCGGCTATGCCCTACCCCTATTACACCAAAATGACGCGGGACGATGCGCTCGCAATTCGTGCGTATCTCAACACAGTGCCGGCAGTACGGAATCCCGTGAACGCGAACCAGCTGATGCCCCCGTTTAATATCCGGGAGTCGCTTGTGACGTGGAACGCCCTTTTCTTCACGCCCGGCGAATTCCATCCGGTTGCAGGCAAGAGCGCGGAATGGAATCGCGGCGCCTATCTTACGGACGGCTTGGCCCATTGTGGCGTGTGCCACACGCCGAAGAACGAGTTTGGTGCCGATAAGTCGAACGAGCATTTGCGGGGCAATTTACTGGCGGGCTGGTTCGCGCCCAACATCACGAACGAAGATCGTCGGGGCCTCGGCAGTTGGTCGGTGGAAGACATCACCGAGTACCTTTCTACTGGGCACAATCGCTATACTGCCGCGACCGGGTTGATGTCCGAAGTGATAGCCTCGACATCGCGCATGCGCGATGATGATCTGCGTGCCATCGCGATCTACTTGAAGGATCAGAAGAGCGATGCGCAAACGGCGGGTGCAACGACGGCCCCGGACGATAAGACCATGAAGGCGGGCGCTGCGATCTACGCGGATCAATGCTCCGCTTGTCACACGCCGAATGGCAGCGGCGCGCCAGCACTGTTTCCCGCCCTGAGGGGCTCGGCGCTGGTGCAGCAGTTGAATCCGAGTACGCTGATACGTGTTGTGCTACGCGGCGCACGCAGCACCGCCACCGATAAAGCGCCTACAGCGCCGGCGATGCCCGCTTTCGGATGGCTGTTCACCGACGAGGAGACGGCCAACGTCATCAGCTATATCAGGAACTCCTGGGGTAATGCGGCGCCTGCTGTCAGTGCTAACGACGTCCGCAAGGCACGCGACGCCCTTGTTGAGCAAACTGATTAAGTCTCAATCCCGCGTCCGTTCGCGCGACGGCGACCAATTCTATCGGGCCTTTGCGATAACTTCTGAACGGCGGTGAATTGGGGCTGGCGAGGCAGGGCCGGAAATCCGGCGATAACCGGGCGTTCAAGCCATCGCAGAAATATCGTTTAGTTGTCAGATACTTAGATGTCTGGCGGAGGGAGCGGGATTCGAACCCGCGATACGGTTTCCCGTATACACACTTTCCAGGCGTGCGCCTTCAACCACTCGGCCACCCCTCCATCCGCTCGGAAGCGGACCGCCGCTATAGCCGCCCCGGCCCTGCGACGCAACGCGGCATTCTGGGGCCCGACTGAACCACCTGCGCCTTTCGGAGTTTATCCACGCGAACTGAATGGATTTCACGCATGGAACAAGCGCTTCTGACCCCCGAGGACGATGTCTGCCCGGCGCATGACCCCATGCTCTCGGCCGAAAATGCCGGTCTCAGCTATGTCACCGACGACGACCCGGGCATAACGCGCCAAAAGGCCGGCCGCGGCTTCGCCTATTACCTGCCCGGCGGACAGCTGCTGCGCGACCCGAGCGTGCTGAAGCGCGTCCGCAGCCTCGCCGTGCCCCCCGCCTATAACGATGTCTGGATTTGCCCGCGCGCCGACGGCCACATCCAGGCCACAGGCCGCGACGCCAGAGGCCGCAAGCAATACCGCTACCATCCGAAATGGACCGAGATCCGCGACGAGACGAAATATGAACGCCTGATCGATTTCGCCGAAAGCCTGCCGGGGATCCGCGCGCGGATTGAGCGGGACCTGGCGACCCGCGGCCTCTCGCGTGAAAAGGTTCTGGCGACCGTCGTCTTACTGCTCGACACGACGCTCATCCGCGTCGGCAACGAGAAGTATATGAGGGAGAACAAGTCGTTTGGCCTGACGACGCTGCGCAACAAACACGTCGAAGCGGGATCGGAGCGCCTGCGCTTCTCGTTCAAGGGCAAGAGCGGCAAGAGCTGGAAGCTGACGGTCTCCGACCGCCGCATCGCGCGCATCGTCCGCCAGTGTCAGGACATTCCCGGGCAAAATCTCTTTCAATACTGGAACGGCGACGGCAATCCGCATGCGATCACGAGCCAGGACGTCAACGACTATATCCGCGAGATCGGCGGCAACGGCTTTTCGGCGAAACATTTTCGCACCTGGGCCGGGACGGTGACGGCCGCGCACGCGCTGAACGAGGCGGGGGCTTTCACATCCAAGACCGAATCCGTCCGGAAGCTGAATGCCGCCATCGACCGGGTCGCCGAGCGTCTTGTCAATACACGTGCAATTTCGCGCCGTTGCTATGTTCATCCGGCCGTTGTCGAGACGTTCCTGGAGGGCACGTTGCCGGCAGCCTTCGAGCGTGCGGAAAAACTCGGCTGGACGGTGGAAGGCCTGAAGCCGGAAGAGGAGCCGGTTCTTGCCTTCCTCAAGGCCGAATTTGCGGCGCGGAACAAAAAACAGGCCGCCTAGTTTGCCCTCAAAAGGGAGAACGACCATGGGCCAGCCCGCACAGAAGCAGGACCGTCAGCCTGGCCGCGAATATGAAATGCATCCCCGTCCGGAGTACGAACCGCGCTTCAAGGGGACGGGGCGTCTCAAGGACAAGGTCGCGCTCATCACCGGCGGCGATTCTGGAATTGGGCGCGCGACCGCTCTGGCCTTCGCGGAAGAGGGCGCCGACATCGCCTTCGTCTATCTCGAAGAGCACAAGGACGCGGAAGAGACGAAGCGGCTGATCGAGCAGCGCGGCCGCAAGGCGCATGCGATGGCCGCCGACCTTGGATTCGCCGACGCTGCCGAAAGGGTGGTCGCGGAAACAATGAAGGTGTTCGGCAAGATCGACATTCTTCACAACAATTGCGCCGAGCAGCACGTGGTGAAGGATTTCTCCGAGATCTCGCCCGAACAGATCGAACGCACCTTCCGCACGAACATCTTCTCCTATCTGTTCGCGACACGCGCGGCGCTGAAGCATATGAAAACGGGCGGCGTTATTCTCAACACCGCGTCGATCACAGCATTCGAAGGCAATCAGATTCTCGTCGACTACAGCGCGACGCGCGGCGCCGCGGTGACGTTTACGCGCTCGATGGCGCAGCAACTTGCGAAGAAGGGCATCCGCGTCAATGCGGTGGCGCCGGGCCCGATCTGGACGCCGCTGATCCCGGCGAGCTTCGATGAGAAGCAGGTCGCGAAGTTCGGGACCGACACACCTCTCGGCCGTGCCGGTCAGCCAAACGAGGTCGCGTCGGCCTTCCTCTTCCTGGCGACGGAAGAGGCCTCTACATCACCGGCCAGGTACTGCACGTGAACGGCGGAACCTCGTTCTAGACCGCGCTCTCCGTTGCACGCGGATTGATCTTGGCCTTGGCGAGGGACGTCAGTGCGGCATCGAACTTCTTCTGGTCGCCGAGGGAGGAGCGGAGCGCCTTCGCGATTTTGTCCTGACCGAGGCTCTCCGCATAGCCGCACAGACTGCCATAGGCGGCCATCTCGTAATGCGCGATCTTGTGCGCCGCGGCGATGAGCGCGGCGTCGCGCACCGCGGGCGGCAGGCTTTCCTGGGCAATCTTCTGGCTCTCGGTCACGAGCCCTTCCATGGGCAGCGAGACCTTGCCTTCGGGCGCTTCGTCCAGTTCCTCGAAAATGGCGCACAACCGCCGCACCTGACCTTGCGTCGTCGCGACGTGATCCTTGAAGGCGCGCGTCAAGGCCGCCTCCCTCGCCGCCTTGGCCATGTCCGGCAGCGCGCTGAGCAATTGCTGCTCGGTGGAATAGGCGTCGCGCAACGCGTCGATCAGAAGATCGCGAAGGGTTTTTGACATGGCGTTCCTCGCCACCACAACCTGCGGGACGGGCGCGCGGTTCCCCTAGTGGATTTCGATGATGCGGAGATCGCCGCGCCGCTCCAGCACCGTGATCGCGGCATCGATGCCGTGGCGCGTCAGCCGGATATCGGCGCTGGAAGCGCCGAGCTGAATGTTCTTCAGATAGAGCCGGTCGAGAAAGTCCGGCAAAGCGGGAAGGTCGAACCGCACCTCGCGCTGGTCGTGATCGAGGGTCAGGCCCAGGCTCGCCTGGACGAGTGCGAGAGGGGTCGCGGATGCCCAGGCCTGCGGCGAGCAGGCGACCGGATAGCCGATCGGCCCCTGGCGCTGCTTGCGCCCGAAGCCGCAGAACAGCTCCGGCAGGCGTCGCAGTTCGATGTAACCCGCGGCTTCGAACAGGCCGCGAAACACTTTCAGAACGGCCTCTTTCTGTCCGTACCGCGCAAGGCCCATCGCGATCAGGCCGTTGTCATGCGGCCAGATCGAACCGTTGTGATAGGACATCGGATTGTAGCGTGCCGCCGAGGTGCCGACGGTGCGGATACCCCAGCCGGAAAACATATCCGGTTCCAGGAGGCGTGCGGCGACGCGGCCGGCGCGCTCCGAATCCGCGATGCCTGTAAACAGGGTATGTCCGGCGTTGGAGGCCGGCACCTCGCATTTTCGCTTCTTGCCGTCGAGCGCAAGCGCGTAGGTACCCATCTCCTCGCACCAGAAGACCTTCTCGAACCGGGCGCGTATCTCCTCGGCGCGCATGTCGTACTTTGCCGATTCGCCCTTGGCGCCGAGCCGGCGCGCCATTTCGCCGGCTTCCTTCCATGCGCCGTAGACATAGGCCTGGACTTCACACAGCGCGATCGGACCTTCCGCGAGATCTCCGTTTTTGTGGAAGATCGAATTGAACGAATCTTTCCAACCCTGATTGACGAGACCGGTGTCGCGCTGACGACGATACTCCACAAAGCCGTCGCCATCGATGTCGCCGTAGGTTTCAATCCAGTTGAGCGCGGCCTTGATGTTCGGCCATAGCGCGCGGATCGTTTCGAGATCGCCGGTGCGCCGCATATACTCGCCGGCCAGCATGACGAACAGCGGCGTCGAATCCACGCTGCCGTAATAGAGGCCGAACGGGACCTCACGCAGCGCGGCCATTTCGCCGAACCGCATTTCGTGAAGAATTTTTCCGGGTTCGGAGTCGCGATAGGGATCTATTTCCTTGGCCTGCGTCGCGGCGAGAAGCTTCAGCACACCGCGCGCAACGGACGGGTCGACCCACAGCATCATCAGCGCCGTGATGATGCCGTCGCGCCCGAACGGCGTCGAAAACCACGGAATGCCGGCATAAGGATAGACCCCATGCTCGGTATCGGTCATCAGTATGGTCAGGTCGGCCATGCTGCGGGTCACGACGTCCTCGACCAGCGCGCTCGAGCTCGTCATGCGCAGGGGGCGATCATTCGCGCGCCGCAACGCGCGGCGTGCTTCGGCAAAGGCCTTGAAGAAGTCGCGGCTCCGCCATTCGGAAATATCGTCGGCGTTGCAGGAGATGCGCACGAAGAACACACGCTTCTCCTGGGGCTTCATCTGCATGTCGTAATAGGCAAAGCTCGTCTCGACGTCGTCGGGTGGGGGTGTGAACTGGAGCCGCGTGCGGCGGACGGTGCCGTCGAGGCCGATATAGTCGAAATCGACATCGCCGCGGTTCGTCACATCGACTGTACGTAGGCCGCGGGCCGCACGCTTCTGGCCGCGCACTTCGAACAGATCGGAGAAATCGCAGTCGAATGTCGCACTGATTCTGATGCGCCGTGTCTCTTCGTCGTAGTTGAAGACCGTGATGCGTTCATACATCGCGCCCTGCCAGACGAATTTGAGACGGTGCAGATGGATCGTGTCTTTCGGCAGAACGAGCCGGTCGCCCTCGAAGAAGTCCGGGTTCGTAAGGTCCGCCGTCAGTGCCGCGTTGTCGTCGGCGATGTTGGACGACAGCCTGAGCGGCCGCGCTCCGTTGAGCCGGATTTCGAAATGCGAGAGATGGCGTGTGTCGCGGTAATAGAGGCCGTCGGGGTTTCCCTCAAAGGCCATGAGATCGCCCTGGCTGTCGAGCACGGCAAAGCTGTCGTCATGCTTCAGACGCGACGGCCGCCCCCCGTCGAGCACCGTTCGGGCGGGTATATAAAACTGCGAAGCCAGCGCCTCGTTCATTCGCCCCTGCTTTTCCAGCCCTTGTTGAACGTCAGGCCACGGTCGCCGCACGCGCCGCAGCCGCCAGGCGCAGATCGCCATCCACGCCAGGATATATTTCTCCGGCGCCGCTGGCGACCAGCGCTTCAGCCCTCCGAAGGGGCACGGCGGGACGCGTCAGGTTTTCATAGAGATCGACATAATCCCGCGCCATGCGCTCCGACGAGAATCGCGCTTCGAACCGGGCGCGAACGGCGCGGCGGTCGAGCTTCAGCACACGGGGCAGGGCCGCGTATGCCGCGTCCATGCCATCGACGACGACGCCGCTGACACCGTTGTCGATCACTTCCGACACCGAGCCGCAGTTGAAGGCCAGAACCGGCGTACCGCAGGCCATGGCCTCGATCATCACAAGGCCGAAGGGTTCGGGCCAGTCGATCGGAAACAGAAGCGCGCGGGCGCGGCCGAGAAACTCTCTTTTCTGACGCTCGTTGATTTCGCCGACGAACTCGATGCCCGGGTTGCCGAGCAGCGGCTCGATGACGTCGTGGAAATAGACGAGGTCGGTCTTGTCGATCTTTGCCGCGACCTTCAGCGGAATGCCCGCCTCTTGCGCGATCATGATCGCGCGGTCGAGACGCTTCTCCGGGCTGATGCGGCCGATGAAAGCGAGGTAACCGCCATCGCCTTCGCCATAGGGCAGAAGGTGCTGCGGCAGGCCGTGATGGATCGTTTTCACCCAGTTCGCCCGCGGCAATGGATGTCGCTGATTGTCGGAGATCGAAACCAGCGGCGTATCGCCGAACTCCCGGTAAACCGCCGCAAGGTCCGGAAGATCCTGCCGCCCGTGAAGCGTGGTGATGATCGGAAAGGGCCCGGTGGCGAAGGTCGGGTAATGAAAGTAGTCGACGTGGAAGTGAAGGATGTCGAAGCCGCCGGCTTCCTGAAGAACCCGGCCCATCATTATCATGTGGTAGGCTAAGGGATCGGTTACGTTCGGGTCGAGTTGCAGAGCCCGTTTACACGCAGGGACAAGCCTTGCTTTGGTCAGGCTGTCTCCGGAAGCGAACAAGGTCACGTCATGACCCATCCGAACCAATTGCTCGGTCAGGTAGGAAACCACACGTTCCGTGCCGCCATAAAACTGCGGCGGGCAGCTCTCATAGAGCGGCGCGATCTGGGCAATACGCATCTAAACACCCTTGCTGAGGGAAGGTCGGCCCCGTGCTAAGAAGTCCTGGCCGGGCCCCCGGGTTCCAACTCCGGTGTCGCAGCCTGTCATGCGCTCTACGCATGATGGGTTTGATTTTATTTGTCTTTTTTGTATCGCCCGGTCTGGTCCCGGTGCTGGCACAGGCTCCGATGCCCGTGCCGCGGCCGGTGGTCCTGCCGCCACCGCCCCCACTTCCGCTCGACAGGGCTCCCGCCAAGCAGTTGTTCGGCACCGTGCGACTGCCGGCCGATCTGAGATCCCGTTCGCTCGGCTTCTATGCCAAAGGCTGTCTCGCCGGCGCCAAGCCGCTGCCGATCAACGGGCCCGACTGGCAGGTCATGCGGCTGTCGAGAAACCGCAATTGGGGCCATCCGGTCCTGATCAATCTGCTCGAAAAACTGGCGAAGAAGGTCCAGCAGGAGACGAAGTGGCCCGGCCTTCTCGTCGGCGACATGTCCCAGCCGCGCGGCGGGCCGATGATCACGGGCCATGCCTCCCATCAGGTCGGGCTGGACGCCGATGTCTGGCTCAATCCGATGCCGAAACGTACGCTGACCGCGCGCGAGCGCGAGGAGACGTCCGCGAAAAGCATGGCGAACGCGAACTTCTCGGACGTCAATCCGCAGACCTGGACGCCGGAGCATCTCAAGGTCATCCGGCTCGCGGCGAAGATGCCAGGCGTCGAGCGCATCTTCGTCAATCCGGTGATCAAGAAGAAATTGTGCATGGATGCGGAGGGCGACCGCTCATGGCTCGGCAAGGTGCGTCCCTATTGGGGACACGATTATCATATGCACATACGCATGGCCTGCCCGCCGGGCAGCGCGACCTGCACGGCGCAGAACGCGGTTTCCGGCGATGAGGAATGCGGTGCGCCGCTTGATGCATGGCTGAAGCGTGTTCGCAAACCCGACGTGCCGCCGCCTCCGCCAAAGGAGCCGGTGAAGAAAAAGCCGCCGCCTCCGCCGATCACATTGTCCGACCTGCCGCCGGAATGCCGTGAGGTTCTGCAGGCGCCGGACGCGGCTGTGGCGGCTGCCAAGGCCGCGTCCGGTATTGTTGCGGCGCCCGATCCCGAGGATCAGGCGGCGACGCCCGATCCCACGGGGCAGGACACGCCGGTGCCGCCGACGCCGCAATAGCCGTTCGGATTCTTCGCGAGATACTGCTGGTGATAATCCTCGGCGAAGTAGAATTCGCCGGCCGGCGCGATCTCGGTCGTGATCTCACCGTGACCCGCGGCCTTCAGCGCCGCCTGATACGCGGCGCGCGACGTCGCCGCCGCTTCCGCCTGCTCCGGCGTCGTCGTGTAGATTGCCGAGCGGTACTGTGAACCGACATCATTGCCCTGGCGCATGCCCTGCGTCGGATCATGCGCCTCCCAGAACGTCTTCAGCAGATCTTCATAGCTCACGATCTTGGGGTCGTAGGCGACAAGCACGGCCTCGGTGTGCCCGGTATGGCCCGAGCACGTCTCTTCATAGGTGGGGTTCGGTGTGATGCCGCCGGCATAGCCGACCGCCGTCACCCAGACGCCCGGTATGTTCCAGAACTTGCGTTCCACGCCCCAGAAGCAGCCCGCGCCGAAAACCGCGGTCTCGACACCGTCGGGATAAGGCCCCTTCAGCGCGCGCTGGGTGATGAAATGGTCCTTCGCGGTGCGGATCGCTTCGCGGCGGCCGGGCAGGGCCGTCTGCTGCGTCGGCATCGGGACTTCGGGCTTGAACAGCGAAAATATCGACATTGCAAAATCCCTTTCTCAGTAGCGTTTGGGCAGCGGCCTCACCATGCTTGGCCGGGCGCGCCCGATCAGCATCAGGAGCAGCCCTGCAACACCGAGGACGGCAAAGGCGGGCTGCTCGAACAACCAGGCGCCGGCCGGGTCCCAGAGGCCCACCCACACCCCCCGCAGCGTGCTTTCCGTGGTCTCGACGCCTGTCGGCCAGATCAGCCTGACGCTCTCGGCCAGCGAGGACAGATAAAGCGCATTGCCTGCGATGGACCTCGTTCCGTCGATCACGAGGATGACGAAGGCCGCCGCAAACAGAATGACGCCGATCAGCCTTATGATGAACCGCATATACGCCTCGCCCGGAATCAAAGATGGGAATTTACGAGGCGAATACCACATCGCCTCTCGCCGGGCCGCAAGGGACAATACGAGGCCGAACGGCCTCCGGATGCAGCAAAAAGAAACCAAGTGTTAACCAACGGCTGCTCCTGCGTATAGTTCGTGCAAATGCATAATTTGCGCGCAAGAAAAGAAAAATTCGGCTGTTGTAAGTAAACAAAACTTTAATTTCCAGGTATATTCCAAGTCTACGCAACGCCAATTGCCTAATTATCAGCCGGGCCTTTTTTCGAGATAGCTGTTCAACGAAGTCGATTAAGACCTGGAGGCCGCTCTAAAGCGGGTGTTAATGAAGCACGTTCATACACTTAGCATCTGCAGGCCCAGAGACGGGCGCGCGGGAGCGGGAACGTGGCAAAATCTGTGCGCCGCAAGGCGACGCCTCAAACTAAGACCGAGTCCGCGCTGACCGAGGCGCGGCTTGAGGTTCAGGCTGCCATTTCGCAGGCCCGCCAGGCCGAAGAGCGGCTCAAGGCCGCGATCGACATTCTCCCTCAGGGCGTCGTCTTTCTCGATCCCGACGGCCGCTACATTATGTGGAACAAGGTCTACGGCGAAATGTACGCCGGCTCGTCGGACCTGTTCGCGATCGGCGCGAAGCTCGAAGACACGCTGCGTGTCGGCGTTGAGCGCGGTCAGTATCCCGAGGCCATCGGCCGCGAGGACGAGTGGCTCGCCGAGCGCCTTGATCGTATGTACAATCCATCCGGCCGCCACGAGCAGCGCACCACGGACGGCCGCTGGATCATGATCGAAGAGCGGCGCACCTCGGACGGCGGTTTGATCGGCCTGCGCGTCGACATCACTGAAATGAAGCAGCGCGAGGAAAGCTTCCGTCTTCTGTTCGACAACAACCCAGTGCCGATGTATGTGCATGCGCGCGGAGACGGTCGCATCCTCGCCGTCAACGACGCCGCCATGCAGCATTACGGCTATACGCGCGCCCAGTTCCTCGCCATGCACCTCGGCGATCTGTTCGATCCGAACGACGCGGTAAACGCGCCGCCCGACAGCGACATCGACGGCGAGGCGGCCGTTACCTGGAAGCATCGCAAGGCCAACCGCGAGACGATCGATGTCGCGATCTATTCGAGCCTTTTGACCTATGAGAATGTGCCCGCCGTCCTGATCGGCGCGGTCGACATCACCGGGCGCCGCCGTGCCGAAGCGCGCATCGCCTATATGGCGCATCACGACGCCCTGACGGGGCTGCCGAACCGCGTCCTGTTCCGCGACCGCATGGAGAAGGCGCTGCTGCGCATCCGGCGCGACGAGACAGCCGCTGTGCTGTGCCTCAACCTCGACGATTTCAAGACCGTCAACGACACGCTCGGCCATCCGGTCGGCGATAAACTGCTTCAGCTCGTCGGCGAGCGGTTGACCAGTGAACTGCGCGAGGGCGACACCGTCGCGCGGCTCGGGGGCGACGAATTCGCGGTTCTTCAAACCGGCATCGACGATCCCGACCACGCCGGCACGCTTGCGGCCCGGCTGATCGAAGTCGTCAGCGCGCCATATGAGGTGGAAGGCCATCTCGTATCGATCGGTGTCTCGATCGGCATCGCCGTCGGTCCCGGCGACGGTGACGATTGCGACCGTCTGCTGAAGAGCGCCGATATGGCGCTCTACCGCGCGAAATCGGAGGGCCGCGGCGCCTATTGCTTCTTCGAGGCCGAGATGGACGCCCGTCTTCAGGCCCGCCGCCGCCTCGAAGTCGATCTCCGCGCGGCGCTCGCGACAAATGCGCTGACTGTGCACTACCAGCCGCTCGTCGATCTCGCGAAGGGGGAGGTCGTGGGCTTCGAGGCTCTGGTGCGCTGGGATCATCCGGACCGCGGTTGGGTCTCGCCGGTCGACTTCATCCCTGTTGCCGAGGAAACCGGCCTTGTCATTCCGCTCGGCGTGTTCGTGCTGAAACGGGCGTGCAAGGACGCGGCGTCCTGGCCCGGCGACGTCAAGATTGCGGTCAACCTCTCGCCGCTCCAGTTCCGTTCCGGCACGCTGCTCGCCGACGTAAAGACCGCATTGGAAGACGCGGGTCTTGCGCCCGAGCGGCTCGAACTGGAAATCACCGAAGCGCTGCTGCTGGAGAAAAGCGAGCAGGTTCTGACCACCCTGCATGCGCTGCGCGTGCTCGGCGTCCGGATCGCGATGGACGATTTCGGCACGGGTTATTCGTCGCTCAGCTATCTGCGCTCGTTCCCGTTCGACAAGATCAAGATCGACCGTTCCTTCGTGCAAAATCTCGGGCAAAGCACGGATAGCCAGGCCATCGTCCGCGCCATCGTCTCGCTGGGATCGAGCCTCGGCATCACGATCACCGCGGAAGGGGTCGAGAACGAAGCCGACCTCGCATGCCTGCGCGCCGAAGGGTGCGATCAGGGGCAGGGCTATCTGTTCGCCAAGGCGATGCCGTGCGAGGCGGCGGCCCGTCTTCTCGAAGCCGGCCTGCCGAAGACAAGGCGCGTCGCGTAACGCCGCTCAGCGGCTCGGCAGCGCCGCCGCGATAGTCGAGAAGCCCCGGCCGACCGAATCCGCAACACCCGCCATCGCATCCCCGAACTGGTCGAGCGGGTGCGAATTGTGCAGCACGACGACCCGCGTCCCCGCGGGCACGCGCTGATACAGATCGATCACGTCCTGATTGAACATGCGGATGCAGCCGGACGAAACCGCTTTGCCGATCGTCTGCGGCTCCGTCGTTCCGTGGATGCGGAACATCGTGTCGCGGCCATTGTCGTAGAGATAGAGCGCGCGTGGGCCGAGCGGATTGCCAAGCCCGCCCGGCATGCCGTTCTTCCAGGGAAGGTTGCGTTCCGGCTCGCGCTGGATCATGTCCGATGTCGGGGTCCAGGTCGGCCATTCCGCCTTGCGGCCGACCACGGCCGAGCCGCTGAAGGCAAGGCCGGCTTTGCCGACACCGATGCCATAGCGCAGTGCCCTGCCGCCCGGCTGGACGAGATAGAGATAGCGGTTGTTGGTATCGACCACGATCGTGCCCGGGGCCTGCGGGCCATTGAAACTCACCTGCTGACGCAGATACTTCCTGTCGACGCCGCTGACATTTGTCGCCGGCATCGGGTGCGCTTCATTGGGGCGGGGACCGTAGATTGCGGTTCGCGACCCGAAATTGTCGACGCTTCCGGTGATGAGATTGTCTCCGCCCGAGGCTATGCAGCCCGACAGAGTAAGCGACACAGCAAGCGCGCTCGATGCGCGAAGGACACGGCGGAACGGCATCGGGCGACTCTCAGCTAGACCCCAGGGCGAGAACCTTAGCCGCACTTTGTTAACGTCAAATTTGTCCGTGGTGTGACCGAAACTTGGCGGCGTCGGCGACGATCTTCGGATCGGCCTGGCCGACCGCCTTCGCGTCCTTGCCGTCATACCCGATCCCCCCGAGCACGGCCCGGATCGTTTCGAGCCGCGCGCGCTTCTTGTCGTTGGCGCGGACGACGGTCCAGGGCGCGTCACTGGTGTGCGTCTCTTTCAGCATACGCTCGGTGGCCTTGGTGTAGGCGTCCCAGAGCGGCAGGCCCTTATAATCGATTGAGGACAGCTTCCACTGCTTCAGCGGATCGTGGCGGCGGTCGAACAGGCGCTTGATCTGCATTTCGCGGCCGATCGTCAGCCACAATTTCACCAGATGAAGGCCATTGGCGACGAGCATCTTCTCGAACACCGGCACATCCTTCAGGAAACGATCGGTCTGTTCGGGTGTGCAGAAGCCCATCACGGGCTCGACGACGGCGCGATTGTACCAGGAGCGGTCGAACAGGGCGATTTCGCCCGCCGTCGGAAGCTGGGCGATGTAACGCTGAAAATAGAACTGCCCGGCTTCGGCGTTGCTCGGCTTCGGCAGGGCGACGACACGCGCGGTCCGCGGATTGAGGTGCTGGGTGAATCGATGAATGGCGCCGCCCTTACCGGCGCTGTCGCGCCCCTCGAACACGACGACGATCCGTGCGCCCGTGGAGTTGGCCCAGCTCTGCAGCTTCAGAAGCTCGATCTGCAGCCCGAGCAGCTCGGCGTCGTAGATCTCCGCTTTCAGCTTCTTGTCATAGGGAAAGCCGCCGCTCGTGAATGCCTTGTCCGCGATCTCCTTGGGGAGTTCGGGCGCATCGAGATCGACCTTCACGCCGTCGACCACGACGTCCTCGCCGGGATAGAGATCGGGCACCACCAGGGCCGCGGGGTTCGGCTTTTCGTCGTCGGATTTCTTCTGATTTTTCTTATCGGACATGAGGCACCTCCGGTGCGGCTCAATCTTCCATCTTCAGCGCGGCGATGAAAGCCTCCTGCGGAATCTCCACCTTGCCGAACTGGCGCATACGCTTCTTGCCCTCTTTCTGCTTGTCGAGGAGCTTGCGTTTGCGGGAGACGTCGCCGCCATAGCACTTCGCCGTCACGTCCTTACGCATCGCCGAGATTGTCTCGCGAGCGATCACCTTTCCGCCGATCGCAGCCTGGATCGGGATCTTGAACAAATGGTGCGGGATCAGTTCCTTCAGCTTTTCGCACATGGCTCGCCCGCGGCCTTCGGCGCGCGTGCGGTGAACCAGCATGGACAAAGCGTCGACCGGCTCCTCGTTGACGAGGATCTGCATCTTCACGAGGTCGCCCTCACGCATGTCCGTGATCGCGTAGTCGAAGCTCGCATAGCCTTTCGAGATCGATTTCAGGCGGTCGTAGAAATCGAAGACGACTTCGTTGAGCGGCAGGTCGTAGACGACCATTGCGCGCTTGCCGACATAATTGAGGTCGATCTGCGTGCCGCGGCGGTCCTGGCAGAGTTTAAGAATGCCGCCGAGATATTCGTCGGGCGTCAGGATCGTGGCGCGGATCCAAGGCTCCTCAATTGTGAGGATCTGCATCACGTCCGGCAGATCGGCCGGATTGTGCAGGTCGATCTTGGTGCCATCGCGCATCGTGATCGTGTAGACGACCGAGGGCGCGGTCGCGATCAGGTCGAGATTGAACTCGCGCTCCAGCCGCTCCTGGATGATTTCGAGATGGAGCAGGCCGAGAAAGCCGCAGCGGAAACCGAAGCCGAGCGCGGCGGACGATTCCATTTCGTAGGAGAAGCTCGCATCGTTGAGCCGGAGCCGGCCCATCGCCGCGCGCAGATCCTCGAACTGCGCGGCGTCGACCGGGAACAGGCCGCAGAACACGACGGGCTGCGCCGGCTTGAAGCCCGGCAGAATATCGGTGGTCGGCTTTTTCTCGTCGGTGATCGTGTCGCCGACGCGCGTATCCGCGACTTCCTTGATCGAGGCGGTCAGGAAGCCGACCTCGCCCGGTCCAAGCACGGCCGCATTCACCATTTTCGGCGTGAACGTTCCGATGCGATCCACTTCATAGGTCGCATTGGTGCCGACCATCTTGACGCGCTGGCCCTTTTTCAGCGTGCCGTCGAAGATACGTACAAGAACGACGACGCCGAGATAGGCGTCGTACCAGCTGTCGACGAGGAGCGCTTTCAGCGGCGCGTTGATATCGCCCTTCGGCGGCGGCAGGCGCGTGACGATGGCTTCGAGAACATCGGGAATGCCGAGGCCGGTTTTCGCCGAGATCTCGACGGCATTGGAGGCGTCGAGGCCGATCACCTCTTCGATCTGTTCCTTCACGCGCTCGGGTTCGGCGGCGGGAAGGTCGATCTTGTTCAGGACCGGCACGATCTCGTGGTTTGCGTCGAGCGCGTGGTAGACGTTCGCAAGCGTCTGCGCCTCGACGCCCTGCGAGGCGTCCACGACCAGAAGCGAGCCTTCGCAGGCCGCGAGCGAGCGCGAGACCTCATAGGCGAAGTCGACATGCCCGGGCGTGTCCATCAGATTGAGGATGTAGGTCTGTCCGTCCTTGGCCGGATAGGTCAGGCGCACGGTCTGCGCCTTGATGGTGATGCCGCGCTCTTTCTCGATATCCATCGAGTTCGAGCACCTGCTCCGTCATCTCACGGTCGGTCAGCCCGCCGGTGATCTGGATCAGCCGGTCGGCGAGGGTGGATTTCCCGTGGTCGATATGGGCGACGATGGAAAAATTACGGATATTGGAAATCGGGGCTTCGGACATGGGGGCGGGATAGCACCCGCCCCGGAGGGCGGCAAGCGGGCGAACTGGAGGGCCGATGACGGGACAGACCATTCGTGCACTTCCCGCTGCCGAAATGGCATCGCGGATCGGCGAACTTGCCGCCGTGCTCACTGACGCGGTCGCGCATGGCGCCTCGGTCAACTTCATGGCCGGCGTCACGGAGGAGGCGACCCGGGCCTTCTGGCTGGGTCAGCTGCCGGGGGTCGAAAAGGACGAGCGCATACTTCTTGTCGCCGAACAGGACGGCCGGCTCATCGGCACGGCGGTGGTCAGCTTCGCGCCGCAGCCCAACGCGCCCCATCGCGCCGAGATCGGCAAAATGCTGGTGCATTCCAGCGTCAGACGGCAGGGCCTCGGCAGACGCCTCCTGACGGCAGCCGAGACCGCCGCGCGCAGTGCCGGACGAACTCTGCTTGTCCTCGATACCGAGGCCGGCAGCTCCGGCGATCATCTGTACCGCAGCAGCGGCTGGACCGAACTCGGGACGATCCCGGGCCATTCGTTCACGCCGGACGGGCGGCTCGCCTCAGCCACATACTTCTACAAGGTCCTGTAACCGCGGGTCTCCGGCAGGCGGCGGCTCTAGCGTTTGACGAGGGCCAGGACCTCATTGCCATTGGCATCGCGCAGGATGATCCGGCGCCTCGGATCCTCATAAACCCGGGCGAGCGTCAGGGCTTCCACGAGCCCAGCTTCGATCGCACGTGCTTCGCCCTCGCACGCCTTCTTGGTGGTCCAGGGCTGGCCGAACTTGATCTTTTTGCCTGTGACCCAGCCCCGGGCATAGACCGTGTTGCAGCCGGTCTCGACGGTCAGTTTGCCGAAGACACTGATCCCGCCCGAAGTTTGCTCGGCGGCTTCGGGGCTGATCGCCCGGGTTGCGCTTTGCGCGGGATCCCAGACGCGCTCGATGCGCCATTTCAGGGTCTCGGCGGCCGAGGCGGACAGGACGGTAAAAGTGGAGAGAGCGGCGGCGAGCAGGATCAGGCGCATTCAAAACTCCGGGATGGCGCGAATTGCCCGGTTTCTGTGCCGAAACCGCGATGAACGGAGCTTGAACGCGCCTGCATCCAAAGCCGCTTCCGGCTCGTATTAGTCTGATTGGCGCTATATTCTTGCATGCATGTCCACCACAGACACCGAGACCCCCGCCAAAGACCTTGCTGCCCGGCTTCAGGACGTGGGCCGGGGCGACCGCGCCGCTCTCGCCGATGTCTATGCCGCTACCTCCGCGAAGCTAATGGGCGTGTGCCTGCGTATTTTGGGAGAACGGAGCGAGGCCGAGGACGTGCTGCAGGAAACCTATATCGCCGTGTGGCGCCGGGCCGGGACCTACGACCCGGCCAAGGCCGGCGCCATATCCTGGCTTGTGGCGGTCGCGCGGAACAAGGCGCTGGACCGCATCCGGGCCGGCAAGGTGCGCAGCATGAGCGCGCCTCTCGATGCGGCGGGCGAAATACCCGATCCCGCCCGCTCGGCTCTCGCCGACGTCGAGAGCGCGGACGAGCGCAAGGCTTTGATGAACTGTCTGGAAGAACTTGAGGGCGACCAGAAAAATGCGATCCGCGCGGCCTTCCTCGACGGACTGACTTACGAGGAACTGGCGCAGCGTCAGAACGTGCCGCTCGGCACGATGAAAAGCTGGATCCGGCGCGGCCTGATGAAGTTGAGAGGATGTCTGGAGCGATGAGCCCGCGCGACACCGAGACACCGGAGACCGGAGACGAGCGTCCGCTCGCGGCCGAGTTCGTGCTCGGCCTGGTGCAGGGCGCGGAGCGCGACGAACTCGAACTCCGCCGCCGCGACGACTACGTATTCGCGCACGAGGTCGAGTTCTGGGAGGCGCGGCTTGGGCCTATCGCCGGCGAGATCGCGCCGGTCGAGGCGCCGCCGCATATCTGGGACAACATCGCGCGAGAGGTGGGGCACAAGCCGGTACCGCTCGCGGCCAGCTCCGCCGCGCCGGAAAAACCCGGCCTCTGGGAATCGCTTGCCTTCTGGCGGAGTCTCGGCATCGCGACGTCGGCGATCGCCGCCGCCTGTCTCGTCTTCCTGTTCACCGCGCCGGCCTCTCCGCCGCCGAGTCTCGTCGCAACCCTGACGCTTACCGACGGCACGTCCGCCTTCATGGCGTCGGTCGACCGCATGACCGGACGTGTCATGCTGATGCCCGCCGGCGATACGGCCGCGCCGCCCGACCACACGCATGAGCTCTGGCTCGTCCCGGTGAACGGCGCGCCGCAATCGCTCGGAACCTTCGTCGCGAAGGGGCCCGTAATGATGAAGATGCCGCACGACATGCTGCCCAGCTTCGGAAACAATGCGACGCTTGCGATTTCCGTCGAGCCGATGGGCGGCTCCAAGACCGGCCAGCCGACCGGCCCCGTCGTTGCGCACGGTAAAATGCAGGAACTTTAATTTTTCTGCATCCGCGCGTCGCGGGCCTCCGTAGCTCCAATGCCCCTGACAGGGGGCGGACAGACGGAGGAGTTCCCAACATGACACGCACCCGCTTTCTCGCGGCGACCGCTGTATTGACTTTGATCGCCGCGCCCGCATTCGCACAGGGTATGATGAAGAACGATACGGCTTCGCCCGGCATGGCGAAGCAAGACGGCATGTCGAAGGACGCGATGTCCTCCGGCCGCTCGGTGACCGTCGGCGGCGCGCCGATGTATCCGACCAAGAACATCATCCAGAACGCCGTAAACTCGAAGGACCACACGACGCTCGTTGCTGCCGTCAAGGCCGCCGGCCTCGTCAAGACACTGGAAGGCAAGGGCCCGTTCACCGTGTTCGCCCCGACCAATGAGGCCTTCAAAAAGCTCCCCGCCGGCACGGTGGACACTTTGGTGAAGCCCGAGAACAAGAAAACCCTCACCGGCATTCTGACCTACCACGTTGTCGCCGGTGCCCACTCCGCCGCCGACATCAAGGCCGACATCAAAAAGGGCGGCGGCAAGGCGGAATGGAAGACGGTCAACGGCGAGACGCTGACGGGTTCGATGATGGAGAACGGCACCCTCGTTCTCACCGATGAGAAGGGCGGCAAGGCCCACGTCACGATCGGCGACGTCAACCAGTCGAACGGCGTCATCCACGTCATCGACACTGTGCTTTTGCCGGGCTGATTCCCCTCCTCATACTGCGCACAGGAAGAGGGCCGCCTTTTGCGGCCCTCTTTGCGTTTCATATCCGGCCGGGCCGCGCTAGATTGCGGGGCATGTTCGATATCCGCGCCGCGACCGACGGTGATCTTCCGGGCATCTTCGCGATCTTCGAGGACGCCGTGCGCACCTCGACCGCGATCTGGATCGACGACCCGGGAACGATCGAAGATCGCCGCGCCTGGCTCCTTCTGCGCCGCAGCCAGAATTATCCGGTGCTCGTCGCCGCTGAGGACGAACGCATTCTCGGCTATGGAAGCCTCGGCGATTTTCGTCCGTACGATGGTTTCCGCGGGTCGGTCGAGCACTCGATCTATGTTGCGCGCGACGCGCAACGGCGCGGTGTCGGTAGGGCGCTGCTCACGGCGCTCGTCGCGTCGGCTCGCAAGCTCGGAAAGCGCGTTCTCGTCGCCGCCATCGAGTTCGAACAACACGGCCTCTCTGGGCCTTCACCTTTCGTTCGGCTTCCGCGAGACCGGCCGGCTACCGGGCGTCGGCGAGAAATTCGGCCGCACGCTCGACATGGTTCTTCTGCAGCGCGAGCTTTAGGGCTTGGCGGTTCCGCCGCTGTCCGTAAATACCGCAAGAAGATCGCGCCGGATCGCCTCTTGCCGCGACGGAGACGTGATCTTGTACCCGGTGAGATCCGTCACATAGAATCCGTCGACCGCCTTCTCGCCGAAGGTTGCGATGTGCGCCGAGGCGATGTTGAGATTGAGCTGCGACAGGGTCGAGGTGAGATCGTAGAGAAGACCCGGCCGGTCGAGGCCCGAAACCTCGATCACGGTGTAACGGTCCGACCAATCATTCGTGATGATGGCGCGCGGCGTGACGTCGAACGCCTTGGTCTGCCGGCGGCGCTGTTCGGAGCGCTTCTGCATCGCGTCCGTGAGCCACAGATCGCCTTTCAGCGCGCGCTCCACATTGCTGGCGATACGGCCTGCGATGCGCGCCTCGTCCTCGTCGTTTTCATGGGTGCGGCTGACGAAAATGGTGTCGAGCGCCATGCCGTCCGTCGTCGTGTTGATATAGGCGTCGGTGATGTTGGCGCCGGTCGCGGCGCACGCGCCCGCGATGATGGCGAGTAGGCGCGGATGGTCCTGGGCCATGACGGTGATTTCGGTCACGCCGTGGAATGCGTGTGTCGTGAACGACGTCGCAACCAGCTTCCCTTCCGCCTCGGCCTCTTTCAGAAGCCGCGCATGGGCAAGACGACGCTCCGGTTCGACCTTGAGCCAATAGGGCGGGTAATGGCGCGCCATATAGGTGTCGAGTTCCGCATCGCTCCAATCCGGCAGCGCGGCACGGGTTTCCGCCTTTGCCGCCTGCACGCGTTCGGTGCGGTTCGCCGTGGAATGGCCGCCGGCAAGCAGGATTTCGGTTTCCCAGTAGAGGGAGCGCAGAAGCTGGCCTTTCCAGCCGTTCCACACGCCGGGACCGACGGCCTTGATGTCGCACACCGTCAGGACGAGAAGCATTTTCAGCCGTTCCAGGCTCTGCACCTTCTCGGCGAAGTCGCGGATCGTGCGCGGATCGGTAATGTCGCGCCGCTGCGCGATGTCCGACATCAGAAGATGCTGCTCGATCAGCCATGCCGCAGTCTCGGTATCGTCGGGTGACATGCCGAGCCTGGGCCCGAGCTTCAGCATCACTTTCGCGCCCGCGATGGAATGATCCTCCAGCCGTCCCTTGGCGATATCGTGAAACAGCACCGCGACATAGAGAGCCAGGCGGCTCGTGATCGCCGGCAGAACTTCGTTCGAGAGGGGATGCTCGTCCTTGAGCGTTCCGGCATCCATCTCCGAGAGGATGCCGACAGCGCGGATCAAATGCTCGTCCACCGTATAATGGTGGTACATATTGAACTGCATCATCGCGACGATCTTGCCGAATTCGGGGACGAAACGGCCGAGCACGCCGGTCTCGTTCATGCGGCGCAGGATCGTCTCCGGCGCGTTGCGCGAGGTCAATACTTCGAGGAAGAGCCGGTTGGCCTCCGGATTCTCGCGCAGATCGCGGTCGATCAGCCGAAGCGAGCGCCGGACGAGATGCATCGCGTCCGGATGCATGTCGACGTCTTCGCGGTCGGCGGTGTGAAAGAACCGGATGAGGTTGACCGGGTCGCGTCTGAAGACGTCAGGGCCCGTGATCGTCAGCCGCTCGTTCTCGATCGTGAAATCGGTGCCTGGAAGCATATGCGTGCGCACGCGCCGCCAGCGGCCGAAGAAGCGATTGAGCTTGGGCGGGCGCTTCGCGTGGCGCTGCTCGAGCGCGGCGCAGACAATGGCGGTCAGGTCGCCGACATCCTTCGCGACAAGGAAGTAGTGCTTCATGAATTGCTCGACCGCCGACTGGCCGGGATGACGCTGGTAACCGAGTTGCGCCGCGATGTCGGGCTGATATTCGAAGTTCAGACGGTCTTCCGCACGCCCGGTCAGAAAATGCAGATGACAGCGCACGGCCCAGAGAAAGTCCTCGGCCTTGCGGAAGAGGCCGAGTTCGGCCGGCGTGAAAAGGCCGACATCGACGAGATCCTCGATCTCGCGCACGCGGTAGGCATATTTCGCGATCCAGAACAAAGTGTTGATGTCACGAAGCCCGCCTTTGCCTTCCTTGACGTTCGGCTCGACGACGTAACGCGATGATTCCGTCAGTCTGTACCTTTCGTCCCGCTCGACGAGTTTGGCGGTGACGAATTCAAGCGCGGTGCCGTGCACGACCTCCTTGTCGAAGCGCTGCGCCAGGAGATCGGCCAACGGCGCATCCCCGCAGATCGTGCGGGCTTCGAGCACGGAGGTGCGGATCGTGATGTCGCTGCGCGACAGCTTCAGGCACTCGTCGAGGCCGCGCACGGCGTGGCCGACCTTGAAGCCGAGATCCCACAGCACATACAGCATGGCCTCGACCGCGGCCGTGCCCCAGACCGTCGGCGATCTTGGAAACAGGAAGAGGAGGTCGATATCGGATCCGGGCGCAAGGGTTCCGCGGCCGTAGCCGCCGACCGCGATCACCGCCAGCCGCTCGGTCGGCGCCGGGTTCGGCACGACGGGATGCACATAGGTCGTCACGAAGCGGTGGAGCGCGGTGATGATTTCGTCGACGAGATGCGAGATCTGCTGGGCGCAGGCCGTGCCTTGGCCGTCATCTTCGAGCCAGGCCCGCGCGAGATCGTGGCCGTCCGTCAGCGCCTGCTTGAGGCGTTTCTTGACGGCGGTATCCCGGGCGGCGGCGTCGCCCGCATGGGTCTTGGCCACGCGGTCGAGATCGCGGTCGAGCTTGGCGCGGTCGATGATGGGCGGCCGTGCGGCGACGGGGTTGCGCAGGGTGACGATCATCCGGCCATTCTATGGGGCCGGGCTTTGCAAAAGATCAAGATTTCAGCTGTCCCGCCGCAGCGCCTTCAGCCGGTAAAGCGCGTCCTGGGCGGCGCGAGGGGTCAGGGCGTCGGGGTCGATCTCGTCGAGCGCCGCGAGCGCGGGATCGGGCGGGGCGACGGAGGCGACCGGCGCCTTGGCCGTCATGGAGAACAGGGGCAGATCGTCGATCAGCATGTCCTTGGGCCGCGAGCGCTCGGTGCTCTCGAGTTCGGCGAGGATCGCGCCGGCCCGCTGGACGACGGCAGGCGGCAGGCCGGCGAGCTTCGCCACCTGGATGCCGTAGGAGCGGTCGGCGACGCCCGCCACGACCTCGTGCAGGAACACGACATCGCCTTTCCATTCGGCGACCTTGAGCGTCGCATTGTGCAGCCGGTCGAGGCGCTTTGCGAGCTGGGTAAGTTCATGAAAATGCGTCGCAAACAATGAGCGGCAGCAATTCTTCTCGTGCAGGTGCTCGATCGCGGCCCAGGCGATGCTGAGGCCGTCGAAGGTCGAGGTTCCGCGCCCGATCTCGTCGAGGATGACCAGCGATCGCGTGCTCGCCTGGTTGAGGATCGCCGCCGTTTCCACCATCTCGACCATGAAGGTCGATCGGCCGCGCGCAAGATCGTCGGCCGCGCCGACGCGGCTGAACAGGCGGTCGACGGTGCCGAGCTTGGCCGCTGCCGCGGGAACGAAACTTCCCGCCTGCGCCAGTATGGCGATCAGCGCGTTCTGGCGCAGGAAGGTCGATTTGCCGCCCATGTTCGGGCCGGTGATGAGCCAGATGCGGCCGGGTACGTTTTCCTTCGCGGGCGACAGGCTGCAATCGTTGGCGATGAACGGATCGGACGCGAGAGCCTGCTCGACGACGGGGTGGCGGCCCTGCGTGATGTCGAAGTCGAGCGACAGATCGATCCGGGGCCGCACATAACGCTGTTCCACGCCAAGTTCCGCGAGCGCGCTCGCGACATCGAGCGCCGCCAGGGCCTCGGCGACATGCTTCAGCACGCCGGCCGCGGCGATCACCATGTCGGAGAGGCGCGTAAATACGGAGAGTTCCAGCGCAAGCGCACGGTCGGCCGCCGCGGCGATCCGGCTTTCGAGGTCCGACAGCTCCATGGTCGAAAACCGCATCGCGCCCTGAAGGGTCTGGCGATGGACGAAAATCGCGTTCCACGGCGGCGCGCGCAGCTCTTCCCCGGCGGCAGCCTGAACCTCGACGAAGAAGCCGAGGAAATTGGTGTGCTTGACGCGGAGCGTGCGGTGGCCGGTTTCTTCCGCGTAACGCGCCTGGAGCTGCGCGATGACGCGGCGGCTCTCATCGCGCAATTGCCGCTGTTCGTCGAGTGCGCCGTCATAGCCCGCGCGAACAAAGCCGCCATCGGAGGCGCGCAGCGGAAGTTCCTCCGCGAGAGCGTCGCCAAGGCTTGCCGCAATGCCGGCGTCCGGGGCATCGAGAGCCGTGCGGGCGGCAGCGATTTCGGCGCTCAAAGTTGTGCCGTCCAGCCGCTGCGAAATCGCCCGTGCCGCGATCAGAGCATCGCGCACGCCTGCAAGATCGCGCGGCCCACCGCGTCCGAAGGCAAGGCGCTGCGCGGCGCGCGCGAGATCCGGCGCGGCGCGGAGCGCGGAGCGCAGATCGCGCCGCAGTCCCGCATCGCGCGTGAAGGCCTCGACGCTGTCGAGCCGCTGATTGATCGCGTCCGGATCGGTCAGGGGACTTGCGAGGCGTTCCGCGAGAAGCCGTCCGCCGCCGGCCGTCACGGTGCGGTCGATCGCGTGCAGCAGGGAGCCCGTGCGCTCGCCCGAAAGCGTGCGCGTCAGTTCGAGATTTGCGCGTGTCGCGGTATCGATATCGAGGAAAGCGCCCGATCCCGCTCGCTGCGGCGGGGAGAGCGGCGGGCGGGCGCCGCGCTGCGTACGGACGACATAGCTCACGCCGGTCGCGGCGGCGCAGATTTCCGCGCGGCTCAACGTTCCGAAACCGGCGAGGGTCGACACCCCGTAAGCTTCCGCGAGGCGGCGCTCGGCGCTTGCGGCCTCCGTCATGTCGCGGCCCACGGGCGCGACCGGCCGTCCTGTCTCTTTCAGGAGTGTCGCGAGATCCGGTTCCTCGATCAGGCCTTCCGGCACCACGATCTCCGCCGGATCGAGCCGGGCGATTGCGGCGGACAATCCGGCGCGATTCGTCTCCGAGACCGCGAACGCGCCGGTCGAGATATCGAGCGCCGCGAGGCCGAACAGAACCGCGTCCTCGCCGGCAAGAACCCGCGACAGAGCGAGCAGCCGGTTCGCCCGGCGAGGATCGAGCAGCGCGTCTTCGGTCAATGTTCCGGGGGTGACGAGCCGCACCACGTCGCGCTTCACGACGGATTTTCCGCCGCGCTTCTTGGCCTCGGCCGGATCCTCGATCTGTTCGCAGACCGCGACGCGGAAGCCTTTGGAAATCAGGCGCTGCAGGTAATCGTCGGCGCGCTCGACCGGCACGCCGCACATCGGGATGTCCTGTCCCTGATGCTTGCCACGCTTGGTCAGCATGATGCCGAGCGCGCGGCTGGCCTGTTCGGCGTCCTCGAAGAACAGCTCGTAGAAGTCGCCCATCCGGTAGAACAGAAGGCAGTCCGGATTGGCGCCCTTGATCTCGAGGAACTGCTCCATCATCGGCGTGACGCGGCTTTCGCCCCCGCCGTTGCCGGATAGAATTTCCGCCTGCTCGTTCATCCGGACAGTGCTAGCGGCGATTTGGCGGCGGCGGAAGCCGCGCGCCGGAGAGCTGTGGATGGATTGAGGCGGAGCTCAGGCCGCGTGGCGGGTGGCGTCGGCGCCGTAATACTGGATGTAGCGCGGATTGATGAACGCGCGGGGCAGGACGATCAGCACGTCCGTCGTGCCGAACTGGTGGTCGACGACCGCACCTTCGCCGATCATGGCGCCGAGCCGGAGATAGCCCTTGATGAGCGGCGGAAGGGCGCGCAAGGCGGCCTTCGGATCGATCGCGTCCTTCGGCATAAGCGGGAACTTCGCCCGGCGCTCCGGCAGGGCCTCGGCGCGCCAGGCATCGGGCGCGCGATGAAAATGATGGAGGTAGCTTAGCGGCAACGCGAGGGCGTTTGTGTTCGTGCCCTCGAGGCTGGCGCAGCCGATCATGACATCGACCTTGTGGGCGAGAACATAGGCCCAGATGCCGTGCCAGAGGAGTTCCACCGTGCGGCGGTCGCGCCAGGGCGCGAGCACGCAGGAGCGGCCGAGTTCGAGGAAGTTCAGATGCGCGTGCTCGGCGATGAGCGGGGCGATGTCGAACTCGCCCTGGGTGTAGAAGCCGAAATGGCGCTCCGCGACCTCCTGCCGAAGCAGGCGGTAGGTGCCGACCGTGCGGGGCTTCTTCTGAATGAAGCCGGGACGGGGCGCGCGGTCGCGAACGAGGAGGTGGTCACAGA
This sequence comes from uncultured Alphaproteobacteria bacterium, assembly GCA_963786225.1. Lineage (GTDB taxonomy): Bacteria > Pseudomonadota > Alphaproteobacteria > Rhizobiales > Methylopilaceae > Flaviflagellibacter. Next base: position 107,826 of record CAWAYQ010000025.1, read on the forward strand.
CCTGATCGAAGATATCGACGTCGCGGCGCGCGAGGCGCGCCAGCACGTTCGGCACGGCCGACATTTCCTCGAAGAACACTTTGTAGCGCAGCTTCTGCGCCCGCTTCACGTCCTTGGCCTTGCGCGTCAGCTGGAGCTCAAGATCGCCGATTCGGCCGAGCGGATCGGGAAGCTGAAACGCGGGGTCGCGCTGCAACTCGACGAGATCCGGCGGAATTTGAATGCTGTGCTGGGCGGGCGAAACGAGAATGGATGTGCTCATAAGTCGCTTCGATCATACTCAGCCGACGTTTGTGTGACAGTCTATCCCTCTCAGGCCGCAAGCGGTACGCGGTCCACAAGTGTCCGGTAGGACAGTGCCTCCGCGAGGTGGATGCGGCCGACCCGATCCTCGCCGTCGAGATCGGCGATGGTGCGTGCGACCTTCAGCACCCGATGATATCCGCGCGCCGACAGCCGCATCGTTTCCGCGGCGTCGCACAGGAGGCGCGATCCGGCGGCGTCCGGCGCCGCCATGGCCTCGATCGCGGCCGCGCCGACTTCGGCATTGGTGCGGGCGGTAAGCTTCAGCGCCTCGCAGCGTGCCTTGGCCAGAGCACGCGCGGCGGCGACGCGGGCCGCGATCTCGCGGCTGCCCTCGGCCGGTGCGGGCAGCAGAAGATCGCTCGCGGAAACCGCCGGCACGTCGAGATGAAGATCGATCCGGTCGAGCAGGGGGCCGGACAGACGTGCCTGATAATCCTCGGCGCAGCGCGCGCCCCTCCGGCAGGCATGGCCCGGTTCGCCCGCGCGTCCGCATTTGCAGGGGTTCATCGCGGCGATGAGTTGGAAACGGGCCGGATAGGTGATGCGGTGGTTCGCCCGCGCGACCACGACATTGCCGGTTTCCATGGGCTGGCGCAGCGCGTCGAGCACGTTGGGCTGGAATTCCGGAAACTCGTCGAGGAACAGAACACCGTTATGGGCGAGCGCGATCTCGCCCGGCCGGGGCTTGATGCCGCCGCCGACCAGAGCCGCCATCGAGGCCGAATGATGCGGCGCGCGGAACGGCCGGCGATCGGACAAGGCGCCGCCCGAAAGATCGCCCGCGACGGAGCGGATCATCGCAAGTTCGAGAAGTTCGGCCGGCGCCATCGGCGGCAGGATCGAAGGCAGGCGCGAGGCGAGCATGCTTTTGCCGGCGCCGGGAGGGCCGATGAGAAGCAGATTGTGCCCGCCGGCGGCCGCGATCTCGAGCGCGCGTTTGGCCGTCTCCTGGCCCTTCACCTCGCTGAGATCGGGGAAATCGCCCGCGCTTTCGCGCAGTCCCGGCTGAGGCCGCGCCATGGTCTGCGTGCCCTTGAGGTGATTGACGAGCTGGATCAGCGAGGACGGCGCCAGGATATCGAGGTCGGCGGACGCCCACGCGGCCTCCGGACCGTCGGCGCGCGGGCAGATCAGGCCGTGGCCCCGCGCATTGGCGGCGATGGCCGCCGGCAGCACGCCCGCGACCCGGGTGATCGTGCCGTCGAGCGAGAGTTCGCCCAGGACCGTGTAGCCCGCGAGCGAATCGGAGGGCAGGGCGCCGATGGCGGCCATGATGCCGAGCGCGATGGGGAGGTCGTAATGCGAACCCTCTTTCGGCAGATCGGCCGGCGCGAGATTGATGATGACGCGCTTCGGCGGCAGAGCGAGGCCGGACGCCACAAGCGCCGCGCGCACCCGCTCGCGCGCCTCGTTCACTGCCTTGTCCGGCAGGCCCACCACGACAAAGGCCGGAAGGCCGGGCGAAAGCTGCACCTGAACGTCGACCGGTTTCGCCTCGATGCCCTCGAATGCGACCGTCGATACGAAGGCGACCATGAACAGCTCCCAGCGCAGCAGATGCCGGAAGCTGACTTATAAGGATAAGCGCGTCAAGAACATTTAGGGAACAGCGGGATGCGTGGTCGAGTTATTTACCATCCCGATAAATGCAGGTCGATCAACTCCTTGCAGCGGGCCGCTTTCTCCATATGGTGGTTACCGGGACGTAAACGGGGGGCATATGGATTCGGATACTCTCGCCACGAGCGCGGCGAAACGGCAGACTGCGTCTGAAGCTCCACGGACCGACATCGGTACATTCATCATCCACTGGGCCGCCGCGATCGCGATGATCGCGAGCCTGATCACGGGCTTCCGCATCGCCGCCGACGACCGCAACCTGGCATTTGCCCGGTGGCTTGAGCCGATCTTGCCCGGGGGCGAAATCTGGACGGTGCATTTCATCGCCGGCCTCGCGCTCTTCTTCGCGATGACCGCATACGTCGTCTATCTGGCACGGACAGGCCTCGCGCGCCGCAATATGCTGCGGCGCCTCAATGCCCTTCTGATGCCCGCCGCCGGCAAGCTGCGGTGGGCTGCCGTGAACGTGCTGCTGCACTGGGCGCTTTATTTGCTCGTCGCAGTGATGACCGCGACCGGCGTCGCGCTTTATGTCGGCTTTGGTGGTTGGGTCGTCACGGTCCACTATCTCGCCTCGATCGCAGCGTTCGCCTACATTTTTGTCCATACGATAACCCACTTCGTCTATGGCGGGTGGCGTCAGCTCCTGCGCATCTTCTGGCCGGCCCGGCTCGAATCCAGCCCGGCCGTCAGACCCCGACCGGTGCTGTATGCGACCGCAGCCGGCATCGTCGCGGCCGCGGTCGCCGCAGGTTTCGATTTCGGCACCAGGGATGAGCTCCATATCGCCAAGGTCGATACGGCGCCGAAGCTCGATGGCGTGCTGGACGACGCCGTCTGGAGCAATGCGAAGTCCGTATTCGTGCGGACACAGCAGGGAGCCGATCTCGGCGGAACCGGAGAATCCACCGTCGAGATGAAGGCTGTTGTGGACGGCACCAAGGTCTACTTCGCGTTCCGCTGGGAGGACCCGACGCGCTCGCTGCGGCGGCTTGCCGCTGCAAAAGCGCGAGGACGGCTGGCACCTGCTGAACGACCATGCCGACATCGCGGACGTCGTGACGTTCTACGAGGACAAGTTCGCTATCCTCTTTACACGGAGCAACGAGTTCGGCGGCGGCGACACCACCCATATGGGCGAGAGGCCGATTGCCGGTAAACCTGCGGCCCTGCACAAGCGCGGCTTCCACTACACGACCGACGGCTCGTATGCCGATATGTGGCAGTGGAAAGCGTCTCGCGGCGGCCATCTCGGCCAGGTCGACGACCAATATTTCGGCCCGCCACGGGAACCGACCGAAGCTGAAGCGGCCGGCACGGCGCGCTACCAGGGCGGTTATTGGAACGATCCCGGCAAGTCCTTCTACTCCTACAACTACAAAAGTGAGCCCCCCGGCGGCTACAAAGGGCCCGTCAAGCTCAACCGGCTTCCGAAGGACCCGGCAGCAACGACGGCGGCGCTAAAGACGTTCGATCTCGATCCCCAAAGCTCGGATTCCGAGGGCGCCCGTTGGTGGATGACCGAAGCCGAGACGGTTCCGTATTCGGCCGAGCTCGACGCAGCGATCCCCGTCGGTACGGTGATCCCGGGCGTGCTGATCATGGGTAATTACGAGGGCGACCGGGCCGATGTGACGGGCGCAGCCAAATGGGCCGATGGCCATTGGACGCTCGAGGCGACCCGCGTGCTCGCCACGGGCAGCATGTACGACCAGGACTTCGTGCGCGGCCGCGACCTTTACGCTTGGGTCAGCGTGTTCGACCACAACCAGACACGGCATACCCGTCACGTGCGGCCCGTGAAGATCATTCTCGATTGATCGGGGCAGCGCAGAAAAATGGGTAAGGTTGGCGTTTCCATCAACGGGCGCTTCATCGAGGCGTCGACCGGCGACACGCTGGTCGACGCCGCAATGAGCGCGAGAATCCTGATCCCGCATGATTGCTGCTCCGGCCAGTGCAGCACATGCCGGGTGAGGGTGGAGTCCGGCACGATCGACGATCGCGGCAGCCGCCAGGGCAACACCGTGCTCGCGTGTCAGGCGCGCGTCACGGGAGCGGCTGCCATCACGTTCGATGAAATACCGGCGATGAGCCGCCGCCCCGGTGTCGTGACATCGGTGACCCCGGTCTCGTCGGATGTCGTCGAAATCCTGGTCACTCTCAATTCGCCGTTCCGGTATCTGCCGGGGCAGTATGTCAACCTGACCTTTCCCGGTTGCCCGCCTCGCGATTATAGCCCCGCTCCACGGCTGGACGGCACGACCAGCGAGACCGAGTTGGCCTTTCAGATCAGGAGATATCCCGGCGGCGCGGTGTCGTCCGCGATTGGCGCTTCGATCGTGCCGGGGAGCAGGGTACGGGTTGCGGGCCCCTTTGGTTCGGCGTTTTTTCGCGAGCCTCGGAAAAACATCCACCTCATCGCGGGCGGAACGGGATGGGCACCGATCTGGTCCATTGCGCGGTCGGCTCTTAATCGGGGCCATTCGGAACGAATGACGATCCTTGTCGGAGCGACAAGTCCCAGCGCGCTGTATATGCGAGCTTCGTTTGACTGGCTCGCCGGCCAGCGCTTCTCTCGGCTGATCGCCACCTGCGATGAGGGCGCGGTCGGGGATTTGCGAGCCGGCCGTCCGACGGACTTTCTCCCGGCCCTCAGCCCGGATGATGACGTCTACGTGGCCGGCGCTCCGGGATTGGTGGATGCGGTCGCCTCGAAAGCGGCCGATGCGCAGGCCCGGTGTTTCAGCGATCCATTCCTGCCGGGCATTCACATGCGCTCGCTGGCGGATCGCGTCATCGACGCTGTCCGCGTCCGCGGGCCTGTGTCCGGTAACGTGCTATCGCCTATCCCGCATCCGATCGCAGACGGGGAGCAGCCGCAGGTTCGCGGGGTGCGCGCCGGTGCTCCGGGACTGCTTGCTACGGCGCGTGCCCTGCTAGGCCGCCGAACTGGTGGGATATGACAACGATTTGTCCGAGATTTCCCGGAGTAAGGATTTGACGGTCAAGTCGAGCCGGTCTGTTCCGTCGGCGACCTCGCCAACCTTCTCGATCAGCGCGTTCGATGTCTCCTGAGCCTCGTTGAGGCTGCTCTTGATCCGCGCCAGGCTGACGGCGAGGTTCGTCGTCGACAGCCTGGCTGCCGTTGCGCTTGCGTGAATGTCGCTCGTTTGCTCGAGGTGCCGGTTCAATGCGCCATGCGACAGACTATCGTCCGCTGCGAATTCGGCATCCGTGGAAGCAAGCGCCTCAATGCCCGCGATCGTCTGGCTCAACCTTCCCTCGGTCTGGCGGCAGACGAATACCGCTTCCAGAATCTCTCCCTCCGCCAAAGCGGATTTGCGCTCCAGTTCAATCGACACTTCGTTGATCAATTCAAGAGCTTCGCTGACGCTCAGCCCGATGCTCCGCATTTTCCGATCGAAACGGCGGATGGCCGTTTCTACATGCTCCTGACGCTTCACCGCCGTTTCGGCATTGGCGACATCCAGTTTGAGCCGATCGCGTTCTTCGAGCGAGCGCTGCATCAGCGCCACCGCCCGGGCGATATTGCCGATCTCGTCCTTGCGGGTGACAGCCGGCAGCGACGATTTCCAGTCGCCCCTGGCCACCGCGCGTACGGCGTTCGTGATTGCCGTCAGCGGCCGCGCGAACTGTTGCGATAAAAGGAAGGTGACCGTGGCTAGACAGGCGAGTGCTATCACGGAAACCAGCATCAGCCAGCGGCTCAAGGCCCGGCTTTCGGTTTCCCCGACCCGAACCATGCCCGCGCGGAGATCCGCGAGCTCCGATTGTGGAGCTACCGCACAGATTTTGGCCGTCTTGAAGTCGGTGCAGCGAGACCAGTAGCCTCCATCGGAGGTCGATGTAAGCCTGCCGCTAACTCCTTGCGGCGCCCCCACACTGCTTGCGACGCCCGCGGTCGAGATCACCTTTTCATCGGAAACGATCAGCACTCCGCCGCTTATCTTCGCCAGTTCCTCGAGCGCAAATTCGCGTTCTCGCACAGCCCGATGGGCAACCAGGATCGCAACGATCTCGCCGAAGTCGTCATAGACCGGCAACGCCACGAGCAACGCCATCGGGGTCGTGGCGGTCGCGCCAATCGCATGCATGAGGTCATCGTCGATCCGAACAACGCTGTGCAGCAGAGCGTGCTGGCTGTCCCCTGCCTGCAGGATGTCCGCCTTGATCTCTCTCGCGATGGCATGCCGCCGCAAATACTCGTTCGCCCCGAGTATGTCGGTATCCTCGCGGGCAGCGCCGAAAACCCGGAGTTCGGGGTCGACGACCAGCGCGTTGTCGAAACCGACATCCCGGCTGAGCTTTCCGACCAATTCCGAGATGGCAACGACATTGCGGGATGTGATTGCCCTCATCACGTCATTGCGGTTGGCTATCCTGCGAAGATCGTTGGCCGTGCTCTGGTAAAGATGTTCCATCTGGGAGCGTGCCAGCAGCGCCGTGCCGTCGAGGGTCTTGATGAGCTGGTTCTCGGAAACGATCCCGAGATCGACGGTCTGGCGGTGCAGCCCCTGGTGCAGCCGCATGACCGTCAGGCCCACCACCGCTGAGAGGGCGATCGCAGCGGTCACAAGAACCGCCGCAGATATCCGTGTGGCGAACGAGGACAGTATCATTCGGCGTTATTCTCCTCCGGCCGACAAGGGAACCGCGCCGAACCCGGACATGATGCGCCGCGCGTCCTCGCTCCGGAGGTAGGCAAGGAAGCCCTGCGCCTCGGCGGTCGGGCTGTCCTTGAAAGCCGCGGCCAGAACGACGGCGCTCGGATACTTGGCCTCGCCGGGATACTGCCCATCAATGCGCAGGACGGTCACCCGACTTTCCAACGCCCTGGTGAACGGACCGAAGCCGATGCCGCCCGACACCGCCTCAACCGAATCGATTGCTTCCTGTGTGGTCATCGCCAGCTTGGAACGCTCGGTGAGGACGAGTTCCTTCCAGCCGGGCATCGAACTGGCGAAGCACCAGCAACGTGCTGTCCGCTTCTTCCCTGCGGACGACCTTGATCGCGAGATCGGGGCCTCCGACCTCCCTCCAGTTCCGGATCGCGCCGCTGAAGATGTCGGCCAGCTGCCGCGCAGTCAGGCCCGTTACTCCGACTTCCTTCTGCACGTAGATCGCCGACGGCAACTTTGCGATCGGCACGGCCTTGATACCTCGTTCGATTTCGGTGTCCTTGAGCGGTCTCGCGATGCGGGCGAGCGGCTCCCTTCCCGAGCCAATTGCAGCGATGCCACCGCCGGATCCGATGCTGGGAGGTATAGCCACCTACAACGCCGACCTGCCTTGCGTTGAAATCAGCTGCCAGCGAGGTGAGCATGTCTACGCCATCACCGGTGCCGACCATATTGAGCGGCGACGCGGAGGCGTAAAAGGGGACGAGAATGGCCGCGATAGCGATAGCACGTGCAATAAGCATAACGGAAACCCTTGAGACGCCATTTCTGACCGAAGAGTCGCACTTACATATCAACGTCAGTTTAATCGAAAGTATAATATTCAGAGTCTGATATAAATAATTTCTTAATACGATTATCCGTTTGTTATTCATCTTTCAGACACTTCAAATTGCGCCCTCTTTTTAACTATATAGCGCAATTATTGGGTTAGCCTCCCTCGCGTTGAGGTGGGTCAATTGTATGTTTAGCCGCGATTCAATCCGTTCGATGAGTAGGTCAGCCGCCCTCGGCCTGACTGTTGTGTTGGCGTGCTTGGTCGATGTGCGAGCTGCCGATAACTCGACCTACACCGTTTCCGCCGAGATCGGTCAGCTCCTCGCCGTCTCGCTGGTCGCCGCCGTAATCGGCCTCGGGCTTTGGCGATCGGGCGTCTTTCGCCAGACCCGCCGGTCCGCCTGGAAAGATCCTGCGCTCATCGACATCCTGGAAGAGAGCATTGTCGTCTGCTCGGGACTTGAGGTCCTGATGGCAAACCGCGCTTTCCACGATCTCCTCGGATACGAGCCGGGCACGATTCCCGGAACCATGATCACGGCCTATCTCCCCGACGTCGAGGCCATCGAGCGTCTGATCGGGGAGAGCAGCGCCGAGTTCGAAACGGAACTGACCGACCGGTCGATGCAGCCCGTCGCGGTGTTCGCGAGGGCTCGGTCGATCGATCATCAGGGGTCGCCGGCGCGGCTGCTGGAAATCCGCGACGTGCGCCTCGAACGAGCGGCGAGGGACCGGATCTCGTTCCTCGCGCATCACGACAGTCTGACGAAGCTGCCCAACCGCGGCGTGCTCACCGTCAAATTGGAGGAGGCGATTGCGAAATCGGCCGCGCGCGGAAGCCGGTGCGGCATCGCCTGGATCGATCTCGATCGTTTCAAGTTGATCAATGACGTCTTCGGGCACGCCACCGGCGACAAGCTCCTGTGCGCTCTGGCCGAGCGCGTGCGTTTCGAAATGCCCGCCGATGCGGTTATCGGACGGATGGGCGGCGACGAGTTCATGGTCCTGCTGGATGAGATCGACGATCCGTCCGAGGCGCGACTGCTGGGGCAGCAATTGCGGCGACTGCTCAACAAGACGATTGATGTCGATGGGCTGAAGTTGGATTGCGGCGCCTCGATCGGCACGGCGGTTTATCCCGACGACGGCGCATCGGCCGAAGAGCTGATGCGCAATGCTGATCTCGCGCTCTACGCCGCCAAGGCCGAGGGACGGGGCCGCTGCCGCCATTTCATTCCCTCGCTGGCCGAGGGGCTCAACCGCCGGTTGGCGCTAGTCAATGACCTGCGCGACGCGATAGAGCAGCGGCATATCCGGGCGTTCTTCCAGCCCGCGATCCGAAGCTCGGACTACGAGATCGTCGGATTTGAGGCTCTGGCGCGCTGGCAGCATCCGGAACTGGGCCACATCTCGCCGCCCGAGTTCGTTCGCATCGCCGAGGAAAATGGTCTCGCACCATCACTCGCAGAGCTGATGATTAGCACTGCGATTGATGCCGCTATGACGTGGCCTGAACATGTCCGCATCGCCGTCAACATCTCGCCGGTACAGCTCAATCGCGAATTCGTAGAAATGGTGCGGAGCACACTCCGCGCGCGCAATTTCGATCCCGGCCGGCTCGAGATCGAGGTGACGGAAGACGCCCTCATCCACGATTTCGAGCAGGCGACGCTCGTGTTCTCCCGGTTGCGGGAATTCGGCGTCCAGGTCGCGATGGATGATTTCGGCGCCGGTTTTACGACACTTGGCAATCTGAAGCGGCTGAACTTCGACAGGGTGAAGCTCGACCGCAGCATCGTACAGGATGTCGCCGGACATCGGCGCGGGGCGGCGATCGTGCGGTCTTTGTTCGTGCTCGCACGCGAATTGGGGATAGGCCTCACCGTCGAAGGCGTGGAGACCGCGGCGGAACTCGACCATCTTCGCGCAGAAGGGGATTGCGAGATTCAAGGCTACTTCTTCAGCAAGCCCCAGCCACGCGAATACTGGGACGACTTCGCGGCGCGGGTTGACGAGATCCGAAGCAAGCGGACGGTTGAAGAGGTGACCCGGTCCAACGTGATCCCCCATGTCGCCCCCACGCGCCGCCGAGCGATGCGGGCATAGAGCGTCGGGAGCGCGCTCCCCGGTCTTCGTCTCGAAATACGTCCTCGCCCGCGATCGGGCGCGGTCCCCAGCCCGGTCGTGTGCCGAAAGGACCAAGATCCCCATTACGGGGTCGCTTCGCCAGCCGAGCATGCCGCGGGCGATGGCGTCGAAATTGCCGCGCGAACCCGGTCGAGGCCCGAGGCCGAGCGCGCGTGTGAAACGCCCGCGATTTGGATCGGCGCGCAAATCGGGGTCCCTTTCGCTGAATGGCGACAGGCGCGCCTTCGCTGTTGCTCCGGCGCGGCCAGGGAGCACCGATAAAGCGGCCTATACGCAAGTATAGCCTGATTAATGTCCGTATAATTGCCGAAACGCGTCAGAAGACCGATTAATATTCATAATAGACGTTCACTCTCATCTGTATCTTGAGCAAGATAAAAATGATGAGCGATCGGGCGCAACGCGCGCGCTCATCCCAAGGCATCAACCGCGAGAGACGCCATGGTGACCGCATACCCATCCATTTGCATCGTCAGCCCGGCCGGATTCGACGCGGGAACGGCACAGACGCCAGGCTCAGTGCGCTTGGCCGCGGTCGCACCGCAGCTCGGCATCCACTCGGCGTTGTGGGGCGGCTTGTTCGAGGTCAAGCCGGGGGCCCGTACCGGCATCCATCATCACGGAGAGCAGCAGACGATCGCCTATGTCTTGTCCGGTATCTGCGAGGTCCGCTGGGGCGCGAGGGGCGAATTCGCTGCGCGCGCGAAGGCCGGGGATTTCATCCATGTGCCCAGCTTCCTGCCGCACATGGAGATCAATCCGTCGGCTTCCGAGTCGTTTCACTGGGTGGTGGTGAGGAGCACCTCGACGCCGATCGTGGTGAACCTGCCGGACGATACTTGGCCAGAGGCAAGACATATAAGCCGTGACTCGGGTGGGCTGCCAGCCGCCTTCAATCTCGGGAGATAGCGGCACTCGCTCGCTCCTCCAGTTCCTTCTCGTGGCGTCGAAAGAAGACGAATTCCCGCCGACGGCCAAACCAGGCGGCCACCAGCAGAAACATCACGCTGATGGGGCCCGCGACCAGTTTGATGTCTTCGCCGAGCACATAGGCGCCGAACCCAAATAAGCACGCCCAACATATGCCTCCGGCTGCATTCATGGCCAGAAAGTGCGGCCAGGGCATGCGATTGGCGCCTGCCAGCAGGGCCGCGAAGGTGCGCAGGAAGGCAACAAATCGTCCGAAGAAGACGATCTTTCCGCCGTGCTTGAGAAACAGATACTGGCCGACCTTAAGCCGCGCTTCATTGAGGCGTACATATCTCCCGTATCGCACCAGCAGTCGCAGCCCGATCGTTCGACCTATCAGGTAGCCGATATTGTCGCCGACCATGGCGGCCGTGGCGGCAACGGTCACCACCGGAAGAATGTCGATCTGATGCGTCGCGCCAGCATATAGAGCGGCAGTCACCAGCGCGGTTTCCCCCGGCATCGGCACGCCCATGCTTTCGGACATCACGACGGCAAAGAGGACCCAAAGACCGTAGGTTTGGATGGCATCCTGAATCCAGGTGGAAGACAGAAGGTCCGGCAAGTGATCCTGCAAAAGTGTCGGTTGCACCGTAAGCACACGGGCTAACCCCAGCCTGCTGCCGCCGAGGATAACTGAGAACAGCCGAATCGAGACCGGGAAAGCTTCGCTTCCAGCACTCCCGAAAACGCATGGAACCAACAGGGACGCCCGCTTTGGCTCAACAGCGGTCGTCCCCGGCCGGCTGCACGACCACCGCCCAGCTCCGCCGCCCGCAACTTCGGTCGGTTGCCGCTGCCGTTTCTCGGTGGTTGCAACACCTTCGTCATCGACGGTGGCTAGAGAAACTCGCAGTTGAAACTCAGAACCCCGCCCTTACCGGGCGGGCGTTTCAGTATTGGTTAGATCACCCACACCTGCGGATGATTTTCGACAACAACTACCAAGCCTATCTTCGGTGAAGAGCACTACTGCGTCTCCCGAAGTATTGCTCTCTACCGAAGGAAGCCCCGCGGGCCCCTCCCGGCGGGGCTTCTTTTGGATTGGCCGTAGCTCTCAAAGCGCAGAAATCGGCAGTGGTGGATCTCGTTGGTAGTAATTCCTTCCTCACAAAGAACAGGGAACAGCTTACTCGCCCTGCCGGCGACGGCGACCCTTGGGGCAGTCGGTATCGTCTATGGCGACATCGGAACCAGCCCGCTCTACGCATTCAGGGAAGCGGTCAAGGCGGCCAGCGCCGGTGGCGACGCCCACGCCTGAGGCTGTGCTTGGCGCGGTCTCACTGATCGTCTGGTCGTTAATTCTCGTTGTCTCGCTGAAATACGCGATCCTCATTCTGCGCGCCGATAATCACGGTGAAGGCGGGATCGTGGCGCTTCTCGCGCTGTTGGGCGCGCGTCGCGCAAAGCCGGGAACGTGGCGGCAATTCAATCCTCGTTCTTGGACTGGTGGGCGCGGCGCTTCTCTATGGCGATGGCGCCATCACGCCGGCAATCTCCGTTCTGAGCGCAGTTGAAGGTCTGAAGCTGGATGCGCCCGCATTGGCTCCTGTCATTCTTCCGATCACGCTGGCAATTCTGGTCGGACTGTTCGTTGTTCAGCGCCGTGGGACCGGCTTCATCGGCCAGATATTCGGTCCCATCATGCTGGCGTGGTTCATCGTTATCGGCATCCTGGGCCTGCGCGGCATCGTGCTGGAGCCAGGGATTCTCGCTGCATTCAATCCGCTCTACGCCCTCGAGTTTCTCGTCCATGCACCTTCACTGGTCGCTCTCGCGGTCCTTGGCGCCACATTCCTGGCCGTGACCGGCGGTGAAGCTATGTACGCCGACATGGGACACTTTGGCCGCGTGCCGATCCGATTGGCATGGTTTGGCATCGTCCTGCCGGCACTTTTTCTCAACTATTTCGGACAAGGCGCATTGCTGCTGACCGATCCGCAAGCGCTGGAAAATCCGTTTTACCGGCTCGGCCCCGACTGGTTTCATTACGGCCTTGTCGCCTTTGCCACGCTTGGCGACCATCGTCGCCTCGCAAGCGATTATTTCCGGCGCGTTCTCGTTGACCCGGCAGGCGATCCAGCTCGGCTTTCTCCCCCGCCTAACCGTGCGCCACACCGCCAGCCATCAGCGAGGACAGATTTACGTGCCCATTGCGAACTGGACATTGGCGATCGCCACGCTGGGGGCGGTGGTGGCGTTTGGATCGTCCGACAATCTGGCTGGCGCCTACGGAATAGCCGTGTCGCTTCTCATGGCGATCACGACTCTGCTGGCGGCGCTGGTGGCGATCCAATGGGGCTTCAACCCCGTCCTCGTCATCGCCGTGAACGGTTTCTTCCTGCTCATCGACCTGATCTACTTCGCGGCGAATTCGCTGAAGCTTTTGCAGGGAGGATGGTTTCCGCTGCTCATCGCAGCCTCGATCGCTTTCATGATGCTGACTTGGCGTCGCGGTCGGCTGCTTTCGGAAAAGGCTCTCACGAGCCTGCGCGCAGAGCGAGAAGGAGTTTACCGCCAATCTGCTTGCGCGGCCGCCGGCTCGCCCGCAGGGCACCGCGGCGTTCCTCACCTCGGCGAGCGGGGTATTCCGCTTACGCTCACCCATCATCTCAAGCACATCTATGCCCTGCACGAACGCGTTCTCCTTGTCGCGGTGCGCACGGTGGAAGCGCCACGCGTCCCCGAGAATGAACGCGCGAAAATCGAGGATCTCCCGGCGGGCCTCACCCGGGTGGTTTTGCATTACGGCTTCATGGAAAGTCCTTCGGTTCCGGAGGGCCTCCGCCTTGCTTGCCAACAGGGGCAGCTCAGTTGCGGAGACTTGTCGAAAATCTCGTATTACCTGGGCAGGGAAACGATTGTTCCGACCGAGCGCATCGCGGGCATGGGGGTGTGGAGGAAGAGTCTGTACGCATTCATGCAACGCAATGCCGAACGATCGGCCGCATATTTCGGCATTCCGGTAGCTCAGGTCGTTGAATTGGGAATCGAAATTGAAATCTAACCAGCAGATCAAGCCTGGGACGCCTCATCATAAGAGGAGCTGCGCGAACGCGCTTTGCGGCCGCGAGGCCGATGGGACCGCCCCTTAAAGTCTAATTTCCACGAAATGTCGCTGACCAGCGAGTTGCACCCCGCTAGCGCGGCATCCCGCACG
>CAWAYQ010000026.1:0-57398 GCA_963786225.1 uncultured Alphaproteobacteria bacterium
TTCTATGCTTGGGCGTTCATGGAGGAACGGCATGTCCGCGGCTACCGACGTCATGGCCGAACTGGCCTTGCTGCAAGATCCAAAGCTGCGGGCCGCCAATGAAGAACGCGGCGACGATCATGGCGTCAATCTGTCGGCTCTGCGTGCGGTCGCCAAGCGCCTGAAGACCCAGCATGAGCTGGCAAACGAGCTCTGGGCCACCGGTGACACGGCTGCACGGCTGCTGGCGACCCTGATCGCCGGCCAAAAGCCTTCTCCCCCGATGAGCTCGACACGATGATCCGCGACATTCGCGCGCCAAAGCTCCTGGACTGGTTCATCACCAACATCGTCAAGCCCGGGAAGCACGCCGAAGAGCTGCGTCTGCGCTGGAAGGACGACACGGATCTGGTCGGACGGGCCGGCTGGAGCTTGACGACCGACCGCGTGGTCAAAACTGCCGATGGGTTGGACCTGGGCGGCCTGCTGGACCAAATCGAGACGGAGATGAAGCACGCGCCTGCGCTCAAGCAGTGGTCGATGAACCACTGCCTTGCCGAAATCGGCATCCGTCACCCCACATACCGCGCTCGCGCCATCGGCATTGGCGAAAAGCTCCAGGTTCTCATCGACTATCCGGCGTCGCCGGGCTGTACGCCGCCTTACGCTCCCGTCTGGATCGCCGAGATGGTGCGTCGCCAGGAGGCGTTGGCCTAGTCGAGTGTGGCCATGGAAGAGTCCGCTCTGGGTCAAATCCAGCAGTGGAGCTAAACCCTGTGAAGGTCTGCTTTCCGATCATTCCCGGACCTTGAACGCAGCGGCCCGACGCCGGGCACGCCTAAGATCAAGCCTTCGCGAAGAAGTGCTCGTAGGCGAGCTGCTGATCGACCTCCATCTCGAACTGCAAGCCGACGACGCGCTTGGCCCATTCCTTCTGGCTGTCGATGACCTTCTTGAAGAAGGGATCGGCCGAGGCGTTGGCGATCACCGTGTCCCAGGCCGCGAGCTGGGCTTCCAGCACCGACTTCGGAGTTGGAATCACCTGCACGCCTGCGTCCTTGAGCGCACTCATGTCCTTCGAATAGCGGTCCTGAAGCTTCCACGACATGTCGGCCGAGGCCGCCTGCGAGGAATACCTGATCATGGCCTGCACTTCCTTCGGCAGGCTGTCGAACTTGGTCTTGTTGAACAGGATTTCGAAGGTCTCCAGCGACTGGTGGTAGCTCTGGACCATGTAGACCTTCGAGACGTCGGCAAAACCGAGCACCCGGTCGGACGTTGGATTGTTGAACTCCGCGCCGTCGATCAGGCCGCGATCGAGCGCCGGCACGATTTCGCCGCCCGGCAGGATGGTGACGGCCGTTCCTAGTTCCCTGAACAGGTCGGCCGCGAGACCGATCGTGCGGTACTTGATGTTCTTGAGATCTTCGGGGCTCTTGATCTCCTTCTTGAACCAGCCGAGCGGCTGGGTCGGCTGCGGGCCCGTCTGGAAGCCGACGACATCGAGTTTCATAATGTCATGCAGGAGCTCGTCGTACAGCGCCTGCCCGCCGCCATAGTGGATCCATCCGAGATATTGGTTGGCGCGCCAGCCGAAGGGCGGAGCGGTGCTGAACAGCGAGAAGGCCTTGTTCTTGCCGTACCAATAGGCGGACACGCCGTGACCGCCGTCGAGAATGCCGGAATTGACGGCATCGAGCACCTGGAAGGCGGGCACCACCGCGCCGGCCTGGAGAAGCTCGATCTTGACCTTGCCCTCGCCGACGGCGTTGACCCGGTCCACGAAATCCCCCGCGTATTCGTGGAGGATGTCCTTGTTCGGCCACGTCGACTGGACCTTGAGCGTGATGACGCCTTGGGCGCGGGCGACGTTCGGAGCGGCCAGTGCGGCGCCCGTTGCGGCGGCGGCAGCGGCGGCGGTGAGGAATTTGCGGCGGCCGAATTTTGCGGGGTCGGCTCGGAGATCGTTGTTCGTTTTCTCGCGACGCATGGGTGCCTCCTGTTGGCTGTGCGCCAGAGCGTCTGCTGGTCGCTTCTTCTAGGAACCATCTTCTTGTGTGACCGCTTGGACGGCCCGTGGGTCCTTTGGGGTCCCGGTTGCCTCGTGCGTACCTACGCACTTTGCGCGTCGAAGACCAACCGCGTCCCTGTGTAAGCCCGCAGAAGCTTTGTCGGAAGCTCGGCCTTGGCGAGATCGGTGAACGGTTCGCCGGAGCAGTGCAGCGGAACGACATAGGTCGGATTGATCTCCTTCAGCGCGGAGATGGTCTGGCGCAGATAGTCCGGCTGATATGGCGCCAGATGGAAGCCACCGATCACCGCATGAACCTTGTCGACGCCGGAGACCGCTTGCGCCTGCTTGATCGCATTGATCAGGCCGCGATGGCTGCATGAGGTGAGCACGATCAGCCCGCGTCCTTTGAGGTTGAAGGCCGTGGCCAATTCATGACGGAACTGGTCGGGCACCAGCCCCGGCTTCCGGTCCTCCTCTGCCAGCCGCTCCGGGAAGCAGCCGACGCCATTGTCCACCCCAATCTTCATGGCGCTGGGCGACAGCAGTTTTTCGAAGCTGCTCTGGCCGATTTGACCCGACGTGAAACCATGATCCCCGACGCGCGACGGGCCGACCGAGTCGGTCACCACGAGATCTGCCTGTTCCAGCGCCCGGCGGTCGAGGACGCCGAAATCGCCCGGTACCGGCGGCCCGGTCCATCTGCGGGCACAGAAGCAGTCCTCGCCACCCACATAGAGCGGAAGTTTCGGCTTCAGCTTGCCATTGGAGCGCTGAAGGAAGCCCACGAGCCCGCCGAAATGGTCGTAATGGCCATGGCTGAGGACCAACGCATCCAGGGCGCCGGGATCGAGGCCGACGAGTTCCAGGTTGTTGTTGAGTGCTTCGGGCGTGAACCCGAAATCGATCAGGGTGTTTCGGGTCTCGGCGCCGCGCTGGGATTCGACGTGCATCGACAGACCGAATTCGCTGATCAGGGTCCTCGACGGCGGATGATCACCGATGCCCCACCCGAAATGCTGGATCTCCAGGCCGTCGGCCTTTCGGCTTGGGGCCACGGCGAACTGATAGCTGTCGATCAGCACGCGGACAGCCACGCGGTCCAATTCAGGAACCTCGCCAGAGAGCGTCGCGGCGCGGGCCGGGCTGGCCCCGCCGAGCAGCCCGGCCAGCAATCCGGCGAAGACGGCTGCGCCCCCGCCACAGATGAGCTCTCGGCGGTCCACGGCGTCGCAGACAAACTGCCGTGGCTCGGAGTTGCACCTACAAAATCGTGCATCGAAGCGACCAACACGCATGGCGGCCTCCTGTTCGGCAGAAAGAAGGGCCTGCGGATCGTCGGCGTCGATCGGGAGAGGCCATCGGCGCCGACGATCTGGGGATGGAATGCGGCTGACACCCCAGGATCTACACACTAGCGATGGACGTGGGCGCTCGCCTCACCCGTACGGGTGAGAGCCGGGTTCAGAGAGAGAGAGCTTCGCCAGGAGCGCGATCAGCTCGCCCTGACGGCCGGTACCTGTCTTCGCGAAGATCGCCTTTAGATGAGAACGTGCGGTTTCCTTGCATATGCCGAGTTGATCGGCCACCGCATCGAGGTCATCGCCGGAGATCAGGAGCCCGGCAAGACGGGCTTCCGCCGGCGTAAGTCCAAAGGACGCGTGCAGGATCGACGAGGAAGGCCGTGCATGTGCGTCGAGATCCACCAACACGACCAGCGCACGGCAGGGAGCCAGCGCATCTCCGCACGCGCCGGCCAATCGCATCGGGTAAGCCACGATCGGACGGCCTTGCCGACGCTTCAGCACGATAGGTTGCGCGCAGGCTGGGACGCCGCCGTTCCAGCAAAGCGAATGAAGGGCGCGGTCGAGCGCCACTGTTATTCCATGTTGCGGGGTCCAGACCAGGCGCTTGCGGTGGACTTGTAGATCAGTCCCCAAGAGGCGTTCAGCGGCCTCATTGATCAGCAGGACGTCTCCTGCACGGTCGAACATGACGACCGCAGCTCCGTTCACGGAAAAAGCCTCGAGGGCGGACGCTGCTCGCTCGAGGCCTAGAATCCGCGCCAAAATGGCCGCAGCGGACAAACTGCGCGACAATGGAATGAGGCGACGTTGCTCCGCTTCGGAGAATGGCCCCTGGGCGATCGTGCGCTGGAGCGACAAGGCCCAGCAATCCTCACCATTATCGATCCTGATGATGGCGGCCCAGCGGAGCCCATGGGGGGCCAGGAATTCCTGGTAATAGGGTTCGCGCGCCATCGCATCTTCGGTCGTGAAATCCAAGTCGGTGGCCACCCCGCGGCGCTCGGCGGCGGGCCATGCCCGATAGCGCTCGTCTCGATGGATCCACCCGTCCCGGACGTAGGTTTCGAATGAGGCCGCGAGAGAACGGCTGTGCGGCAGTTCGGGAATTCGTCCTTTGATGGGGAACAGCGCGGCACCGAACGATCCCGTTGCGGTGCTGGCAGCCTCCATGGCGGCGCTCCACCGAGATGGATCTACCGCCGCATCCATGAATGCCGCTTCGATAGCCTGAAGGTTTCCATACATTGGATCCTCCCCAGACGTGTGGGTGCCGGACCCTGGAACGGCGCTTTATCGGAAGTCATCGCAACCGCACAAAAGCAGCGGCGTTCGTTCCTGCGGGATTAGTCCAATGATGCAACTTATCCGGACATACACATTGTACCGCCCACGCTCCGTTGGTCCAGTCAAGCAGTGGTCGATGAACCACTGCCTTGCCGAAATCGGCATCCGTCACCCCGCATACCGCGCTCGCGCCATCGGCATTGGCGAAAGGCTCCAGGTTCTCATCGACTATCCGGCGTCGCCGGGCTGTACGCCGCCTTACGCTCCTGTCTGGATTGCCGAGATGGTGCGTCGCCAGTAGAGCTAAAGCCCTGTGGAGCTCCGTTTTCCGATTCCCGCGTACCAGGATGCATATGCCGCGTGCATGGATCACGTAAAGCGTCTGCAAGAGCGACTATGAGCACTATCGCACGCGAGGAAGTGTGGGTTCTTCTATCCGATCTATTCGTAGATACGGAGCATACCGAGCCAGATCTTCGCGCAATCGGACAAGCGCTAAGGAAGACCGGATTCTCTGTGGGTGAGGTCAAGCTGATCCTTCGTAAAGAAGTCGCACCAGTCTGCGGGAAATGGATGCTCTATCCAGGAGCAATCGGTCCATGGCCGCTATTCGACGAGGAAGCCCTCAAGCAAAAAATCAAGGAGCGTATAGGTAAGCCTTGGTATCGGCCGCCGCTGATGGTTGTCGGCCTGTGGTGCCTGCCTCGCGTAAGGCGCAAGTGGAGAGTCGTACAAGATGCAATGCAAGGCTGAAGTCTGGTCTGGACGGCCTTGCACCTAGTGGATGGAATATAACGCTTGGTGCCCACGCCTGACGGCGGCATGCACACCGGCCAAGGGGAATCCTGGAGCGGACTCTTCCGTCAGGGGCAGACCACTAGGTCTCGGACGTCCGGCAGTGCGCGACCTCGTGAACAACGCCGGCAAGTCCAGGCTTCGGCCGCTCGCGCAGTCGACCATCGAAAACTCTCTTTCGCAGATCGCTCTCAACGTCACGGCATTGGCGAAAAGCTCCAGGTTCTCATCGACCATCCGGCGTCGCCGGGCTGTACGCCGCCTTACGCTCCCGTCTGGATCGCCGAGATCGTGCGTCGCCAGGAGGCGTTTGCCTGAGTTTGAGCAAATACAGCTTGCTACAATACCATCGCAGCACGAGGATAACTGATGCTGTTCATTCCTGCTTTACTGGTGGGCGTGATTGCCGGCCTCCGCGCCATGATTGCGCCGGCGGCGGTGAGCTGGGCCGCCTTCTTCGGTTTCCTCGGCCTGGAGGGGAGCTGGTTTGCTTTCCTGGGCTACCGCTTCACGCCCTGGATCCTGACTCTTCTGGCCCTCTTTGAACTCGTGACGGACCAGTTTCCATCCACGCCGAGCCGCAAGGTGCCCGTCCAGTTCGCCACCCGGATCATCATGGGAGCACTCGCGGGAGGCGCTATTGGAGCCGCGGGCGGATCCGTTATCGTGGGACTCGCCGCCGGGGCCGTTGGGGCGGTCATCGGCACGCTGGGCGGCGCGGCCGTGCGAGCAAGGCTGGCGAAGAGTTTCGGAAAGGATCGTCCCGCCGCTCTGCTGGAGGACGCTGTTGCGATCCTCGGGGCGGCACTCATTGTGGTCCTCGTGTAGCGTTTGCGAGAACCTTAGACCTTACGTTTCGGACGTCGCCTTGGCGTGAGGCTCTTGCGGTCGGTATAAGCGTCGAGAAATTCCTGCGAGGCGACCTCATCCGCCAGATTTCGCAGGGTCTCCGCCGAGGCAATCCCCAAGACCCCTTCCACCCGGCGGTTCGCCGCATCCCACAGTACCAGCGCCTCTCGCAATCGGGCCCTGCCCAAGGACGTTAGAACGCCGTGCTTCGTGCGCCCGTCCTCGGCGTCTTGACGAAGGGTGACGAGTCCGTCCCTCACCAGCGGTCTCAGGGCGTGCGTTACCGCCGAAATTCCGATCGCAAGCCGCGCCGCCAGATCCTGCAATGTCGGCCCTTCCTGACCGTCATTGTCGCGAAGTCTCTCGATCTCCGCGAGGAGACCGACCTGGGTCGCCTTGAGATCGAGCGGTGCAAGCGCCTCATCATAAAGATGACCGAGCTGACGCGCCGCGCGCCGCAACGCCGTGTTCGCGCAGACAAGCACCGCCAGCACGTCGCGCACGTCTATCTCCGGCTGGTCCAGGTCTCCGATCGATGCTGACGACTTACGTTTTTTCTTCATCCACGCAAAATAGTTGAGTACTGCACCATTGAAAAGCCTCGGGGCGCCACCCACATAGTTGAGCACTCAACCACTTCAATCACCCAAATGATTGAGCACTCAACTATATAGAGGACAACCCATGTCTGATACCAGTTCCAGGAAAATCGCAGTCGTCACCGGAGCATCCTCAGGGATCGGCGCCGTCTACGCCGACCGCCTCGCCGCTCGGGGTTACGATCTCATTCTCGTGGCGCGACGCGCCGACCGCCTCGAAGCCCTCTCGGAAAAGCTGGAGAAGGCTTACGGCGCCAAGGTCGATGTGATCGGCGCTGACCTCGAGAAGGAAGCTGACCTTGCCCGCGTCGAAAAGGTCCTCGCCACCGATCCGGCAGTGCGCGTCCTCGTGAACAACGCCGGCAAGTCCAGGCTCCGGCCGCTTGCGCAGTCGACCGTCGAAGACTCTCTTTCGCAGGTCGCACTCAACGTCACGGCATTGACGCGCCTCACGCATGCCGTTCTGCCCGCGTTCCTGTCGAGGAACGATGGAGTGATCATCAATATTGCGTCCGTGCTGTCTCTCCACTCAAGGCCGATCACTTCGGTCTACAGCGGCACCAAGGGATTTGTGCTGAACTTCAGTCGTGGCCTCCAGGAGGAGCTTGCCGGGACCGGCGTGAAGGTCCAGGTCGTCCTTCCAGCCTCGACCGCAACCGAAATTTGGGACCTGTCGGGTGTCCCGCTCGCGGCTTTGGACAACGACACCGTGATGTCGGCGGAAAATCTGGTCGATGCGGCCCTGGCCGGCCTGGATCAGGGCGAAACCATCACGCTGCCTTCGGTCGCCGACGCGAGCCTTTGGGACAAGTACGACGCCGCCCGTTCCGCGCTTTTCGCGGCCACCCAGACCGGCCAGCCGGCGCCGCGTTACAAGGTCGCCTGATATTGCCCAAGGGGCGCAAGGCGTTCTCCGCCGAGCTGTAGTCGGCAAGGTCGGCTACAGCTCGGTCATATCTCCACGAGGAGGCGGAGGCTCGGTCGCGAGCCCTAAGTTTGAACGTATGGCGTCAGGCCAAATCCAACGCTTATTCGTTCGCGCCGGCGTCGCTCATCGAACAAATCGGCTTCGTCGGAATTGATCTCGAGTCGCTCCCTGTCGGTGGCAAGTTCTCCCGATCGGTACCCGTGAAGGAGAACTCCATGACACAAGACATCAGTGAGCAGGCGAAAGCGGTCATCCGTCGCAATACGGAAGAAGTTCAGGGCGGCGGTGATTGGGCGCTCTTCGACACCCTGTTCTCCGACGACTTCTGCGATCACACGCCACAGCCAGGCATGGCACGCGACAAGGCAAGCGTTCTCGGGCTTTACCAGCGCCTGCGCGTCGCGTTTCCTGACTTCAGGCCGGAGATCCACTGGCAGCGCGCAGACGGCGATGTCGTGACGACCTTCAAAACCTATCACGGCACGCATCAGGGGGACTTTCTCGGCGTCCCTGCCACGGGCAAGAGGGTGAGCTTCGAAACCGTTGACGTGATGCGTGTGGTGAACGGCAAGATCACCGATCACTGGGGCGTGGCAAACCTCTATTCAGTTCTTCAACAGCTCGGCGTGATCGCGCCGCTGCGGAAGTGACGCATGTACACGGCGGGCGACCCGTCGGTCCGTGTTGCTGAAGAGGAAGAGGTCGGGAACTGCACCGCTACGGTGGCGCGGCCTGGAATGCGCGCAGGACGAGCCACGCGACCAGCACGAGAGACGCCGCCCAGACAAACGCCACCGCAATCCCCGCTCCGCGGCTCACCGGCCGTTCCGCGGCGCGCGCCGCCTCGGCGCGATATCTCGCCATGTCTTCGGGCGGGATCATCCTGATGACGGCCCAGATGCCGAGCGGCAGGATCACGAGTTCGTCGAGAAGGCCGAGAACCGGGATGAAATCCGGAATGAGGTCGATGGGAGACAGCGCATATCCCGCGACGCAGAGCGCCGCCGCCTTGACGTACCAGGGCGTATTTCGGTCGCGCGCGGCGAGATAGACCGCGTGTACGTCACGTTTGAGGGCTCTCGCCCAGTCTTTCCAGTTCATGAGGGAAGTTTACGCGATCCCCTCTCCTGCGAAAGCGGGAGAGGGTCGAGGCGCCGTCAGGCGCCCGGGGTGAGGGCAGGTCGAATTCCGACAATGTCCCCTCACCCGCTCGACGCCTGCGGCTTCGAGTTCGGCCTCTCCCGTAAACGGGAGAGGCGAAAGAGACAAGCTCACGCCCGGGCGGAGGCGACCGCAAGCGAGATCGCGCGATGGGGTTTGTCCATGCCGCCGGTCTCCTTGGTGGCCCGGTACAGGGCGGATCCGGCCTCCCCGCCGAAGTGCTTCAGCACGGTCTGCCCGCACAAGGCCGCGATCCGCAGCCCCAGCACGCGCAGATGAGCCCGGCGGTAGCAGAACAACGCCAGTTCGACGCGCTGTTCCGCGGGCAACGCCGCGATCTCGTCGGTCGTACCGCTATCGGTGCTCCGCATCAGCATCCCCAGCCGATCCAGCGAGATCGGGCAGGCCTCTTCGTTGGGCACGTACATACGAATATCTCCGGCAGTGCCGAATCATGGACGGGCGGGCGTTACGGAACGGTTAACTATGCGAAACATCCACGTGAAGCTGAACCACCCCGGGCGGGGCGTGGCCGAGAAGCCGTCCGTCCGCGCCTTTTCCGCCCTCAGACGAAGCCCGGCCCTTCGATCACCGGGTTCGCGGCGATGAATGCCTCGTCCACATCGAGCCCGATCCCGGGGGTGTCGAGCGGGTAGACGCATCCGTCCTTGTCGAGTTCGTACGGCGCCTGTTTGAACGGGCCTTCCCGCAGCGGATTGTAGCCCTCGCTGGATTCGAAGAAGCCGCCATTGTCGATCGAGGCCAGCACGTGAATCCCCGCGGCGAGATCGAGGCCCGTGACGCCGCCATGCGGGTGGATCGCCACGTTCCAGGCGGAGGCCACCGCGGCGATGCGCATGATTTCGGTGAAGCCGCCGGCCTTGCCGACATCGGGCTGAAGAACACGTATGCTGCCCTGTTCGATATGGCCCGTGACCTCGAACCGGGTGTAGAGATTTTCGCCGAGCGCGAGCGGCGTCGAGCTGAATGTGCTCGCCACCTTGTAGGAGCGCAGATCCGTGCCGGGGAAAGGCTCCTCCAGCCACGACACGTCGAGATCGGCGAGCGCCGGCATTGCGCGCCGCGCATCGTCGAGCGTGTACGCGGCGTTGGCGTCGGTCAGGATCGTGATGTCCGGATAGGCCTTGCGCACCGCCTCGACGCGCGCGAGATCGCGGTCCACGCGGTCGCCGATCCGCAGCTTGACGGCCCTGAACCCGCTCTCCTTCAGACGGCTGACTTCATCAACCAGTTTGGATGGTTCGTTGAAGCCGAGCGCACCTCCGCCTCCCGCATAGGCCGGAATGGCTTTGCGGGCGCCGCCGAGCAGCTTGTAAACCGGCCAGCCCGCCGCCTTGCCGCGCACATCCCACAAGGCCATGTCGACGCCCGAAAGCGCGATGACCGAGCCCGCCCCCATTCCGTGGCTTGCGACCTGGGCCTTGTAGACCTTCGTCCAGATGGCGCCGACATTCGTCGCGTCCATACCGACGACAAGCGCGCGCATCGTGTTGTTGATGATGTTCGCGACGGCGCCGGGATTGCGCCCATGATGTGCCTCGCCCCAGCCGACGATGCCGCTCGCCGTCGTTACCTTGACCAGAACCGCGTCGCGCTTGGCGAGCTTGCCGATGCCGATCGTGTTCTGGCGGTCGGCCGGAATGCGGACGGATATCGGGAACGCTTGTACATCTGCGACGCGCATCAGGTTTCTCTCTCAAGGGGGGAAGTCGAAATATGGGCGGGTGTGAACCGGCGCACGATCACGCGCTGCAGGAACGGCAGGAACACCGACAAAGCGGCGATGGCGATCAGGGTCCCGGAAATCGGCCGCTCGAAAAACACGAGCGGCGATCCCATCGAGATCACGAGCGACTGGCGCAGGGCGTTTTCCGCCTGAGGGCCGAGAACGAGCGCGATGATGAGCGGCGCCGCCGGAATACCGCAGGCCTTGAACACGATCCCGAGCGCGCCGAAGGCCAGCATCATCCAGACATCGGTCATGGTGTTGTTGATGCTGTAGACGCCGACGAAGCAGAGGCAGGCGACGACAATCGGCAGGCATTTCTGCGAGACCATCAGAAGCCAGACGAAGAACGGGATCATCGCGGTGTTCTGAACGAACAGCATCACATTGCCGATGTAGAGACTGGCGATCAGGCCCCAGGCGATGTCGGCATGTTGGGTGAACAGGCTCGGTCCGGGCTGGATGCCAAGCAGCACGAATGCGCCGATCAGGACGGCGGTGGTCGCCGAGCCCGGAATGCCGAGCGCGAGGAGCGGCACGAACTCGCCCGAACTCGCACTGTTGTTCGCCGATTCCGGCCCCGCCACGCCCTGAAGCGCGCCGTGTCCGAATTTTTCGGGCGTCTTCGAAATCCGTTTCTCCACGCCGTAGGACATGAACGAGGCGATGGTCGCGCCCGTGCCCGGCAGAAGGCCGAACACGAAGCCGAGGAACGACCCGCGCGCGATGGCGCCCCAGGTCTCCTTGAGGTCCTGCCGGCTGGGAAAGATCGAGCGCAGCGTCAGGCGCTGACCGGGAGCGAGCGCGAAATCCGTTTTCTGCGTGACGCCCTGCAGAACTTCCGCGAGGCCGAACATGCCGACGACGGCCGGCAGGAAGTTGACGCCGTCGAGCAGTTCCATGCTGCCGAACGTCAGGCGCGGCATGCCGGACACGACATCCTGGCCGACCGTGCACAGCAGAAGCCCCAGAAAGAGCGAGAGCCCGGCCTTCGCCACGCTGTCGGACGACAGGGCGGAAATCAGGGTGAAGGCGAGCAGCATGACCGCGAAATATTCGGGTGGTCCGAAACTCAGGGCGGCGCGCGCCAGCGGCACGGCAAGGATCGTCAGAAGGATCAGTCCGACCGTGCCGGCCACCAGCGAGCCGATGGCGGCGAGGCCGAGTGCCAATCCGCCTTTGCCCTGCTTCGCCAGCGGATAGCCGTCGAACGTCGTGACGACGGAGGCGCTTTCGCCGGGCACGTTCAGCAGCACCGACGTGATCGTGCCGCCATACATCGCGCCGTAATAGACACCCGACATGCCGACAAGCGCCGTCAGCGGATCGGCGCCGTAGGTCATCGGCAGCAGGATGGCGATGGCGGCGGCAGGTCCGAGGCCCGGCAGGACGCCGACAAGCGTGCCCGACAGCGTACCGACAAAGCACATCAGCAGAAGATGGGGATCCATCATCCGCTCGAAGCCTCCGCCGAGGGAAGACCATACGCTCATGAGATCCATGACCTGGCTCCTTCAGCCGAACAGCACGCCGGTGAGAAAGGGAATGCGCAGCAGATGGGCGAAGACGAGCTGCAGGGCCGCCGCCCAGACCGCGCTGAAGACGAGCGCCGGCAGGAGCCGCCAGCGCTGGACCGTCAGCAGGACGGCGACGGAAAACAGGAAAATGCCGACCGCGAACCCGACGAGATAGACCGACGCCGTCAGCAGCGCGACGAAGACGAACAGCAGGAGCGCGTCGCGGTTGGGCGGCATGAACAGCGCCGGCAAGCGCACCGCGCTGTCGGCGGCGGGCCGCGCGGCGATGGCCAGCGCGCAGATGCCGAGGCCGACGAGATAGATCGCGGGCGCCGCGCCCGGCCCGAGCGTGAACTCTTCCCAGAACGGCAGATCCGAAATGCCCCAGGCGGCAATCGCCGCGGCGGCAAACAAGGCCAGACCTAATGTGCGCTCATAGTTCCACATCGCGGAACTCCGGATCGGGCTTCGGGGAGGAACGGGCGAGGCTTCGCGCCCCGCCCGTGATGATGACGCGCCGCCCGCTTTACTTGGCGAGTTCCGTCTGCAGCCACTCGATTTCGCTATCCATGTATTTCGCGACCTCGTCCGGAGCGAGGTAGATCGGCTGCAGGCCGAGTTCCTTGGCCTTCGCGGCATAGGCCGGGTCGGCGGTCGCCGCCTTCACGGCCGCGCGGAGCTTCGTAATGACGTCGTCGGGCGCGCCGGCCGGAACGACGAGGCCGCGCGTCGAGCCGTTGACCTTCAGCGGAAAGCCCTGCTCGGCAAAGGTCGGCGTGTCGGGGACGTCGGAATTGCGGCTGGTGCCGCCGATGCCGAGCAGTTTCAGGCTGCCGTCCTTCACGTAAGGCAGAGCTTCGGAGATCGTCAGGCCGACGAGATCGACATGCCCGCCGAGCGCGGCCGTGATGGCTTCCTTGCCCCCCTCGAAGTTGACGATGCGCAGCTTCACGCCCGCCGCCTGTTCGATCGAGAGCGCGGTAAGGCCGTCCGTGTTGGTCTTGCCGGTGGCGGCGAACGAGGCGCCGCTCGGATTGGCCTTCAGATGCGCGACGAGATCGGCGACCGTGTTGAACTTGCTGTCCTTGCCCGCAGCGATGACAGCCGGGTCGAACATGATGTGGCCGAGCGGCACGAAGGCCTTGCGCGGATCGACCGGCAGGGCCTTGGTCGCGAAGCTCGCGTCCAGCGCCGGAAGATTGAGATTGCCGATCGTGTAGCCGTCCGGCTTCGCCTTCGCCAAGGCGGTCGCGCCGATGACGCCGCCCGCTCCGCCCTTGTTGACGATGGCGATGGGCTGGTTGAGCTGCGTCTGGAGAAACTGGGCAAAGGCGCGGAAGCCAAGATCGGTGCCGCCGCCGGCGGCGTAGTTGATGTAGAACTCAAGCGGACCGGTCGGGTAGGACTGCGCCTGCGAAGGCGAGGCCGCAGCCGTCAGCAACGCGGCCGCAAAGGCCGCCCCTGCGATATTCCTGATCATGACGTTCCCTCATGTTTTTTTCTGATTGCGGGGCGAAAGTTTGCGCAAATCGCAAACTCCGTCAAGTTTGCGCAAATGGCAAACCCTTGTGATGCGGCCGTTCCCTGTATTAGACATTGGTCGAGCCCCTGAGCCCCGATCCGGATCAAAGCGATGACCCCCCTGCCCGCGCCCGCCCTCAACGAACCCACCTACCAGCGGGTCAAGCGCGCCATCGTCGCTGACCTGATTACCCATGGATTTCAACCGGGTGACCACCTGACGATCGACATGCTGACGACGCGCTACAATGTCAGCCACATGCCGATCCGCGAAGCCCTGCGCCAGCTCGAGGGCGAAGGAATCCTCGTCTCGCTCGCCCACAAGGGTTTTCGCATCGAGGCGGTGTCGGGGAACTATATCTCGAACATGTACGACATCCGGGCCGGCCTCGAATCCATGCTGACCCGGCGCGGCGCGCAAAAGGCGACCTATGCCGACATTGAAGATCTGGCCGCGATTCACGAGGCCTATGCCGGCTCGGTGAAGAACGGAGACAGCCAGGCCTGCGTCGCCCTCAACATCGAATTCCACGACCGGCTGTATGCGATCGCCGATAATCCGCAGGCCGTTCAGCTACTTGCCGCCCGCACGCTGATTGTACGCACGGTGTCGCAGAGCCTCGAACCTTTCATCGGCGACGACCGCAATCCCATCGTCGACGAACACGCCGCGATCCTCGACGCGGTCAGGCGCGCGAACTTCGACGATTGCGATCGTGCGATATGGGCGCACATGGAAAATGCACGCGACCGCCTGCTCGCCCGCCTGGAAAAGACGGGCCTGCTTTAACGCGCATTCGCCGGCAGCGCGCCGAGAATCCCGACCAAGCGCGGCATTAACATGGGTAAATCGCGCCCTCCGCCGCTCGCTCCGCTGTAGGCACACCGCATACAGCCCGCTCCGCTGACGCCAGATCGCCGCGATGATACCGCGAAAACGCCTCAACGCGGGACGGAACGGGCGTTTGTGCGGATCGTTTTGCAAGGTGCCGGCGCAGACACTGCCCGGCTTTTCTCAGATCGGAGATTTCCATGGCACAGAAGAAGGACACGTCGAACCGCGGCTTTGCTTCGATGGACGAAGAGAAGCAGCGCGAGATTGCTTCCAAGGGCGGGCAGCAGAGCGGCGGCAATTTCGCCAACGACCGTGAACGCGCGGCGGAAGCCGGCCGCAAGGGCGGGCAGCAGAGCGGTGGCAATTTCGCCCACGACCCTGAACGTGCATCGGAGGCCGGCCGCAAAGGCGGGCAGCAGACCGGCAGCAACTTTGCCAGTGACCGCGACCAACCCGGCCGCAAAGGCGGCGATCGCTGACCCCCGATTTTCGTATAGCCGGCCGGCGAAGCGCCGGCCGGCTATAAATCGGCAAATCGGATGCCCCATACCCACAACTCGGCACCAACCGAATACGTTACCGTGAACGGCGTACGCTTCGCGTACCGTCGCTTTGGCGCAGCGAAGGGAACCCCTGTCGTTATGCTCATTCTCTACCCTGATTCAGGACATGGTGCGTTGTTCCAGTTCTCGGATCTGTTCGTCCAACACGCGAGTACCTTCCTCGACGCTCATCCTTCGCAATGAAACGGAAGAGTTTGGAAGGAAACGCTTGTGCGATTGCAAATACGATTTCCGATCGACGTTGTCGGGGCGGTCGTCAGACTGATACTGGTCGGCGCCGCTCTTTCGGCGATCGACGTCGCGCAAGCTGCGCCATCCGCGCTCGACGTCATTCGGACACGCGGTGTATTGCTTGTCGGGACGACCGGCGACTATTCACCTTTCAGCCGCCGCACCGGAAGCGGCGAGTTGGCAGGCGCAGACATTGATATGGCACGTTCGCTGGCTGCAACCATCGGAGTCAGGCTTGAGTTCGTGCCTACCACTTGGGTGACATTGCTGGATGATTTTTCTTCGCACCGGTTTGATGTGGCAATGGGTGGCGTGACAATCACGCCCGAACGTGCCGCCAAAGGCGAATTTTCAATTCCTGTGATGAACGACGGGAAACGGCCGATCGTTCGTTGTGCCGATAAGGACCGACTAAATTCGATTGCGGCCATCGATCAAGCGGACGTTCACGTGGTCACTCCGCCAGGCGGCACCAACGAGGCATTTGCCAAATCCACCTTCAAAGCCGCGCCCGTTACGGTGTTCCCTAATAACGTTGCCATTTTCGACGAGATTGCAGCGGGCCGGATGGATGTAATGGTCACAGACGGTGTCGAAGTCGACCACCAATCGGCGCTGCATGCTGGGATACTCTGCCCGGCGAGAGTAGCCGCACCGTTTACCCATTTTCAGAAAGCCTACTTGCTGCCCAAGGACGACGAACTGAAGCAATTCGTTGATGGGTGGTTAGTGCAGCAACTGGCGACAGGCGCCTGGAGCAAGGCGTTAGACGAGGCAATAAGGGATTGAGGGGGCGACGGACAACCCTTGCCATGCATGACTCTTCACATTCGCAAAGTGCTCGCGGCTTTCGCTTTCGTTGTCCTTGCACGCGCGGCGGGCGCCGAGGGAATCGACGCGCCCTCCCGGCAGAACGGCTTCACCGATCGTCTCGAAGCGCTCGCCCTGCTCCAGACCCTGAATGCCGATCTTTTGAGTCACGACAGCGCTACGCTGACACTTGAGCGTTGGTGCGCTGCACATCGGTTGGCCTCCCCGGCGCGCATCGTTGCCGAGCGAGTCTACGGCGCCGACCCTGCGCCAACGGGCGAGCAGCGCCAGATCCTCAGCGTGAGCACAACGGAGGCTGTGCATTTCCGTAGAGTGCGCCTGAGCTGCGGCGGCCACGTGCTCTCGGAAGCGGACAACTGGTATGTCCCAGCCCGGCTGACTTCGGACATGAATCGGGTGCTCGACACCACCGACACAGCTTTTGGCCGAGCGGTGCAGGCGCTCAATTTCCATCGCCGCACCCTGTCAGCGAAGCTGCTCTGGTCGCCGCTGCCGGAGGGCTGGGATATGGGTGCCCCGCTGCCCGAATGGGTTGGTGCGACATTCACGATTCCGCACGAGGTCCTGGAGCATCGCGCTGTCCTGACGCTACCAGACGGTACGCCTTTCAGCCTGGTGGTCGAGACTTACACCAGCGAGGTGCTCGCCTTCCGGGAGGCCCAGCCGCCCGGTGGCGCGGCGCCGCAATGACGAGGGCGAACAAAGGACGGCGCACGGATATCGGCGTGCGCACGTTCGCCACAAATCGCATAAGTCTCTTCTGATCCAGCGCGAGGGTCTTCAATC
Organism: uncultured Alphaproteobacteria bacterium; assembly: GCA_963786225.1. GTDB lineage: Bacteria > Pseudomonadota > Alphaproteobacteria > Rhizobiales > Methylopilaceae > Flaviflagellibacter. The sequence continues at coordinate 16,945 of CAWAYQ010000026.1, forward strand.
CCTTTCGCCGGCCTTCTGCATGGTCGGCGATGTGCGCCCATCGATCTCCCGGTCGGGCTCACTCGTCTCCCGATCGATCTCGAGCCTGGCGCGCCGCCAGTGATCTTCCGCGCGGCCGTCGGGACGGCCTTCCGCTTCCCACAGCGCGTAAGCACGCAGGGCGACAAGCTCTTCCTTCTTTATGCGCACAGTGTTGGACGCCATGATCGACTCAAACCCCGGGTGTCGGGATGATTGAACCGTGCTTTCGCCAAACGGTTCCGCGTCCGGCGCGCGGCAGGAATGTCGGCGCGATTTCGCGCAAATCCTCGGAAAAAAGCGCAACCGCCACCCTACGGAACTGTACATATTCCGTGCTGAACTGTCCGGCGCCGCAATGCCGGTGCCCTTCGCGGCCTCTCCCCGGCCTCCGAAAGCTTCAGACCATCAGGTCGTCGTGTTCGATAACGAGGTTGCCGAACTCGCACCCATGCGCTGCGAATTTCAGCGCCGCCAAACGGCAGAGCAGTTCGCGGTTACTCTCGAAAACATCAAGATAGCTCGGCAGCGAACTGTCCGAGAGGGCATGCAGCGTAGACGCCGCTATTCGCACATCCACGGAATTCGGCCCGGCGGCCATCTGCCAATGGATCTCGCCCTCGATGAAGAGCGCGGGGCCGTGTACGTCGACCAGCACATTCATGATGTGCTCGGGGTAACTCATGACATGTATATGTGCAGCGTAACTCATGACAGCCAGTCCAGCCGCATTGCGCCACGATCAGGGCTGACCGCGGTTCGTTGCAGTTCGTCATCGATCACGTCGATCACGATCTCCTGGAACTCGCATCCGTCGTCCGTGCACGCACGGCCGAGTGCGGAGGCCAGGGCTGCCGCGCGGTTCGCGAAGACTTGCACATCGCGTGCGGCGAACGTGACGCGCCAGGACACGCCCTGCCGTTCGATTTTGATGACCCTGTTCATATGGGGCCCTCCCAGGTCGAAACCAAACCAAAGCTCTTTCCGGCTCCGGCTTCATTAACCTTCGTCAATAGAGTTCGGCCCCGTACGGTCCTGTACGCAGGGACCAGACCCCCATTCCGCGGCTTCTACTATCCTATGTTAATGTGACGGGCCCACTTTGCGGTCATGGCTCCGCTGGGGGCAACATGTCTGAACTTCTGATCCGCAAACTCGAACGCCGCGACTCTCTTTCCCGCGAGGAAAAGAACGTTCTGCGCAGTGCCTTCGTGCGCACCCAGACATTGCGGGCGGACGAGGACATCGTGCACGAAGGCGACCGCCCGGCGGAATCGGGCCTTCTGCTGGACGGCTTTGCCGCGCGCTACAACCTTTTGGCCGACGGGCGCCGGCAAATTTCGTCGATCCACATCGCCGGCGATTTCGTCGACCTGCACAGCTTCCTGCTCAAGACCATGGACCACGGCGTGATGACCCTGTCTCCGGTCAGGGTTACCTTCGTTCCGCATACCACTCTTGCGCAGATCAGCCGCGACTACCCCCATCTGACGCGCCTGCTCTGGCTCAGCACCCTGATCGATTCCGCGATACATCGCCGTTGGCTCACGGTGATGGGCCGCAGTACCGCGACCGCGCAAATGGCCCATCTGATCTGCGAACTGCATTGCCGGATGAAGGAGATCGGTCTCTGCGACGATGGCGCGTTCCACGTTCCGATGACGCAGGAAGAACTCGGCGACACGCTCGGCCTGTCGACCGTCCACGTGAACCGGGTGCTCGCGGAACTGCGCAATGGCGGGGTCGTGAGATGGCAGCAGAACGAGGTGACGATCCTCGACCTGGAGCGACTGGCCGAGATCGGGGAATTCTCGCCGGCCTACCTCCATCTTCGGCCGGAGCCGAGATGACGCCATGAGCGATGTCGAGTTCAGGCGGCGCGGCGAAAGTTCGCCCGCTCCGCCGGATGGCGCAAAGCTTTCCGAGCGGACTGATCGCACGGAACGGCGGAACCACTTCGCTCGTTCGCGACTCTCCGAGAAGCCATTTGCGTAATGAATTCCGGAGCTGACCTTATGGACCAGACCGGCGGCATTCCCTGGGTTTTCATCTATCTCGGAATAGTGGTTCTCGCCTGCGTGCTGGCCTACGGCGTCATCCGCAGCCGCCGTCTGTCGCGGGCCGAGAAAGCGGCGCAGCAGAAGGCAACGCGCGACAATTTTCGCGTCGACGAGGACTCGGCCTGAAATGGCCCGCGCATCCCGCCCCTCCGCTCGGCGCGCCATGCGCGAGACGCCGAAAAATCCCGAGCCGATGGCGCAAACCGACCTGCCGATGCGATCGCCTCTCAAGCGCTATTCCTACGCGTGGATCACGCTCGGTCTGTTCGGATTTTCCGTCCTCGGTCATTGGCTGTTCGGATGGTACGACTATGTCAACGAACAGCATGCGCTGGGCCAGCCGGTGGACGTCGACGGCTACACGACCCAGATGCTGCGCGAGACGTTCGAGAACTGGCAGTCGGAGTTCCTGCAGCTTCTCTGGCAGGTGGGCGGGCTCGCTCTGTTCCTCTATGTCGGGTCGCCGCAATCCAAGGAAGGCAGCGACCGGCTCGAAGCCAAGGTGGACACCCTCCTTCGCAAGGTCGATCCGAAGAATGCCGAGGCCGAGATCCGGGCGCTCGACGATGCATACGCCGGTGCGCACGAGCGCAGCGGTCACCGCCGATCACAGTGAGGCAAGCTGGCTCGCGCGTATCGCGTGCTGAGGTTTCGCCCATCCGCCGGATGGCGCAAAGCCTTTCTGAGCGGACTGATCGCACGGAACGGTGGAACCACTTCGCCCGTTCGCGACTCTTCCAAGGAGCCGTCCTTATGGAGCGACGCGGGACAATTTTCGGGTCGATGAGGACTCGGCCTGAGGTCAAACCGTAATGCCCAACGCGCCCCGCCCCGTTTTTCATGCCGATGCCGCCGCCGCGCCGCTCGGCACGGACGATGAAGCCGCCGGAACACCGGCCGAGGCGGCTTTGCGTGGTGAAGTCCGCGGACCGGCGTTGAGAGAAGATTCGGAACCGGCATTCTGGCCGGGCGCGGCGGGTATTATCGCCGGCGGCGTCCTTGTCGGCTACGCGGCATGGCTCTCGCTCCCCTAGCCGCCGAGTTCAGGCCGATCGCGGTTTATCCGCCGCCTGAACCGCCGCCATCAGCGCCTTTACGAGCCGCCGGGCTTCGTCAACGGAGATACCAACGGACTCTGCGAATTCCCGGATCTCGGGATCTTCGCTGCCGGAAACCCGGCTGCGATCCGGTTCCCCTGCATTCTTCTTGTCGTCCGCCATCAGCTTTCTCCTCTGGGTGAAAACAGCGTCACGCGGCACGCGCCGTTGATCGAGCTCCTTGAGAGTTCGGAGATAATTCGTCCACCGCTTGCCTTCCATCAACCGCCATCACGGCGAACGTTTGACCCCGGTGTGTCGCGGACTGGAAGGAGCGGCCCTCCGATCGATTGATCCTTCGTTCCACCACCACATAGCGCGGGCAGCAAATCCGTCGAGCATCGCTCGATCGAATTCCGCCGAGGCCGCTCAACGGGTTGTCGCGGTCTCGCGGACGGGCTTGACGAACCAGAACGCCCGCTCGTCGCTCTCCAGCACGCAGCCCTGGCCGCGCGCCACCCGTTCAGCCGTTTGGTCGCTGGGAAACAGTCTTTTGAACTCGTCGGCGGGCACGCCCAGCCGGCCGTCCGGAGGGAGATCCGAGAGCGCACTGCGCAGATCGGAAACTTTCATCACGCCCGGCACTTCAGGGCCACCATGTGTTCGGACAGCATGGCGCGCCCCGCGCATTCTCGCACGCAGTATCCTCGGCGCTCGCTTTGGCCGCAGCGGCACGACGCGGTGGACGCGGTGTCCGCATATGGGACGGGGCCTTGGGCCTTTTGCGCGGATCAATTTTTTCGGGCTTTTGTTCTTTGTCTTGTTCCATTTTGCATCCTCTTCGATTTCCGCGCGGAGGACGTTAGGCCGGGCACGCCATCATAGGTGGCGGGGGCTCGTTTCAGCCGGCAATGCACCGCTGCAGCCGACGCCGCGAGAGCGGAAAAGCAGTGTGATGTCAGACGTAGCGCGACGAGCGCACAGATCAATTGCGTCAATTGCGCCTGATCGAAATCTCCACGGTGCGGTAGCGCACATGAACTCTCCGAGGGGTTTTCTCGTTTCCCGGAGAAGCCGATACCGTGGAGTGGACATGCCGAAGCATCGCGCCTCCGAAGCCGACAATCTTCGCACGGCCATCGGGCGTGGACAGATCTCCGCCAAGGCACCCGCGCCACGCAACTCAGCGCAGAGGGCCTTCGCCCGAAAGGTCAGACGCGGCGGTGAGCCGCGGACCCCGCCGGAACCGCCGGAAAGGGGCGGTCTCCCGCTGTCGGTCTGGCTGATCGTCGCCGCCGCCCTGGCCATCGCAATCGTGGCTCTTGTTTACCACTGATAATTGTACGGACAACGAGAACGCACGACGCGCTTCCCTGCCCGGTCCGTCACGCCACGGTGGCTCTCGCATTCGCGGCGGCCAGGCATTCCGCGAACCTCGGTAGGGCCCAGTCGACCATCTCGTCGCTCGCGGTCAGCGACAGGCGGAAATGGTTCGGGATGCCGCACAAAGTTCCCGGCATGACGAAAACGTCGCGCGCGGCAAGCCGTTCGCAGAAAGCCCTTTCGTCGCCCACGGTTCCCGCGAGAACGTAGAACGCGCCCTTCGGCCGCGTCACGCTGTAGCCCGCGGCCTCGAGGCCGTCGCACATCCGGTCACGCCGGCGTTCGAGCGCGCCGACATCGACGACGAGGTTTTCGAGATCGCCCAGTGCGTGTTGCATCAGTGCACTCGGGAAATTCCAGCCGGTCGCCATCTGAGCGAAGAACATGGCGTCGCGCACATCCTGGCGTTCGGGCGCGGCGGGGTTGACGGCGAAGTAACCGACGCGCTGTCCGGGCGTCAGAAGCTTCTTGCCGTAGCTGTAGCAGGTCGCGCTGCGCCTTATGTGGCGCAGCGGCGGCTCGAAACATCCGTCGGAATAGACGATTTCGCGGTAGGCCTCGTCCGACAGGACCCAGACCGGCCGGGCGCGATCCGCGTTGATGCGCTCGAGCCGGGCTCCCAGTTCCGCGAGTTCCTCCGCGCCGGCGATCGTGCCCGAGGGATTGTGCGGCGAGTTGACGACGAGGATGCGGGTGCGGTCGGTGACGGCCGCCAGAAGCGCGTCGAGATCGAGCCCGAACCCGGGCCGCATCGGCACCGTGACCGGCTTCAGCCCGTGCAGATGCGCCATGGGCGCGTAGCAGAACCAGGAAGGCACCGAGTACAGGACCTCTTCGCCCGGATTGGCGAGGAGCTTCATCATCAGCTGGATCGCGCCGAAGCCGCCGTTTGTCAGGGCGATATCCTCCGGCTCGAACGGAAGGCCGGTCGAGGCTGCGAGCGACGATGCGACGATCTCCTGCGCGAAGGCCTCGTTGCCCTTGTAGGCGAACCATTCCTTGTTCTGCGGCTCGACCTTTGAGCGCAGGGCGGCAACGAAGCCGGGCAGCGGCATTTCCTGGGGATTGCCGAACGCAAAATCGCACACGCCGGGCTCGCCCAGCCGTTCCCGCCAGCGCGAATCGTTGAACACCGCCGCGATCGGCGCGAAGGACGCCATGACGGCGTCCAGATTGTCGGCAAGAGCTGTCGGCCTCGTCACGATCCGCCTCCTCCGTCGCCTCCTGCGGCAGGCTATACGAGAGCCGCCGGGCGTGGATAGCCGGGCCCGGTGCCCGCGATTGGCAGCCCCGATTGGCGGCCCCGATTGGCGGCTCCGCCACCCTGCCCTACCTCCACCCGTCATGGCCGTCTTTTTCACGAGCGATACCCATTTCGGCGACCCGCGGGTTCTCCGGGTCGACCACCGGCCGTTCCCGAACGTCGAGGCCCATGACGCCGCCTTGATCGAGCGCTGGAACGAGACCGTGAGCGCGGGAGACGAGGTCTGGCATCTCGGCGATTTCGCCGTGCGCAGTCCGGCATCCCGCATCGCGTCCCTGCTGGCGGGGCTGAACGGCACCAAACATCTCATCATCGGCAACAACGATGATCCGGCGACCGTCGAGGCCGACGGCTGGAAGAGCGTCCAGCATTATGCCGAACTCTCGCTCGACGGCGCGGATCTCGTCCTGTGCCACTACCCGTTCCGCACCTGGAACCATATGAGCCGCGGCGTTCTCGACCTCCACGGCCACAGCCACGGCAGGCTGACGCGGATGCCCCGTCAATACGATGTCGGTGTCGATGTGTTCGATTTTCGCCCGGTTGCGATCGAGACGATCAGACGCAGGCGCAAGCCCCGTCGAGACCCCGCCGCCCTCCGGGCGTGACGCATCGCCGTCCGCGCCTGCGGCCTCCCTCTCCCGAGCCAAGTCGGGTTTACCCGACTTGGCCATTCAAAGTGCTGAACTCGGGAACACCCGAGTTCAGGTGGGAGAGGGCGACTCGAAGCCGGCAGGCTTCGAGCGGGGTGAGGGGTATGGGCCTATCGAGAGTCAGACACCCCTCACCGCCTGCGGCGCGCTTCACTCCTCGGTCCCGGGTCTGCAATTTCGTGCACCGCAGCTTGTTCGGGACGCTGGCAATCTGCTGCCGGTTCCGCTAATCAAGCGCCATGACCAAAACCGAAAAAGACGACCTCACCGCCCTCGCGGACCGCCTTGCAGCGGCCCAGCGTGAGTTGATCCTTCACGCCGCCAAATCCTCGGCCCTGCCTTCCGACAAGGCCCTCGGGAAAATTGCGGACCTGGAAGTCGTCATCGGCGCCGTCCAGGGGCTGATCGAAGACGAGCGCGCCTGAAGCCGGGCGGAGCCGCCCGGGCTCCGTTCTCGTGTACGTACGTTTTCGGCCACTCTCCTAACCTTCTCCCCCGCGTCATGGATTTCCCCTCTCCGGTTCACCCCGGGAGCTAGCGGAACCGCGTCTTTCTGGAAGCGTTCTGGTCTTCATCGACCCATTTCCAGGGAGCCACCGTGCCGAACAGCGGTAACCCGTCCAATGGACTGAACCGTCGCAGTTTCTCCACTGCGACCGCGACCGGTACAACCCTCCCGCCGGAGTCCAGAGCTGCGGCGCGAACCTCCAGCCCGCCCCCTACGGACCCGCGGACGCCGGTCGCGGTCACCCTCCGCGTCAACGGACAAGACCAAAACCTCAACCTCGACAGCCGCACCACGCTGCTCGACGCCTTGCGCGAGCATGCCGGCCTGACCGGCACGAAGAAGGGCTGCGACCAGGGGCAGTGCGGCGCGTGCACCGTCCTGATCGACGGCGTCCGCGTCCTGTCGTGCCTCACGCTCGCGGTGATGGCGCAGGATGCCGAGATCACCACGATCGAAGGGTTGGCGGGAAACGGAGTGGCCGGCGCGCTGCACCCGATGCAGCAGGCCTTCGTCGACCACGATGCCTTCCAGTGCGGCTATTGCACGCCCGGGCAGATCATGTCCGCCGTGGCCTGCGTCAACGAGGGCCACGCCGGAACGGACGACGACATTCGGGAATATATGAGCGGCAATCTGTGCCGCTGCGCCGCCTATCCCAACATCGTCGCCGCCATCAACCAGGCGAGGACACAGATGGGGAAAGCATAATGCGGCCCTTCGTCCTCGAGCGCGCCGACGCTCCTGAAAACGCCGTCATCGCCGCACGTATGGACGAGCCCGGCACCATTCCGCCCAACCAGGCGCCGGCGCAGTTCATCGCCGGCGGCACCACCATCCTCGATCTGATGAAGCTCGACGTGATGACGCCGGACCGGCTCGTCAATATCGCGAAAATCCCGGCCGGCATCGAGGCAACGCCGGACGGGCTTCGCCTCGGCGGCGCGGTGCGCATGGCGGAGGCGGCCGAGAACGAGATCGTGAAGCGCGATTTCCCCGTCATCGCCGACACGCTGAAGCTCGCCGCGAGCCAGCAGATCCGCAACATGGCCAGCCTCGCCGGCAATGTGCTGCAGCGCACGCGTTGCCCCTACTTTCGAGACGTGTCGTACACCGCCTGCAACAAGCGCAATCCGGGGTCCGGCTGCTCGGCGCTCGACGGCCACAACCGTCTGCATGCCGTGCTGGGCACCAGCAACGACTGCATCGCCACCTATCCGGGCGATCTGGCACAGGCCCTGATCGCGCTCGACGCGCAGGTCGAGACGCTCGGCCCGGACGGCGCTCGCAGCTTCGACTTCCTGGAGCTTCACAAGGAGCCGCGCACGACGCCGGATGTGGAAACGAGCCTTGCGCCCGGCGAACTCATCACCGCTTTCGTCGTGCCGTACGGCCCGTGGACGCGGCGTTCGCTCTATCTGAAAATCCGCGACCGTCAGTCCTATGAGTTCGCCCTGGCCTCCGCCGCCGTGGCGTTGCAGATCGAGGACGGCATTGTCCTCGAGGCGCGGATCGCGCTCGGCGGCGTCGCGACGCGGCCCTGGCGGTCGCGCGCGGCCGAAGAGGCGGTGATCGGCGAGCCGCTCGACGAGGCCAGCGCGGCCGTCGCCGGAGAGGCCGCCTTCAGGGGCGCCCGCACCTATCGGCACAATGCCTTCAAGGTCGAACTCGGCAAGCGCACCGTCGCCCGCGCGCTGATCGAAGCCGGCCGCATGAACGTCTGACCGGAGATCCGACATGAGCGTCGCCGCACCCGAGCCGAAAGCGAATATGGGCCAGCCGGTGCCGCGCTATGAAGCGCGCGACAAGGTGACGGGCGCGGCGCGCTATCCGTCCGACCAGAAGGTCCAGAATCCGGCTTTTGCATTTCTCGTCACGAGCGCGATCGCCAAGGGCCGTATCACCGGGCTGGACGACACGGACGCGCGCACGATCCCCGGCCTGATCGACATCTTCACCCATGAGAACACCGGCTCCCTCAAGGAGGTGGACTTCGGCGGGGGCTTTTTCCTCTCGACCTCGATGCAGGGCTTCGGTCCCGAGATTTTCCATGACGGCCAGATCGTCGCCATGACGGTCGCCGAAACGTTCGAGGACGCCCGCGAGGCCGCCTACCGGCTGAAGATCGATTATGCCGAGGAGACCCCGACCGCGACGTTCGGTTCGCCCGGCGAGGAGATCAGCGATGGGGGCCTGATCGCGGGCGCCGCGACCGGCGACGCGGACGCCGAGTTCCGCGCGGCTCCGGTCAAGATCGAGGCGTCGTATTACACGCCGACGCAGCATCACAACGCGATGGAACTGTATACGACGACCTGTGCCTGGGACGGCGACCGCCTGACCGTGCACGAGCCGAGCCAGTTCGTATACGGAATGAAGAACTCGCTGGCCGAGCGGATCGGCGTCGACCCGGCGCAGATCGACGTCGTCAGCCATTTCATCGGCGGGGCGTTCGGCGCAAAGGGGCACACGCCCCGCACCGGCCTTGTTGCCCTTGCGGCGCGCAGGATCGGGCGGCCGGTCAAGCTCGTCGCCACACGCGACCAGGGCTACACCACCGCGACCTATCGCGCGGAGACGCGCCAGACGGTCAAACTCGCGGCCGAGTTCGACGGCCGCATCAGGGCCTATGCACATGAAGGCTTCGAACTGACCTCGCGTCCGGACACCTTTTCGGTGAACGGCACGGAAGAGACGGCCCACCTCTATTCGTTCGGCGCGGTGAAGACCGCCGTCGGCGTGGTCCACGCCGACCGCAACACGCCCGGCTTCATGCGCTCCCCGCCGGTCATGCCTTACGTCTATGCGCTGGAAAGCGCGATGGACGAACTGGCGATCGCGCTGAACATGGACCCGGTCGAACTGCGCCGGAAGAACGACGCGATGACGGACAGCTTCGGCAAGGAGTGGTCGAGCCGGTCGCTGATGACCTGCTACGACGAGGCCGCCAAGGCGTTCGGCTGGGAGAAGCGCACGCCCGAACCGCGCTCGATGCGCGAAGGCGACTGGCTGATCGGCTGGGGCTGCGCGACGGCGCTCTTTCCGACGCTTACCGGGACGTCCGCGGTGCGCATCCGGCTCTATGCCGATGGAAAGATTCTCGTCCAGACGGCCGCCCACGACCTTGGAACCGGTGCGTACACCGTCATCGGCCAGATGGCCGCGAACGAGCTCGGCGTGCCGGTCGAAAATGTCCGGGTCGAACTCGGCGATACGTCCCTGCCCGCGGGCGTGGTCGCCGGCGGCTCCGCGACCACGGCAAGCATTTGCTCGGCCGTGCTGATGGGATGCAGCCAGATCCGGCGCAAGCTGATCCAGGGCGCGGCCACCGGCAAGGATGCGCCTCTTGCCGGTGTGCCGGACGACCAGATCAAGCTCTTCGAAGGTCGCGCCGTCGTCGATGACGGGCGCGCCGCCGATCTGTCGGCGGTGTTCCGCCGGCTCGGCCAGAACCAGATCGAGGAATATGCGGAGTTCATCCCCGAAGGCGCCCCCTCCGATTCCATGGAGAAGCTCAACAAGGGCGTGCCCACTTTGACCGGCGGCTCGTACGGCAAGAAATTGATGTATGCGATGGGCGCCGAGTTCGTCGAGGTGCGCGTCAACGAACGCACATGCGAGGTGCGCTGCCCGCGCGCGGTCGGCGCGTTCGCGGCCGGCCGCATCATGAACACCCGCACGGCGCGCAGCCAGCTGATGGGCGGCATGATCTGGGGCATATCCTCGGCGCTGCACGAGGAAACCGAGATCGACGAAAAGCGCGCGCGTTACGTCAACGACAACATCGCGGAATATCTCGTTCCCGTGAACGCCGATATCCGGGACGTCGAAATCATCATGGTTTCGGAGCAGGACAACGAGGTCAACCCGGTCGGCGTCAAAGGGATCGGCGAACTGGCCAATGTCGGTACGGCCGCCGCCATCACCAATGCGGTCTATCACGCCACCGGGATCCGCATCCGTGATTTGCCCGTGCGCATCGAGGATCTTCTGCCATGACGGCCCCGCCCCGCATCGCCCGGATCTGGCGCGGACGGACGTCGCGGGCACGGGCCGACGAGTATGAGGCCTACAATTACAGCGAGGGCGTCGTGCCCTTGATCGAGAAGGCGCTCGCCGTACAGACATTCCGCAGGGACGGCCCGGCCGAGACCGAGTTCATGACGATCTCATACTGGCCGAGCGTGGAGGCGATGAGCTCGTTCACCGGCGGCAACCCGGCAAGGATCCACCACCTGCCCCGCGACGCGGAATTCCTGCTGGAACTGCCCCACGAGGTCGAGATCCTGACCTTGCGGCACAGCCATGGCGCGTTCGCGCTCGGGTAAGACCGGGGCGTGGCCGCCGTCGGCGACGCCTGCCCGTTTCGCCGACAGCAGGAACCCACCCCGCCGAATGATGTTCTCCTTCCAGGGAGAACCTGATGGAAGACATCCTGCGTAAGCTACAGGCCCGCAACGCAATCATGCGCTTCAGCGTGCGCGAGGAAGGTCCCCGACTGGTCGTCGATGTCTGGATGAACGGGACGTCCTATATCGGCGACGTCGTGAGGAAAGTGCACAAGGACATCGAAGCGGAGGCGCGCAAGCACCGGAGGCCCGTGGCCGTGACCATCGCGGCGGTGCTGGAGAGCTTCAATGTGGGGGCCGTCGACGAGGTCGAGCGGACCTACCACCGGGTCCGGGACAGGGATTGATCGCGGCCACCCTCTCCCCTTGTGGGAGAGGGCAACTCGACGCCGGAAGGCGTCGAGCGGGGTGAGGGGTAACAGCGCTAATCGAGAGGCCAAGACACCCCTCACCTCGCTCGGCACTCAACTCGGCTCTAGCCGAGTTGAGCATCAAAGCGCCGAACTCGGGAACACCCGAGTTCGGGCGGCCGAGTCGTCCTCTCCCACCTGAACTCGGGTGTTCCCGAGTTCAGCACCTTGATGGCCAAGTCGGGTAAACCCGACTTGGTTCGGACCGCCTCGAAACCCCATGAATTGGCGGCCGAAATTCCGGCCGCGTGAAACTCTTCCCTCCACGGCAAGGGGGGAATGAAAAATGGGCACATCATCAATCAGCAGCTGGAAGACCGCGATGGGCGCGACGGCGGACGCAGTTCGAGCCATCGGCCTGTTTCCCGGAATCTGCGCGCTCCTGTTCGCAGTCTATGTGTTTCAGGGGGTGGTCAGCGAGCGCCTGGAAAGACCGGGGACGACGGAGTCGGAAATCCTCGGCATCTCGGTCCTGCTGCTTGTCTCCTTCGTCGCCATTGTCGCGCTCAACATTCCGCTTCTGCGCACTTATGCGGGGGAACTGCCGACCTCACCCCGCGCCTGGTTTTCCGGATGCTCGGCTGGATGGCCGCCCTGGTCGTGGCTGCCATCGTGTGCGTGGCTCTGGTGTTTGGAATTCTTACAGCGATCACCCTGACGTTCGGAGACGCCATTTCGGTCACGCATTGGGCCGTTGTTCTCCTGATCCCCGCCGCATGGCTGGCGTTTCGGCTCACGACACTCTTGCCGGCGCTCGCGCTCGACGAGGCCGCGCCTCTGCTGCGGCGAAGTTTCCGCGAGACGAAAGGCTATGTCTGGCACTTCCTGCTCACCGGCATCTGTTCGCTCGTCATCTTCGTTCCGCTCATGATCCTCTCCGGCCTCGTCGCCTATCTTGTCGTCGGCACGTTTTATGGAACGCTGCAGCAGTTGAGCCTCGGCGCGGAACTCACGATCGGCGCCTTCAACGGCGCGATCGGCCTGTTCTCGGTCCTTTACGCCTGCGCTTTGTACGGACGCTTCTTCCGGACGGTGCGCGGGCTGGGGTGATGGCGTATGTCCCGGGGCGACGCGAAGCGTCGAGCCCGGGACCCATACGCCGTGAACTCTCGGCTCTATGACTGACGCCGCGGAGTATGGGTCCCGGGCTCTGCTTCGCAGCCCCGGGACATACGCCGAACCTCTCCTCAGTAATCCCCCGCTAGGAAACGACCCGCGGCGGCGCCCGCAACTGCTCCAGCTTCCGAAGCACCAACGTGTGCCGGAAGGGACCGGCGTTCTTCTACGCCGGCGCGCCTTGACCGTGGCGAACGGTCATCGCCACCAGAAGCGCGACCAGGCCGAGGTTCAGGAAGGCGAGCGCGGCGAGGCCCAGCACGGTCGCGTTCTCGCCGAAATGCGTGATCGCCAGGGCGCCCAGAAGCGGCGCCGCCGCCTGGGACAGGAACGCCGCCTTGGCGAGCGCGCCCAGGATGCGCGGAAAATCCGCCGGGCCGAAGAGAGCGAGAGGAACCGTGCCGCGTGCGATCGACCAGATGCCGTTCCCCGCCCCGTACAGGACGAGACACGCGGCGGGCAGCAAAAACCCCGAGAACAGCAGAGCGATGCCGAGGCAGACGAGAAACGCCGAGGTCATCAGCGTCCAGACCGGATGATAGTGCCGGCCGAGAAGGATCTCGATCACCCGGGCGCCGACCTGCGACGGCCCGATCAACGCCCCCAGGGCCACCGCCGCCGCGAGCGGCAGGCCGAGCGCCTGCAGGAAGGTGAGCAGATGTATGGACATGATGGAGAAGACGGCGCTGCCGCCTATGAAAATCAGCGTCAGAAGAAGCATCGATCCCCGCCTCGGCGGCGCGTGTCCGGGCGGCGGCGCCGCATCGGGGGCGTGGGCGGGTTTGAGAACCGTGGGATGCCGCGGCAGTGCCAGAAGAAGGACGGGCACCGAATAGACGAGATGGGCGGCGGCATAGGAAAGGCACGCCCCGCGCCACCCTATCGTCTCGACAAGCAGCGCCGAGAGCGGCCAGCACACGGTGCTGGCGAAGCCGCCGAACAGAGTGAGCGTCGTAATCGCGCTCCGGGCCGAGGCGCCGTAAATACTCCCGAGCGTCGAGAACGCCGCGTCGTAGAGCGCCCCGCCCATGCCGAAACCCAGAACCACCCAGGCCAGAAGATAGAGCGGCAGATTGGGCGCGAGCGCGAGGCCGGTCAGGCCTGCCGCGAGAAGCAGAGACCCCGTCGCGAGCACCCGCGATCCGCCGAACCGGACGATCGCCCGCCCGACCATGGGCGACACCATGCCCGACGAGACGAGGCCGACGGAAAATCCCGCCGTAACCCAGGTCAGCGGCCAGCCGGTGTCGCGGGCGATCGGCCCGGCAAGGACGGTGAGAAGATAATAGGTCGTGCCCCAGGCCAGGATCTGATGGAAACCCAGCGGAACAAGAATCCGCGCCCGCGCCAGACCTTTCGGAATCCCTGAACTCGAATGCATCAGATCGACTTCAACCCCACCCGGGCTTCCAGTTTAGCCGCGTCCTCTCGGCGCTCGCTGTAGCGGCTGGTCAGATATCCGGACACATCGCGCGTCAGGAGCGTGAACTTCACCAATTCCTCCATGACGTCTACGACGCGGTCGTAAAACGCCGACGGCTTCATCCGCCCCGCATCGTCGAACTGTTCAAAGGCCTTCGCCACGGAAGACTGGTTGGGGATCGTTATCATGCGCATCCAGCGGCCGAGCACGCGAAGCTGGTTGACCGCGTTGAAGCTCTGCGAGCCGCCGGACACCTGCATAACCGCGAGCGTGCGTCCCTGCGTCGGCCGGACCGACCCGACGGCCAGGGGAATCCAGTCGATCTGGGCCTTCATGACGGCGCTCATCGAGCCGTGGCGCTCGGGGCTGCACCAGACCTGGCCTTCGGACCAGAGCGACAGCTCGCGCAACTCCTGCACTTTGGCGTGATCGGCGGACGTGGCGTCGGGCATCGGCAATCCGGCTGGATCGAAGATGCGGGCTTCCGCGCCGAACTGTTCGAGCAAGCGCGCGGCTTCCCGCGTCAGGAAGCGGCTATAGGAGCGTTCGCGCAGCGATCCGTACAGAAGAAGAATGCGCGGTCTGTGGGAGGAACCGGACGCGGCGAGACGCTCCCGGTCGGGAATTTCCCACGCCGCATCCCAGATGTTCGGAAGGTCCGCAAGGCTCACAGTGAAATCCGTCGCGTCATGACATGTGCGTTGGACGGGCACAGCGCGGTGACCTGTTCGGTACCCGCGATATCATCCGGCAGGTCCGTGCGGTCGATGGGTTTGAACCCTTCGCCTTCGAAGAAGCGCACTAAGTCCGTCGTCAGCACATAGGCGGATCGGGCGCCGGCGTCGTGGGCCCTGCGCATAAGTATCTGGATCAGACTTGATCCCACGCCCTTGCGGCGCCGGGAGGGCTCGACAAGCACGGACCTGAGCAGAGCGTCGGTGCCGTACAGCTCAAATCCCCCTACCCCGATCCCGGCGCCGTCCAGCCCCAGAAAATGGAAGAAATGGGTTTGGGCGCTGTCCGTACTACCGACCGGAAGGCCTGCGGCTTCCAAACGGGCCGCGACATCCTCAAGCCCGACGCGATGGCTGCGCAGCATGGGCGAGCCGTTTTCCTTGCGGAAATCGGCACGCGTCTCCGGAGGCAAAAGGTCCAGCACCATGTCCGACGGACGGCACAGACCAACCCCGAGATCGGTCACGACGAAAGGCCGGTTGATGAGGATCGGGTCCTTCATCATGGCGTCGAGCAGCTGATCGTCCGTCAGTGCGGGATCGCCCAGCCCAAGCTCGGCATAGGGCGTGCCCTTTTCGCGGATCGCGTCGCGCACCTTCATCCCCGCCTGTGAGATCATGGCGCGAAGCTCGTCGCGGCTCGGCGGCGTTTCGAGATATTCGACCACGCGGGGCTCGATCCCCGCGGCGCGGAGAAAAGCGAGCGTGTTGCGCGAGGTACCGCATTCGGGATTGTGGAAGATGACGACGTTCATCGCGCTTCCGACTCCGCCACCGGCGCCACCGGCGCCGCACCGCGTTCATACCAGCCGCGCGAGGATTTTGCGATGCGCACGACGTGGAGCATGACCGGAACCTCGATCAGGACGCCGACCACGGTCGCGAGCGCCGCGCCGGAGTTCAGGCCGAACAGGCTGATGGCGGCGGCGACGGCAAGTTCGAAAAAGTTCGAGGCGCCGATCAGGGCGGCGGGCGCGGCAACGCACCAGGCGACGCCGAACCTGCGGCTGAGCCAATAAGCGATCCCCGCATTGAAATAGACCTGGACGAGGATCGGCACCGCGAGCAGCAGGATGACGAACGGTTGCGCCAGGATCTGTTCGCCCTGGAACGCGAAGAGCAGAACGAGCGTCGCGAGCAGAGCCATGAGCGAGACCGGCTGCAGGCCCGCCAGCACAGCGTCGAACGCATGCGTGCCGCCGTTCGCGAGAAGCGCGCGGCGCCAGAGCTGGGACGCGATCACCGGGACGACGATGTAGAGCCCGACCGATATCAGCAGCGTGTCCCACGGAACCGAGATCGAGGCGACGCCGAGCAGAAGGCCGACAAGCGGCGCGAAGGCGAACACCATGATCACATCGTTCAGCGCGACCTGGCTCAGCGTGTAGTGCGGTTCGCCGTCGCAGAGGTTCGACCACACGAACACCATCGCGGTGCACGGCGCCGCCGCGAGCAGGATCAGCCCCGCGATGTAGGACGAAATCTGGTCGGCCGGCAGAAGCGGCGCGAACAGATAACCGATGAAGAACGTGCCGAGCGCCAGCATCGAGAACGGCTTCACCGCCCAGTTGACGAAAAGCGTCACGCCCACGCCGCGCCAGTGCCTGCGAACCTCACCGAGCGCGCCGAGATCGATCTTGAGCAGCATGGGCACGATCATCGCCCAGATCAGGAGAGCGACCGGGATATTGACCTTGGCGATCTCGGCCGCCGCGATGATTGCGAAGACATCCGGCAGAAGCCAGCCGAGGGCGATGCCCGCGACAATGCACAAAGCCACCCAGAGGGTGAGGTAGCGTTCGAAAGTGCTCACGCCGGATCTTTCTGCCGGGAGGCAAGATCGGTTGCCCCGGCGCTTGCGCCGATTTTCTTGAGCTGGGCGCGCAGCGACATGCGGTCGAGGCTTGCGAGCGGAAGGGCCGTGAACAGCGAAATGCGCGTCTGCATTTGTTTGAAGGCGGTCACGAACGCGGCTTCGCGCACGAGCTCCTTGCCCGTGACGGATGCGGGATCGGTGATGCCCCAATGCGCCGTCATGGGCTGGCCCGGCCATATCGGGCAGGCTTCGCCCGCGGCATTGTCGCAGACCGTAAATACGAAGTGCATGTGCGGAGCGCCGGGCGCCGCGAACTCGTTCCAGTCTTTCGAGCGCATCCCGTCGACCGGGTAGCCCATGCTCTCGAGCACCTTGATTGCGAGCGGGTTCACGGTGCCGCCGGGCGTGCTGCCCGCCGAAAACGCGTTGAAACGCCCCGCCCCGTCCTTGCGCAGCACGCTTTCGGCAATAATGGAGCGCGCGGAATTGGCTGTGCACAGGAAGAGGACGTTGAACAGCTGCATCAGCAGGTCTCGCAGCTCAGGGACGACAGATCGGCGACCAGCGGCGCGCAGATCTCGGTGCGGCCGCCGCAGCAATCCTTCAGGAGAAAGCCGACCACGGCGCCGAGGCGGGCCAGATTGGCCCGGTAGACGATGACGCGGCTGCGCCGCTCGGAGGTGACGAGCCCGGCCTGCGCAAGAATGGCGAGATGGCCCGACAGGGTGTTCTGCGGCACAGCGAGAGACGCCGCGATCTCGCCGGCCGGCAGGCCCGCCGGTTCGTGGCGCACGAGGAGCCGGAACGCATCCAGACGGGTGCGCTGCGCCAGCGCGGAGAGAGCGGAAATGGCTTCTGATTCCATATATCGGGAATAATCGATATATGGGGGAGCGTCAACGGCGCCCTACCCTCTCCCCTTGTGGGAGAGGGCGACTCGAAGCCGTCAGACTTCGAGCGGGGTGAGGGGTAAGCAGCTTATCGAGGGGCAGCTACCCCTCACCTCGCTCGGCACTCAACTCGGCTCCAGCCGAGTTGAGCACTCACAAGCCGAACTCGGGTAGACCCGAGTTCGGTGGCCGAGTCGTCCTCTCCCGAGCTAAGTCGGGTTTACCCGACTTAGCCATTCAAAGTGCTGAACTCGGGAACACCCGAGTTCAGTGGGAGAGGAAAGGAGGCCCTTACCGCCCGATCCGTCCGCGCTCCCGCGCCCGTTCCAGGGCAATCTGGCCGGCCTGCATGGCCTCGCGGCGCGTAGCAAAGCTTTCGGGGGATGGCCGGTCGTTCTCGTCGCGGCCCTTCAGGCGCCAGCGATAGCGGCGCTGATTGACCTCGGTTGCGATCTCGGTTTCCACCTCAAAGGTAATCTCGTCCTGCACTTCGGTTCTCCTGTTCAGGCCAGCATACAGCACAAGGTGGCCGGATGCGACCGATGCACGCGGTAATCCCGGCCGCAGGGTTAGCCGGATGCTGCGACTGAACCAAAGCGCGCGTCGGCGGTTATCATGACGGCGCAGTACGGGGCGATCGACAGCAATCGCGCATTTTCAGGAGGGCGTTTGAGCACTTCCGACGCTCATGCGGGGGCATTCCGGTTTCTGAACGGCAGCGGCGAACTCGGGGACCTGATCCGCGGGTTCGACTGGTCGAAAACCCCGCTCGGCCCGATATCCGGATGGCCGCAAAGCCTCAAGACCATCACCGGCACGCTCCTGAGCTCGCCGATCCCAATCGTCCTGCTCTGGGGCCCGGACGGGATCATGATCTACAACCATGCCTATTCCGGTTTCGCCGGAAGCCGCCATCCCGCTTTGCTGGGAAGCGAGGTGCGCAAGGGCTGGCCCGAAGTCGCGGACTTCAACGACAATGTCATGAAGGTGGCGCTCGGCGGCGGTTCGCTGTCCTACCGCGACCAGGAACTGACGCTCCACCGCAAAGGCCGGGCGGAGCAGGTCTGGATGAACCTCGATTATTCGCCCGTTCTCGACGAGAGCGGCTCACCCGCCGGCGTCATCGCCTTCGTCAGGGAGACGACGGACCGCGTCCTGGCCGAGAAGCAGCTCCGGGAAGCGGAAGCCCGCCTGCTCTTTCTCGACACTTTGGGAAAGGCCGCGGCCGCCAGCACCGACGCGGACGCCGTGCTCGCCAAGACCATGCGCATGCTGGGCGAGCATCTCGGCGTCTCACGCTGCGCGTACGCCGACATGGACGAGGACCAGGATGGATGCACGGTACGCGGCGACTGGACCGCGCCGGGATTGGACAGCGTCGTCGGCCATTACCGTCTTTCCGATTTCGGCGCGCGCGCGGTCAGAAACCTCGGCGCCGGCCAGCCTCTCGTCATCAACGACAATCTCAACGAGCTCCCGCCGCACGAAGCGGAGGCGTTCCAGAGCTTCGGCATCGCCGCCACGATCTGCATGCCGCTGGTCAAGGACGGCCGCCTCACCGCGCTCATGGCGGTCCACGACAAGGTGCCGCGCACCTGGACGGTGGGCGAACTCGCGCTGCTCGCCGAGGTGACCGAACGGTCCTGGGCGCATATCGAACGCGTGCGCTCGGAAGCCGAGGCGCGTCAGGGCGAACAGCGCTTCCGCGAAGAGCTGGAGGCCAAGGTGGCGCAGCGCACCGCCGCTCTGGTGCAGAGCGAAAGGAGCATCCGCACGGTGCTGGAGACCTCGCATCAGAACCAGGGTCTTCTCACCATCGAGGGACGCATCGTCTATACAAACGCGACCGCGCTCGCGGCCATCAACGCCCGGCTCGAAGACGTCGTCGGACGATTGTACTGGGAGACGCCCTGGTTCACCGGCACGCCCGGAATGCCCGAGGCCGTCCGGGACGCCGTCGCCCAGGTCGCCGCCGGCGGCACCGCCGGCGTGTCGATGGCGCTCAACCTGCCGACCGGCCGCCGCTCCTATGATTTTTCGATCCGGCCCGTGAAGAACGATCTCGGCGAGGTCATCGCTCTGGTGCCCGAGGCCGTCGAGACGACGGCCCGCGTCAAGGCCGAGCAGGCGTTGCAGCAGGCCCTGAAAATGGAGGCGATCGGCAATCTGACCGGCGGCGTGGCGCACGACTTCAACAATCTGCTGACGGCCGTCGTCGGCAGCCTCGAACTCCTGCGCAAGAAGATGCCTGGAGACACGAAACTGCTGCGGCTCGTGGACATCGCGCTGGAGGGCGCAAACCGCGGAAGCTCGCTGACGAAAAGATTGCTGGCCTTCGCGCGCCGGCAGGATCTGAAATCGGAACGTATTGACGTTCCCGGGCTGATCTCGGGCATGGCGGACCTGCTGGAACGTTCGCTCGGCCCGACGATCGCGGTGGAGTTCCGCATCGCCCCTCACCTCTCCGATGTCCATGCCGATCCGAACCAGCTCGAATCGGCCCTGCTCAATCTCGCGCTGAATGCGCGGGATGCGATGAACGGCCAGGGCGAGATCGTCGTCGCCGCCCGCGAGGACAATTGGGTCAGGGGCGAACTGGGGCTGAAGCCCGGACCTTATGTACGCCTGTCGGTGACCGATACCGGCCACGGCATGGACGAGGCCACGCTCAAGAAGGCGGCCGAGCCGTTCTTCACGACGAAGGAACTCGGCAAGGGCACGGGTCTCGGCCTGTCCATGGTGCACGGCTTCGCCTTGCAGTCCGGCGGAACGCTTGCGCTCCGGAGCGTGCCCGGCAAGGGCACGACCGCCGAGATCTGGCTGCCCGCCCTCGCCGCCTCGCCGCTGCAACAAGCGGCGGCGCGGCCGGCCGCCGGCACGCAGCCGGACGCCCTCGCGCCGCGTTCACTCGCCATCCTGGTGGTCGACGACGACGCCATTGTCGGCATGAGCACGGCCGCGATGCTCGAAGACCTCGGCCACCGGGTCATGTCGGCCTCATCCGGCGAGCAGGCGCTGGATCTGTTTGCGGACAATGCGTTCGACCTGGTGGTGACGGATCACGCAATGCCGGGTATGACGGGCGCGCAGCTCGTGGCCGAACTGAGGGCGCGCGCGCCGTCCGTACGCGTCGTTCTGGCCACCGGCTACGCCGACCTCGAAGAGGAGGCGGCGTCGGGCGTGCCGAGATTGTCCAAGCCGTATTCGCTGGCGGATCTCGAGGCGGTCGTGGCCGGCGCCGCGAAGCGCGGATGACGGGATTGCCGCCTCGTTCCCCCCTCTCCTGCACTGAACTCGGATGTTTCCGAGTTCAGCTTCTAGTGGCGAAGTCGGGTAGACCCGACTTCGCTCGGGAGAGGGTCGGCTCGCCACCGAACTCGGGTCTACCCGAGTTCGGCGCTCCAAATGCTCAACTCGGCTATAGCCGAGTTGGGTGAGGGCAAGCGAGTTAGGGATGCGATGTGTTTCCTCCGGGCTTTTACCCCTCTCCCGGTCACGCGTACCGCGTGACTCGACCTCTCGAGAGGTTAGGTCAGAACGCGCGGCTGTACCCTACCCGGCCATGTCGGTGGTGAAGCCGCCGAAGCCGAGCGCGCCGCCGACGACGAGATTTTCCGCCACCGTATACGACGCACCGATCTGCCCGAGGTAACCGGAATGCGTTTGTGGCCAGCCGGTTGCGGGGATGCAGCGTTGTGGCCGCCAGGCTTCCCACGTGAGGTTGAGTGGCGCGGCTCTCCCACACGAGTCCTCGATATGTACATACATCACCGAACCGGCACTGCGGTGTCCGCATGTAACAATTGTAATAAAGTGTCGCGCCACCTTCCCCGGGCGTGAAAGCTCACAAAGTGTTGATCCCCATTCAGCCTGTGAGAACGGAACCAGCGGAGGAACCGGGTGCTCCGCGGGCCGTTCCTCTCAGAGTTGTTACAACCCCCGGAGATGGATAATGAAACTGTTCGCTTCGTTTCTGACTGTCGGCATTCTTGCGGCGCCTTCAGCTTTCGCCCAAGCGTACATGTCGCCCGGTCCCGCGTGCATGCCCGGCGACCTGAATTGCCCGACTTATGAAGCTCCGCTCCGCACCGGCCGTTCGGCCACCGAAGTCGCCCCCATGTACGATCCCGCGTACGGCGGTCCGCAAGTTTACGACCCGACTAACCAGAGGAGCGAGGACTTTATCAAAAGGGACGGCGCCCTGGGCTTTCCGTGGGGAAACCCACCCCTCGGCTCGGGCAATTCGAATAAGTAAGTCTCCCCGGGCTTACCGCCGGCTCCGATCCTCGATTGTCACCCCGCCCGGTCTCCGGGCGGGGTTGTCGTTCATGCGGCCGGCGTGAAGGGCCCTCTCCCAGCCAAGTCGGGTTCACCCGACTTGGCCATCTAGAGAGCTGAACTCGGGAACACCCGAGTTCAGTGGGAGAGGCAAAATGGAGCGCGCGCCGCGACGCCTCTTCTCAGTGAACACCCATCCCGACCGGGTTCGCCGGGGGCTCGACGGATGTTTCCGGATCGCGCTCTTCGACGCGGGCAAGGAGCCCGTCCGCGTTGAGCTCGAACCGGCCGGCCGGCACGCACAGTTTGCCGCCGCATTGCGGGCACGGATCGTCGGCGTGGATCTCCTCGCTCTGCATCGAGGTGATGTTGACCTTGGCGAGGACGAAGGTCGCGGTGTGGCCGTTCTCGCAACTCATCTGGATCGTGGTGCTCATGTGTCCTCCAGGCTTGCCTAGGGGGACAACCATTGGACGGGCGGATGGTTCAGTTTCGGGTGCGCTGACGGCCTCATCCTGAGGGGGCGCCGAAGGCGGCGTCTCGAAGTATCCGCGGCAAGCCCGGCCCGGGCCCCCGTGACCGCCCCATCACAAAAGCTCTTCGTGCGCCCCGAGACATACGCCCCTCCGGCACCCCTCTGGGAGTCACGACGAATGCCGGGCCGCCGATCCGATCGTGCGGCACTGCCGACATGTCCATACATGGTTCCGTCAGGCCGCATTGCGCCCCCCAACGACAGGGTCGGTAGGCCCGCGCGGCTGCCTTCGGTCCGGGAGACGGCCGGGCCACCTTCCGGCGGTCCGGCGCACCGATCCACTGGAGTTTGGAGGCCGCATCTTTCCACATTGAGTAAAAGCGGATTACAATGCCTGGTAGTGTTGCGTTTGTGAGCGTATGCGTCATGAAACCCAGACTTGTGGTCGACAACTCCGGTGCCTTGCCGTGCCCTCCCCGATCGTCCGAGGAGACCCCCCTAGTCAGGATCACGGCGGCGTGGCGCGCCATGCAGGACGTGATCCTTGATCATGCGGAAGGCGGGCTCAGCGACCAGGAAGCACTCGACATCCTCTATGGCTATCTCAACGACCCCCGGCTCAACGCCGATGTGGGCGTCGTCGAGCCCTGAGCGCGTCGGGCCCTGATCGCCTGGGCATCAGGCCCGCCGGGCCCGGGCGGATTCGCGCGCGCCCGGCCCAGGGCCAAGCCTCCCGTATAGGGCATTGTTTTCGCTGTACACGTGGCGCAGAGGTTAATTCAGACGAAATCGTACAACCTCAATCTAATTGATTGATTTTCCACATTTTTCGTGGAAGATTTTTTTGTGGCCACCCTTTGTAGTTGCGTATGGGCACTGAGTTTCGCGTATGCCCAATCAGGGAGGATCTGATGTACCCACAAACTGATACATACACTGACACTCCGGAAGTTCCCTCGCCCGATTGGGCTGAAGAGGTCGAGGGTTTTGTCCGCCGCACCAATCTCCAACACGTTCTGGCGAAAGCGGAAAACGACCAGTCGATCCACGCCATGCCGCTTCGCCCCGCTTTGTCGGCGGCCCGTGAAACGCTCGATGCCCGCACCCGCGAATGGCGCGCCAGCGCGAAAGTCGTCGAGACCGCGATGCGCCAGCTTATGACGGCGGAGCATACGCGCGGCGAGGCCCTGAAGGCGCTGTCGCGGGCCCAGAGCGAGATCGAACGCACCGCGGACGAGCTGACGTCCGCTCTGGCGAGCTTCGACGAACGCGACGAAAGCAAGAACATCGATCCGCTGTTCAGGCTCAGCGACGACGCGCTCGAAGAACTCGAGCGGACGACGACGGAGCTGTCGCTCGCGCAGATGTGGTGCCGGTCGACCTGGGACGCCTATGTCATCGCACTCGGACGCGAACAGCAGTTGCGGTTCGAGATCCAGGGGCCCGAACTGGACTGAACGAGCCCCCGGGCCGGGGGTCCCGGGGCCGTTTTCCGCGTTTTCGTCCGCGTGCCCACGCACGATGCGCGGTGGTGCGCGCCCCGCCGGGGACGCGATCATGTCCATGAAACGCCGGCCCATGGAACCCAAAAGCGCCTCGATCAATTCGTTCTGATGCCATTGCAGACGGGAACTCCGCAGGCAGGATCACGATGTCACGCAAACCCGGTCTGGCGCTTCAGGTCGCGATTTTGATGGGGGCGGGTCTTCTCGCCACCCCCGCCGCCGCCGGCGGCGCTCCCCCAATCTGCCCCGACACCTATTGCGGCCTGAGAGCCTATCCCGATCCCTATATCTGGGACGGCTACAGGTATATCTGGCCCGGCTACTCGAGGGGTTACAAAGGCCCCGAATTTTATGGCCGATCCTTTTATCTGATCAAGACATTGCGGCCGGTCTATATCCCGGCGGACGAGTATCGGCTTCGCTATGGCCGGACCAAGCACCGTTACGGCTACAAGCACCCTTACGGCCACAAGCATCCTTCCCACAAGGTACAGCCCGTCTACTACAAGTGACGCCCTGCGCGTTTGCGGCCACTCAACCGGCACTAGCCGGGTTGAGCGGTGTCGAAGCCTGAGTGGGGCAAGCCGCCATGCGCCGGGCCGTTCTGCGCGCGACACTTCACGCCCCGCCCACGGTTTCGCCCACGTAACGCCACGGAAATCCTGCAGAAACACCGCCCCTCTATTTCTCGCCCCCCGACCACGCACGCCTGCCGCGTGCGGGCTATCGTGGAGACCGATGAATGGCGAAGTACCGACGTGCCCTGCCGCAGCTTGAGGACAAGCTGTTTCTCGCCGGCAGCGGGCTGGAGACGAGCCTGATATTCCATGACCGGATGGAGCTTCCCCATTTTGCGAGTTTCGTTCTGCTTGCGACCGCCAACGGCCGGCAGCGCCTGCGCGAGTTTTACGCGCTCCACGCGCGGACGGCGGTCGAGCGCGGAGCGGGCTTCATCCTGGACACGCCGACCTGGCGCGCCAACGCGGATTGGGCGAAGAAGCTCGGCTACGATGCCGTGCAGCTCGACCGGCTGAACCGCGCCGCCATCTCGCTGCTGGCGGAGATGCGCCAGGCCTTCGAGAACGAAAAATCCCCGATGGTCATCTCCGGCACGATCGGCCCGCGCGGCGAGGGCTACCATGCCGACACGCTGATGGAGCCCGACCAGGCGCGCGATTATCACCGGCCGCAGATCGAGAGCTTCCGCGCCGCCGATGCCGACATGGTCTCGGCGTTCACGATCAACAATATCCCGGAAGCCGTCGGCATTGTCCGCGCCGCCGCCGATGCCGGCATGCCGTCGACGATTTCCTTCGTGCTGGAGACCGACGGCAGGCTGCCGTCCGGGCTGACCTTGCGCCAGGCGGTCGAACGGACGGACCGCGCGACGGATGCGGCGGCGGCCTATTACGGAATCAATTGCGCGCACCCGACGCATTTCGAAGACGCGCTGGTCGCGGGCGAAGACTGGACGAAACGCATTCGCGCGCTCAGGGCCAACGCCTCCACCCGCAGCCACGCCGAACTCGAAACCTCGACGGAGCTCGACGCCGGAAACCCGGTGGAACTCGGCCATCAATACCGCGACCTGCGCGGACGCTTCCGGCACATCACTTTGCTCGGCGGCTGCTGCGGCACCGATCATCGCCATGTCAGCGAAATCGCGCGCTCGTGTGCGCCGGTGGAAGCCCTGTCGTGATGTAGGTACACCGCTCCGGCCCGAGTGCCGGGTGGGTGTTGTTCAAGGATTCAGAGAGCGCCTTCGCGCAAGTCGCTCCTGGACAAGAAAGTTTCCCCGACCTGCCCTTCCCCGGACAATCTGCACTCAAGTCGGCTATAGCCGACTTGAGCGCTCCGAATTCCCATCTCGGGCAGGCCCGAGATGGGCGCGCCGCCTCATTATCAAACATGGCGCGGTTCAGTCCCAAGTGCCGGATTCGTAACTCAAAAATGCCCTATTTTTACAACCTGCAGTTGATTGTATCGCACAA
The DNA here is from genome assembly GCA_963786225.1 of uncultured Alphaproteobacteria bacterium. Lineage (GTDB taxonomy): Bacteria > Pseudomonadota > Alphaproteobacteria > Rhizobiales > Methylopilaceae > Flaviflagellibacter. The sequence continues at coordinate 42,852 of CAWAYQ010000026.1, forward strand.
CTTTGTCGGGCAAACTGAGAATATTCCGCAACCCGCCCCTCTCAAACGGGCGACGCGGTTCCTGTCGTGAAGGTTGTACAAACATCCGCCGCAAATGCGATGCGAAAATGGCATCGAGACGTCCTGCCCGTTGTGTTGGTGAGAGCAAGCCTTATGAAGCCCATACTCGTCGTCGATAATTCCAATATGCCGCCGCGCCCGTTTTCATCCCTACAGGAGTCGCCGGAAATCCGGATCGCGGCTGCCTGGCAGGCGATGCAGGATGTAATGCGCGATCATTTCGAGGGGGAGCACTGCAAGGACGAAGCTCTCGAAATCCTCTGCGGCTATCTCAGCGACCCCCGGCTCGCCGCCGACGTCAAAGCGGTCGAGGGTTAGCCGTACCCCGGACAAGCTGCACGACGTGCAGCGTGGATCCGGGGTCCGGGAGCGAAGCGGCGGCGCCAGCCGCCTCATAATCAACCCAGCAGCAATTCAGAGCGCCTGCGGCCACCCTCTCCCCTTGTGGGAGAGGGCGACTCGAAGCCGTCAGGCTTCGAGCGGGGTGAGGGGTAACGGCGCCTATCGAGACGCCAAGACACCCCTCACCTCGCTCGGCCTGCCGGCCGAGTCGTCCATCTCCCACAAGGGGAGAGGAAAGAGCGCCCGGATCGGAGCTGCACTGCGCGTGGCTTGTCCGGGAGACGGAAGAATCCCGCAATTCGCTTCACCTCTCCCCCTGTGGAGAGAGAGCTCACAAGGGGAGAGGGAAACGCCCTTTCCCCCGACACGCTGTGCGCAGCACCCAAAGGGCTGTTGGGCGCATTGGACGCTCAACCCGGCCTGGGCCGAATTGAGTTGCGGGTCCGGGGTCCGGGAGCGAAGGAGCGGCGCGGCCGCTCTCGATCCAAACCGCGACGGCGGCTTATGGATCAATCAGCACGGGTCCGAAGAAACTGCCGGGCCTCACGGGATCGAGCGAGGCTCCGCCGTGATCGCGTTCAAGCAGGGTCTGCGTGCCGAAGTTCAGCTTCAGGCCGGCCAGGACGCGCAGATCGCCCTGCTCCGCGTCGAGGAATCCGGCGTCGATATCTTCGGTTTCGGCACGCCGATAATCGGCGTCGAGGAAAACACTCAGCATGGTTTCATCCACGCGGTATTCCGTGCCGCCGCCGACGGTGAACGTGTTCAGCGTAAAATTGTTGGTACCGATGAGGAAGGGATTATCGCTCACCTCGACCGAGCTGTACCCTCCCCGCACCTCCAGTTTCCAATTCGGCGTCGCGAAGAAGCGAACCTCGCCCACTCCGAAAAACCCCTCGATATCGGCTTCCGAAAAGCCGTCGCCGCCATCGAGCGCCTGATAGCCTCCTTGTGCGTACAGCGTGATCTTGTCCAGGATTGCCTGGGCCTCCGCACCGGCAAAGACCCGGTTGTGCGAGATCCCGGAAATGGTTTCGGTATCTCCGTACTGGCCGAAAACGCCGATGAGGAAACTGTCGTGCGCCCTGTGGAACAGGTGGCCGGCGATATCCAGGGTCCGGTCGTCGTCTTCGTCGGCCAGGTCAAAGGCCCCGAAAACGACATCGCCCTGAAGACCGATGCCGCCGGACAGCGCATAGGCAGCGCTTGCCCGCACCTCGACGGCCACATCGTCGGCGTCCGCCGTTCCGAAATTGCTGTCGTCGTCGAACCATGCATGGCCCGCGCCGGCGGCGACGAAGGCGTCCCAGGCGGCCGCGTCCACCACTGCTGTTTCGGGAACGAGCACCGGCAAATCCGCCGCGCCCCCCGCATTCGTCGCGGCAAGGCTTGTAACGGCAGCGATCAAAATCCGGCGCATCGGCTTCTCCTGTTCGGGGCGACAAGGACGAATCCCCTCAGCCGCGGCCGAACCTAAGGCGCGTCACCGGTACCGGCGTCATCCACTCGGATGATTTTGCGGCCTTCCTTCCGCGAACGCCGCTTCGCGGAACAGCGCGTTCCGACTGGTTATCCGCCGAATCCGTGTTAGATTTCACGCATGACAAAGGCACTCAAAACCAAATCCGGTCACTCGGCATCGAAGACCGTGCGGAGCGGAAGCGCCGGAAAGCTCGCGGCCGGCTCCGCGCTGTCCCAGAAGCCGTTGACGAAGCACGCCACCATCACAGAGAAGAAAGCCGAGTCCGCCGTGCGGTATTACCTGTCGCATGCGCTGAAGTAGGCTCGATGTCGTCCTCGGACGTCTTCATCAATTGCCCGTTCGACGCGGATTTCACTTCAGGGTTCAGAGCCCTCGTCTTCGGCGTGATCGCGTGCGGATTTCGGGTTCGCTGCGCGCTCGAGGTGGATGACGCCGCCGAGACGCGGATCGAAAAACTCTACCGCATCATCGAGCAGAGCCGGTTCGGCATTCACGACATCTCGCGAACGGAGCTGGATGACGAGAGCGGCCTGCCCCGGTTCAACATGCCGCTCGAACTCGGCATCTTCCTCGGAGCCAAACGTTTCGGACAGAAAGCCCAGAAACAGAAACGCTGCATGGTCCTCGACAGCGAACGATATCGCTATCAGACCTTCATATCGGACCTCGCCGGTGTCGACATCAAGGCGCACCACGGCATCGCGCGGGAGATGGTCGGATGCGTACGGGCATTTCTGGCGACTTCATCCAAACGCAAATCCGTGCCGACCGCGAGCGCGGTGCTGTCCAGCTATGACAGGTTCATGCACGGCCTGCCGGAAATCGCGCGGGCGGCGGATCTGGATCACGAAGACCTGCTGTTCCCGGACTATGCGCAGCTCGTCGTCGGCTGGGTTCGTCAGGATCACGGGCGGGCTTAGACGGAGCGGGGAAGCGGAGCGCACCCCGGACAAGCTGCACACAGTGCAGCGCCGATCCGGGGTCCAGGAGCGAAGTGGCGGCGCAGCCGCCTCACAATCAACTCAGCAGAGATTCAGTGCGCCTGCGGCGCGATTCAATCCTGGGTCCCGGATCTGCACCACGCTGCGCGTGGCTTGTCCGGGAGACGAGGAAGGCGTTACGCCGTCACGCTCTCACCCTGCCCGGCAGCCATTGCCATGAGAACAAACATAGAACATAGTCCTCCGGCCAAACGCAAACGGGCCGGAATTTCCCCGCCCAAGGGAGATGCATATGGAGAGACGCGATCGCACGCCCGGGCGCACCATTCCCCGCACAGCCTTGTTCGCCGCGCTTGCCGCCTGCGCGGCGACGCCTGCTTTCGCGCAGAACTACGGCGATCCCTACGGCACCGGCAGCAGCAGCCCGGCGCTCCACGACCGCCAGGGCAAATATCTCGGCAATCTCAATGCGAACCGTTATGACCCGGACAGCGTCTCGAACCCATACGGACGCTATGGCAGCCCCTATTCGGCCGACAGCATCAACAATCGCTACGGCCGGTACGGCAGTCCATACTCCAGCGAGAGCGTGAACAGTCCATACGGCCAGGGACTGAAGATCTGCGCGCCGGGCGGGCCTTGTTAGGCACGTCGCGGCCATGAGGCCGGCCTCCCTCTCCCAACCCCGGACAAGCCACGCGAAGCACCTAACTCGGGCATGCCCGAGTTAGGATTGTGAGTGCTCAACTCGGCTATAGCCGAGTTGAGTGCAGATTCGGGGTTCAGGAGCGAAGTGGCGGCGACGCCGCCTCATCATTCAACGCAGCATGGATTCAGTGCGCCTACGGCGCGATTCAATCCTGGGTCCCGGATCTGCACTGCACTTCGTGCAGCTTGTCCGGGAGACGAGGAAGGCACTCATCCTGAGGGTCCCGGGCTCCGCTGCGCGGCCCCGGGACATGTTGCGGTCTTCGTCCGGACAATCGTCACGCGGCCTTCTGGTTCACGGCCGAAAGCGCGATCTTGGTCAGGACGAGATCGGTCTTCTTTTCCTCATCCAGATTCTGAACCAGCAGCTTCATCGCGTCGTTCATACCGAGCTTTTTTGCCCAGGCAATGAGCGTGCCGTAGCGTGCAATCTCGTAGTGCTCGACCGCCTGTGCATCGGAGAGCAGCGCCGCATCGAGGACTTGCGGATCCTCGATTTCTTCCATGGCTTCCTTGCTTTCCTCGACCAGACCTTCCATCGCCGCACAAGGCTTACCCTGCACTCTTTTCTCAAGCAGCTCGAACACTTCCTCAAGCCGTTCGATTTGCCCTTCCGTCTCGACACGATGTGTGTCGAACGCCTGCTTCAGATCGGGCGAGGTTGTCTTTCGCACCATTTTCGGCAGTGCCCTCAGGACCTGCTTTTCGGCGTGGTACACATCCTTGAGGGTGTTCAAAAACAGTTCGTCCATGGTTTTCACGGGCATTCGGTCCTCCTTGGTGGATCAGAGCCGAACGCCCCGAACCGGTCGCCGTTCCGGCTCAGTGCCAAATTGTACCGTTCGAAGAATTGCAGGCCGAAAGCTGTGGGCCCCGCAGTTTCCTGTGGCGTGCGAAGGTTTACGCGGCCCTGCTCTTGCCCTTCGTCGAGCGCGTCTTGCTCGCGGCCTTCGGCTTCTTGCCCTCCTGCTTCTCGGCGGCGATCGATTTCCGGAGCGCGTCGATGAGGCTGCCGGCCCTGGTTCCGGAGGAGACCTTGGCTCCGCCCACGCGCAGGGGCTGCACTTTGTGGCCCTTCTGCTTTTCCTTCAGAAGTTGCTGTAACGCTTCCTGATAACGGTCTTTGAATTCCTTCGGATTCCATTCCGCCGCCATGAGGTCGATGACCTCTTCCATGACCGCCACCGCTTTCGGATCGGGCTTGTCGTCGTCGATGCGGGCGAACGCCTGGTCCTGGCTGCGCACTTCGTAGGGATATTTCATCGTCGTCAGGAGAATGCCCTGCCCGCGCGGCTGCACGGCCACCCAGCGTTCGCGGTCGTTCATTGTCAGGCGCGCGATCCCCGCGACCTTGCTTTGCGCCATGGCCTCGCGGATGACGCTGAAGGCTTCCAGCGCCACCTCGTCGTCCGGCATCAGATAATGGGTGTCGCCCATGTACAGACGGTCGAGCTGATCGACGGGCACGAACTGGTCGATGTCGATGGTGTGGCGGGATTCGAGGGCGATGGCCTCGAGGTCCTCCTCCTCCACCTGGATGTAGTGGTTCTTCCCGGTCTGATAGCCCCTCACCTGATCCTCCGTCTCGACGACCTCCCCGGTCCCGGCGTCGATCATCCGCATGCGCAGGCGGTTGCCGGTCTTGCGGTTCAGATTGTTGAAACGGATTTTCCCCGTGTCGCTGGTGGCGGGCGCCATCGCGACGGCGCAGGAAACGAGCGAGAGCTTGAGGTACCCCTTCCAGGACGTAGACCGGGCCATGACGCAACACTCCACTTGGCGGGATTTTGAATCCTTTCACGATGGTTTGGTTCCATTGGAACGAAACCCCATATCGCGCGCTACATTGATGCAAAGGTGCGGGAATGGCTGATTTCACCGGCAAGAACATCCTCGTTCTCGGCGGAAGCCGGGGTATCGGCGCGGCGATCGTCCGCAGGTTCGCGAAGGGCGGCGGCATAGTCGGCTTCACCTATGCCGGATCGAAGGAGGCCGCGGAGGCGCTCGCGGCTGAGACGGGTGCCGAAGCGATCCACACCGACAGCGCCGATCGGGACGCACTGATCAAGACCGTCGCGTCCCGCGGTGCGCTCGACATACTCGTCATCAATGCAGGCACGCTCGTTGTGGGCGATCCGCTGACGCTCGAGGCCGACGCCGTGGACCGGATGATAGACATCAACGTCCGCGCGCCCTACCACGCCGCGGTCGAGGCCGCGCGCAAGATGTCCGACAATGGCCGCATCCTCGTGATCGGCTCGGTCAACGGCGACCGTATGCCTTTTCCGGGCGGTGCCGCCTATGCGCTCACCAAATCGGCGGTACAGGGCATGGTCCGCGGGCTCGCGCGCGATTTCGGCGATCGCGGAATTACCGTCAACAGCATCCAGCCCGGGCCGACCGACAGCGACATGAACCCGGCTGACGGACCGATGGCCGAGCTCCTGCACGGCTTCATGGCAATCAAGCGCCATATCCGCACGGATGAGATTGCCGAGCTCACCGCCTATATCGCGGGGCCGCACGGTGCGATGATCACCGGCGCGATGCACACCATCGACGGCGGCATGGGCGCCTGAGGCGTCGGCTGGAGGCAATGGCCTCACTCTTGTCGATCCGGATTTTCCCTAATCTTCCGGAGAGACCTCCGGGGCGTTGCGATCGATGATCTGCCGGTCGATGTGTTCGACAGCGGCCGCAAAAAGCTCGGTCTCGTTTTCACCCTCGATGCAGATATCAGCCGAACCATCGGGCGTGGCAATCGTCGCAGTCCACGCTTGGCCGCGCTCAATTTGAATTTGCCAGTCGCGGTAATAGTCGATTGCCGGGGTATTCATCCATCGGGGATGCCACAATTAGCAGTTTCGATGTCGGATGATGGAATCTAAGCCTAATGATCCGTTAAGCTTCCACCAGCCGCGGCCCGGGGCCGCCCGTTCCGGCCCAACACCGTTTTCCGGAACGTCCGGCCTCGGCTTTTTTTGCCCGTGGCGGTCGAGCGGAAAGGGATTGAGATGCCCGGCTTCATCCCGCAGGACATGCAGATCGTCATCCTCGCGTGTCTTTTTGGATTGAGCGCTGCGAGCTCGATCTTCCTCCTCTATCGGTCGACGGCTCTGGGCAGGCGTGGACCCTACTGGAGAGTGGCGCTGATCGGATGGGCCTTGCTGGCGCTTGTCGCCATAGGCCTTTTGATACAATTGCTGGCGGTGGCCGACGACACAGCGACCGCACCTTCCGTGTCAGGTCTAGTTCAGGATATCATTGCCCGCACTTTAAAGGCGATCAACGTACCGACAAGCGACACGCTGACCGCATTGGCGACGACAATCACAATATCGGCGCGAAACATCCCGTAGGCGATCCACAGCAAAAGCCCGACTGCCAGCGCGATCAACATCTTGACCGAGAGATCGCCCGTCTCCCGCGTGCGCCATACTTTGAAGACCTGGGGCAGATACGAGAGAGTCGTAAAAAATGCTGCCGCAAATCCGATAGCTGTTTCCGTTTCCATGGTCCCTCCAAAGGCGCGCGATGGCGATCAACTCGCTTCGGCCGATATCGTCCCCATTTGCGGAAACCAGCCAGACGCCGTGTTCTACGGATTCCGGGATGGCAAGCCGTCAGGACGCGGCTGAATGGTCAGGAGGTGATGGCACCCGCGGGATCGCCGTCGTCACGTTGGAACGGCCAGGGTCGATATTTGCTTCCAGGTTCGCACCGCCTTGTGAGGGCAGGCTCATCATCGCGAAGCGCCATCGTTATAAAAATGCGGATGGGGAAAATAAGTTTCAACCATTCCAACAGCGGCTCCTGGCGGGAAGCCATGGGCGGCTTGGAACGACCGCCCCGCTGCGTCTTCCGTAGTTACTTTGCATTGAGGGTCTTCGGGTGATCCACGCGCGCCGGTCTGCGCAAGGTCGGAATGAAAATTCCCGCCCGGTGATCCGGACGGGGAAAGGCCACAGCAGGAGATCGGTGGAAGCCTGGCATGTGGCCTGAATACGGGATACGCGAAACGTCAATTGCCGCCGCCGCCGCTGCCGCCGCCAGCACCACCACCCCCAGCGCCACCGCCGCCAGCGCCACCGCCGGCACTGCCGCCCGAACCTGCGCCGCCCGAGCCGCTCGATCCGGACGAAGTCCCGGTGGAATTGCCATCGCCGGAGCTGTTGCTGTTGCCGCCCGTGGAAATGGGCCTGCCGTCAGGGCCGGTCGGAGCTCCCTCTTTCTTCTTTTCCTGTTGGCTTGTTCCGCTAGTCGGAGGGCTGGTCTGCGCGTAGGCGACCGAGGACGTAAGGAACGCGAGCGCGACCGCGGATGCTAAAATTTTCATTGGTTTCTCCCTGTGATATAGGGAGGAAACGACCGAACACGGCTCCAGTTTCCGTGCGAAAGCGCTCCGAACGCATTTGGATTCGCTTGAAAAAAGCCGAGTTCCGCTTGTGCGAACCACTTATGCCAGCGAAGCCAGCGGACGAGACGAACTAATCTTTTGACCAGCGGCGCGCCGCGGCCTTCCGGGCAATCTCGGCCCGGCGCTCCGGCGACATGTTCTCAGCCCGTGCCTTCCCGCCCTTGGCGCGGCAGGGTCTTTGCCGTCATCGGTCTGCCGATCGCATCGGCGGGGCGCTTCGCCTTTAGGTCCCTTGGGCGTCTGTCTTCCAGTACGTGTAAAGCGATTGGCCGTGTTCACCGGTTATACGATAGCCTTGGATTTTGGAATTGGCCTCGGTGGCCGCTTCGAAGAGCGATGCGGCTTCAATCATCGCTTCCTGAAGTGTCAGCGCCTCGCAGCCCTCCGAGGCCGCTACGGTTGGTATTGGGCGCTCCGGACCCACAATCCACTCAATCAAATACATCGTCGCCCACAGTCCAGCCTCCAACCGAGGCACTCTACTAGACCGTAGAAATTGGCGCGAGGGCCTCAAATCTCAAACTGAGACACTACCAAAAAAGCCCGCCACGGCGCACCGGGCGGGCGCCGGAGGTCGAGAGCCAGGCACTGAGTCCCGACCCGGCGGCGCAAAATCACAAAGCAATCCGCCGATGACGGCTGCGCGAGATAGGTCTACAACTGCTCCGTCGCCTTCGCAAAGATGTGGATGGGGCAAATGCCCAAGCAGAATGAATTATACCGGGAAGCTCGCCGCTGTGCGGACATGGCTTCTCGCGGCGTCAGCCCGCGCATGTTCTTCGGGTTGGCGTCATTTTATCAGACGCTCGCGGAAACAGGCGCCAAAGACGGACTCGCGGCTAAGCTCGGACGCAAACCCAAACGCCGCCCTAAAAGCGAAAAGCTGCTCTAACAGCCTGCCTTTCAGGCTGTCCCGTTTTCCGATTTACCGGAACGTCCGGCCTCACTCCTTGTTGGGCCACCACGACCTTAGTCATCTTCGTCATGCTGACCAGTTCGGCCGGCGCAATTTTCGGAGGTATTTACGGCACCGTCTCCGGGGTCGCCGAACAGACTGCGGACGACGCGGCGCGTTCGGCTACTACAAACCCGAATCCGATTGGACAACTCAAGGATCGCGCGCCCGTCGCACGCGAATATCCGCTGCATGTCAATGCAAATATGAGCGCATTCTGAGGGCGAACAACGTTGCACAGCCCGTCGTCTTTGGGGGATGCGCTCAATGAAGCCCGGCGCTGATCGGGCGCCGGGCTCTCATTCGATCAGGCGGCCTTTTGATTTACCGCCGCAAGTGCAAGCTTGGTGAGAAGCTGATCGGTCTTTTTCTCTTCATCGAGATTTTGCCCGAGCAGATTCGCGGCGTCGTTCAAACCGAGTTGTTTCGCCCAGGCGATCAAGGTGCCATAGCGAGCGATCTCGTAATGCTCGACCGCCTGAGCGCCGGACAGCAGTGCCGCATCGAGGACCTCCGGATCCTCGATCTCTTCCATGGCTTCCTTGCTTTCTTCGACCAATCCCTCCATCGCCGCGCAAGGCTTTCCCTGTGGCCGCTTGTCGATCATTTCGAAGACTCCCTCGATCCTTTCGATCTGGCCCTCGGTCTCCACACGGTGTTTGTCGAACGCCTCTTTCAGCTCAGCCGACGACGTTTTCCCCGCCATCTTCGGAAGTGCTCTCAGAACCTGCTTTTCTGCATTCAGGACGTCCTTGAGAGTGTTCAGAAACAGGTCGTCCATCGTTTTTACCGGCATTGGTTTCCTCCTGTGGTGACGTGATCGCCCGGGTGCTCTCGCCGCCGAAGTGCCGTGTGTCGGCATCGGCAGTTGCGGATCCCATTCGACGATATTTTCGGCTCCGTTGCGGCGCGCCGTCTTTAACCCAGATTAGTGTGCCTCCCGCCAGCGGCGCTAGTTTGAGAGCCATGAGAGAAACACTGGATCTCACCGACGACGAGCGCCGAGCCATCCGCGTGGCCATTCAAGAAGGCAAGGTGCCGTGTCTTCCTGAGCGGTTGCGGGCCGATCCTCCCCCTCGCCCGAACCGCGGTTCGCGACTCGTAAATCCGTCGAATTTCGAGAGGGAACCAACACCAAGGGGTCGTCGCACTCCCGACGATCCCGAATAGCGGAGTCATCAGGACCCCGAACGACCAGATTTGATTGAAGCGGCGTAACGTCGTTGTGGCCCCACCGATCACGTATGACGTTGAGCGCACGCACTTACCGTGGCGACGTTCCGCTCGCTCTCATCCTGCGCGATGATCCGCCATTTGGCGCCGCTGGAAACCGCCCACGCACGTCGTCCAGCATTGCCCCGCACAGCCGCACGGACGGCCTCCCGACCAGGCGCAATCGTCATCCGGGCATTCGATCGGAGCGCAGGTCCAATGTTGTAAATGAACTTAAATTTCCTATGCTCAACGAGGGGCCAAGTCGCAAGAGAGCCCTCGCATGACCAATCCGTTGATCCTGGCGATCGAGCAGCGATGTAGATTGAATGACAATGAAAAATCCGTGCTCGAGCAAGCGATCAGGCGCACCAAGGTAGCTGCTGCCGGCTCCGACATCGTCGAACAGGGATCCAAGCCGACGGAAAGCTGTTTGGTGCTGAGCGGCTTCGCCGCAAGATACAAGATCCTCGATGACGGCGTGCGCCAGATCACGGCGGTCCACATCCCAGGCGATTTTGTCGATCTGCATAGCTTCCTGCTGAAGAGAATGGACCACAGCGTCGGGGCTCTGACGGCATGCTCGATTGCTCTCGTGCCTCATGAACAACTCCAGCGCATTACCGAAGATTATCCTCGCCTCACGAGACAACTTTGGCTGCTGACTTTGATCGACGCCGCCATTCATCGCGAATGGATCTCGACTGTGCGGCTATCCGCTATCGCGCAACTGGCGCACCTGATGTGCGAGATCTACCTGCGGCTCCGCGCGGTGAAACTGACCGATGGTCATAGTTTTCAACTGCCGATGACGCAGGCCGAAACGAGTGACGCCCTGGGGATGTCACCGGTCCACCTGAACCGCGTGCTGCAAGAGCTCCGTGGGAAGGGCGTCGTAACGTGGACAGGACGAACCGTGTCCCTGCTCGATTGGAATGCACTTGTCGAAATCGCGCAGTTTGATGCCTCATACCTCAATCTTGGCGACGAATGCGACCCCGACGGCAAGCCTGCTTGCAGTCAGGCTGGTTGAACCGCGTCAGCAACTGCGATCAGACGGACCCGCTATCCCGAGCAAAGCTTCGATCGCAACCAAGGCCGCCCGCAAAGCACTTCACCGGCGCCGCGTGGCAACCGAGGCGGTCGTGATCGTCGGGTCGATGGTGCCGGCGCGACCACCAAACCAAGAAGCGATGGCGCCAAGGATGAGCGCTACGGCTGCAAAAATGCCTCCGGTAGAAACCGCCGTTGCAGCCGTATCGGCCGCTTGCGCTGCTTTCTGTTTCGCTTCGGGGCTGGGATTGGCGGGATCCTGTCCGGCCATCTCGCGCATTTTGTTCTGCACCTGTCCAAGCGGATTAGGATTATTCGCCGCTGACTGAGCTGCGTCGTCCGATGTCTGTTCGACCACACCGGACACAGTGTTGTAGATTCCACCGACCACCGCGCCCACGGACGTGGTGAGCAGATAGAAGATCACCAGGGTGGTGGTCGCCCAGGCCGTGACCCCGTGGAACGCTGCCGTGCTTTCTTTCGGCTTCCCGCTCGTGCGTCCGGCGATGTAGCCGCCGACGGCGGAGGCAATGATCCCCGACACTGTCCACCAGATGCCGGCGCCGATCGAGAACGTGGTGGCATCGGGATTTTCGCCCGACCCGGGATTGATCGTTGCGGCGCCAACGCCCAGGCCCAGCAAATTGAGGATGATGTGCAGCGCAAGCGCGGCCACTACCCCAGCAAAGACAGCGCTCCACGCTATCTGATTAAGGAGAATGCTGCGGACGTCTTCAGCCGGAGTAACTGTCGTCTCGTGGGGGGCATCGGTGTTCCCCATGTCTCGGGGGGTGATGAGTTTGTCGGTCATCAGGAATTCCTTTTGGTTAAAGCGATGGCAAACCCTCGCGTAACCAAGCGTTTGGTGTTCCTTGGCTTGCCATCTCTGATTGAGATGAGATTAGCGGGACGAGATGGCACATCCTTAACGCGGGTTAACAACGAACACTGTTGTGCTCGACCCTGTCCGAAAGCGTGCCAGTCGCGGCAAATACGGAGCCAAATGGAGAGACGAAGCTTGCGGCTGCCTGGGGTGCCCCCGGAGCTGCGTGCGTTCATGGCTGGGTACTTCGTCTCCCGAATTTCATGTCGTTGCTCTCGGGGAGCTACTGGCGCCGAGCGGCTTCTGCCCGGTCTGGACGTAAGTACTCGTACCTCGGGGCCGGGTAGTCCGGGACATCAGCGCTGAGCGGGAGCGCGGCCCTGAACCTGGCGCGCCTCGCTTCGTCTCGACCTTCCGGAAATCTGGCGTGTAAAATTTGAACGGAACCCGCAACGGTCCGAACGGCTTTCGCTCCTGACCGGAGGAAAGCTCATGCCCGATCACCCTCGCCCGCCTTTTCCGAGCCAGCAGCAGCCAATGCCGGGGCTGACGAAGAAAATGGATCCAGTTCCCGATCACGGCGAGACCACCTATCACGGATCAAACCGTCTCGCAGGTATGAAGGCCGTCATCACGGGAGCGGACAGCGGGATCGGCCGCGCCGTCGCTTTGGCCTATGCGCGGGAAGGCGCCGACGTTCTGATCTCCTATCTCAGCGAAGACGAAGACGCGCGCGACACGCAGCGTCTCATCGAGGAAGCCGACCGCAAATCCGTTCTGATCCGCGGCGACATCCAGGACGCCGGCCACTGCCGAAAGATCATTGAGACGGCGGTCTCGGAACTCGGCGGCATCGATATCCTGGTCAACAACGCCGCCCATCAGGCGACATTCCAGGAGATCGAAGACATCTCCGACGACGAGTGGGACCTCACGTTCCGTGTCAACATCCACGCAATGTTCTATCTCGCCAAGGCAGCGGTGCCGCACATGAAGGACGGCGGCTCGATCATCAACACGGCATCCATCAATTCGGACGATCCCAACCCGACACTTCTCGCCTATGCAACAACAAAGGGCGCGATTCAGAACTTCACCGCCGGCCTCGCAAAGATGCTGGCCCCGCGGGGTATTCGAGTGAACGCCGTTGCGCCGGGACCGATTTGGACCCCGCTGATCCCCTCGACAATGCCTGAGGAAACCGTCTCGAAATTCGGTAGCCAGGTTCCGATGAAACGACCGGGCCAGCCCGTCGAACTCGCCACGGCCTACGTTATGTTGGCAGATCCGATGTCGAGCTACGTTTCAGGAACAACGATCGCCGTAACCGGCGGCCGGCCAATTTTGTAATGCCGATCCACTCACTTACACCGCACCCTAATCGAACTTCGCTTAGACGGGACGAGCCCCCGGCGCGATCTTGGTCGATGAACGGCTGGCGCGACGATGGCCGGATGGTGCGGAATGGTGGTGCGCATCAATGAGGTTCGACAAAAGATGGCAAGCACCGCGAAGGCCCCGATCGGCGGTGAATAGCGTCGGTGAACATCACCGACCGATCTCGGCCCGAGGGAAGCGGGCATTGAAACGCGATACCTCGACTGAGTGCGGAGACCCAACGATCGAACGCAAAAAAAAGACCTGTCTGCCTCGCTTGCAGCACACCTATGCCCCCTTTAGGTGGCGATCGCATCTTGCCCTCGGAAGCAGTCAGTCCTCGCAGACGCGAACCGTCCTTACGAATCTGCGGCCATCAATCCACCGAACGGACCGGTGGTCATAGCAGTCCTCACGAAAAGCACTGGGGCCAATGTAGACACGGACGCCGGGATAGTAGGGGTCGCCGTAATAGCGATCGCCGTAGTAGCGGTCGTCATAATAGGGGCCGTCATAATAGGGGTCGCCATAATAGGGGTCGCCGCCGACTCCAATGTCGATACCTATCTGCGCAGCCGCCGGTGGAGCAAAGGCGGCACAGCCAAGGGCAGCCAAGGCTGCCCAAGCGAGATATTTGGTCATGGTCGATCCCTCCAAGATCGTTCGAAAGGAAACGGTTGGGCGGCTAAACGGTTTCATGAGCCTGTCACACGTGGATCACAAGGAAGGCCGGAAACGCCAGCTTGACTTCAGGTTGGCATGGGGGCTGAAGATTTTCCCACTCCCGTTCAATTTACGCCCCGATAAAAACGTCACTACAGCAATGAAATTCAGTCAAAATCGGTAACCGCGAGTTCTTTGCTCCCGTTAGGGAAGACGGGCCCAACCGGATGAAAAGAGGGCTCGGAGAAAGGGATTCAATAAAGGTGTGGGCCCGCTATCCGATGAAGGACCAGATTTGATTGAGGCGGCGTAAGGCCGCCGAGAGGTCCGCGCTGCGACGCCGCGGCGGAGGGTTTGCCAAAGCGTTCTCCGCCTGCGTCCGACGCCTGCTTCGCGATACGGGCGGCGGCTTGGACATGGACAGACCGAGAGCCGGCGTTCCACGTTTCAACGTACAAACTTACCACGTTTATCGCCGCGAATGCCCCCGCGACGGCGGCGGTCGTTATCGCG
>CAWAYQ010000027.1:0-86031 GCA_963786225.1 uncultured Alphaproteobacteria bacterium
GTGGCTGGATCGAGACCGCGATCATGCGAGCGATGGACATCGTGCTGACGCTGCCGAGCCTGCTGCTCGCCATCGTCATCGTCGCGATCCTCGGGCCCGGGCTGACCAATGCGATGATCGCCGTCGCGCTCGTCAGCCTGCCGCATTATGTCCGGCTCACCCGCGCCGCCGTCATCACGGAGCTTTCGCGCGATTACGTAACCGCCGCACGCGTCGGCGGATCGGGCAATGTGCGCATCCTGTTCCGCGAGGTGCTGCCGAACTGCGCCGCCCCGCTGATCGTGCAGGCATCGCTCGGCGTCTCGACCGCGATCCTCGATGCCGCGGCGCTCGGCTTTCTCGGCCTCGGGGCACAGCCGCCTTCGCCGGAATGGGGAACCATGCTGGCGGACGCGCGGGAATTCGTGCTGCGCGCGTGGTGGGTCGTCACCTTTCCGGGACTGATGATCCTGATCACGGTCCTGGCCTTCAATCTCATCGGCGACGGGCTGCGCGACGCGCTCGACCCGAAGCTGAAGCGGTGAACGCGATGCCTCTTCTCGACGTCCGCAATCTGTGCGTCCGCTTCCCCTCCTCGACCGCGACCCTGCAGGCGGTCGACGGGCTGAGTTTCGAACTCGAGAAGGGCGAGGTGTTCGGCGTCGTCGGCGAATCCGGGTCGGGCAAGAGCATCAGCATGCTCGCGCTCATGGGGCTCGTGCCGTTCCCCGGCGAGGTTACGGCCGACCGGCTCCTGTTCGACGGACAGGACCTCCTCGGCATGAGCCCGCGCCGGCGGCGGAGGCTGATCGGCAAGGACATCGCGATGATCTTTCAGGATCCCGTGACGAGCCTTAATCCCTGCTTCACCGTCGGCTTCCAACTGGAGGAAGCGATCCGCCTTCATCTCGGCTACGATCGCAAGGCCGCGCGACGCCGCGCGATCGAGCTCCTGGATCAGGTCGGCATCACCGCGCCGGAAAGCCGGCTTTCCGCCTATCCGCATCAGCTCTCGGGCGGGATGAGCCAAAGGGTGATGATCGCGATGGCGATCTCATGCAATCCGCGCCTTCTGATCGCCGATGAGCCGACGACCGCCCTCGACGTCACCATCCAGGCCCAGATTCTCGATCTTCTGCTCGCACTGCAGCGCGACCGCGGAATGGCCCTCATCCTGATCACGCACAGCATGGGCGTGATCGCCGAAACCGCGGAACGCGTGCTCGTCATGTATGCCGGCCAGGTCATGGAAGAGCGTCCTGCGGCGTCGCTGTTTGCCGCGCCGCAACACCCCTATACGGCCGCTCTGCTGAATGCGCTTCCGGAACGCGCGATCGCCGGGCGGCTCTCGACGATCCCGGGCATAGTGCCGGGTGCCTTCGACCGCCCTGCCGGTTGCCTGTTCAGCCCCCGCTGCGCCTATGCCACCCAATACTCGCGAACTGAACAGCCGAACCTGCGAACCTGGGCTGACGGGAAGGTGCGCTGTCATTACCCGCTCGGCGACCCGCTGCGAGACGCAAAGATCCTTGCCGACAGCCCGGTCGGCGCCGTGGAGGCGGCGCCATGACTGCGGTTTCGGCGCGCGATCTCGTTCAGATTTTCAGGATCGGCGGCGGCTTCCTGCGCGAGCCGCTCCGTCTGACGGCGGTCGGCGGCGTGTCGTTCGACATCGAACAGGGCAAAACGCTCGCGGTCGTCGGCGAATCCGGTTCCGGAAAATCCACTCTCGGCCGCATGGTGGCTTTGATCGATCCCATGACCGACGGACTGCTGTCGATCTCCGGCATCGACGTTCGTCAGGCCGACGCAGGCGCGCGTGCCGAACTGCGTCGCCAGGTGCAGTTCATTTTTCAGAACCCGTTCGGCTCGCTCAACCCGCGCCGGCGGATCGGCGCCATCCTCGAGGAGCCGCTCATCGCGGCCGGGCGCGGCGACAGCGCCGAACGGCGTCGCCGCGCGAGCGACATGCTGGCCCGCGTTGGCCTGCGGCCCGAGCACGCGGATCGCTATCCCCACATGTTCTCCGGAGGCCAGCGGCAGCGCATTGCGATCGCCCGAGCGCTGATGCTCGAGCCCAAAATCGTCGTCGCGGACGAGCCGGTCTCGGCCCTCGACGTCTCGGTCCAGGCGCAGGTGTTGAACTTGCTGACGGATCTGCAGCACGAAATGGGGCTCGCTTATCTCTTCATCTCGCACGACCTCGGAGTGGTGCGTCACCTGGCGCACGACGTACTGGTGCTCTATCTCGGAATTGCGCTCGAGCAGGGACCGAAGGAGGCGATCTTCGCGCGGCCGCTGCACCCCTATACACGCGCTCTTCTTGCAAGTACGCCGGACATCAACGCGCCGCGTCGCGAGCGCATCGTCCTGACGGGAGAGCCCCCCTCGCCGTTCAATCCACCGGTCGGCTGTGTGTTCTCGACGCGGTGTCCGAGCGTTACGGAACAATGCCGCCAGGTGCGGCCGCCGCTGCGTCCGCTCGACGGACGCCTTGTGGCCTGTCATTACGCGGAAGCTCTTCTGGCCGGCGCCTTTGCCGCCTCACCGGCAGCGTCGACAAACTAAGGCTGCCTACGAGCGCCCAACCGAGACCGCGGCGATCCCGGCGCCGACGAGAAGCGATCCGCCGATCCGGTTGGCCACGCGCAGCACCTCAGGCCGCCTTATGGCGCGTCGGGCACGCGCCGCGGTCAGCGCATACATCAGTGCATTGAGGCCGGACAGAACCAGGAACGTGCACTCCAGGACGATCATCTGAGGCAGAAGCGGTGCCGTGGAATCGAGAAACTGCGGCACGAAGGCGACGAAGAAGGTGATGGCCTTGGGGTTGAACGCGGTGACGAGCAAGGCATGGCCGAACATCCGGCCGTTGCTCACATCCGCCGGAGCCTCATCGAGGCTCGCCTCGGCCCGCCACAGCTTGATCCCGAGCCAGACCAGATATGCCGCGCCGATGAATTTGAGCACCGTGAACAGACCGGCAGACGCGGCGAGCAGTGCTCCGAGGCCCGCAAGCGACAATGTCAGCGCGATAAAATCGCCAAGCGCGACGCCGGCGACGGTCATCAGCGCCGAACGGCGCCCATGGCTCAGTGCATAGCTCGCGACCAATAGCGCGGTCGGACCCGGAATGAGGAGCATGACGGCCGATGCCGCGGCGAAGGCAAACCAGAGATCCAACGACATGCTGCGAGCAAGCCTTCTGCCGTGGTGAACGTCAAGGGCCAGGTGCGCGGCGCATGCGCAGCCGGATCCGGATCAATGAAGGATCTGGCTGAGAAACATCCGGGTGCGTTCATGCTGCGGGTTCGAGAAGAATTCGTTGGGAGTGTTCTGCTCGACGATCTGTCCTCCGTCCATGAAGATCACGCGATCCGCCACCTGGCGCGCGAACCCCATTTCGTGCGTCACGCACAGCATGGTCATGCCCTCCTCGGCGAGGCCGACCATGGTGTCGAGCACTTCCTTGACCATCTCGGGATCGAGAGCCGAGGTGGGCTCGTCGAACAGCATGATCTTCGGATTCATGCAGAGAGAGCGGGCGATTGCGACGCGCTGCTGCTGGCCGCCGGAAAGCTGACCCGGATATTTGTTCGCCTGCTCCGGAATTTTGACGCGCTTGAGATATTTCATCGCGATTTCTTCGGCATCCGCCTTCGGCAGCTTTCGGACCCAGATCGGAGCCAGGGTGCAGTTCTCCAGGATCGTGAGATGCGGGAAGAGATTGAAATGCTGGAACACCATTCCGACGTCGCGCCGGACTTCCTCGATCTTCTTGAGGTCGCTGGTGAGCTCCGCGCCATCGACGAAAATGTGGCCGTCCTGATGTTTCTCGAGACGGTTGATGCACCGGATCATGGTCGACTTGCCGGAACCTGACGGACCGCAAATGACGATGCGTTCGCCGCGCGCGACTTCGAGATTGATTTTTCGCAGCACGTGGAAGCTGCCGAACCACTTCCCGACATTGACGAGCTCGACCGCGAGGTCCTTTCCGATCTGAGTGGGGCTCATGACGTCACGTTCTCCATGCTCAGTTGCGGTGCCCGGTGTTCAGGCGCTTTTCGATGAAGAGGGAATAGCGGGACATTCCGAAACAGAATGTCCAGTAGATGAGCGCGGCGAAGGCAAAGCCGGTCGCCGGCGTCACCGGGCTCGCCCAATTCGGATCTGCGAAGTTCTGCTGGATGATGCCGAGCAGGTCGAACAGGCCGATGATCAGCACCAGGCTCGTATCCTTGAAGAGCGAGATGAACGAATTGACGATGCCGGGAATTACGACTCTCAAAGCCTGCGGCAGAATGACGAGGCGCATCGCCGGCCAGTAGCTCAGCCCCATCGCGCTCGCGCCCTCGTATTGACCGATCGGGATGGCCTGCAGACCGCCGCGGATGACTTCCGCCATATAGGCGGCCGAGAACAAAGTGACGCCGATCAGGGCACGCATGAGCTTGTCGAAATTGACGCCGGCCGGCAGAAACAGCGGCAGCATCACGCTGGCCATGAACAGCACGGTGATGAGCGGGACGCCGCGCCAGAATTCGATGAACACGATGCAGAACGTACGTATGACCGGCATATCCGACCGGCGGCCCAGCGCCAGAAGGATGCCGAGCGGAAGCGACGCCACGATGCCGACGACGGCGATCACCATGGTCAGCATCAGGCCGCCCCATTGCGGCGTCTCGACATAGGAAAGTCCGAAATCGAGCGTCAGCGCGAAATAGGCCAGGAGGAGCGACACGGGCAACACGACCGCTGGAACAAGCGACAGACGGCGGCCCGCCGCGACATCGCGAGCGAGGTCCACCGCGACAAGTCCAAGGGCTATGACGGAAGCAGCCGCCAGCAGCAGCGCGCCGAGCGATACGCGGTTGGTGCCGACAAAGAAAACCAGAGTGCCTGATGGCAGGATGAGAGACAAAATACCCGCAACGACGAAGCCGGCGACGCCAAGCGCGAGCACCACAGCGGCGGACCTCGTGAGCCCCTCGTTCGCCGCGGACTCAGGCGTCGAATTCATGGATGAAATCAGGGCCCCGGCAAGGACCGCGAGAAGCACCGCGTTCGTGGTGGGCGAGAACGAGAAGTTGCCGCCGGTCAGAAGAACGAGCGTGAGTACCGGAAAAACGCCGAGCAAGAAGATCGCGTTCAGCTTTTTGTAGGGCACTTTCGGAATTGCGAGCGGGACGAGCCCAGCCGCCAGCAGAAAGAACACGAGATCGACGCGCCAGCGTTCGGGACCGGGATAACGGCCATAGATGAACTGGCCGAGCTTGGCCTTGACGAAGGCCCAGCATGCGCCGGGTTCTCCGCCCGCGGCCATGAGACAGCCCTCGCGGTTGTCGGCAGTCCAGGTGGCGTTGAAGATCAGCCAGTTCAGCAGCGGCGGCACTGCCCAGGCGATGAACGCCAGCGAGAGAAGTGTGGCAACGGTGTTGAACGGTGACGAGAAGAGGTTCTCGCGAAGCCAGGCGACGGTTCCTCTCTCCGCCAAAGGCGGCGGCTCCGGTGGAAGCACGGCCTCGCTGACATAGGACACGGAGCTTTGCTGGGTCATCGCCTATCTCTCGACCATGGCCATGCGCTTGTTGAACCAGTTCATCAGAGCCGAGATGAGGAGGCTGATCGTCAGATAGACCGCCATGGTCATCGCGATGACCTCAATGGCCTGGCCGGTCTGGTTCAGCACCGTGCCGGAAAACACCGACACAAGATCGGGATAGCCGACGGCCACGGCGAGCGAGGAGTTCTTCGTGAGGTTGAGGAACTGATTGGTCATCGGCGGAATGATGACCCGCATGGCCTGCGGCACGATGATGAGCCGGAGCATATGCGCCCGGCTCAATCCGAGGGCGGCCGCGGCTTCGCTCTGGCCATGTCCGACCGCCAGGATTCCGCCGCGAACGATCTCGGCGATGAAGGCCGCCGTGTAGATGGTCAACCCCAGGAGAAGAGCCATGAATTCGGGCGTGATCACCATGCCGCCCCGGAAGTTGAACCCCTGCAGCACCGGAACATCCGCTGTGAACGGACCGCCGGTCACAAGCGCCGCGAGGACCGGGAGACCTACAACGAGGCCGAGGCTCGGCGGGAGCAGGGAAAATGTCTGGCCTGTCGCGAGACGGCGCGCCTTCGCCCAACGCGCCAGGAAGATGGTGGCGACAACGCCGATGACAAACACCGCAATGACAATGCTCGCCCCCGCTTCCGCGAGCGGGCGCGGCATGATCAGGCCGCGATTGTTGAGAAAGACCGCGCCGCCGATGGAATATCCGAGACGCGGGCTCGGCAGCAGGGACAGGACCGCCTTGTACCAGAACAGCAATTGCAGCAGCAGCGGGATGTTGCGGAAGAACTCGACATAGACCGTGCCGAGCTGGCGCAAAATCCAGTTGGGCGACAGGCGCGCAATCCCGATCGCAAAACCGAGAACGGTGGCGAACACGATGCCGATCACCGATACATAGAGAGTGTTGCAGAGGCCGACGAAAAAGGCGCGGAGATAGGTGTCGTTGGACGAATAGGGGATCAGCGAAAACAGAATTTCAAAGCCGGCGCGGCCGGAGAAGAAGCCGAAGCCCGACGCGATATTGGCGCGCCGCAGATTGTCGATAACGTTTCCGAGAACCCACCAGCCGAGAGCGACGACGAACACGGCCAGCGCAACCTGAAAGACAAGAGCGCGAAGTTTGGGATCGTAAAGCGGCGAGGAGCCGGGCGTGCGTATTTTCGCCGCGATACCGGAACTCTCCTGAATGGCCATGTCACTCCTCAAACGTCAGACGGCGCAGCGGCGTGGAAGCAAAAAGGGGCCGGCCGCGATGTGCGGCCAGCCCTCGATCGATCAGCGGATCGGCGGCGCGTACTGCAATCCGCCCTTGCTCCACAGCGCGTTGACGCCACGCGCGATCTTCAGCGGCGATCCGGCCCCGACATTGCGCTCGAAGATTTCGCCGTAATTGCCCATCTGCTTGATGAGCTGATAGGCCCAGTCGTTGGAAACGCCCATCGGCTCGCCGAACTTGCTGTCGTCGGCGGCGAGGATGCGTCTCACGCTCGGATTGGTCGACGTCTTTTTCAGGTCGTCGACGTTCTTCGAGGTGATGCCGTATTCCTCGGCCTCGACAAGCGCAAACGTCGTCCATTTGACGATGTTCAGCCATTGCACGTCGCCGGCGCGCACCAGGGGACCGAGCGGCTCCTTGGAGATGATTTCCGGAAGCACGACATGGTCGTCGGGCACCTGGAACGTCAGCCGGTAGGCGTAAAGGCCGGACTGGTCGGTCGTCATCGCATCGCAACGGCCGGATTCGTAAGCCGCGTTCACTTCGTCGACCTTCTCGAACACGACCGGCGTGAACTTGATGTTGTTGGCCGCGAAGTAGTCGGAGAGGTTCAACTCCGTCGTCGTACCGGACTGCACGCAGACCGACGCGCCGTCGAGCTTCAGCGCCGACGCGACGCCCAGCGCCTTTTTAACAACAAAGCCCTGGCCGTCGTAATAGTTCACGCCGGCGAATGTCAGGCCCATCTGGGTGTCTCGCGACATGGTCCAGGTGGTGTTGCGCGCCAGAAGATCGACCTCGCCGGACTGAAGGGCGGTGAAGCGGTCCTTGGCCGAAAGCGGTGTGTACTTGACCTTCGTGGCGTCGCCGAAGACCACGACGGCAATTGCCTTGCAGTAATCGATGTCGAGGCCGGTCCAGGCGCCCGCATTGT
The DNA here is from genome assembly GCA_963786225.1 of uncultured Alphaproteobacteria bacterium. Classification (GTDB taxonomy): domain Bacteria; phylum Pseudomonadota; class Alphaproteobacteria; order Rhizobiales; family Methylopilaceae; genus Flaviflagellibacter. The sequence continues at coordinate 7,705 of CAWAYQ010000027.1, forward strand.
CCGGGCTCGCGAAGCCGGGAAGCCCGGTGTTCACGCCGCACTGGACAAATCCCTTGGCCTTCACAGAGTCCAAAGTCGCCGCCGACGACGCCGTGGCGCCAAGCGCCGCTACTGCACTCAAGATGATGATTGGTGTGAGCTTTCTCATACACGCGCTCCTGATTTTTGGCTGTCCGTACAAGGAAGTTTCTGCCGCCCCTTGGCTAAGCGATGCACAGATGCCTATCTGTGATGTTATTCATCATTTGTGAGAATAGGCATGGCGTCAACGGCGTTATTTGCAGCAGACTGGCGCGCAAATTTCAGGCAATACGTGATTCATAGGCATTACCGTGTGCTTGCACATGCGAAATCTTGTGGAATTTAGTATGCCACCGCTGCGCCCGGGCCTATGTCGCACATGTATGGAATGCCCGCCGTCGCGCGGCGCTGGCGCAACGGGGCCTTCCGACCGGCGTTCACGAGGCGGGCCGGTTTTGGGAGCGCCTGGACCCAGTAAGTGCCGAAGCGGCGGAGCGCCGCCTGGCGCCGGGGCGGCGAATCTGAGGCCTGGAGGCCCGGAGTCCCCACATGAACAGGATCCGTATTCAGGCCGGCCTTTATGCCTTCAAGGCCGAGCTTCTCCCCGAGGTCGCGCCCAAAATTTGCGCACTCCTCCAGCCCCTGCTTCCCTATAAGGAACGCATCATTCATGTGCGCTGGAGCGGCGAAGGCTGCTGGATTCCGCTGGGCGAGACCGATTTCGGCCTTGGCTTCGAGAACGCGACCAGTTTCCCGGCCTCAGGCGATTTCATCCTCTATGCCGGCGGCTACAGCGAAACCGAATTCTTCTCGCTTATGGCGGGGTGAGGTTTGCGAGCAAGATGGGGCAGGTAACCACTTCATGACGATCACCGAAGGCCGCGAGAACCTCGCCCGCTCGTTTTCTGAAGGTGCCGGACGATCTCGGCAAGCGGTTGACGGTGGTGGTCGACCCCATGCTGGCCACGGGTCATTCCGCTTCGGCTGCCGTCGCACGCCTCAAACAGGAAGGCGCGAAGCATATCAGGTTTGCCTGCCTGCTCGCGGCGCCGGAAGGAATAGAGGTGATGACGAGGGAGCATCCCGACGTCACGATCTTCACCGCGGCCGTGGATCGCGAGCTCGACAGCCACGGCTATATCCGCCCCGGTCTCGGCGATGCCGGCGATCGGCTGTTCGGGACGAAGTGATCAGCCGAGTTCGAAGCTCGTGATCCCGTAAATACGGGCGAGCGGCAGATCGGGCGCAGCGCCGCGATACATGCGCGCCGTCTCGAACACGGGCGTCATGCCATAGCGTTCGGCAAGGGCGACGGCCGCCGCATTCGGCTCGGGCGGGTCCAGGAAGACTTCTCCGTCTCCGGCCTGGGCGGCCAAAACGCGGAACAGCGCGTCCGCGACCGCAGCATTGTCCGCGAACAGCGGCCCGATTTTGTGACCTTCACGCGAGGCGCGGACGGTTCCGTAGCCCTTTACCTGTCCGCCTTCGATGAAAACGAACGAACGCCGTTCATCGGGCGTGAGCCAGGCGCGAATAAAGTCCGTTCGTGGCGCTGGAAACGCGGCGCGGTCGTAGGAAATAACCGCCGGAACTAGATCACCGGTGACTTCGACCAGCCTCGGATCCGCCACAACGGACACTCCCGGGCGACCGCCATACCGCACATTGCGGTGTGCGAGCACGAAGCCGGATTTGGTGTAATTACCCTGCTGCGCGACAACGCCGTCGAGGCCGATGGTCCGGTAATCGAGGCGCGCCATCGCCGCCTGCCATGTCGCCCAACCATAGCCCCGTCCGCGCGCTTCGGGAACTGCGATGTAAAATCCGATGAAACCGAAATCCGAGCCGTAACGCACGGCCGAGATGCAGGTGACCGGCGTTTCGGCCACGAAACCCATCAGGAAGCCATCCGGATCGGCCGCGCGAAAAGCCGGAGCATCACGACGCCCGGGATTCCAGCCCTCGCGCGCCGCCCATTCGACCGCGAGGTCGAGATCGGCCGGCGACATCGGACGTATGACGAGATCGCTCATCCCCTGATGATGGCATCCGGAGCGAAACCCGCAAGCGCGCCCGTATAGGTCTTGCCCAGCGGTCTGGCGTAGGCGCCGCACTTCGACGTCTTGAGGCCGAGCCCGACAAGCGCCTCCACCATGCGCACGCCCGCGGACACGCCGTCGACCACGGGCACGCCGAACTCCGCCGACAGATCGCGGGCCAGATCGGCCATTCCGGCGCAGCCGAGCACGACCGCATCGCTCTTGTCGGCCTTCAATGCGGCGGCGATGGCCGCACGCAATATCGAGCTTGCATCGGACTTCGGGTCTTCGAGCGACAGGACCGGGATGTCGGCGGCATGGACATAAGCGCGTTCGGCAAACCCGTAGCGCCTGACCAGCGCTTCGATCGGCACCACCGAGCGCGACAATGTCGTCACCACTGAAATACGCGTCGCGATCATGCCCGCGGCCGCAAGCGCGGCTTCACAAATCCCGACAACGGGCATGTTCGCCAGCGCCCGCGCGGCGTCGAGGCCGGTATCGTCGAAGCACGCGATCACGGCGCCATCGGCGCGCCCGGCCTCGCCCTTCGCGATCTCCTTGAGAAGGCCCGGCAGCGACAGGGCTTCGTCGTAATAGCCCTCGATGCTCGCCGGCCCCATATCGGGATTGACCGCAATGATTTCCGTCCCCGCCGACGATGCGGCGCGCGCCGCCTCGCCTATCCTGGCGGTCATGCTGGCAGTTGTATTCGGATTGACGACGAGTACGCGCATCGGGGTCCTTGGTTTTCGGCGGGGGGAATCGGCTTGCTCGGTTCTTCTTATCCCGGATGGCCAGCGGAGCGCGGCCTTGGTCACGCGGCCCGCGCCGGACCGAGCTGGTTCCAATGCAGACCTCTCCGGACAAGGTCTCGCAATCGTCATGCCACGGCGGAGGCAGCGCGCTCCGTTCCGCCCAGCACGACCGCTTCCGGCTCTCGACAAAGGTAGCATGGGGGAAGAACTGGCCCGGCGTTTGCTTACAGTTTCACAAGCGCAGAGCGATGCTCTTATGGGTTGGCGTGCCCATCGTTCGGGATCCCGAAAGGTTCGCCGCCAGACATCTGTCTTGCGACCTTCGCTGGTTCAACGGTGAGGAAGAACCCCGACGGGATCCCTTCGGTCTGGAAAGACTGGAGGCGGATATGTGTACTCGTGACGGATTGCGCGGCGATTTTTCCCGGCGCGGTTTCTTGAAAACAACCCTTGCAGGTTCGGCCGCGACGATCGCGCTTCCGGCCGGATTGGCCAGTCTCCTGATGCCGGCGGCGGCCCACGCCGCCACCACCATCAAGGCGACCCATGGCTCGGGTTTCTGCAATATGGGCATTTTCCTCGCCGAGGAGCGGGACCTGGCGAAGGCCGACGGGGTCGATCTCGAATTCGTCGTCACTCCTTCGAACACTGAAATCACGACCATGTTCGGCGCCGGCCTCGTCGATATTTCGATGATCCCCTATTCGAATTTCTTGACGCTCTACGACGCGGGCGCTCCGGTGAAGATCATTGCCGGCGGCGGCGTTCAGGGCTGCATCATCGTGGCCAAGCCCGGCATCAAATCGTCCGCCGACCTGAAGGGAAAGTCGTTCGGCACCTTCCAGGCGGACACGCTCGAAGTCCTTCCCTACGACTACCTGAAGAAGGCCGGTCTCTCCTTCAAGGACGTCGATATCAAGTACCTCAACACCTCGCCGGAACTTGCACAGGCGTTCATCGCCGGCGCGGTCGATGCGATCTGCCACATCGAACCCTATGCGTCGCAATGCCTGAGCAGCGTTTCCGGGGCGACCGTGCTCACCGACGGCATCGACCTCTACGGTCCGGGCTATTCGGATTGCGTGCTCGCGGCGCGCACGCCACTGCTCGAGGAAAACCCCAAAGCCGTCAAAGCCATCATCAAGGCGCTGATGGTCGCGCAGTCCCAGGCTGAAGCGGACAAGACCGCAGCCCTCAACGACACGGTCGGTAAATACTACAAGACCAGCATGGAGGCTGCGATCAACGCGTCCAACAAGCAGCCCATTGTCGTCGACCAGCGCGGCCAGACGCAGTTCATCCTCGACCGCGGCATGTCCATGAAGGAACTCGGCTACGTCAAGAAACTGCCCGACAAGGCCGCCTTCGACTGGAGCTTCCTCGAGTCGGTTATCAGCGAGAATCCGGCTCTCTATGCTTCTCTCAAGCTGAAGTCCTGATCGACCGCGGTCCGGGCTTCGGCTCGGACCGCCTCTTCTCTTACGACGGAGTTTTTGGATGTCCGCGCCGACAAGCAGAGTGGAAGGTCCGGGCTTGTCCTATTGGCTGAGCCTGAAAGGCGTAGCGTCGTCGGTCCTGTGGGCTCTGGCCTCGCTTGGCTTGTTCGCAGCCATTTGGGAGGTGCTGTGGGCGGCTGGATTGGCGAACCCGCTACTTCTGCCACCACCCCATATGTTTCTGGCGGATATCCCCGGCACGCTTGTCTACTTCGACAACAGCAATCGGGTTGGCGCCGGAGGCAATGGCGGCGGTGTCGGCGGCCTCCTGATCACGATGGGGTCGACGACGGTTCGGGTCCTCCTCGGCCTGTCCATTGGCTTCGTGCTCGGCGTAACCACCGGCGCGCTGATCCATTACGTCGCGATTCTACGAAAACTGCTGATGCCGACCCTCCTTGTTCTCGCGCCCATCTCGCCGGTCGCCTGGCTTCCCGTCGCGATCTTCGTGTTCGGGATCGGCAACGTGCCGGCCATCTTCCTGGTCGTCATCACCGTCTATTTCGCGATCGTCATCGGCGCCGTCGCACAGATCCAGGGCGTTCCTAAAAATTATCTCCACGTCGCGCGCATCGTCGGCGCCGATGAGCGCCAGACCTTCTGGCGTGTGGTCCTTCCCTCCATTCTCCCAGGGCTGTTCATGATCCTCCGGCTCAATCTCTTCGCCGCATGGATGGTCGTTCTGGTCGCGGAAGCAGTCGGTGTCGGCACAGGCCTCGGTCAGATCACCTCGATGGCCCGCGCGACCTTCAACGCCAAGCTCGTCTTCTTCACGATGGCTATCATCGGGCTGCTCGGCTTTACGCTCGATTGGGCGCTGCTGAAGATCCAGCACAAATTACTGTGGTGGATCCCTGCCGGTACGGGAGCCGCGCGATGAGCCGCCCCGCTTTGTCCCTGCGCAACGTCTCCAAGACCTGGACGCCGGAGCGCCGCGCGCCGGTCGTGGCGCTGTCCGATTTCAGCCTCGATGTCGCCCCGGGCGAGTTCGTCGTTTTCCTCGGGCCGTCGGGCTGCGGAAAGTCGACCCTGCTCTACATGATCGCCGGCCTCGAACCTTTGTCCGGCGGTGTGATCGAGCAGGATGGGCGGGTCGTCGAGGCAACGTCCGCCGAGCGCGGCCTCATCTTCCAGGAAGCGTCCTTGTTCCCGTGGCTGACGATCGCCGACAACGTCGCGTTCGGCCTGTCCGTCAACAATGTGCCGAAGCTCCGCAGACGCGAGATGGCGGAGGACATCCTCCGCTCCGTCGGTCTCGCAGACATGGCCGAGAAGAAACCGGACGAGCTCTCTGGCGGCATGCGCCAGCGGGCCGCCTGCGCCCGCGCGCTCGCGATGCGGCCCAAAGTCCTCATGATGGACGAACCCTTCGCCGCGCTCGACGTCCAGACACGCGCGAAGATGCAGGATTTCCTGCTGCAGATCTGGCGCGACAGCAAGGCGTCGATCATCCTCGTCACCCATTCGATCGACGAAGCCATCTCGCTTGCGGACCGGGTCGTCGTGTTCACCGCGCGTCCCGGCCGCGTAAAGACGATCGTTCCGATCGATCTTCCGAGGCCGCGTCTCTCACGCGATCCGCGCTATCACCAGTTTCGGGACATGTTTACCGATCTGCTCGCCGACGAAGTCGACCGGGCGTTCGCGGAACAGGAAACGCGGTAGCCATGCGCCAGATCGTCAGAGTCGGCGCGCTGTCCACGGGCGCCGCCGGCAACGCCTTGTCGCCTATGCTCGACGCCGCCGAGACCGGCGTGGAACGCCTGGCCGCGGTCGGCGCCGAGCTTGTTGTCCTGCCTGAACTGTTCGCGCTTCCCTATGTTGCCAGCGACAATCCAGAGCGGTGGCGGCACCTCGCGGAACCGCTTGCGGGTCCGACGGCAACATGGGCGGGCGCGCTCGCCGTCCGGCTGGACGTCGACATTCTGTTCGGCATGGCGCTCGAACGCGATGGCGCACGGCCCATCAACGCCGCGCTTCTGGCGCGCCGTGACGGCACGGTCTCGGTCGCCGCCGAAAAAGTTCGCCTGCCGCCTCGGTCCGGAAAGGACCGCTTTGGTGAAGAGGATCATTTCTCGCCGGGCACGCCCGAGATCCGCGCCGTCAGAATCGGCGCGATCAATGTCGCGGTGCTGATCTGCTACGACCGCCGGTTTGCGGAATCCTGGCGTCAGGCCGCGCGCGCCGGAGCGAACCTTGTGGCCGTGCTCGTCGGAGGTCCCGCGCCCGACGATCCGGCCGGATATTTCCTCGCCGAACTGCAGACCCACGCCCGCGCCAACGGAGTTTACGCCCTCGCCGCCGCCCGAACCGGCGTCGAGACAATCCTTGGTTTTCCGGTCAGGCACGACGGCGAGACCATCGCGGTCGGCCCAGACGGCGCGGTCCTATCGCGCCAAAGCGACGGCGGCACGGCTATTGTCGAGGTCGATCCGGAACGGATCGCGGACACCCGCACTAAAGGAGCCGAACCTCGGCTTCAGCCAACCCACATTTCAACATCAAGACAATGAGGACACGCACATGGCGGAACTGATCGTGCAGGCAAGCACCGTGGTGACCGGAGTTCAGGATCGCCATACGCCTGTCATCGTGGAAAACGGCGCGGTCCTGTCGCGCGACGGGGTCATCGTCGCGGTCGGTACTCTCGACGAGATGAAGCAGCTCGCACCGGCCGCAGAGATTAAGATCTACCCCGATCACATGATGCTGCCGGGCTTCATCAACAGCCACCATCATGTCGGCATGACGCCGCTGCAACTGGGCTCGCCGGATCACGCTCTCGAGCTTTGGTTCGCCAGCCGCATGCCGGCCCGCAAGCTCGATCTCTATCTCGACACGCTCTATTCGGCGTTCGAGATGATCGCCTCGGGCATCACCACCGTCGGCCACATCCATGGCTGGATGACCGGCGGCTATGACGCAATCCATGGAGCCGCCAGCAAGGTCCTCGCCGCCTATCGCAAGATCGGCATGCGAGCCTCGTACTCGTATGCGGTGCGCGAACAGAATCGTCTGGTCTACGAGTCGGACGAGGCGTTCTGCGACCGGCTGCCGGCTCCCCTCGGCGACGAGCTGGCGAAGCATCTCAAGTCGCAGGCGATGCCGTTCCCCGATTTCCTCCAGCTCTTCGATCAGCTCACCGCCGACAACAAGGGCCAGCGCCTGACGCGCATTCAGCTCGCCCCTGCCAATCTTCACTGGTGCACGGACGAAAGTCTCGTCGCACTTCACGAGAAGGCCGAGGCCGCGAATGTGCCGATGCACATGCATCTGCTGGAAACGGCCTATCAGAAAGAATATGCCCGCCGCCGCACCGGCAAGACGGCCGTGCGACATCTCCACGATTTGGGCGTGCTGAGCAAAAGAATGACGCTCGGCCACAGCGTCTGGATGACCGCGGAGGACATCGACATCGTCGCCGATACCGGCACCTGCATCTGCCATAACTGCTCGTCGAACTTCCGCCTGCGCTCCGGCATCGCGCCGCTCAACGCTTTCGAGAAAAAGGGGTTGAACGTCGCGATCGGCCTCGACGAAGCCGGCATCAACGACGACCGCGACATGCTGCAGGAAATGCGGCTCGTTCTGCGCGCCCATCGGACGCCGGGCATGGACGACGACGTGCCGACCTGCCCCCAGGTGCTCAATATGGCGACCGCCGCGGGCGCCAAGACGACCGCCTTCGGCGACCAGATCGGTCGGCTCGATCCTGGCCGCCTCTTCGACGCGGTCCTGATTAACCGCAAAAAGGCGACCTATCCCTATCAGGACGTCGACGTGCCGATGCTCGACGCCGTCATCCAGCGTGCGAAAACGTCATCGGTCGACGCCGTCTACGTCGACGGAAACCTCGTTTATGCCGATGGCCGGTTCGCCAATGTCGACCGCGACGAGGTTCTGAAGGAAATCGCCGATACCTTCGCCAACCCCCGTTCGTCGAAGACGAGGCACGTCGCAAACTCGGCCATGCCGTCTTCCCGCATGTGAAGGCGTTCTACGACGGCTATATCAGCGAACCCGCAACACCGTTTTACGGACAATCTTCGCGCAACTAGCAAAACGTAGGAGGGCTGGGCGCATGTGCACTGACGTCCAGCCTTCCTTGCCCTGTGCGAAAGGCCGCCATTTGGGCAGTTGCATACGATCCCAGCCTAATTTGTATACAATCCTGGTGACGGCTTCCGAAAATTGTGAAACAACGGCGGCATGAACACGAGGTTTCCGATCGACGTCATGGCCAGTCCCGGCTCCGGGGTCGGGAGCCCGTCGGCCGATCCCAGCCACCGCCTGCGTGACGCGGTCCAGGCCGCCATCGTCGATCATCGCCTCGCGCCCGGCACCAAGCTTTCGGAAGATGAGGTCGGTGAGGCCTTCGGCGTCAGCCGGACGGTGGCGCGCGCAGCGCTGCAGGCACTGGCGCATAGCGGGCTCGTAACGCTCGAGCGCAATCGCGGTGCATTCGTGGCGCGCCCCAGCAAGGACGAAGCGCATCATGTCTTTCACGCACGACGCGTTATCGAGCCGGACCTCGTGCGTGCCGCGGCTGAGCGCTTTCTGCCGAAGCACGGCAAGCGCCTGCGCGAACACAGCGTCAAGGAAGCGGCAGCCGTGAAGGCCGGCGACCGCCGCACCGCGATCCGGCTGTCCGGCAGCCTGCATCTGGAAATCGCCGACATCGCGGGCAATCAGGTCCTGGCGCGCTTCCTGGAGGAGCTTGTGGCGCGTTCCTCGCTCATCATCGCGCTCTACGGGAAAAGCGGCATCTCCGCCTGCGGAGTTCACGACCATCGCGATATCATTGCGGCTCTGTCCAGAAAGGACGGCGAGCGGGCAGCGGGACTGATGATCGAACATCTGCATCACGTCGATCACGATCTCGATTTCACGCGCGGGCCGACAATCCCCCTTGCCCTCTCCGATCTCCTCGAATTGTGAGCGCCATGCACGCCGGACCTCCCGCAAATACCGCGCGAAACCTCACCGTGAATGGCGAGCGGCTGTGGGCCAGCCTGATGGAAACCGCCCGGTTCGGCGGCACGTCGAACGGCGGAATAAAAAGGCTGGCGCTTTCCGACGAAGACCGCGAGGTGCGCGACTGGCTGTCGGCGCAGGCGAAATCCTCCGGCTACGAAACCGGCGTCGACGATCTCGGAAATATGTACATTCAGCGCCGCGGCACGGATGCATCCCGTCTCCCGGTCGCGATCGGCTCGCATCTCGACACCCAGCCGACGGGCGGCAAGTTCGACGGCGTTCTCGGCGTGCTGGCGGGCCTCGAAGTGCTCCGTTCGCTCGACGACGCCGGCATCGTGACCGAGGCTCCAATCTGTCTCGTCAACTGGACCAACGAAGAGGGCGCCCGCTTCGCGCCCGGTGAGATGGGTTCGGAAGTTTTCGCCGGCGACGTCGAAAGCCGCTTCGCCCTGTCGCGCACCGATGCGGACGGCATCTCCGTCGCGGAGGCGCTGGACGCGATCGGCTATCGCGGCACCGAACGCTGCGGCGAACGGCGCTTCAGCGCCATGCTGGAACTGCACATCGAACAGGGGCCCATGCTCGAGGCCGAGAATGAGACAATCGGCGTCGTCGTCGCGGCGAAAGGCCAGATCTGGTTCAACGGCGTCGTGACGGGCCAGGAAGGCCATGCCGGCACGACACCCATGCCGCTTCGCAAGGATGCGCTGTCGGCGTTTGCGGAATTCGCGCTAGCAGTGGAGCGCATTGCGAATACCGAGGCCCCCGCCGGCGTTGGAACGATCGGCGTCGCGCTTGTCGGCCCGGGCTCGCGGAATACGATTCCAGGCTCTGTGCACTTCAGCCTCGAATTTCGTCATTCCGACAAAACGCGTCTCGATACCATGCACGCGCAGGCGGTCGATGCTGCGGAACTGATCTCCCGCACACGCGATTGCGACATCGTCATCGAGCCGATCTGGTCGAAGGACCCCGTCCAGTTCTCGCCTGAGATCGCGGACGTCATACGCACCAGCGCGGCCGAGCTTGGCTTGCCGAACCGCTTGATGATATCGGGCGCGGGACACGACGCCTGCGCGGTCGCGTCGAAGGTGCCGACCGCGATGATTTTCATTCCGTGCAAGGACGGCATCAGCCACAACGAAGCGGAAAGCGCGACGCCGGAGGACTGCACTGCCGGCGCCAATGTGCTCCTGCGCAGCGTGCTCGCGCTTGCAGGTACCGCGACGTGACCTATCCGCGCGATCTTCTCGGCTATGGCTCAAACCCGCCGCACGCGTGCTGGCCCGGCGAGGCACGTATCGCAGTGCAGTTCGTCGTCAATTACGAAGAAGGCGGCGAGAACTCCATCCTGCACGGCGATCCGGCGTCGGAAGCCTTCCTGTCCGACGTGCTCGGCACGCAGCCCTGGTCGGGGATGCGGCACATGAACATCGAGAGCATGTTCGAATACGGCGCGCGCGCCGGCTTCTGGCGCCTGCGCCGTCTGCTGGATGAGCGCGCGATTCCCGCGACCGTGTTCGGCGTTGCAACGGCTCTGATGCGCAGCCCCGAACAGGTCGCCGCGATGAAGGAATCCGGCTGGGAGATCGCAGGCCACGCGCTGAAATGGATCGAACATCGCGACATGCCCGAGGAAGAGGAACGCGCCCAGATCCGCGAGGCCGTGCGTATGCACGCTGAAGTCACCGGCGCGCCGCCCGAAGGCTGGTATACGGGCCGCACCTCGGTGAACACGCTGCGCCTCGTCACGGAGGAAACGGATGTCCTCTATTCGTCCGACAGCTATGCCGACGACCTGCCTTACTGGGTTACGGGTGCGAAGGGCCCGCATCTCATCATCCCCTACACGCTCGACGCCAACGACATGCGTTTCGTCAACGCGCAGGGTTTTTCGCAGGGTGAGGATTTCTTCCAGTATCTCAAAGACAGCTTCGACCTGCTTTACGCCGAAGGCGAGGCCTCGCCGAAGATGATGTCCGTGGGCCTCCATTGCCGCCTTACCGGCCGCCCGGGCCGGGCGGCGGCGCTGGCGCGCTTTCTCGATTACGCCGGCGGCCATGACCGCGTCTGGTTTGCGCGCCGCGCCGACATCGCGCGGCATTGGCAGGCCGCGCATCCCTCTCCCGTTCTTCAAGGGCTTGCGGACTGATCGTCGGACGGTGCCGTGATCGCGCTGGATCCGGCCGCGCCGCATTCCAAAACACCTGGAGACGGTGGTGCGTAACCTCGGGCCACTCAAGGATATTTGGCCGGAAAGCCCTAAATTTGCATTTTGGCAGTCCAATATGCAACTAAAGCCCGATGGCTGACGGGCTTTCCCCTCCTCTGATGACGATAGGCGGTCTCGCGGCCGTCGATCTGCACGCGGCTTTTGGCGACGATCTTTTCCGCCTGCCCTGGTCGCTGCGGATAGTTCTGGAAAATGTCCTGCGGTGCTCGGACGGCACGCAGGGTCCGACGGCGGCGGACGCCATTCGCAGCTGGCTGGCAGCCGGCACCAGCACCGGGGAAATACCATTTCATCCCCGGCGGCTGTTGATGCACGACACGACGTGCGTTCCTGCCCTCGTCGATATTGCCGCGATGCGCGATGCGCTGGCCGAGGCCGGAGTTCCGGCCGACAGGTTGAATCCCGTTTTGCCGGTGGATGTGTCCGTGGACCACTCGATCGCGGTCGACGTGTTCAACTCCGATGACGCCATCCTCTCGAACATGCGCACCGAGTTCGGACGGAATCGGGAGCGTTTCAGCCTGATGAAGTGGGCGCAGAACACGTTGCAGGGAATGCGGGTTCACCCGCCCGGTACAGGCATCCTGCACACGATCAATCTCGAGCAGCTTGCGACGGTGGTTTCATCAGAGCGGCGTAACGGCCTGGAAATGCTGTGTCCGGACACCGTAATCGGCACTGACAGCCATACACCTATGGTCAATGGGATAGGCGTCCTGGGCTGGGGCTGCGGCGGGCTCGAAGCCGAAGGCGTCATGTTCGGCTTCCCCCTCATGATGCGGATACCGGATGTCATTGGTGTCCGCTTGACAGGACGGCTGCCGGAAACCTCCGTCTCAACGGACTTCGCGCTGGCGGTCACCGAGAGGCTCCGCAGGTACGGGATGAACGGCCAGTTCGTCGAATTCTTCGGCCCCGGATTGCCGTCGCTTTCGGCGGGAGACCGATCGGTTGTCGCCAACATGGCGCCGGAGTACGGGGCCACGACGTCCTATTTCCCCATCGACAATCGGACGCTGGAATATCTGGAAGCAACCGGCCGGTCCAAACACGATATATCGCGCGTCGAAGCCTATTCGCGGCGAGCGTCGCTGTTCTTCGATCCCGATACGACGCCGCGCTATACCGACGTCATCGAAATGGATCTTGGGAGTATATGTACAAGTATCTCCGGCCCTCGGCGCCCTCAGGACCGATTGGACCCGAAGCATGCGGCGGAAGCCGTGGCCCGGAATGCGTCGCACTCGGTTCAAGACAGCAAACGAGATGGATTGATTGCTCTTGCGGCGATTACGAGCTGCACCAACACAACGGATCCTCGTTTGCTTATCGCCGCCGGCCTCCTTGCAAAGAAGGCGTCGGCGGCCGGGTTGAAACCGCCGCCCTGGGTCAAGACGAGTTTCTCCCCGGGGTCGCCCGCGGCCCAGCGCTATCTGGCTCGCGCGGGGCTGCTGGAAGACCTTCAATCCCTCGGATTCGGAATCGTCGGCTTCGGCTGCATGACCTGCATCGGCAATTCGGGCCCCCTTGCACCTGTGATGCTGGAGAAGATCGCGCAAACCGGCATCAAGCCGGTCGCCGTTCTGTCTGGTAACCGCAATTTTCCAGGTCGCGTTCACCCGCAGATCGAAGATGGGTTCCTGTGCTCCCCGCCGCTGGTCATTGCCTATGCTCTCACCGGCACGATCAATGGAGACATCACGGCCGATGTGATTGGCCGGAGCCGGTCCGGCGGCGAGATCCGGCTTAAGGACATCTGGCCCTCGAGTGCCGAGATCGACCTGTTCCTCTCCCGAGCCTCCGATCAAAGCGATTTCAGCGGCGCATTTGAAACTGCGCAGCGGAACGATGCGTGGCGCGATCTGGCTGCGCCGAAGACGATACGCTTTCCGTGGAACGAGGCCTCGACATATCTGCGGCCCCCGCCATTCGCGTCCACTCAACAAATGTCCCGACTCGGCCGGTACGTCGCGCACCCGCTCGTCGTCGTGGGCGACGATGTAACGACGGATCAAATCTCGCCGGCCGGCCAGATCGCAAGGAAAAGCGCGGCTGCCGATTACCTCGTCGAATGGGGTGAGAACCCCGATGACCTCAACGTATTCGCGTCCCGACGCGGCAATTATGAAGCCATGGTTCGCGGCCTGTTTACGAACAACGCGGTCGACAACTTTCCGGGAAGCGGACTACGGCCGGGATCGACGATCCACTCCGGGTCCGGGGAGGTAATGCGAATTTATGAGGCCGCGGCGCGATATTCGTCCGAAGCCCTGTCGACCGTGATCGTCGCGGGAGAGCGCTATGGCGCCGGATCGTCGCGTGACTGGGCTGCAAAGGGGCCGGCGCTTCTTGGCGTCCGTGCGGTGCTCGCGCTCAGCTTTGAAAGAATTCATCGGCAGAACCTGATCGGGATGGGAATTCTCCCGATCGTCATTCCGTCCGAGCGGCGGGACCAGATCTTGAGCCTCAAGCCAAGCGATACGATCGAAATTGATTTGCCGGATGAGGCGGCGGAGCCGAACGCCCCCGTCAACGTACGCATCGGCTCAAAGCGGGGGCCGGAGCCAATTCTCGCCGTCGCCGCCATCGAAACGCGCCTTGAAGCGGATCTCCTGCGAAACGGCGGAATTATTTCGTTCATCGTCAAGCAGACGATTGAAAAAGAACAAGATCCGACGCGAAACCGAAGGATGCCCGCCTCGCGATGACTGCGCTTCCGGACGCACGTGCATTCCGCCCCGATTACTCTGAGGCATTGACGAAAAGGATCTCGCGCTCCGCGGCTGATCGAATTGATGCGAGCATCTCGATATTGGCAGGACGGCCGCCTTTCACAGCGGCCGTCCTTTTTAGTCACCGCAGCCGTTATCTTCAGCGGAAGATGTCGTTGAAACGTTCCTTGACCTCAGCCGAGCTTTTTTCGATCGCGCCATAGTCGACCGGCAAAATCTTCAGCTCCGAAATTTTCGGGCTGTCTTTGGGCGGCGCGATGTCGGTGCGCGCAGCGTAGCCGCCATCCTTCGGAAAGATATTCTGTGCTTCGTCGCTCAGCATGAAATCGGCGAACACTTTTGCGGCTTCCGGATTGGGGCTGCCCTTTACCACCGCTGTCGGCGACGGGATGACGTAGGTGCCGTCCGCCGGATAGATCGTCGTTATGTTGTGACCCTCCATCCTGTCCTGCGCGGCGTAGCTGTCGAGCGCACCCACAGCTATGGGCCGCTCACCGCGCTTGATATTGTCCGAAACCTGCTGATTGCCTTGAACGACCATCACATCGTTCTGGTCGAGCTTCTCGTAATACTCCCAGCCGAGATTTTTGGCATTGGTGGCAACCACGCTCAACTGCAGCGAGGTAAAGGACGGATCGGTCATCACCATCTTGCCCTTGTATTTGGCATTGGTGAGATCGCTCCAGGTCTTCGGGCGGTCCGCTTCCGCGATCATGTCCGAGCGCAGATAGACCGTAATGACGTTAAGCCTCTGGCCGACCCAGCTGCCATTCGGATGCTTCGCCTCGCCCGGCACCTTGTCGAAATTCTTCGGCTTGAACGGGACGAAAATTCCCTGTTCGGCGAGCGAATTCGATGCCGCCGGATCCGACGTCGTCAGCACGTCCGCCGCAATTTGATTGGCCGACTGCTCCTGCATGAAACGCCGCAGGATCGCTGACCCGCCGGACCGGAAGAGTTCCACCTTGATGCCGGTCTGCTTTTCGAAGGCCTGCGTGATCTGGTTGGCCTGATCGATCGGCGTCGACGTGTACCAGACGACCTTCCCCTCGGCCTTCGCCTTGGCAAGATCGGTGGCATCCTGCGCGTGGGCGCCGGCGGCGAATGTGATACCGAGCATCAGGGCGGTGAGGCCCGTTCTGAAGTTTCCGCTCATTGTCTCCTCCTGTTGTTGTGTCTTCTTGACGTTCTTATGCATTGGCCTATCCGCGATAGACGGGGTCCGGCTGGGTGAAGAAGCTGTGCAGGATGTGGTAGACCAGCATGTAGTTTTTCTGCTGGAACGAAGCGTGCGAGATGCCGGGCATGACCGCGAACTGCTTGTCCGCGTTCGGCAGCTCGTCGAAGAAGTTGAGCAGGTCGCCGAACCCGGCGATGCCGTCATATTCGCCGCGCATGATGATCGTCGGCACGGTGATCTTTGCGGGATCCGTCACCGGCAGCTTCGAGCACATGTCGATATAGGTTCCGTTCGGCATGGAATCGTCGAGCGCGAGAATGGCGTCCGCAAAGGCATCGACGACTTTGTCTTCGGCCGCGCCCGAATGGTCGCGATTGAAGATCGAGTGCACGAAAGCGCGGTCGATCGGACGGCGCTCGCCCTCGCGGAAATTCGGCAGGCGTTTGCGCCGCTCGACCAGAGTCGGGCTGCCTTCGCCGGTCCATACGAATGCATCGAGCGCGAGCCGCCGCACCATATCGGGATGTTTCTCGGTGAAAGCCGCTGCGCGCAGGGCGCCCGAGGAAATGCCGTAGACGAAGAACTGCTCGGTTCCGCGCTCCTTCCGAATGAACGCGGCGGCAGCGGCGGCATCTTCGCCACCTTCGGCGATCGTCGCCCTCGTGCCCGGAGGCTTCGCCGAACGGCCATAGCCGCGGCAATCGAAGCACCAGGTATCGAAGCCGCGTTCGGCGAACCAGTCCATGGCGGACGATGACGGGCGATCCGGAACCTGGAGATCGAAGGTCGGCTGGGACGCCATCGACGAGCCGTGGACGAAAAGCACCGTGCCCTGGCTGTTTCCTTCCGGAGCAGCCTTCTCCCAGAGGAAGAGGTCTCCGCCACCGCTCGTCGACCAGTGTTCGCGACCCTGGATTTCCTTGCCTGCCGATTTCCGCATGAACCCTCTCCTGCGCCGCGCCTCAGGCGCGGCCATTTCCTGGAAACACGCTGCATTCACGGGCGTCGATCTCCGCAAAGACAGCCTCTCCGACGTCAAACTTTTCTCCTGGATGGGTCTGTACGCGGAGCGTCGTTCCGCCGACGATATCGACCCAGTACTCCATGAAATTGCCGAGGAAGGTGCGTTCCCGCACCGTGCCCGGTAGCGCCTCTCCACCTTCGCGGGCACGCCGGAGCCGGATGTCCTCCGGCCTGACCGCAACATCGATCGGCGCCCCGGCCGCAGTGCCGGGCGGAATGGCGACCGGCAGCCTGGTCTCTCCGATCGCGGCTCCGAGCTGCGAGCCGCCGGACATTGTGCGCGCTTCGCACGACAGAAAATTCACGATGCCCATGAAGTCGGCGACGATCTTGTTGGACGGCCTGCGATAGACCTCTTCGGGAGAGCCGTATTGCTGCAGGCGCCCGCCATGCATCACGGCTATCTGGTCGGAGAGTTCGAGGGCTTCGCCCTGGTCGTGCGTGACGTAGACGAAGGTGATCCCCGTACGCCGCTGAAGTTGTTTCAGTTCGACACGCATGCGTTCACGCAGTTTGGCGTCGAGATTCGACAGCGGTTCGTCGAGCAGGAGAATTCCGGGTTCGACGACAAGGCTGCGCGCGAGGGCGACGCGCTGCTGCTGCCCACCGGACAATTCGCTGGGAAAGCGGTTTCCCAGGCCATCGAGGTTGACGAGCGCGAGCGCGTCCTCGACCCGCTTCTTCGCATCGGCGGCGGAAACCTTTCGCAGCTTGAGGCCGAAGACGACGTTCTCGAACACCGTCTTGTGCGGCCATACGGCATAGTTCTGGAAGACCATGCCCATGCCGCGCTGATCGGGCGAGGCAACGTCGGTTGTGGACGACACGACGCGGTCACCGACGCGTATCGTGCCCTTGTCCGGTTTGAGATAGCCGGCAATCAGCCTCAACGTCGTGGTCTTCCCGCATCCACTGGGACCCAGAAGCGTCACGAACTGATTGTCCTTGATATCGAGGTCGAGACTTTCGACCGCGGCTCCGGTGCCTTCGCCGCCATACGATTTCGACAGACCGGAAATCTGGATGCCCGCCATCAGACCGCTCCTCCTGCGGGTACCTGTGCTCCGCCCTTCAGGCTCAGCTTGTTGGCGCCGAGCTTCTGCGCGAGCGCGATTGCAACGACGATGATGATCATATTGACAATCGCCAGTGCGGCGACCGGCTCGGTGTAGCCCGTCTCGTAGAGATTATAGACGGCGACGGCGAGCGTGATGGATTTCGAACTGAAGAGAAGAATCGAGGCGCTGAGTTCCTGCACCACCGGCACGAAGACGAGCAACCAGCCGGCGAACAGGCCGGGCCTGATCAGCGGCAGGGTTATTTCGCGCAAAGTGTGCCCCCAGGATGCGCCGAGGATCCGCGCACTTTCTTCAAGAGAGGGATCGATCTGGCGCAGCGACGAGTTCGCGGCCCGGACGCCGAGCGGCACATAGCGGCCGACATAGGCGAGAAGCAGGATCGTGTAAGTGCCGTAAAGGACGATGTATGGCACCGAAAGCCAGAACTGCAGCAGGGCCACCGCCATGACGATACCGGGCAACCCGAGCGGCACGAGCGACGCATAATCGAGGAAACGCCGGCCCGGCATTTTCGTGCGCAGGTCGATCCAGCCGATTACGGCGCCCAGCATGACGCAGACCGTCGCGGCCAGTGTGGCAAGCACCAGGCTGTTGATGATGGCGCGGCGCGTGACGTCGTATTCGAAGAGGATGAACCGGTAATTGGCGAATGTCAGATTCTGCCAGAACGACAGGCCCCATGATTTGCTGAACGATACCGCGATCAGCGAACCGAACGGCAAGACGATCGCGACGAAGAACACCAGCACGCAGGCGGCAAACAGCACCCAGCGCCAGGCTCCGAGGTCGATGAACTGGGGCCGCGCGCCTTTGCCGGCGAGCGTCACATAGGAGCGGCGCGCCAGAAAGGCACGTTGAAGATAAAGCGCGACGATCGTGATCGCCACGAACAGCAGCGAGAGCGCCGCTGCCAGCCCATACTGCGGCGGATAGTCGAACAGCGAGTAGATGCGCGTCGGAAGCGTTACGATCCGCCCCGGAAGGCCGATGATAGCTTGCGATCCGAACAGAGCGATGGCGTTGACGAAGGCGAGAAGTGTGCCCGAAAGGATCGCGGGGGCGACAAGCGGTCCCGTGATCGTCAATGCGGTACGCACCTTGCCGGCGCCGAGGATTTCGGCCGCCTCCTCATAGGACGCATCGACCGATTGCAGCGCACTCGATGCGAGCAGATAGACGAACGGGAATGTGTGCAGCACCGTTACGAAGACGAGGCCGGTCATCGTGAAGATGTTGAAGCCGATACTCGGCATTCCGAGCACGTCCCGAAGCAGGACGTTGATGAGCCCGGCATTCGGGCTCAGCAGATTGACGAAGGCAATCGAGGTGAGGAAAGGCGGCGCGAGGTAGGAGAGCGTCGCCGTGGCCTGGATCAGCGGTTTGCCCGGTACGTTGGTGCGGCTCACCGCCCAGGCGAGCGGCACGCCGATAACCACGCTGAGAAGGCCCACCCACGCGCCGAGAACAAGCGAATTGCCGAGGGCCCTGAGATAGGAATTCCCGGTGAGGGCCCGCTCGAAATAGGACAAAGTCACGCCGTCCCCGGACCACACGCTCGCGATCAGAAGCGAGAGGACGGGCAGCACGACAAGAACGAACAGTGCGACGATCGCGCTTCCAAGCACGATCGTCTCCAACCTGAGCCAGCGTGGCGCAGTTTTGACGCGAGAATAGTCCGCGAGGACCGCGACGTTCATTCTTCCTCCCCTATGGCCTGCGCGTATTTTCGCGCTTGCGGCCGTCTGAAACGATCTACATGCCGGTCATCCGAACGGATTGCTCAATGTGCCGAGTCCGGTGATGGACAACGTCACAACGTCTCCGGCCTTCAGGAATCTTGGCGGCTTGAAGCCGATACCGACACCCTGCGGCGTGCCGGTCGCGATGAGGTCTCCCGGTTCGAGAGTCGTGCCCGCCGAAATCGTTTCGATCAGACCGGGAATGTCGAAGATGAGGTCGTTCGTGTTCGCATCCTGGCGCAACTCGTCATTGACCCAGGTCCGCACCTGCAGATTGCCGGCGTCGACCTCGTCTGCCGTGGTAATCCACGGTCCCATCGGGCAGAAGGTATCGAGCGATTTTCCGAGATACCATTGTTTGTGGTTACGCTGCCGGTCACGGGCGGTAACGTCATTGATGATCGTGTAGCCGAAGATGTGATCACGGAAATCTTCGCGGCGGATGTTGCGCCCGCCCTTGCCGATCACGATCGTCAGTTCGACCTCATAATCGACCATCTCGGTCACACCGGCGTGCAATTCGACACGCGCTCCGGTGCCGACGACGCAGTTCGACGGCTTGGTGAATACGGCCGGATACTCGTCGATCTCGGACCCCGCCACGGCACCGGCTTCGAAGCCGCTCTGGGCAAATTCCTTGGCGTGCGCGCGATAATTCTTGCCTACGCAGATCACATTGCGCATGGGGCGCGGAATCGGAGCGAGCAAGCGCACGGCATCGAGGCCGAGCCCATCGCTGCCCGTTTTGATGGCAGGCCGAAGCTCGTCAAAACGAGCAATGAGATCAACCATGTCGGCGACATCGATCGGATGCACACGTTTTTCGGCCTCATCGACGAGCCCGACCCGTTCGCTGCCATCATGTTCGAATGTCGCTAACTTCATGCTTGCCGTCCAATTGGTTGACCACTATGTACCATTATTGGAAAGCTGATACGAGTAATTGTCAACCGACCGGCAATTGCGGCTTGAATCGCCGTTCAATTGGTTGACCTATATGATCATTGGTATGCCATATACCCAGCAGAGGACCCGATGCAGAAACGAGCATCAATTGTGAAACCGGTGACGGCCGTGCACGATTTCCTGGTGGAGGCGATGGGATCCGGCTCTTACGGGCCAGGCTCCAGACTGCCGACCGAGCGCGCGCTTACGCAGCAGCTCGGCGTGTCGCGCAGCGCCGTACGCGATGCTCTGTCCCTACTCGAAGCCCAGCAGCGCGTCGTGCGTGTCATCGGTAGCGGCACCTATGTCTCGACCGAAGTGTCGGCCGAGCCCGTGATGCGAAAACCCGGTCGCGATGCCAGTCCGGCCGAGATTATGGCGGCACGCATGATTTTCGAACCGCGTTTTGCTGTCCTGGTCGTGGCGAACGCCGGCGCGGATGATTTCGAACGAATGTCCGAATGCAATCATCGAGCGGAGGCGAGTGATGACTTCGTGGAGTTCGAACGCTGGGACGCCGCGCTTCACCAGGCCATCGCCGATGCAACGCACAACAGATTGATCGTGTCGATGTATGGCACGATCACCGCCGCCCGCGATTTTGCCGAATGGGGTGACCTCAAACGGCGCAGCATCACTGCCGAGCGGCGCGACATCTATCGCACCGAGCACCGGGAAATCGTCGCGGCGTTGCGGGCGCGCGATGCGAAACGGGCGGAGGATGCTATCGCGGCTCACCTTGTGCGGGTTCGCGACAATTTGCTCGGTGCATAGGTTCTGCGGAAGCCGACCGAGTGCCACCTCCTTTTTATAGCGCTGGGCGTATGGGTGATGGTCTTCCCGGACTGAGCCGCAAGAAAACATCACACTCCGCGGCTGACAAGCTCGGTATACTAGTAAATACCAATATTGTGTTTCGCGACGAAATGCTCCGGTCCGACCCTCACTAGCGGTTGAACCATCGGTTCATCGTTGACGTGTCGTACCGGGCTGGGAATCTTGTCGATCAGCAACGGGCGTTGCTTACGGGCAATTCGCGGGTCCGCTACCGGAACCGCGTCCAGCAGCTTTATTGTATATGGATGTTGCGAGTTCTCAAATATATCGCGGCGCGAACCTATTTCTACGATCTGCCCGAGATACATCACCGCAACACGATGAGTCATTCGCTCTACGACGGCCATGTCGTGCGAAATGAAGAGGATCGATATTCCGAATTCCTTCTGCAACGTCATCAGAAGATTTATGATTTGCGCCTGGATCGAAACATCCAGCGCGGACACGGATTCATCGGCTATGATCACCTTGGGATTTAGCGCGAGCGCACGCGCAATGCATATCCTTTGACGCTGGCCGCCCGAGAATTCGTGCGGATATCGATTGGCCATGTTGGGGGAAAGGCCACACCGGTCCATCAGCGTGCGAACCTTTTCTCGAGCCCCGGCGCCTGGGCCGGCGCCATGAATGAGCAGTGGTTCCATGATAGAATATCCAACTGTCATTCGGGGATTGAGGGACGCGAACGGATCCTGAAAGATGATCTGAATGTTACGGCGGATGGGCTGCATGCCCCTTCGGCTCAGATTGCTGATGTCCTGACCGTTGAACTCAACACTTCCTTGCGTGCTTTCGATGAGTCGAAGAAGGGTTCGACCGGTCGTCGTTTTCCCGGAGCCGGATTCACCGACAAGCGCCAGGGTCTCGGCCGGGAACAGATCAAAGCTGACACGTTCGACTGCATGGACGCGCTTGATGGGACGGCCGAATAAGTCGCGCTCAACGACAAACCGGGTCGTTAGATCTCGTACTTTGAGTATCGGTTCCGATTGCCTTGGCACAAAGGTCTGCGGGACCGTGCCGATCGGACACGCGCTCTGACGTTCCGGGTCTTCGTCGGCCATTAGCGCAAATGGTGCGGGCTCGTCGGTTCCCCGCATCGAACCAAGCCTCGGTACGGCTGCGAGAAGAAATTTGGTGTATTTCTCCTTCGGGCTCGCAAAGAGGTCGCACGCCTCGCCCTCTTCGACCTTCTTTCCTCGACGCATTACAAGAACACGATCCGCGACTTCGGCGACGACGCCCATATCGTGGGTTATGAAAATAACCCCCATATTCATTTCTTCTTGCAGATTTCGGATGAGCTGAAGAATTTGCGCTTGAATAGTTACATCAAGGGCAGTTGTCGGCTCATCCGCGATCAGAAGCTGCGGTTTGCAAGACAATGCCATCGCAATCATCACTCGTTGTCGCATGCCGCCCGAAAGCTGATGCGGGTAGCGGTCGAGAATTGCTGTGGCCTCGGGAATACGGACGCGCTCAAGCATCCGGAGCGCCTCGGCCTTCGCGGCCGCGGCATCGAGAGACTGATGATACATCAGTGCCTCTGCGATCTGCATCCCTGCCGTAAAGCTTGGATTGAGGGACGTCATGGACTCCTGAAAGATCATGGCGATTTCCGCACCGCGTACCTGCTCCAGTGTCTTATCGTCAGCGTCGTTCAGATCAAGGACCGATCCATTTCGGCGACGCAGTTTCATACGTCCGCCAACGATCCGCCCGCCTCCGAACTCCACGAGCCGCATGAGCGCGAGAGAGGTCACGGACTTACCCGACCCCGACTCGCCGACGATCGCCAGCGTCTCTCCACGATTTACGTGAAAGGAGAGATCTTGTACGGCATCGATAGTCCGTTCCGCCGTCTTGAACCGCACCGACAGATTCGAAACCTGCGCCACGCGATTGGCATCCACTGCGTGTCTCCTCACATGTCCTGGCGTGGGTCGAGCGCGTCACGCACTCCGTCGCCAAGCAAATTAAATCCCAGAACGACCAGAAAAATTGCCAGGCCGGGAAAGATCGACATCCATGGAGCCTGCACCATGAAGCTCTTGCCGGTGTTTAGCATTGACCCCCAGGATGGATCGGGGGGCTGAAGTCCGAGGCCAAGGAAGGAAAGGCTCGCTTCGGCGATAATTGCCGTGGCGACGGTGATCGTCGCCTGCACGATAAGCGGCGCCATTACATTGGGCAGAACATGCCTCACGATGATGCGGGCATCCGAGGCGCCGAGCGCCCGCGCACTTTGCACGTAGTCCTCGGCGCTCACAGTAAGCGCTTGCCCGCGCGTTATGCGCACGAACCGCGGGGCAACGGAGACGCCAATCGCAATCATTGCATTCATCAGACTGGGGCCAAGGAACGCCGTGAGCGCTATCGCCAGAATGAGAAACGGTATTGCGAGTAGAGCATCGGTGAGCCGCGATATGACGGCATCGATCCAACCGCCGAAGTAACCGGCGAGGAGCCCGAGCGGCACGCCGATCAGCATAGCTATAGTCACCGAGACGACGCCCGCGAGCATCGAAGCGCGTGCGCCGAACAGCATCCGGCTGAGAATGTCACGGCCAAGCTCGTCGGTTCCCAGCCACCATGCCCATGAGGGGGCTTGGCGAACCGTCATGAAACTGGTCTGGATCGGGTCGTAGGGCGCAAGAATAGGCGCCAGCGACGCGAGAACAACGAAGAACGCGACCAGCGCCGCACCGAACATTGCGATGCGATTACGCTGGAACTTGCCCCATATCCTGCTTCTCTGCGTCTCGACCGTCTCAGTCCCCGTCGCTGCGTGAACCGACATGGCGGTATCTCCTAAATAATTTACCGGGACGACCAGTTTATGCGTAGCGCAGGCGCGGATTGACGACGACGTATAGGACGTCGGCCAGAAGATTCATTACGATGAATCCCACCGCAACGCACAACACAACGCCCTGAACGACTGCGTAGTCGCGTGTAAATACAGCATCAACCATAAGCTTACCGAATCCGGGGATGCTGAATACCTGCTCGGTAAGCACCGCTCCGGCCATCAACTCGCCGAATAGAAGGGTTACAAGAGTAACGATCGGAGCGAGCGCATTTCGCAAAGCATGACGAAGGATAACGACCGCCACCGGTACCCCTTTAGCTCTAGCGGTGCGCACATAATCTGCATTGAGCGCCTCCAGCATCGCCGATCGGGTATGGCGCATCAGATAGGCGGCGATTGGCGATGCGAGGACAACCGCAGGCATGATCAGCGTCTTCAATGCCATGAAGAAATCTTCCGACATCGGGACATAACCGGATGCCGGCAACAGCTGCCATCGGACGGCGACGACAAAGATGAGAAGGATGCCGAGCCAGAAATTCGGGACCGACATGCCGGACAGAGCAATAACGTTCACAACCGCTTCGGTGAACGTGCCTTTGCGGACGGCGGCGACAATGCCCAGCGGCAGCCCGACAACCAGAGCGATAAGCATAGCCAAGGCCGAAAGCTGCAGCGTCACTGGGAGCTTCTGAACGATAAGCTCCGCAACAGGCGAATCTGTGCGTAAGGACACCCCAAGATCGCCTCTAACTACCTCTTTGACCCAGTACATATACTGAACGGGAAGTGGATCGTTCAGATGATACTTCTCACGGAGGGTCTCCAGGACGACGGGGTCTCTTTCGTCCCCCGCCAGGGTCAACAAAGGGTCGCCGGGCAAAATCTTTTGCAGTCCAAAGGCAAGAATCGAAACAATTATTAGTGTTGGCAACGCAACGATGGCTCGCTTGAGCACAACTCCGATAATCAACATGCTTCTCGCCTCTGCTCATTACCAGACAACATGCTATTTGTCCGAGTCGCTGACCGCTTCCGCAAGAGCGGATTGTATTGACTCGATGTGCTCTCGCATAATGCTCGCACCGCGTGTCGGATCACGCATGGCTATCGCGTCAGCGATTTCGAGATGTTGTTTAGCTGAGAGGGCCAATCCCTTCGGGGTGCGCGCTCGGGATCTGTACGCCTGCCAAGACGGGTCCAGTCGAATCTTGTCGATGACATCATACAGATCGATAAAGAGGCGATTTCCCGAAGCCTCCGCTATGCACCTGTGAAAGGCGCTGTCCCAGCTTTCGATGGTTGACGCAGGCAATTGCAAGGTTCTGGTCGAATTGCGGTCCGCCAATCTGAGGATCATGGCGATCTGCTCGCCGCTGGCCCGCTCCGCAGCCAACTGCACAAGTATGGGCTCCAACTTGTACCGAACCTCGATTACCTCGAAGAAATTCGTTCGGCTGACGAGACGGCTCAACGTCGGAGCCGTCGACGACGGTGCGGGCCCGATGAACGTGCCCTTCCCCTGCCGCCTCCAGATCCTTCCTTCGACCTCGATTTCGGCGAGAGCCTGGCGGATCGCCCTGCGACCAACGCCAAACCGCGCCGCCAAATCACGCTCCGTGGGGAGGGCCTGGCCGGGCGTGCTGCCCTCCTCGGCGAGAAGGCCTCGCAGAAGATCCACCACTTCGGCTCCGGACCTTCCTCCGACATCATCCGCTTGTGTCATGATCGACAGTACCTATTAGCGATGGTTCGGGATCAGACAGATAAACCCGAACGCGGCCATTCAAGCGTGCCTCGTGATAGGGAGAGCACCTGCCCTGCAAGAAGCGTGCACCAATCCTTTGTGGTTCTGCAAACTGACGGTGCTCGACGTCATTTTGGGCCCGCCTGACCATCGATGCTGTCTACCGCCCTGCCGCATAACCCTGCATCCCGCGGGGGTTCGCGGCCGCGCGACGGCGGACGCCGTCGATCGATGCCGCAACCAAACGGCCTTCTGACCAGTCCTCACCGATTTCTATTTCGTGGCCTCGCCGCTTCAGTTCGTCGATGGTCGAACTCGGCAGCCGCCGCTCGACGACCAGAACCCCCGGCCGTGACATGCGCGGCCAGAACGATGACGGGAAATGCTCGCTGTGCCATGCCGGCGCATCGATCAACTCCTGCAGGTTCATGCCCGCATGGACGTGGCGCAAGAAGAACTGCGGGATCCACTGATCCTGCTGGTCACCTCCCGGGGAACCCCACGCCAAGTACGGCTTGCCGTCGCGCAACGCGAAGGTTGGCGAAAGCGTCGAGCGTGGCCGCTTCCCTGGCACGAGGGCGGCGGGATGCGCCTTGTCGAGCCAGAACATCTGCGCCCGTGTTCCGAGCGCAAAGCCAAGTTCAGGAATGACCGGGGAACTCTGCAGCCATCCGCCGGAAGGCGTAGCGGCTATCATGTTGCCGTCTTTATCGATGATGTCGAAGTGAACTGTGTCGCCATCCGTATTGCCGAGCCGACCGACTGTTGGCTCGCCGGCACCGAACGCGCCAACCGCAACCCGGCCTTCGGACGAGGCGCGCGCATCGACATGACCGCCAAATCCGTTGATCTGTCCCGGCCGCAACTCGAATGACGCAGCATCACCAATGAGCTTGCGGCGAGCTCGATTGTATTCCTCCGAAAGCAACGCCTCGACGGGGACCGGCGCGAAATTCGGGTCGCCGTAAAACGCCTCTCGATCCGCGAACGCGAGTTTGGACGCCTCGACCAGGAGATGAATGAACTCCGGTCCGGTCGGATCGAGACCATCGAGATTGAATCCCTTGAGCAGGGCGAGCTGCTGGAGCGCAACGAGTCCTTGGGACCACGGCCCCGCCTTCAGCACGCGGTATCTCCCGTAATCAAGGCCGATCGGCGCTTCGATGCTCGCCTGCCATCCGGCCATATCCTGGCCGCTGAGCACGCCTTTGTGGCGACGCCCGGTGACGTCCATAACCTCTTGGGTTCGGCAAAAGCGGTCGATCGCTTCGGCGACAAAGCCCTGCGACCAGACCCGCCGCGCGGCATCGATCTGCGCCTCGCGCGATCCCCCCGCCTGCTGCGCCTCATCGACGATACGCTGGTAGGTATCCGCAAGCGTTGTGTTGACGAACATGTCCCCGGGAGCAGGAATTTTGCCGCCGGGGAGAAAGACTGCGGCAGAAGTCGGCCAGTGCTCGCGGAAGAGGTCGGCTACCGTGGCGATGGTGGCGCTCGCCCGCTCCACCAGAGGATAGCCATGACGGGCATAGGAGATCGCCGGAGCCAGCACATCGGCCAGCGGCATCGACCCATAGTCCCGCAGCAGAAGCATCCAGGCGTCAAAGGTCCCCGGGATGCACGCCGCCAGCAAGCCCGTACCGGGAATGAGGTCGAGGTCCAGCGATCGGAAGTGCTCGATGGTCAGGTTGGCAGGTGCCGTTCCCTGGCCGCAGATCACGTCCGTTCGGCCCTTGCGGGCGTCGTGAACGATAATCGGAACATCACCCCCAGGACCGTTCAGATGAGGCTCGACGACCTGCAGCGTGAATGCGGTAGCGCAGCCAGCGTCGAAGGCGTTGCCGCCTTTTTCCAGGATCGACATACCCACCGCCGTCGCGATCCAATGGGTTGATGTAACAACGCCGAAGGTGCCTTCAATTTCGGGACGGGTGGTGAACGGGTTTGGGTTGATCTTTTTCATAGAAATCATTCAATCTGCAAAGTTAAGTTTAGCAGGGCGGCACTTGCCGCCCTGCAGCTCCAAAATCACTCTGTGTTTGATTGCTCGTCGTCGCAGCTATTTTTTACGGCTGACGCCAGCCAATCCGATCACACCTTCTGGCGAAGGCACAAAGCCTGCTACGCTCTTGGACAGACCGAATATACGCGGCTCGAAGTATAGATATACGACAGAGCTGCTATCCTGGAACGACTTCATTATTTCTTGATACTGACTCTTCCGAGCTTTCTCGTCGGTGACCGATCGTGCCTCGACGATCTGCTTATCGACCGCTTCGTTGCAGTATTTCGTGTCGTTCTGACTGCCCTTACAAGACACGAACTGACGAACATAGGCGTCGGGGTCCAGTCGGCCGGAAAATCCCTTGATGGTCGTCTGGAACGCACCCTTCTGGTTCTCTGCAATAAGGGTCGCGTACTCGGTCGCCCTTAGCTTGACGTCAAATCCCGCCTCGGAGGCCATGGCTTGCACCATCTGGCCGACCTGCTGCGCGACCGGGTTGTTCGCGACGTTCATGTCGACTGTAAAGGGTAAGGACACTCCCGCTTCCGCCAGCAGCGCCTTCGCCTTGGCTATGTCGCGCCCCGGAATCGGCCGGTCCACGTGATAGGGGCTTGCGGGCGGGAATGGCTGGTCGGCGGGGATGTAGCGTCCGTCGAACACCACTTTGTTGATCGCCTCGCGATCGATCGAGTAGCTCAGAGCCTGACGCACCCGCGCATCGCGCCCGAGCGGTGTCTCGGCACGTGGTTCCGAACCGATATTGATGTCCATATAGGTGAAGCCGAGGCTCGGCACAGCCGCGATAGCGATGCCCTTATCGGCGGCCGCGTCTGCAACATCGGTAGCCGCGACACGTTCGATAACATCCAGATCGCCGGAGCGCAGATTGGCCAGGCGAACAGTTGCGTCCGGGATCACGCGAAATATGACTTTGTCGAAGTGATAGGCGTCCTTGTTCCAGTAGTTTTCAAACTTGCTGAGCGTAATGCTGTTCTGAACGACACGTTCCTCGAACTTATACGGGCCCGAACAAACGGGATGGTTCGTCACATCCCCTGCCGCCGCCTTCGGTGACAGCATCATGCCGGAGCGATCCGCCAGTTGCGCGAGTAGACCGGCGTCCGGCTGCTTCAACCCGATACTGACGGTCAACGGATCGACGACTTCGACCTTCTCGATCGAGCTGATCTCGTTCTTCCGCAGCGAGTCCGGCAGCGTGCGCGCGCGATCCAGGTTGAATTTCACGGCCTCCGCATTGAAGGGGTCGCCGTCGTGAAACGTCACTCCAGGCCGCAACTTCAGGGTCAGCGTCTTGTTGTCAGCGCTCCACGACCAGCTCATCGCAAGACGGGGCATAAGATGCAGCTCGGGACTGACGCTCAAAAGGCTATCGCACAACGACGGAAAAACTACGCGACTAGCAAAACTGCGAGCGCGATGAGGATCAAGGAAGTCAGGATCTTCCTGAACGCCAATCTTCAACGTCGATTGAGCCCACGCTGAGGTAACGGGAATGCTGAAAAACAAGCAGCAGAGTAATAGATGCTTCTTCATCCCAATAATCTCCTCTGATCGATCGAGGCTCTGTCACGAGAAGCGTGTCCCACCTCAGCCTGACCAAACCTAATGTAATTGGTTTACACGATCAATCAGGCGAATACGTTGTTATTTGGCCAAATTTCTAGCATTATGCTGAAATGAATAGCATTCGAGGCCGAGCTTTCAGAGAGGAAACCGAACCTTTGAAGAATTGGTTCGACATGTCGGAGCTTCGGGACATGCGCAGCTATTTGATCACGGCTTGAGCCGCGACTTTCGGAGCTTTGGAGGTTCACCCCGAGGCGGACCTCACTCCCACGTCGTGAAGACCGAACTCTTGGAACCGTGAGCGGACATCATCGGCGTGCGCAACGCGCCAACGGAAGCAGACATGGCTACCCGTAGCGGCCAATACGCCTTCCGGAAATGCAGCAGGATATCGGCCCGAGACGAACCGCTCAGGCCGGGATGCGCCGTTCGCTCTTGAGGGTCATACGCCCGGCATCGGACACGACCAGCAGTTCGCTCAACAAACGCGCGACATCACGAATCTTTGCCGGACCTTCGCCGAGTGAAGTCAGAAACTGGGTTCCGATGCGCAAGGCGTAGCCCTCCTTCTTCGGATCGGCGCAGGTGCCGACGAGGATGTCATGCTCCTGGAAGAAGACCACGGCGGAGGCAGCGGGGACACCGGCGTCCATCGGGATCAGAATCTGGTGGGTGAAACACTCCCCCACCACAGGCGCTATGATTTCGACGCCCCGACTGCGCAGCCCCTCCGCCAGGGCTTCCGTGTTTGCGCAGATCCGGCGCGCATAGTCTTGCCCGTTCAAGCGGGTTTCGCGCAGCGTCACGAGGAAGGAGGGCAGTCGCCCGGCATCGTAGTTGGCCAGGAATTTCTCGTCGATGAGACGCGCCAAACGCGCGCCCTGGTCCGGATCACGCCCCGCGATCAGACTGTGCGGACGGCCGGGAAGCGTCTTATAGGTCGAACTTGTCAGGACATCGACGCCGAGATCCAGCGGATTGGGGAAGGTGCCACCCGCGATCAGACCCGCGACATGCGATGCATCGAAGATCGTCGTGGCACCCGTTTCGCGCGCCGCTTCGACGACAGGCCCGATATCGTCAGGCTGAATCATGACGCTGCGCCCAAGCATCACGAGACGCGGGCGAAGCGCGCGGATCTGGCGGGCCGCGGCCAGCGCATCGAGGCGGCAATTGGCGGTATCGAACGCGAGGTCTTCGACACGCAGACCGGCGAGTTCGGGCGTGCCGCCCCGGCGCTGGCTAAGATGGCCGCCATGGGCCGCCGCCGGAGCCAACAACAGATCGCCGGGTTTCGCGTAAGCATGAAAGACAGCGAGATTGGCGATCGTGCAGCTTGGCAGGCGCGGCTCGGCCCATGCCGCTCCGAACAGCCCGCAGATTTCGGCACGCACCGCGACTTCAAGCTCCGATACGAGATCGGTATCCGGCTGCTCCTTGAAAAAGCTGCGCCCCATGGCTGGATAGGCGCTCAAGGCAGGAGAATACGCGGCCTGCGCAGCCGCACTGGGGAGGTTTGCGCCCGCATAGAGCACCAGACGATCTGAAACGAGCACGTCGCCACGCGCGGCCGCCAATGCAAGAAGCCGGGCCTCGTCGATATCGGTCAAGCTTCCACTCCTTACTGAACCTTGGATAACGGGACCGGGCGCGACCGCGCGAAGGCTGCGGGCTTTGATCCGCCATAGGCCCAGTCAAGCAATTCCACAAGGTGGACGATGGGAATGTCCGTGCCCGAAGCGAGCTGGGTCATGCAGCCGATATTGCCGGCCGCGATCACGTCCGCGCCGGTTGTCGCGATGTTGCGCAGTTTGCGGTCGCGCAAACCCTGGGCGATGTCGGGGTTCAGGATATTGTAGGTGCCCGCCGAACCGCAGCAGATATGCCCTTCGGGGATTTCGCTGAGACGAAAGCCCGCGCGTTCCAGCAGGAGCCGGGGCTGCAGGACAACGCGTTGGCCGTGCTGCAGCGAACAGGCGGAATGATAGGCGACATTGATGTCGCGGGGAGCGACAGCGGGCAGATCGAGCGTCGCGAGATATTCGGAAATATCGAGAGTACGGCGCGCGACTTCGGCCGCCTTCGCGGCGTAAGCGGGATCGCCGGCGAGGAGATGGCCGTAATCCTTGATGACGGTTCCGCAGCCGGATGTGGTGATGAGGATGGCGTCGAGCCCGCTCTCAATCTCACGTGTCCAGACATCGACATTGGCGCGGGCGAAGGCGCGGGCCTCGTCCTCGCGGCCCATATGGTGCACGAGAGCGCCGCAGCAGCCTTCCCCGGCGGGGCGGACGATCTCGATTCCGAATTTTGCGAGCAGGTTCTCGGCGGCGCGGTTTATGCCGGGATCGAGGACCGACTGCGCGCACCCGGCAAGAATAGCGACGCGGCCGCGCGGCGGGGCGGAGGCCGCAACCGGCGGCGCGGACACGATGCGCGGCGCCGGCATCGAAGACAGGCGCAGCATCGCCGCCAAGCGGCGGAACGGACCGCCGAGCATATCGAAAACAGGCGCCAGCGGACGCACGATCCGCGCGGCTATCAGCGCCGCCCGGAAGCGGCCCGGGTAAGGCAGGATACGCGCGAGAACGGCGCGCAGAAGGCGATCGGCGGCGGGCCGTCTGTACGTCTTCTCGATATGAACCCGTGCATGGTCGACGAGATGCATGTAATCGACGCCGGACGGACAGGTCGTCGCGCAGGACAGGCAGGACAGGCAGCGGTCGATGTGAAGTGTGACTTCGGCATTCGCCGGCTTGTCCTGCTCCAGCATGTCCTTGATGAGGTAGATGCGGCCGCGCGGACTGTCGAGTTCGTTGCCCAGTTCGAGATAGGTCGGGCAGGTCGCGAGACAGAAGCCGCAATGCACGCATTTGCGGATGATGCGCTCGGATTCCGCCATATGCGGATCGGCGAGAAGGTCCGGCAGGAAATGGGTTTGCATCAGCCCATCCGCCCGGGATTGAGGATGTTGAGCGGGTCGAAGCCTGCCTTCAGCCGCAGCGAGAGGGCGGCCAATGCTTCAGGCTGCGGCTCGAAGCGCGGCACATCGGCATCTATATCAAGCGCGCGGATCAAGGTCGCATGCCCGCCTCCCGCTGTACGGACGCAAGAGCGGACGATCGCGGCGCCCGCATCCGGCAGGGGGTCGAGAAGCTCGATCCAGACGAGCCCACCCGACCAATCGTAAAAATGACGCACGGCAAGTTTGCTCCCCAGCGCTTCCACCAAAGCCGGACCCGACGCCGGCGCGACGCTGACGCGCCAGACGGCGTTGTCCCGGCCGGCGAACGGTTCGACATCGCGGATCGCGCGCCACAAAGCGACGGACACGGCGTCGTCCAGGCGGGCGATCTCGCGACCCTCGGCGCCGATCATTTCGGCGACACGCTCCGCGCGGTAAAGCACCGAGGGCCGAAAGCCTTCCAGGCGCAGCAAAGTGCAGGACGTGCCGGACGCCGCGAACTGCGGCAGAGCGCGGGCCGCGTCCGCGGGCAGATGGGCGGCGCCGGAGATCTCGCCCGTCGATCCCATCGCGGAACACAGCACGTCCACGCCCGCACGGTCGTCGAGGCCGAACACCGCGAGCGTCGAGACCGCTTCCGCGCGCGGCAAAGTCTTGAACGTGACATCGGTCAGGACCGCAAGCGTGCCCCACGAGCCCGCGAGGCCCTTCGAAAGATCGTAACCGGTGACGTTCTTGACGACGCGCCCGCCGGATTTGAAAACTTCGCCCCGCCCCGTGATCGCCTGTATGCCGAGCACATGATCGCGCGCGGCGCCTGCCTTGAGGCGGCGCGGACCGGAAACATTGGCAGCGAGCGCGCCGCCGATCGTGCCGCCACCACGCGGGCGGCCGAACAGCGGGCCATGATCCATGGGCTCGAAGGCGAGTTCCTGGTTTTCCTTCGCGAGCAGCGCCTCGATCTCGGCGAGCGGCGTTCCGGCGCGCGCGCTGAGCACGATCTCGTCCGGCTCGTAGAAAATGACGCCCGACATGCCCGACAGTTCCACGGCCTGCTGAGCGGCGGGTTTATGGCCGATCCCGCGCTTCGTGCCCTGGCCGAGAATTTCGAGCGGCCGCACGGCGTCGGCCGCATCGCGCACGATCTGCAGGACGTCGGCGGCATCGCGAGGAGAGAGTGGGGTTCGAGGATCGAGCATCAGAAGCGCGGCAAATCGGGATGCGGGAGATGTCCCTTGTGGACGTGCATGCGGCCAAGTTCGGCGCAGCGGTGAAGCACGGGGAACATCTTCCCCGGATTGAGGAGGTGCTGCGGATCGAAGGCGCATTTGACGCGCTGCTGCTGGTTCAGATCGTCCTCGTTGAACATCTCGCCCATCAGATCGCGTTTTTCGACACCGACACCGTGCTCGCCCGTCAATACACCGCCGACCTCGACGCAGAGCTTCAATATATCGGCGCCGAAGGCTTCGGCGCGGTCGAACTCGCCCGACACATTGCCGTCGTAAAGGATAAGCGGGTGAAGATTGCCGTCGCCGGCATGAAAGACGTTCGCCACCTCAAGCCCGTAATGAGCCGACATTTCCTTCATCCGCGTCAGGACATGCGCCAATTGTTTACGCGGGATCGTGCCGTCCATGCAGAGGTAGTCCGGCGCGAGACGGCCGACGGCGGGGAACGCCGCCTTGCGGCCCAGCCAGAACAATTCGCGTTCCGCCTCGCTTTGCGACACGCGGACATAGGTTGCGCCGCAGCGGCGGGCGATGGTCTCGACTTCGCCGATCAGGAAATCGACCTCGCCCTGCGGGCCATCGAGTTCCACAATCAGAAGCGCTTCGACATCGAGCGGGTAGCCGGCCTTGGCGAAGGCCTCGGTCGCGTGAATCGCGGGGCGGTCCATCATCTCCATGCCGCCGGGAATGATGCCGGCCGCGATGATGGCGGCAACCGAAGCGCCGCCCGCTTCGCTCGAGGCAAAGCCGAACAGAACGGCGCGCGCGGTTTCCGGCGATTGCAGGATGCGCACCGTCACTTCGGTGACGACGCCGAGCAGGCCTTCCGAGCCGGTCATCAGGCCGAGCATGTCGTAGCCCTCGGAATCGAGGTGCTTGCCGCCGAGGCGGATCACCTCGCCCGAAATCAGGACCATTTCGACGCCGAGAAGATTGTTGGCCGTGAGGCCGTATTTGAGACAGTGCACGCCGCCCGAATTCTCCGCGACATTGCCGCCGATCGAACAGGCGATCTGCGAGGACGGATCGGGCGCGTAATAGAAGCCCTTTTCGGCAACGGTCTTGGTGACGGACAGATTGGTCACGCCGGGCTGCACGGTTGCGGTGCGGTTGACGTAATCCACGTCGAGCACGCGGTTGAACTTGGTCATGGCGAGGAGGACGCCGTCTTCAAGCGGCAGCGCGCCGCCCGAAAGGGAGGTGCCCGAACCGCGCGGCACGACGGGAATCTCGTTGTCGTGGCAATAGCGCAGCACGTCCGAGACCTGCCGGGTCGTTTCGGGAAGGACGACGACAAGCGGCATCTGGCGATAGGCCGTCAGCCCGTCGGTCTCGAACGCGCGCTTTGCGTCCGGATCCGTCACGACGCCTTCGCCCGGCACGATCTTGTTGAGATCGCTAGCGATTTCCAACCGGCGGGCGAGGAGCGCCTGGTTCGGCGCAGGCATCTTCATCTGTTCATCTCCGGCACTGTCTTATCTTAAATGCTGGATTCTTCTGAGTTTCAATTCCGCTTTGCTTCGAGCATGGGACACGTCAGCTCCCTGTTCGTTGGTTGCGGTCGGTCTGGCGACATGGACCTCGCCACGGCTAGCAGCGCTTCAGCTCTTCGACGAAAGCCTGAACAAGCGGCCGATCCCCCTCGCTGGTTTTGACCACCACAAAATGTTGTGACGTGAAGTTGTACAGCGTGGGTTTCAATGCGCGCATCTGGCCTCGACCGGCCCAGTCATCGCCGATATGGCGCGGCAGAAATCCGATGAAGTGTCCGGACAAAATCATCATGACCTGCGCCTCCATATGCATCACCGTCCCGGCGGGCCGTGGGTGATTGGCGCGGTAGAGATCGTCGAAATGAAGATAGCCCCGAACCGAGAATGAGCATTGCTCGATCTCGTCGGGTCCGATCTCCGCTTCGGCACGATCGAACAGCGGATGCGCACTGCCGCAATACAAACCGTGCGGTTCCCGGCGAAAGGGCACATAGGTCAGCCCGGGCGCCTTTTGGGACATCGGTCCGATAACCACATCGCGCGTCCCTTCCGTGACGGAGCGTTCCAGTTCGCCGGGAGTGCCGAGCGAAAGGTCCAGGAAGACATCCGGCGCATAGGCGCGGTACCGCCCCAATGCGCCCTGCAATCCGAGATCCGCGCTGGTCACGACACCGTCGACGACGCCTATGCGCAGCCTGCCGGTCAGGTTGTTGCGATCACGGCCCAGCCGCCCGTGGAAACTGTCGATGTCGGTGAAGAGCTGCCGGGCAGAGGCGTACGTCGCCTCCCCGAACTCGGTCAGGCGAAATCCCCGGCGCCCGCGTTCGCAGAGCGTGCCGCCAAGCTTGCGTTCGAGCGCAGTCAGATGCGTGCTGAGTGTGGATTGAGAGAGATTGAGCGCGATCTGCGCGTCGGCGAAACCTCGCGATTCCGCCAAAGTCACGAAAACCCGCAGCAGGCGCAGATCGATATTGTCGAGGCGTCTCATGGGTGATCACTTTGGTATTTTTCGATACTTTCTTCTACTAAAATGAATTTTCGCCGATGTTAAATTGGTCAATCCTTAGGCACTTCCGCTTGAGGAGAACGACGATGTTCCGACCCGCCCTTGCCGCCGCCCTTGTGCTTGGAACAGTCCTGCCCGCCGCCGCCGCCGACACGATCCGCGTCCTGTCGCCGACATGGCCTGGCTTCGCCCCGGTCTTGGTCGCCATCGACAAAGGCTACTTCAAAGACCTCGGGCTGACCGTCGACCTGCGGTTCGAGGACGACCGCTCCAACGTGATGGCGGCGTACGCCCGCGGCGACATCGAGGCCGACATGCGCACCGTCGGCGAGCATCAGGGCCGCCCCCGGGACGAGAGCACTCCGGGCATCATCATCGGCACGATCGATAAATCGGTAGGCGGCGACGGCGTCATTGCCGACGGCTCGATCGCCTCGGTTGCCGACCTCAAGGGCAAGACTGTCGCCGTCGAGCCGAACATCCCGGCCCGGCTGCTGCTGCAACTCGAACTGAAGAAGGCCGGGCTGACGCTCAAGGATCTCAAGATCAAGGAAATCGCGACCGCCGACACGGTCGCCGTCTTCACCGACGATTCGATTGCCGCCGTCGGCACCTATGAGCCGTTCCAGTCTCAGGCGATTACCGCGACGCCGGCCCGCAAAGGCAAACTGCTCGTCTCGTCCAAGACCAGCGACATCATTATCGACGTCATCACCGCCCGTCAGGACGACCTCAAGGCCAATCCGAAAAAGTACACGAACTTCCTGACTGGTATTTACAAGGCAATCGATCTCTACAAGACAAATCCCGCCGAGTTCATCAAGCTCGCCGCGCCGCACTACAATCTGAGCGAAGCCGAGGTAAAGGAAATCCTGGACACAAGCCTGGGCTACACCGACCTCGCCGAAGCCCAGACCCTGATCGGCACCAAGGACAAACCGGGCACGCTGTACGGCATCTTCGACACCGTGATGGGGCTCAACCTCGAGAACGGCGCCGCCGACACCAAGCTCAACCCGGCGACGCAGATCGACCCGTCGGCGATATCAGCCATTGCGAAGTGAGCCGATGGCTCACTTCGCTCATACAGACGACAGTGCGTGGCGCGTGATACACAACCCTGACGGAACAGGGGATCGTCCGCGCATGAAGCGCACGAAGAACCGCTACTTCGCTTTCCGCGGCGCAATTCCCCGGCGCGCCGAGATAGCGCTCGCGGTGGGCAGCAGCCTCGGCCTCATCCTGATCTGGGAGTTCGCGGCGCGGCTCGGCCTGACCAATCCCGTCTTCTTCCCGGCGCCGAGCGCGGTGTTCGCCGCGATGGGACGGATGTTCCAGGAACAGCATCTGGCCTGGCACGCCGGCGTGTCGACGCTGCGCGTCTGGGCGGCGTTCCTCATCGCCGCGGCGATGGCCATTCCGATCGGCATCATGATGAGCAGTTACCGCGTGGTCGGCGCGTCGCTCGAACCGATCATCGACTTCATCCGTTATTTACCGGTTCCCGCTCTTGTCCCGCTCTCGATCATCTGGTTCGGCGTCGGCGAAAGCACCAAAGTCTATCTGCTCTGGCTCGGCACCTTCTTCCAGCTGGTCCTGCTGGTCGCAGACGACATGCGGCGCGTGCCCCAGGAATATGTCGAGATCGCCGAAACGCTCGGCGCCAAGCCGCCGCAAATTCTGAAGGACGTTGCGTTCCACGCAATGCTGCCGAGTCTCGTCGAC
Organism: uncultured Alphaproteobacteria bacterium; assembly: GCA_963786225.1. Lineage (GTDB taxonomy): Bacteria > Pseudomonadota > Alphaproteobacteria > Rhizobiales > Methylopilaceae > Flaviflagellibacter. The sequence goes on from CAWAYQ010000027.1 coordinate 45,336, forward strand.
AATCTGCGGATCACGCTCGGCTGGTGCTGGACTTATCTCATCATCGCCGAGATCGTCGCCGCCGACAGCGGCATCGGCTTCGTCATCTGGACAGCGCGTCGTTACATGAAAACTCCGGAAGTGATGGCCGGAGTTGTCGTCATCGGCCTGATCGGTCTGCTGACCGACCAGATCCTGCGCGCGATCCACCGCCGCGCCTTCCGCTATCTGTGAGACGGCGATGAACGCGCCCTATCTCGTCTTCGACCGCGTTACCAAGCTGTTCGGCGACATCGAGGTCGTCGCGCCGTATTTCGACCTCGGCATCGCGCGGAACGAATTCGTCGTTTTTCTCGGGCCATCGGGCTGCGGCAAGACCACGTTGATGCGCATGGTCGGCGGCCTCGATGAGCCGTCGGGCGGCGAAATCCTGCTCGACGGCGTGCCGATCGGCCCGCCGGATCGAAGGCGCGGCATGGTGTTCCAATCCTATTCGTCGTTCCCCTGGCTCACAGTCGCCCAGAATGTCGATTTCGGCATGCGCTACCGCAACGACCTGTCGGAGGACGAGAAGCTCGCGCGGCGCGACCATTATCTCGATCTTGTCGGCCTCCACGAGTTCTCCGGCGCCTTTCCGAACCGCGTGTCCGGCGGAATGCGGCAGCGCATCGCCATCGCCCGCACGCTCGCCGCCGGCTCCGACGTGTTGCTGATGGACGAGCCGTTCGGCGCGCTCGACGCCCAGCGCCGCGAGCGTCTGCAGCTCGAACTCCGCGCCATTCACAAGCGCGACGCCAAGACTGTCGTCTTCGTGACCCACGATGTCGAAGAGGCCGTGTTTCTCGCCGACCGCGTCATCGTATTTTCGAAGCGCCCGGCTGAGGTCATCGCCGACATCGACATCACCGCCGAACTCGGCGCCGACCGGCCGCTCGAACTGCGCGACGGCGTTGCTTTCTTTGAACTCCGCAACAGGATCCTGCGCCTTCTGCGCGCGTCCGGGGCGGGGCACGAATGAACGTCACCGGGCTTGAAGGCCGCCGCGTCCTCGTCACCGGAGCCAGCCGCGGCATCGGCTTCGGCGTCGCCGCGGCCTTCGTCGCGGCCGGCTGCGACGTGCAGATCGCGGCCGAGGGCGAAGACGTGTTCACCGCGGCGGAGACGCTCAAAGTGCGCGGCCATTGCGCCGACATTTCACGGCGTGACGCGGTCGCGGCCCTGTTCGCAGGCACCGGCGAACTCGACGTCGTCGTCAACAATGCCGGCCTCGAACTGATGACGCCGCTCGACGACACCACCGCGGAGAATGAAGCCAATTTTCGCCGGATCATCGAGATCAACATCACCGGCACATTCCTGGTCACGCAGGCCGCGGTGCCGAGATTGCGCGCGGGCAGCGCGATCATCAACACGGCGTCCGTCTGGGGCCGCGTCGCCGAACCTTTGTTCTCGGCCTACGTGGCGTCGAAGCACGCCGTCATCGGGCTGACCAAGACCTGGGCCAAGGAACTCGGTCCGCGCGGCATTCGCGTCAATGCGGTGTGTCCGGGCTGGGTGCGCACGGTCGCCAGCATGCGTTCGCTCGGCCGTATGGCGGAGCGAACGGGGCGGCCCGAAGATGAGTTGCTGGCCGACATCGTCGGCGTGCAGGCTCTCCCCGGCCTGATGGAGCCGTCCGACATCGCGGGCCCCTATCTGTTTCTGGCCTCCGATCTCGCGGCCAATATCACCGGCCAGAGTATCGGTGCCGATCGTGGAGAAGTGCCGTGGTGAAACCGCTCGAAGGCAAACGCGTCCTCGTGACCGGCGCCGCGAGCGGCATCGGCAAGGCCGCAGTGATCGCCCTGCGCGATGCGGGCGCCGCCGTCGCCGGCCTCGACCTCGTGAAGCCAGAGAGCGAGAGCCTGTGGGCGGTCGTGGACCTCACCGACGAAGCACAGATCATGTCCGGCGTGGCGGCGGCCGTTCAGAAACTCGGCGGGCTCGATGTTCTGGTGAACTGCGCCGGCATCGAAATAGATGCGCCCCTTCGGACCATCGACATAGCCGACCTCGACCGTATGTACGCCGTTAACGTACGCGGCGCCGTCATCACCGCGCGTGAGGCTTTGAAGACGATGAAACCCGGCGCAAAAATCATCAATATCGCTTCGGAGCTTGCTTATCTCGGGCGGCAGGGCGCCTCCGGCTATTGCTCAACCAAGGGCGCGATGCTGTCGCTGACGCGTTCATGGGCGCGCGAACTCGCGCCCGACATTCTCGTCAATGCCGTCGCGCCCGGACCGATCGACACGCCGCTGCTCGGCTTCGAGCGCATGACACGCCGAACAGAAAGCCCTCGAAACTCATAATCCGATGGGCCGCATCGGACGTCCGGAGGAGGTCGCCGCGGCGATCGTCTTTCTGGCGTCGCCGGCCGTTACCTTCACCACCGGCCAATGCATCAGCGTCGATGGCGGCGCGGCAATGCACTGAGGACATGACATGGCAGACAAAGTTCTGATGGCGGAAATGACCTGGCCCGAGTTCGAGGCCAGGATAAAAGAGGGCGTAACGGTGTTCCTGCCGCTCGGCACGACCGAGCAGCACGGCCCGCATATGTCGCTCAATGTCGACGTCGTGCTGCCGACCGGCGTCTGCGAACGCGTCGCGAAGAATGTCGGCGGACTTGTCGCGCCCACCATCGCCTATGGATACAAGTCGATGCCGCGCTCGGGCGGGGGCGAAGCCTTTCCCGGCACGACGAGCCTCGACGCCAATACATTTTCGCTTGTCGTCCGCGACGTCATCCGCGCGCTGGGCCGCGACGGGGTGCGACGCCTCGTCGTGGTCAACGGCCATTTCGAGAATGGCTGGCCGGCGGTCGAAGGTGTCGACCTTGGTTTGCGGGAATTGAAGCGCGACGGCATCGCCGACATGCAGGTGATGAAGCTCGAATACTGGGACTTCGTCCGCCGCGAAACGCTCGACCGGCTCTTTCCCGAGGGCTTTCCCGGCACAGAGCTCGAACATGCGAGCCTGCTCGAAACCTCGTTGATGCTGCTGCTGCGGCCGGATCTTGTCGACATGTCCAAGGTCCCCTCGGACGGCCCGGCCAAGTTCCCGCCCTATGATCGCCACCCCGTACCGAAGGGCTTCGTACCCGCGTCCGGTGTGCTGGCGCGCGCGCAAGGCGCGACCGCTGAGAAGGGCCAATGGCTGATGGACGACCATGTCGAGCTCATCACCAATGCCGTGCGCACCGAGTTCGGGCTCTGACTCGATGAGCACATCGGAATTTCAACCGCTCGATTCAGGCCTGGTGCCGCGCTTCGCCGGGGTGCCGACCTTCATGCGCCTGCCGCAGGCGAAGCCGGAGGACGTCGATGTCGCGTTGATCGGCGTTCCATTCGACGGAGGCACGACCAATCGCCCGGGCGCACGTCATGGCCCGCGCGAGATCCGCAACCAATCGAGCATGGTGCGGCGCGTGCATCACGTGAGCGGCATCTCTCCGTTCGATCTCGTCCGCGCGGGCGATTGCGGCGATGCCCCCGTCAATCCGCTCGATCTCGCGGACAGCCTGGAAAAGATTGGAGCGTTCTATGCGCAGGTCGCGAAGGCCGGCGCGGTGCCTCTCAGCGCTGGCGGCGACCATCTGATCTCACTACCCATCTTGCGAGGCGTGGCAGCCGAACGCGCGCTCGGCATGATCCACTTCGACGCTCATTCGGATACTTACGACAGCTTTTTCGAGACAAGCCGCTACAACCACGGCACGCCGTTCCGCCGCGCCATCGAGGAAGGTCTGCTCGATCCGAAACGCGTCGTGCAGATCGGCCTTCGTGGCGGGATATCCGAGGCATCGAACTTCGATTTCGCCCGCAGCGAGGGCGTGAGGCTCATCTTCATCGAGGAACTGGAAGCCCGCGGCGTAGAGGACGTGATGGTCGAGGCGCGTGAGATCGTCGGCACGGCACCGATCTATGTCTCGTTCGACATCGACGCGATCGACCCGTCGCAGGCGCCCGGGACGGGCACCCCGGAAATCGGCGGCATCACCACGCGCGAAGCGCAGCGCCTTGTCCGTCTGCTGCATGGCCTCGACATCGCGGGCGCCGACCTGGTCGAAGTATCGCCGCCATTCGATACGGGTGGGATTACGGCTCTGACCGGCGCAACGATGATGTTCGAACTTCTGTGCGTTATCGCCGGGGCCATCTCGGCGCGACGGCCTTCGGTCGGACACCCCTGAGACATATGTACCTTCCGGGTTCATCGATCCCGGAAGTTACACCGAGCCGCTTTCGCGAATGGACGGCCGCGGGATAAGCGCGGTCGACCTCGGGTCGAAGAGATGAAGCTCTGCCGCGTCGCAGTGGAGCATCATCCTGTCTCCGATGCTCGCGCGCATGCCGCCCGGCACGCGCGCCGAGATTTCGGTGCCCGGAGAAACGCTCAGGGTCAGAATGGTTTCCGGGCCCAGGGCTTCAACCGTTTCGATAACCACCGGAATCGACTGAGCGACGGGCCCTGCGTCTTCCGGACTCGCATGAAGGTCTTCAGGACGGATGCCGACGATGACGTCCGAATTGGCATAAGCCCCGTAAGGGCCGGCATAGGCTGCGGGTAGGGCAATGGCGATGTCGCCTATTCTGGCAACCAGGACATTCCCCGCCCGTTCCAACCGGCCCGGAAGCAGGTTCATCGGAGGCGTTGCCAGGAAGCTTGCGACGAACGTATTTGCCGGATTGCGGTAGACGTCGAGGGGAGCTCCGACCTGAACCACTTCACCGTCGCGCATAATGCAGATGCGTTGTCCCATCGTCATCGCCTCGACTTGATCGTGAGTGACATGGATCATCGTCGTTCCAAGCCGACGGTGCAGTTTGATGAGTTCGGTGCGCATCACTGCGCGCAATTTGGCGTCGAGGTTCGACAGCGGTTCATCCAACAGGAACGCTCGCGGCTCACGCACGAGCGCGCGCCCGAGAGCCACGCGTTGCCGCTGGCCGCCAGACAATTGCGCCGGGCGCCGATCCAGAAGCGGCTCGACGCCGAGCGTCGCGGCGATCTCGGAAATGCGGCGATTGATTTCTTTCGACGGCAGGTTCCGGAGCTTCAGCCCGAAGGCCATATTGTTGCGCACCGTCATGTGCGGATAGAGCGCGTAGTTCTGAAACACGATGGCGATATCGCGCTTGGCGGGATCCACATCATTGACGCGGGTTCCATCGATGAGAATATCGCCCGAGGTGACGGTCTCAAGACCTGCGATCATGCGCAGCGTGGTCGACTTTCCGCACCCCGACGGCCCCAGGAAAATCATGAACTCGCCGTCGGCGATGCTGAGGTCGACATCGCGCACGGCGGGCGCGCCGCTGTCGTAGACCTTCGACACCGAGCGCAGTTCTATGGATGCCATTGTCGAATGTTCCTACAGGGCGCGCATGGAGCGGTGAAGATAGGCCGTGATGGCAACCACGACGATGAGGAGAATGCCGGCCATCGCGCAGGCCTGGCCGAGTTCGAGGCTGACAAAGGCACGGCGGTAGATGAAGTAGCTGACGAGATCGGTCGCGATCCCGGGCCCGCCGCGCGTCATGATGTAGATGAGGTCGTAAGTCTTGATCGCGAAGATCACCCGGATCAGAAGCGTCACGACGATCACGGGCCGCATCAGGGGAATCGTAATGTGCCAGAACCGCTGCAGCGTGCTGGCGCCGTCGACCCGGGCGGCCTCGTAAGGCTCACGCGGCAAGGCGCTCAATCCCGCGAGCAGAAGCACGATCATAAACGAGACCTGATGCCAGATATCGACCATCACGACGGTCCAGAAGGCGATCTCGGCATCGCCTAGCCAGTTCACCGGTGCGATGCCGATCGTGCCGAGCAAATAATTCACGATGCCCAAATTGGGATGCAGGAACATCCGCCAGATCAACCCGACGACGACGGGGTTCATGAGCAGCGGGCACAGCAGGATAAGGTAATAGATGTTCTTGCCACGCTCGGTGTCGTTGAGCATGAGCGCGATCAGAAATCCGATGACGAATTCGATGAGGACGACCGCGCCGACGAAAAACATGGTCACGCGAGCCGCATGCAGGAATTCGGCGTCCGTGAGTGCGCGGGTGTAGTTTCCTACACCCACGAAATTTTCGTAGCCCGGTGCAATCAAAGTATAATCGAACAGGCTCGTGACGAGAGCCCACAGCACCGGAAACCCGATGACGGCCGCGAGGAGCGCGATCCCCGGCGCTGTCAGCATCCAGCCGAAGTGCCGGTCCTGTTTTTCGATCTCGTTCCTCGCCGCGACCGGAACCGTCACTTCTGTTTGCCGTCCTTCTTGGCCAGTTCGTCGAATTCCTTCGCGGCCTGGGCCAGGGCTACGTCCGGCGACTTCTGCTTCGCCACCGCCAGAGACAGCTCACGGCCGAGAACTTCCACAAATTGCGGCGTGTAGCTGAAGGTCGGGAAGTTGTGGCTTTCAAGGAGCAGCTTCTTCAGCGCCGCCATATGCGGGTACTTCGCAAGAACCTCGGCATCGTCGAACACGTCCGTGCGCGTTGGCGAGCCGCCGGCAAGAGCGCGTTTCTTGGCGATCTGCTTTGATTCCACCCATAGCAGGAACTTCCAGGCCGTGTCCGGGTTCGGACTCGATTTCGGAATGGCCCAACCCCATGCACCGTTCAGACTGGCACCCTTGCCGGCGGTCGGACCCGGCACCGCGGTGATATCGGCCTTGCCGACGATCTGCGATTTCGATGCATCGTCTACCGAGGCGCGGAAGAAGTTGTAGGTGACGTAGCTGTAGGCCTTGCCTTGGGCGAACACGTTGAACGCTTCGTCGAAGCTGAAGCTTGCGGCGCCGACCGGGCCGAATTTTTCGATATTGGTCCTGTACTGTTCGAGAGCGGCCTTACCGGCGGGGCTGGCGATTGTGCTCTTCCAACCGGCGTCGATGAACTCGCCGCCGTTGGCGAACAGATAGTTCGACCATTCCATGGCGATCGGGTCGGGACGCAGGCCCTGATTGACGACGCCGTAATTACCGCCCTTGGTGAAGAACTCGACCTGCTTGAGATATTCGGCCCAGGTCTCGGGCTTTTTGAGCTCGATGCCGTACTTGGCTTTGAAATCGGTCTTGTTCTTTTCGTCCGAGATAAGGTCGGTCCGGTAAAGCAAGCCCATCGCGTAATTGTAGAAGGGCAGCATATACGTCTTGCCCTCAACTTTTCCGACGAGATCCATCAGCTTGGGGACATAGACCGATGTGTCGAATTTGTCGGCGGCGATCCTCTCGTCGAGCGGCTGCATCCAGCCGGCTTTCACGAACTCGCCGACCCAGTAGAAATCGACCACGATCGCCGAGTAGCTGCCTTTGCGCGACACAAGCTGCGGGACGAGCTTGGTGTGCATTTCGGCGTAGTTGACGACTTCAAGATTGACGGTAATTCCCGTTTCCTTCTCGAACTCCGGCACCAACGCCTTCACATATTCGGTGTCCGGCACCCCCTCCATGAGGATCGAGACGGTCTCCGCCTGCGCCGTCCCAGCCAGCAAGGTACTCAAGCACAAGGAATAGAACAGCTTTCTCATATTCGTCATGTCGCTCTCCTATCGGCAGAAGGCCGCTTCGCGGCGTGTTATTTCAGTGCTCCGAGTGACAGTCCCTTGATCAGATATTTCTGGAGGAACGGCAGCAGGACAAGTACGGGCGCCAGCGCCAGCAGTGTGGCCGCGGCAAGCGGCGCGATGTTCACGCCCGCATGGGTTTCCAGGCTGGCAAGGCCGACCGCGAGCGTCTGACTTCCATAATCGCTGAGCACGAGCGCATAGAGGAACTCGTTCCAGCTCAGGATAAATCCGAGAAGGCCGGCGGCGAGAATGCCCGGCATCGCGACGGGAATGGTGATGCGCGTGAACGCGGTCCAACGCGTTGCGCCGTCGGTCCGCGCGGCCTCCTCCAGCGAGCGTGTTTCGCCCTCGAAGAAGCTGACCATCATCCACGCCATGAACGGCAGGTTGATCGCCACATGCGCGATGATGATCGAGACGTGCCCGTCCACATGGACGACGGTGGTGAACAAGAGAAAGAGCGGCAGAACGAGGACGATTGGCGGGATCATCTGGCTCGCCAGAACACCGACAAGAAGCGATGATCCCCCCGTGCGGTAGCGCGCGGCGGCATATGCCATCATGGTTGCCGCAGGAAGCGAGATCGCGGTCGCGGCGAAGGCGATGACAACGCTGTTCGAGAACCAGGTGGTGAAATCGTGGCGGGTGAGGACCTCGGCATAATTGTCGAGAGACAGATGCCCGATTTCCGGGGGTATCTTGTAGGCGGTGAGTTTGTCGGTGAGGCTGACGCGCAACACCCACATAAGCGGCAAAACGATCGCGGCGGAGAAGCCGATCAGGATTGCATGCCGCAGGATCGGGGCGAGACGAGGCATGTCCTCAATCCATCCTTACGCCACCGGTGACGTTGATCCCCTGACCCGTCATGAAGCGTGACGCTTCGGACGAAAGGAAGAGCACAACATCCGCGACGTCTTCCGGCTCCTCGATACGCCCGAGGGGCGTTTGCGAGACATAGTCCGCGAACACCGCTTCCGGCGTCATCTTGCGGATTTCCGCTTCCCAGACGATCTCCCGATCCTGCATCGAGGTGCGCACGAAGCCCGGACAGACCGCGTTCACCCGGATGCCATGCGGCGCCATCTCCCTCGCCAGAGCCTGCGTCCAGCCCAGCACCGCGAATTTCGACGCGGAATAGTGCGCGAGGAACGGCGCGCCGACCTTGCCCGCCAGCGACGCCGTATTGACGATGACGCCTTTGTGCTTGCGGGCGATGAAGCTTCGGCAGGCGGCCTGGTTCGTCAGGAACACGCCGCGCGCATTGACGTCGAAATTGAAATCCCAGTCCTCGTCGGTGATCTCGAGCGCCGGGCACATGCTGGAAACACCGGCATTGGCCACGACGATGTCGAGACCGCCCAGTGCGCGCTCGGCGTGGACGAGGGCCGCATCGACCAGATCGCGCTTCGTCACATCGACATGAAGGGCAATCGCCTCTTCGAGTGTTCCGGCAAGACCGCCCGCTTTTTCGGCATCGAGATCGGCCACCGCGACGCGAACCCCGGCCTTGGTCAGGGCCCGCGAGATGGCCGCGCCGATTCCGGTCGCGCCGCCCGTCACCAAGGCCGCCTTTCCAGAAAGATCAAACATGCCGCCAGCCGTCATAACCGCCCCTGTTCAAGGCCATGCTTCCATCATTGTGACCGGACTGCAACAAAAAATAACATGATTAGGTTGCGATTATGTGTGATTTTGTGCGAATATCCAGCGCTATGGAGGTCACACCCCTTGAACGAACACAGCATCCCGCGGGACGACGCCCACGGCCGCGTTCCGGCGGTGACGCGCAGAAGCCAGATTCTCGATGTTGTGGCCCGCGACGGGTTCGTTGCGGTGTCGCGCATTTCCGAGAGCCTGGGCGTGTCCGAGATGACCGTTCGTCGGGATCTGGAGGTCCTGCAGGAACAGGGCCTTGTCGACCGCACCTTCGGCGGCGCCGTGCGGCGCGCGGTCTACGAGGCCGATGAGCCCGCGTTCGACCGGCGCCGGCGCGTCAACTCCGAAGCCAAGACGGCGATTGCAAAGGCAGCGGCGGCGCTCGTGAACCCACGCGAGACGATCGGCATTGATGTCGGAACGACGGCGCTGGCGCTTGCCGAAGAATTGTCCACTCGCTCCGACATCCGGGTCTTCACCAACAATCTTCGCGCGGCGATGCAGCTGAGTGCCGGGGGGAGCCCGGTCTATGTTCCGGGCGGACAGGTCCGCGAAGCGGAAATGTCCATCGTTGGCGCGGCGGCCGTGGCGCAGCTCAAGACCTATTTCCTCGATTGCGTCTTCATCGGCGTCTCCGGCCTGACGGAGACGGGATTCTACGACTATTCGATCGAGGACACCGAAGTGAAGCGCACCTTCATCGAGCAGGCCGAGAAGGTCGTCGTGTTGTGCGATTCAACCAAGTTCAATCGCCGCTCGTTGGCACTCGTGTCCGAGATCGCGGATATCGACGTTCTCATCACCAACGAGCCGTTGCCGCCGCATCTCGCCTCGACGTTCAAGCTGGCTGATGTCCGGATCATCGTTGCGGGCGATGAGCCCGTCCAAAGGGAGTGATATGATGGCGTTCGAGTTTTTCGGTTCCCGCAAGAAGGCCGTCATCGCGATGGCGCATATCGGGGCGTTGCCGGGCTCGCCGCTTTACGACGCCGACGGCGGTATGGACAAACTGATCGTGGGCGTGGTGTCGGATATCGAAAAGCTGCAGGCCGGCGGCGTCCACGCGATCATGTTCGGCAACGAGAACGACCGTCCCTATCAATTCAGAGCCCCGCCCGAAGCGCTGGCGGCCATGACATCGATCGTCACGGCCGTAAAGCCGATGCTGACCGTGCCGTTCGGCGTGAACTATCTCTGGGATCCCGTCGCCAGCGTCGCCATGGCCTGCGCGACCGGCGCGAGCTTCGCGCGCGAGATCTTCACCGGCCTCTTCGCCTCCGACATGGGACTTTGGCAGCCGAACGCGGCCGATGCGCTGCGCCTGCGGCGCAATCTCGGCCGGCCGGACCTGAAACTGCTCTTCAACATCAATGCCGAATTCGCCTCCTCGATCGACACGAGGCCGATCGAACTGCGCGCGAAAAGCGCGGTCTTTTCGTCGCTCGCCGATGCAATTCTCGTTTCAGGCCCCCTCACCGGCCAGCCGGCGGAAACATCCGATCTGCGCAAGGTACGCGAGGCGGTCGACGTTCCGCTGTTCGCCAACACCGGCGTGCGGATCGAAAACGTCCGCGACGTTCTCGGCATTGCCGACGGCTGCGTGATCGGCACCCATTTCAAGGTGGACGGCAATACATGGAATGCGGTGGACGCCGACCGCGTAAAGCGGTTCATGGATGTGGTGAACACTCTCTGAGTCCCTCATGAGTTCGCCCGCCTACGTCATCGGCCTCGATATCGGCACGACGTCGACGATCGCCGTTCTGGTCCGTCTGCCGGACCGCGTGGTGTCGGTCGCGTCGCGTCCGGTTGTCCTGTCGTCGCCGCATGTCGGCTGGGCAGAGGAGGACCCGGCCGAATGGTGGTCAAATTCCGGCGAGGTGCTTCGCGAGGTGCTGGCGGCCGATCCGGAAGCCACGGCTTCGCTCGCGGGGATCTGCGTCACCGGCATGCTGCCGGCCGTGGTTCTGCTGGACGGGCACGGCAAGGTTCTGCGCCCCAGCATCCAGCAGAGCGACGGGCGTTGCGGCCGGGAGGTCGCCGAGATTGCCGCCGAAGTGCCGGAAGCCGATTTTCTGCCGCGCACCGGCAACGGCATCAACCAGCAGCTTGTCGCCGCCAAACTGCGCTGGATCGAACGGCACGAGCCCGACGTCTTCAGCCGGATCGCCACCGTGTTCGGCTCGTACGATTATGTGAACTGGAAGCTGACCGGCGTACGCGCCGTCGAGCACAATTGGGCGCTGGAGGCCGGTTTCATCGATTTGTCCGATCACGAGATCGCCGAGGATCTCGTCGCGCTCGCGCACATCGCCCGCACGGCCATTCCGCCGAAGTACACATCGCATGCCCTGCTCGGGCGCGTGACAGCGGAGGCTGCGGCGAGCACCGGGCTACCAGCCGGTCTTCCCGTCTTCGGCGGAGCAGCCGATCACATCGCATCCGCTTTCGCCGCCGGCCTCGTCGCGCCCGGCGACGTGCTTCTGAAGTTCGGCGGATCGGGCGACATCATCGTCATCTCCGATACGGTGAAGCCCGATGCACGGCTCTTTCTCGATTATCACCTCATCCCTGGTCTTTATGCGCCGAACGGCTGTATGGCGGCGTCGGGATCGGCACTGAACTGGCTCGCCGCATTGCTGCGTCCGGAGGCGGGCACCGAGCGCCCGCACAAGGAACTGGACCGTCTGGCGGCGGGGATAGCGCCCGGCAGCGACGGGATGATCTGCCTGCCCTATTTCCTCGGCGAGAAGACGCCGATCCACGACCCGCTCGCGCGCGGCACCTTCACCGGCGTCAGCCTCAGCCATGGCCCCGGCCATTTCTGGCGCAGCCTGCTCGAAGCCGTCGCCTATGCGTTCCGCCACCATCTCGACGTGCTCAACGAAATCGGGCACCGCACGGATCGGATTTTTGCGTCCGACGGCGGCAGCCAGAGCCGGGTATGGATGCAGATCATGGCCGACGTCGCAGGGCGGCCCGTGCATACGCTGAAGGACCATCACGGATCGAGCGTCGGCGCGGCCTGGGTCGCCGCCATCGGATCCGGTCAGGACGTGCGTTGGGAGGATATAGGGCAGCTCGTCGGCTACGGCGAAGTGTTCGAGCCGCGTCCGGACCATGTCGCGGTCTACGATCGCGGATATGCCGATTTCCGTGCGCTCTACGAGACTCTGAAGCCTTTCTTCCACAGGCCGGCCTGATGCCGCCTCTCGCCGTCGCGTGGGACGTGGATGGGACGCTCGTCGACAGCGAGCCCGTCCATCTCGCCGCATTGATCGCCGTCTCCGCCCGCTACGGCATCGACCTCTCGCACGATCGCGAAGACCGATTTCTCGGAATGCATCTCGGTGCTGTATGGGCGGCGATGTCGCCGCATTACCCATCATCTCTGACGATGGACGACTGGGTAGCCCAGATTCTCGCGGAATATAATGTGCACGTGCGCGACATCATCGTCATACCCCAGATGCTCGACGCTTTGCATCGGCTTCACGAGCTCGGCGTGCCGCAGGTCTGCGTGTCCAATTCGGAACGGCCCATCGTCGATATCAATATCAGGATGCTCGGCATCGAAAATCTTTTGCGGTTTTCAATCAGCCGCGACGATGTAAACGCGGGCAAACCCGATCCGGAACCCTACCGTGAGGCGTGCCGCCGTCTTGGATTTGAGCCGCATAACGTCCTCGCGGTGGAAGACAGCGAAACCGGCCTCTTATCCGCAACCGCCGCGGGCCTCCAGGCCGTCAAGATTTCGCTGGAAAACGCCGACGACTTTGCCCACGCGATTTTGCACCGCTTCGCCGTCGCCTAGGCGAGGACAGAGGCTGCCGGCGGACTGCAGGCTTCAGGGAGCGAACCGCCAGTTCGTGAGCCGGTGAAAGCAGCGTGTCATGCGCCGGTCCAGCATCGCCGCCGACATACGCGCGACCTCACCGGGCTCGTCTTGGGCATGATTGCGCGTCTCCGCCGGATCATTGACGAGATCGAACAGAAGCGGCGGGAGACCGCCGTTGAAATGGACGTATTTCCAACGCGCTTCCCGCAACACGGCTGCGTTCGCGTGCAGCGGATCAAGCCCGAGCGCACGCTCGAACCGGGTCGGCAGGCCGGGATCGCCGAAATCGATTTCGGAAAAAGCGGCCTGCCGCCAATCGTCCGGCCTGTTTCCGTCGAGTAGGGGCTGCAAAGGCCGGCCATCCATCACGGAAGGTACGGGACGACCGATAGCCGCGAGAATGGTCGGCGCGACGTCGATCGATTCCGTAATCTCCTCCACGACCGATCCGGCGCGCGCGGAGGCGCCGGGAGCGCGGATGACAAGCGGCACGTTGAAAACAGAATTGAAGATCGAATCCTTGCCCCACATACCGTGATCGCCCAGCATCTCGCCGTGATCGCCGGTCAGCACGATCAGGGTTCGCTCCGTCTGGCCGGTTTCGTCGAGCCAATCGAGAATGCGGCCGAAATGGTGATCCACTTCGGACAGAAGGCCGAGATAGACCGCGCGAAGATCGCGCGCGGTCGCCTCGCTCATGCGCGTGAAGTCACCGTTGTATCCCCAGTACAGACCTTTCTGCGTCGGCTGTGAAAACCATGCATCGAGGAAACGGTGCGCGGGCCTGCCCGCGATGGTCGGAGGCAAAGTCGCCGGGTCGACGAGCCGGTTATAGGGCTCGGGGGCTACGAGCGGCGGATGTGGCCTTATGTAGGTGACATGCGCGAACCACGGTTCTTTCGTTCGAACCGATAGCGCCTTCAGGGTCTCGTCGGTCAGGAAGGCGGTATCGCTGTGCTCGGCCTTGTAGAAGGCGGGATCGCGAATCTGTGGCGCACGGCCGGACGCGCCCACCGGCTTCCATAAATCCGTCTCCTCGCCGGGTAGGGCATAACCGTGGGCGGCGAGATGCGCCGGCCACGCGCGCGGCGCGTCGAAACGGAGTTCGACCAGTTCCCGGAAACCCGGCAGAACACCTTCATAGCTTGCGAGGTCCGGATCTCCGGGATCGCGATCCGTCGGATCGCTCTGCACATCGGTGTAGCCGAACAGAAGCGGCTCATAGCCAGACTTGCGGGCCTCCAGCGCCACATTCGTATGGTAAGTCGCAAGCGGCGCGCCGTTGCGGATGACGCGATGGTTCATCGCGTACAAGCCTGTCAGCAGGCTCGCGCGTGCCGGACCGCACGGCGCGGTGACGGAAAAATGGTTGGCGAAGGTGACACCGGACGCCGCGAGGCGGCGAATATTCGGCAAAGGCACGCAATCGCCGAGCGCACCGAAAATCGCATCGGCGCGAATCTGGTCGATCGTGACGAGTAGAACGTTCGGCCCCATCGGCATTCAGGCCGTCAATCTGTCGATGAGGGCCGGAAGATCCGCAACCGTGTCGATGATATGGTGGGCGCCCGCCGCCTTGAGCCGCGCGCCGGCGCGCTCGCGGATCGGAACCTTCTCGGCAGGCGTCAGAGCCCGGAACTCCTCGACAGTCAGGCCTGCTTCATTGCCGGAGAGGGACACGCCGACGGTGAGGCAGCCGGCGGCGACCCCCTCCGCGATGCCGGGCTCGGTATCGTCAACCTTGATCACGGCCGAGGCCGGATAGACCATGAGGTCGACGAAGCATTTGTACATACCGACCGGAGTCGGGCGACCCAGCGGAAGATCATCCGCACAGATCAGGTTTTCGGGGGAGAACCCCTGCGCCTTCGCGAGCGGCAGAACACGCTCCATGATCGAGCGCGTATAGCCCGTGGTCGAACCAATCTTGATGCCCCGTTGTGCGAGAAAAGCGACCACATCGGTCACACCGGGAACGAGCGTGCAGTAATCTGTAACCACCTCGACATTGCGCGGCACGAACACCTCGTAGACGCGGTCGATCGCGGCTTCTCCCGGCATCTCTCCATGCGCCGCTTTCCAGCGACCGGCAATGTGCGGCTCAGACAACATCGCGGCGATGTGGGCACGCTTCGGTAACCCCATCGGCTTGCGGGCATCGGCGATCGTCACATCGACACCGAACCTGGCGAAGGTCTCGACAAACGCCCCCATGGGCGCGAACGAGCCGAAATCGATCACGGTGCCCGCCCAGTCGAACACCACCGCCTTGAACGCCTTCATGCCGCCACTCCCGCTTGCGAGCCGAACAGATCGGCTATTGTCTCTTCTCCGATGCCGAACGCGGTCGACGCACCGCATCCGGCTGTGACGATAACCGTCCGTACGCCGTCGCGCGGCGTGTCGGTCAGCCGCCAGCGATCCGAGGCCGACGCATAGGTCCCGATCCAGCGTTCGGTGACGGTGCGGCCCGGCAGATCGAGCACGCGATCGAATTCGTCGAGGATAAGGGCATCGACCTCCTCCGATCCGAACGGATCGGGCGTCGACGCATAATGATGGCTGTCTCCCACGACGAGCGAGCCGCCTGCCGACTGGGTGACGATAAGATGCACGCCGTTCGCGCGCTCCACGCTTTGCTCGCGGTCAAGCCGCGTCTTCAGCGCCGCTGCTTCCGGAAGTTCCGCATAGCCGAGATAACGGCCAAGACCGAGATCCGACATGACGGCCGTCTTGAACGTGACCGGCGATTGCGGGCGCACGCGCATCATCTGCAGCTTGCAGCGCGTGACGCCGTATGGTGCGAGCCGTTCGGGAAACAGCGACACGAAATCGTCGCCGGGGCAGACCACCGCCGCGTCGGCATGCACGTCTCCACTGGCCGTTTCGATCTTTGGCGGAGCGACGGAACGGACCGCACGGCCCCAGGCAAAATCGACGCCCCATCGTTCCGCCAGCCACGCGGTCAGAAGTGGAATTGCGGTTTTGGATTCGACGCGGATTTCGTGCGGGCTGTGCAGCGCCAGAGCGGCCGCATCCTCGCGCAGGCACGGCACATAGGCCGCGGCTTCCGCAGCCGTGAGACGCCGGCAGGCTTCGCCCATCTCGGTCCTGAGGAATGCGTCCACGACCGCTTCCGATTCCGGATATCGGGCGGCGAGGACGAGGCCGCGCTGCAGCACTTCAATCCCCGCATCCGCCGCGGCCTCCGCCCAGATCGCGCGGGCCCGCCGCGCCATGTTCCAGCAGTCGCCGGCGCCCTGCCCCGTCACGGTGACGAATCCGAAATTCCGCACGGACGCGCCGTTCGCCTGGGCGTCGCGATCGATCACGACGACTTTCTTGCCGCGTTTGGCCGCGGCAAGTGCATGGGCGAGCCCCAGAATTCCGGCGCCGACCACGGCAAGGTCGTAACTCTCGCTCATGGTTCGCGGTGAACCTGGAACGGCGCCCAACTTTGGCTGACCGGCATGAGTTCGAGCGTGTTGATGTTGACGTGGGGCGGCTGCGTCGCAACCCAGAAGATCGTATCGGCGATGTCTTCCGGCTTCAGCGCGTGCGCGCCCTTGTAGAGTCTGTCGTAGGCGGCCTGATCACCGCCCGTACGGACAAGCGTGAATTCGCTTTCGCATAGGCCGGGCTCGATCGACGTCACTCGGACGCCTTTGCCATGGAGATCCGAGCGCAGCCCGAGTGAGAACTGCCGGACGAAGGCCTTGGTCCCGCCATAGACATTACCGCCGGGATAGGGCCAGCTCGCGGCGAGCGAGGCGAGGTTCACGATCACGCCGCGCCGCGCGATCAAGGTCGGCAGAAGACGGTGCGTGACGGCGGCGAGGCCAGTTACATTGGTCGCGATCATCGTCTTCCAGTCGTCGAGATCGCAATCCTGCGCGGGCGCGGTTCCAAGCGCGAGCCCAGCATTGTTGACGAGCACGTCGATCTCGCCGAATGCACCGGGCAGCGCGGCGATAGCCGCGTCCATGGCGGCGTCATCCGTGATGTCGAACGCCGAGGCGTGAAACAGATCGCCCAGTTCTTCTTTGAGCCCGGCAAGACGCTCAAGCCGGCGGCCGGTCCCGACGACCCGCCAGCCAGCCCGCGCGAAGCGGCGCGCCGATGCTTCGCCGAAACCAGATGTTGCGCCTGTTATAAGTACCGTGCCGTTCACATCGTCCTCGTGTCATGCCAGGAAAGGGTGGTGTTTGCGAGACTTGCCATCGCGACGATTATCAGGAGCACGGCTACGCCGCCGCGCCACTTCTCGGCCGACATTGGGTGAAAGACGAGGCTGCCGCCCATGATGCCGAGGATCATTATCACGATCACGGCGAGGCTGATTCCACAACAAGGACGCAGTCTCTTGGCGCGGCATCATGCCGAAGCAAATATCGCGCCTCGGCACACCTATTCGGCGGCTTGCAATCCGCCCTGCCCTTCGCGCGCCGCGTTCACGCTGCGCGCGAGAACCTGCGCCACATGGATCGCGTCGCGGGCGGCGCCGTCGTGGATCTGATGACGGCACGATGTGCCGTCTGCAACGACGATCGCATCTTCGTCCGCGGCGCGGACTGCCGGTAGAAGCGACAGTTCGCCCATGGCCAGCGAAACCCCGATCGTGTCGCTCGCATAGCCGAACGCGCCCGCCATTCCGCAACAGCTCAATTCAACCGTCTCGACCTTGAGACCCGGCACGAGACGTAGCGTCTTCTCGACCGCACCCATCGCCCCGAAACTTTTCTGGTGGCAGTGGCCGTGCAGCAGGGCTTTGCTCCCGATACTGCCCAACGGCAGGTTGAGCCTTCCGGCGTCAGCTTCCCTGGCCAGAAACTCTTCCAGCAGCATCGCGCTCTTCGCGAGCCTCTCGGCTTCGACCCCGGGCACCATTGCGGGAACCTCGTCGCGGAAGGACAGGATACAGCTCGGCTCGAGGCCGATGATCGGAACGTCATGTTCGATGAAGGGCCGCAATGCCTGGATCACACGCTCGGCTTCGCGCTTGGCCTGATCCACACGCCCGACCGACAGGAATGTGCGGCCGCAGCAGAGAGGACGATCATTGCCGTCCGTCGGTGTTGCAATATGGACGCGGTAGCCCCCGGCGGTCAGCACCTCAAGCGCGGCGTCGAGATTCTCTCGCTCGAAATAGCGGTTGAACGTGTCGGCAAACAGCACGACGGGAAGACCGCCGGGGTCTCCGAACGCGCTCAAATCGTCCTTGAAGATATCCGCACGCCAGCGCGGCAGAGAACGCTTTGCGCTGAAGCCCGCGATTTTTTCCGAGAGCCAGGCAAGGCCAGGAATACGGTCACGGAGATTGACCAGCCACGGAACACGCGCGGCGTAAGGCGCATAACGCGGCATCCAGCCGACGAGGTAGTCGCGCAGGCTGTGGCCGTATTTCGCGGCGCGCGCGGCAAGAACCTCGATTTTCATGCGCGCCATGTCGACGCCGGTCGGGCAATCGCGGCGGCAGCCTTTGCAGGATACGCAGAGCTTCAGCGTCTCCATCATCTCGTCGCTGGTGAACGCATCGGGACCGAGCTGGCCGGAGATTGCGAGCCGCAGTGTATTGGCGCGCCCGCGCGTGACATCGCGCTCATCCCTGGTGACGCGGTAGGACGGACACATGGTTCCGCCCGCGAGCTTGCGGCAAGCGCCATTGTTGTTACACATCTCGACGGCGCCCTGGAAACCGCCACCCTTGCCGGTGAAGGCCGACCAGTCGAGCTTGGTATCCATGTCGATCGGCGCGTATTCCGGCCCGTAGCGGAACAGGTTCTTGTCGTCGAACTTCGGAGCACGGACGATCTTGCCGGGATTGAACATATCCTTCGGGTCGAAGCCGTCCTTGACCTCCTCGAATGCGCGGACGAGGCGCGTGCCGAACATCCGCTCGTGGAATTCGGAGCGCACGATCCCGTCTCCGTGTTCGCCCGAGTGTGACCCCTTGTATTCGCGGACCATCTCGAATGCGGCCTCGGCGATGGCGCGCATTTTCTTGACGTCCAGGTCCTGGCGCAGATTGAGGACCGGGCGGACATGCAGACACCCTTCGGAGGCATGCGCGTACCAGGTACCGTGCGTGCCGTGCTTCTCAAAAATATCGGTCAGGCGATCCGTATACTCCGCAAGATGTTCCAGCGGAACCGCGCAATCCTCGATGAAAGAAACCGGTTTTCCCTGATCCTTCATCGACATCATGATGTTGAGGCCAGACGTGCGTACATCGGCGATAGCCGCCTGCAGCGCGGCGTCATAGATCTCGATCACGCCGCCCCATTTGTCTCCCTGATTGTTCCAGTTGAAGCCGAGATCCCCCATCAGCTCCGTCAGTTGCGCGATGCGGCGGCGGTTTTCTTCCTCGTCTTCCGCAAACTCGACAAGAAGCACGGCGTCCGGCGTCCCGCGCACGAACTGCTCGAGCGTCGGGCGGAACATGGCGATGTCGCGCGCAAGCTCGATCAGCGTCCGGTCGACGAGTTCGACCGCGATCGGACCAAGCTTCACGAGATGCTGCGCGGCGTCCATCGCTTGGTAGAACGAGCCGAAGTGGCAGGCGCCGACGGCGCGCTTGCCCATCAGCGGCCACAGCTTCAGCTCGATTTTCGTCGAGAAGCCGAGCGTGCCTTCCGAGCCGACGAGGATGTGCGCGAGATTGTTTGTTTCGCGCGGCACGAGCGCGTCGAGATTGTAACCGCCGACGCGGCGCTGCACTTTCGGGAATCGCCGTTCGATCTCGTCGGCCTCGCGGGCGCCGAGTTTCAGCAGCGATCGCGCGAGAGGCCGCAGCGGGGAGGCGTTCGGAAGATCGCTGAGGTCCGGCCGCACTTCACCGAAATGCGCCTTCGCGCCGTCGGCCAGGACGGCGTCGATCGACAGGACATTGTCGCGCATCGTGCCGTAGCGCAGCGAACGGCCGCCGCAGGAATTGTTGCCGGCCATACCGCCGATCGTGCACCGGGATGCCGTCGATACATCGACCGGAAACCACAGCCCGTGCGGACGAAGCTGGCGGTTCAGTTCGTCGAGCACGATGCCCGGCTCGACCAAAGCGCGGCGTCCGGCTACGTCGAGGTCGAGAATCCGCGTCAGATGACGCGAGCAGTCGACGATGAGGCCGGTATTGATGGCTTGCCCGCACTGCGACGTTCCGCCGCCGCGTGCCGTGACCGGGATCTTGTCTTCCCGCGCCAACGCGATCGCCCGCTCCGCCTCGTCGACCGTTTTCGGCACCACCACGCCTGCCGGAACCTGCTGGTAAACAGAGGCATCTGTCGCGTAACGTCCCCGGTTGAACCGGTCGAACATCACCTCTCCCGTCATCTCCGACCGGAGACGCCGTTCAAGACCAGGAGCAAGTTGGGAGGCCATCCTTCTTCCTTTGTCGAACATTGATCGCTTGACTGTTTTTTGCATTCATAATTCATTTCTGCAAGAACGATCCTGGATCAACCGAACTTTGGAGCTGACGATGACCTCGAACACCGCCCGCGTCGCGGGGCGCCATTTCCTGCAGATCCCGGGCCCGACGCCGGTGCCGGACCGCATTCTGCGGGCGATGGATATGCCGGTGCTCGACCATAGAGGGCCCGAGTTCCAGAAGCTCGGCCACCGGGTGCTGGAGAACATCAAGGGCGTATTCCAGACCAGGGGCCATGTCTTCATCTACCCGGCCTCGGGGACCGGGGCCTGGGAAGCGGCTTTGGTTAACACTCTGTCGCCGGGCGACAAGGTGCTGATGTTCGAAACCGGGCACTTCGCCACTTTGTGGAAGGGCATGGCGATCAAGCTCGGACTTGAGCCGATCTTCATCGAATCGGACTGGCGCACGGGTGCCCTGCCCGAAGCCATCGAAGCCCGTCTGCGCGAGGACAAGGAGCACGAGATCAAGGCGGTCTGCGTCGTCCACAACGAGACCTCGACCGGTTGCGTCTCGCCGGTTGCGAAGATCCGCAAGGCGATCGACGCCGCCGGACATCCGGCGCTCTATCTCGTCGACACGATCTCGTCTTTGGCCTCGATCGACTACCGCCACGACGAATGGGGCGTCGACGTCACCGTCGCCGGCTCGCAGAAGGGCCTGATGCTGCCGCCGGGATTGAGCTTCAATGCCGTCAGCGACAAGGCGCTCAAGACGGCGAAGACCTCGAAACTGCCCAAACTGTTCTGGTCGTGGGAGGAGATGATCCCGCACAACAAGAACGGCTTTTTCCCCTACACGCCGGGCACCAACCTGCTCTACGGCCTCGATGCCGCGATCGACATGCTGAACGAGGAGGGCCTCGCCAATGTGTTTGCCCGTCACGACCGCCATGCCGAAGCGACGCGGCGCGCGGTACGCGCCTGGGGCCTCGAGATCCTGTGCCGCGTGCCGGAGCACTACTCCTCGGCGCTGACCGCGGTCATGGTACCGGACGGCCACAATGCCGATGCGTTCCGGGCGCGCGTGCTCGACGCCTTCGACATGTCGCTCGGCACCGGCCTGACCAAGCTCGCCGGCCGGGTGTTCCGCATCGGCCATCTCGGCGACACCAACGACCTGACCATTCTCGGCGCGCTCTGCGGCGTCGAGATGGGGCTCGACCTCGCCGGCATTCCGTACAAAAAGGGCGGCGTCGCCGCGGCGATGGACTTTTTTGCGGGCGCGGCTCAAAAACACAAGCCGCTGGCCGCGGAGTAAATTGACGGCGATTCGGCGAGCCCTGGGAGAAGACGAAGTGTCGGAACAAGACATCATTTCCCGACGCAGCCTGCATGGCGAGCTCGTCGATCTCCTCTACGACATGGTGCTCGACGGCGAATTGCGGCCCGGCGACAAGATCAACGAACAGGCGTTGTGCGCACGCTTCGGCGTGTCGCGCACGCCGCTCCGGGAGGCGCTGAAGGTTCTGGCCTCGGGCGGGCTCATCATTCTGGCGCCGAACCGCGGCGCCAAGGTCGCCCGGATCAGCCGCGAGGAGATCGACCAGCTGTTTCCCATCATGGGGGCGCTGGAGGGCTTGGCCGGGGAGCTTGCCTGCGCCCGCATCACGGATGCGGAGGTGGCGCGGATCCGCAAGAACTCACGACCAGATGGTGCGCCATTACGACAAGCGCGAGCTTGGGCCTTTCCTCAAGCTCAACCGGGCGATCCACGAGGCGATCTTCGCCGCCGCCGGCAATGCCGAGCTGACGCAGCTCTACCACACGGTCATGGTGCGTACGCATGCGGTGCGATTTACCGCCAAGAAGTCGCCGTCGCGTTGGGGCGAGGCTGTGGAAGACCATATCCAGATGATGGACGCGCTGGACAAACGCGACGGCAAGAGGATGGCCGCCCTGCTCAAGGACCATCTCCGCCACAAGGCCGCCATGGTCCACGAATCCCTCACCGAAGCCTCGACCGCGGCCGAGTAGAGTGCCGCCACGCGCGATCCGACTGCCAACCAGTTCGACTGGATGGTCACGATGCGCGGCTTCGTTGAAGATGTCTGGCCTGTCGATGCACACGGCTGCCTGACATGACCTCGGGCAAAGGCCGGATGTTCATCCTCGTCAGCGGCCGCTGGGACGCCGAGATTTCAGTGGTCGATCTCGAGGCGGCCTTGTTGCCGTCCGCGCGAGGTACGGACGCGGCGGTCAGAAGCCGCCCTCGCGTCACGCCCGATGTCGCGACGGCCACGCAGACCATTGCCGCCTGCGGCCTGCCGGTGAACATACTGGCGGCGCCCGATCTCGGCCGTATCTTCGTCGTCAACCACGGCGGCAATGCCGGCCCGGAAACGACGGCACAGATGCCGCACGGACATCGCGGCGCGGTCGCCGTTCTCGATGCGGAAAAGGCGGTTGATCCGGAGAATGACGGCAATCTCGGGGCCCTCGTCCAGCTTTTCGATTCGGGAGGCGGCGGACCTGTCGGATGTGCGCGCACGCCGGACGGCCGCCATCTGCTCGTGACGTCGGCCGAGGGCGAAGGCTCCGAGGACGGCGGCTACCGCATCAATGTTTTCTCGATGCCGGACGGCCGGTTTGAGCACAGCTATGCCTTGCGCCATGAGGGCCGGCCGAGCTCGCGGCCGTCGCCGGATGACGGGTTTGGCGGATTTCCGAACCCGAACGGCATTGCGGTGACGGGCGCTCATGGCGGCCTTGTTTTTACGGCAAATGGCGGCACCAACGATGTTTCCGTGGTGCGACTTCAGGCCCTTCTGAGTGGAGAACCGGGTGCGGAGGTGGCGCGCATCGCATTGCCCTCCGGTGGGTTCGGATTGGCGCTCAATGCGGACGGCACGCTGCTCGCGGTCGCCAATCGCGAGAGCGCAAGGACCGGTCTTGAAGGCAACACGGTTTCGATCATCGACACCGGTGCAGCGGTAAGCGTCGCGACCGTTCTGACCGGGACCGACGACCCGGCGGCTCCGAGCCGCCCCACGGGACTGGCCTTCTCGCCGGACGGTACTCTTCTGTTCGTAACCTGCATGCGCACGGGCACATTATCGTGCATCCATGTCGCCGACGCGCTGGCCGGCGGACGAGGCGAACGCCAGCGCGTGCAGCTCGAAGCGCCACGAGGCGTGCTCGTCACCCCCGACGGCCGCTTCGTCATCGCGGCAGGCGGATTTCGCGGAGAACCGCGCAGCGGCCTGCTCTGGATATTGGACGCAAATACTCTGGCGGAAGTGGGCCGTGTTTCGGGCGTCGGAAACGAGCCCTACTTCATCGAAGCGGTTGCGATCTAAAAAGAATACGTATCTTCACCAAAACGTGAAATTGCCCATTGCATTCAACGAAAGACGAAGGCAAACTGAATTCATAATGCAATATTAGCGTCAAAAAACACGGATCAGGGGAGGAAGAATAATGTCTGTTTCTCGCAGAAATTTCATGATCGGAGCGTCGGCGGCCTCGCTTGCGCTCACGTCATCAAGCCTGAGCTTCGCCCAGGCCTGGGTACCTACGCGCGACGTTGAATTCGTCATTCCGTTCGGCGTCGGCGGCGGCTCTGACCTTCTGGCGCGCATCATCGGAAAGGTGATCGTCGAGGAAAAACTGATCCCGACGGCCCTCATGCTGAACAACCGTCCCGGCGGCGGCGGCGCGGTCGGCATCGGCTATGTCTCGGCGAGCCGCAAGAAAGACCCTCACACCATCATCCTCGTCAACGGCACGACGCAGATCACGCCGATCCTGACACCGGCCGCAAGGACGCTCAGCGAAGTGCAGCCGATCGCCAATGTGATGGTCGACGACTTCCTGTTCTTCGTGAAGGGCGACAGCAAGTACAAGACGGTCAAGGAATTCGTGACGGACGCGCAATCGAAGCCGGACAAGACCTTCAACTTCGCCACCGGCGGCACGACCGACGTCATGGGCATCACGATCTTCTCGCGCGCGATCGGCAAGGAAATCAACGCGGTCAACTTCAACAGCGGCGGCGAGGCCTTGACGGCCCTGCTCGGCGGCCATGTCGATGGCTCGATCGGCAATCCGCTCGAGTTCATGGGTCACCTGCAATCCGGTGCCGTCCGCGCGCTCGGCGTTTTCCGCGATACGCGCTTCGCGGCGTTCCCGGATGTCCCAACCATGAAGGAAAGCGGCATCAATGCGCCGAACTTCCAGATGTGGCGCGGCCTCGCAATGCCGAAAGACGTCGATCCGGCGGCTCAGGCGTACTGGCAGGGCATCATGAAGAAGGTCAATGAGTCGGCCACGATGAAGAAGTACATCGCCGACAACGTGGCGACCGAGGCTCCGATCTATGGCGCCGACTTCGTCAAATTCGTCGCGGCTCAGGAAAAGCTTTACCGCGATCTCCTCGGAAAGCCGGCGTAATCACTATGAAAAGCTCCGCGTTGAGAGGCGATTTCCTATTCGCCGTCATGTTTGCGGTGCTCGGCCTGGTCTGGATCGTGGGGTCTTTCGACCTCCCGTTCTGGGCCGGGTTCGCACCCGACTCCGGATTCCTGCCGCTGATCTACGGAGTGCTGCTGTTCGGATTCTCCGCGGCTGTCGCGATTATGGCGCTGATAAGTCCGGCCGATGCCTCGGAACGCGAACCGCTCAAGAAGTCGATGGAGGTTCTGCTGGCGCTCGTCGTTGCGGTCGGCGCCGTGAGCTATCTCGGCTTCGTCGTTCCGCTCTTCGCAATGATGCTGTTCCTCTACGCCTATGTCGAGCGTCTGCCTCTGTTGCGTTCGGCGCTCGCGTCGGCGGGCACGACGGCTGTGCTCGTATTCATTTTCGAGCATCTGCTCGATATTCCCCTGCCGCTCAGCCCCTGGGGTTTCTGATATGGACTCGTTGATGGACCTCGCGGGCGGCTTCGCCACCGCACTTACACCCACCAATGTACTAATGTGCTTCCTGGGCGTGTTCCTGGGGCAGCTCGTCGGCGTGCTCCCGGGCATCGGGCCGTCCGCGGCCATCGCGCTTCTCCTGCCTCTGACCTTCGGCTCCGATCCGACCGCCTCGCTCATCATGTTTGCCGGCATTTATTACGGCGCGCAGTATGGCGGCACGATCACCTCGGTGCTGATCAGCGTGCCGGGTGAGAGCTCGACCGTCATGACAAGCATCGACGGCTACCAGATGGCGATCAAGGGCCGGGCCGGCGCGGCACTCGGCATGGCCGCGATCGGATCGTTCATCGCAGGAACGATTTCGGTTCTGGGACTGACCTTCCTCGCGCCACCGCTTGCGGAAGCAGCGCTTTCGTTCGGGCCGCCGGAATATTTCTCCCTGGTCGTGCTCGGTCTCGTGGCTCTCGCCGCCGTGAGCGGCGGATCGGTCGTGAAGGGGTTGGCCGCAGGTATTGCAGGTCTCGTGTTCGCCACGATCGGCATCGATCCGCAGACAGGCATCGCGCGCTTCGATTTCGGCGCGCTCTGGCTTCTCGACGGTATCGAATTCATCGTGCTGACGGTTGCCTTGTTCGGCGTCGGCGAAGTGCTCGCAACCTGCACCACGGCTTCGGCCCGCCCCGTCGCCGAGGTCAAGAATGTGATGCCGACGCGCGAAGACTGGCGGCGCAGCCGCATGCCGATTCTGCGCGGTTCGCTGATCGGCTTCGTCATCGGCGTGCTGCCGGGAACCGGCGCGACGATTGCGAGCTTCGTTGCCTACATCACCGAGAAGAAGGTTTCGAAGCACCCCGAGCAGTTCGGCCACGGCGCGATTGAAGGCGTTGCCGGGCCGGAGGCGTCGAACAACGCCGCCGCCGCGGGCGCCATGGTTCCGATGCTGGCTCTCGGCGTTCCCGGTTCGGGCACGACGGCGATCATCCTCGGCGCATTGATCATGTTCGGGCTGCGTCCGGGTCCGGAACTGTTCACCCAGAACTCGACGCTCGTCTGGGGTGTCATCGCCAGCATGTATATCGGCAATTTTCTCCTGCTGATCATGAACCTGCCGCTCGCCGGCCTGTTCGCGCAGCTCCTGAAGGTGCCGTACAAATGGCTGTATCCACCTATCCTCGCGGTCTGCATCGTCGGCGTGTTCTCGCAGGCGAACAGCCTTGAAGATTGCTGGCTCCTCGTCGGCTTCGGCGCGCTGGGCTGGGCCATGAAACGGTTCGATTGGCCGGCGGCGCCAATGATCCTCGGCCTCGTTCTCGGGCCGATGTTCGAGAGCTCGCTGCGTCAGTCGCTGACCATGTCGCACGGAACGGCGGAGATATTTCTCACGCGGCCGATTTCCGCGGCTCTGATACTCGCCGCGGTTCTCTTTGTCGCGATCCCGGTGGTGGCCCACTACTTCGGCAAACGTCCGACGCCGGCTCAACTCGGGGGACTTTGATGACCAGCATCAAAAGCCGGATCGGAATCGACCTTAACCGCAGAATTGCGCTGGAGCCCGGTCTCGACTGGGCGATCCGGAACGAGATCAAGTACCTGAACATCTGCCTGGATCCCGATCCAGATCTGCTTGATCCGAAGAACCCCAAGCTCTCGGAGGCGCGCAAGCGCCTCCGAGACAGCGGCACCACGCTTGGCCTGCACACGCTGTCCTCGATGAACGTCGCCGAGAACTGTCCGTTTCTGTCGAAAGCAGCGGACGACTACCTCGCGGCATACATACGATCCGCAAAAGCGATCGGAGCGGGCTGGGTTATCGTGCACGGCGGCTATCA
The DNA here is from genome assembly GCA_963786225.1 of uncultured Alphaproteobacteria bacterium. Taxonomy (GTDB): domain Bacteria; phylum Pseudomonadota; class Alphaproteobacteria; order Rhizobiales; family Methylopilaceae; genus Flaviflagellibacter. The sequence goes on from CAWAYQ010000027.1 coordinate 72,542, forward strand.
CTTCACCGCCGACAAGCAGGAACGCATGGAAGTCGCGGTCGCGCGGCTGACGCGCCTCAGCAAGATCGCCGAAGACGAGGGGATGACAATCCTGCTCGAAAACATGAATCCGGAGCCGGCCGACGCGGAAGTGAAATACCTCGTCCACGATGTCGAGGAGGCGAAATTCTATTTCGCCAATCTCACATCGCCGGCCTTGCGCTGGGCGTTCACATCCAACCACGCCCACATGCTGTCTTACGGCGTAGCGGGTTTTCTCGATCAGATGCAGGCCGCGGGCCTGGATACCGGCCGCATCGGCGAGGTTCGCCTCGCCGACAACCGCGGAAAGATCGAGGAGCATCTCTATCCAGGCACGGGGAATATGGATTTCGCCGGCCTGTTTCGAACCCTCGAAGACCGCGGCTACACCGGTCATTACATGCAGGACTACACGACGATCGACGACATGCTGTCCGGCCGCGATATCGTCGCCGGGATCGCCGACAGGGCTCTGACGAAAATCGGCGCCTGACGCCTCCGCCACATCTTTTTGTCTCTGACCCCCTCGGGGCAAAAAGATCACCCCGCAGCCTGCCGGCTGCGGGGTTTTTCGTGCGCCATGCACCACCGCATGCCCGCCATACCAAAAGCGCATTCCAAGCCTGTTGCCCACCTTGTCAGGCTGATTTACCGTGAAATTTGAATTCATAATTCAAATTGGGTACCATAGGTCGCTTTTGGTGCCTTAGGGCGGAAAAACGAAGGAGAGGCAATGACCTCGTACAACACCATGATCTTCGGAGCGTCCTATGGATCGCTCCTCGCCACCAAGTTGGCCATGGCCGGGCATAACGTCACTCTGGTCTGCCTGCCGAGCGAAGCCGACATCATCAACGCGGAGGGCACGCGCATCCGCTTGCCCGTACGCAACGGGTCGCAGGTCGAGATTGCCTCGCCCGATCTTCCGGGCCGGATCTCGGCCGCCACGACCTCCCAGGTCGACCCTTCGGACTTCGATCTCGTCGGCCTCGCGATGCAGGAACCGCAGTATGGCGCGCCGGGCGTTCGCGAACTGCTCGACGCGACGGCGCGTGCGAAAGTGCCGTGCATGTCGATCATGAACATGCCGCCGCTTCCCTATCTGAAGCGCATTCCGGGCCTCGACGCGTCGAAGCTGAAGCACTGCTTCACCGATGCCAGCGTGTGGGAGAGCTTCGATCCCGCGCTGCTGACCTTGTGCAGCCCCGATCCGCAGGGCTTCCGTCCGCCCGAAGAAAAGCCGAACGTTCTGCAGGTCACGCTGCCGACGAATTTCAAGGTCGCACGCTTCGACTCCGACGCGCATACAGCCATGCTTCGCCGCATGCAGGCCGATATCGAAGCCATCCGCTTCGAGACGAGCGATGGACCGATCGAACTCCCGGTCAAGCTCAAGGTCCACGATTCGGTGTTCGTACCGTTGGCCAAGTGGGCCATGCTGCTCACCGGTAATTACCGCTGCGTCCAGCGCGACGAAGCCCGCGCCATTCGCGATGCCGTTCATACGGATATCGAGCAGTCGCGCGATGTCTACAGCTGGGTGCAGAAGGTCTGCGTCGGGCTCGGCGCGAGCATGGACGATATGGTGCCCTTCGAGAAATACGCAAATGCAGCGAAGGGCCTTGCCAAACCGTCATCGGCGGCGCGCGCTTTGTTCGCGGGCGCTCCCAATATCGAACGCGTCGATCTTCTCGTTCAGTCCGCGGCGACGCAGCTCGGCATGAACCATCCGGTCGTCGACGAGACGGTGGCACTGGTGAACGCGCGGCTGGAAGGCAATCGCAAGAAAGCCGCCTGATCGATCCCGCTTTTTCCCGGCCCTCTCCAGGCCGCACCTCGTGCCCCGGTCGCCCGCGATTCGGGGCACTTTTTTCTTCAATCCCCATGCGCCGCGGCGCGAGGAGACTCCGATGACTGAGATGAAGGTAAACAGGGTTGCGGTCCGCAAGGTGCTGGATGCGGTGAAGGCGGACGGGCGCACCTCGCTGACGGCGCCCGAAGGCAAGCTCGTCGCCGACGCCTATGGCATTCCGGTGCCGGGCGAAGGCGTCGCCACCTCGGCCGCGGACGCCGCCAAGCTCGCCCAGGGCATGAGCTATCCGGTGGTGATGAAGATCGTCTCGCCCGACATCCTGCACAAGACCGAGGCCGGCGGCGTCATTGTCGGCGTCACGTCGGATGCGGAGGCACAAGCCGCCTACGACACGATCCTGAACAACGCCAAGGCCTACAAGGCCGACGCCAGGATCGACGGCGTCCAGGTCCAGCAGATGCTGAAGGGCGGCACCGAGGTCATCGTCGGCGCGATCACCGACAAGAGCTTCGGCAAGCTCGTCGCCTTCGGCCTCGGCGGCGTGCTCGTCGAAGTCCTGAAGGACATCACCTTCCGCCTCGCCCCGGCCACCAGGGACGATGCCATCTCGATGCTCGACGGCATCAAGGCCAAGGAGATGCTGCACGGCGTGCGCGGCGGCGAGGCCGTCAACCGCGACGCGCTGGCCGATATCATCGTGCGGGTGGCGCAGCTCGTCAGCGACTTCCCGGAAATCGTCGAACTCGATCTCAATCCGGTGTTTGCGACCAAAGCCGGCGCGATCGCCGCCGATGTGCGCGTCGTCGTCGACTTCGACTACGTGCCGCGCGAGGCGCCGCGCAGCAACGAGACCATCGTCACCGCGATGAAGCGCATCATGCAGCCGAAATCCGTCGCCGTGATCGGCGCCTCGTCCGAGGACGGCAAGATCGGCAATTCGGTGATGAAGAACCTCGTCAACGGCGGCTACGCGGGCGACATCTATCCGGTCCACCCCAAGGCCGAGGAGATCCTCGGCTACAAGGCGTACAAATCGGTCAAGGACATTCCCGGCGTGGTCGATGTCGCGGTGTTTGCGATCCCGGCCAAGCTCGTCGCCGGCGCCCTGATCGAGTGCGGGGAGAAGAAGATCCCCGGCGCCGTGCTGATCCCGTCGGGCTTTGCCGAAGCCAACGAGCCCGAACTGCAGGACGAGATCGTCGCGATCGGCAAGAAATACGACATCCGCCTGATGGGGCCGAACATCTACGGCTTCTACTACACCCCGGAAAACCTGTCGGCGACGTTCTGCACGCCGTTCGACGTCAAGGGCTCGGCGGCGTTGTCGTCGCAGTCCGGCGGCATCGGCATGGCGATCATCGGCTTCTCGCGCTCGGCCAAAATGGGCGTCTCGGCGATCGTCGGCCTCGGCAACAAGTCCGACATCGACGAGGACGATCTCCTCGCTTTCTTCGAGCAGGACCCCCACACCACGATCATCGCCCAGCATCTCGAGGACCTGAAAGACGGCCGCGCCTTCGCCGAGGCCGCCAAACGGGTGTCGCAGAAGAAGCCGATCGTGGTGCTGAAGGCCGGCCGCACCCAGGCCGGCGCGGCGGCGGCGGCGTCGCACACCGGCGCGCTCGCCGGCAACGACAAGATCTACGAGGATGTGTTCGCGCAGTCCGGGGTGATCCGCGCCCGCTCGCTGCGGCAACTCCTGGAGTTTGCGCGCGGCATTCCGCTGCTGCCGACGCCCAAGGGCGAGAATGTCGTCATCATCACCGGCGCCGGCGGCTCGGGCGTGCTGTTGTCGGATGCCGTCGATGACAACGGCATGGCGCTCTACAAGATCCCGCCGGATCTCGACGCGGCGTTCCGCAAGTTCATCCCGCCGTTCGGCGCGGCCGGCAATCCGGTCGACATCACCGGCGGCGAGCCGCCCGCGACCTACCAGAAGACGGTGCGCCTCGGGCTCGAGGACGAGCGCATCCACGCTTTGGTGCTCGGCTACTGGCACACCATCGTGACGCCGCCGATGGTGTTTGCGAAACTGCTCGTCGAGGTGCGCGACGAGATGAAGGCCAAGGGCTTCGAGAAGCCGATCGTCGCCTCGCTCGCCGGCGATGTCGAGGTCGAGGAGGCCGCCGAATATCTCTACCAGCGCGGCATTCCGGCCTACGCCTATTCCACCGAACTCCCCGTCGAGGTCCTCGGCGCGAAGTACAAATGGGCGAGAGGTGCGGGCCTGCTTTGATTGTAGATACCACGGCAGGCCGGAAGCTCCGTTCATCCCTAACCTTGCAGGGGAGGGATAAACGGAGCGGCCCGCTGAGCTGCTCTAGTTCGCGTACAGACGCTCCACGGCGCGAATGTCGCCCGAACTGAGCCCGCCTCGTTGTCCGATCTGAACCCCGGACCGCAGCGGACGCACGGTATCTCTCGACGCATCGATTGCAAACCCGCGCCGCGGATAATGCATAAGTGAACCGTAATCGTATTCGTTGATATCGTCGTTCCTGCGGGTGTTGATTTCAAAATTTGGCTTGGCGCTTTCGACAATGTTCGCCCAGACGATTTCGACGAAATTGTCGCGATCGCTCCGGCTTTGCTCATGCGCAAGGCCGACGGCATGGCCGATCTCGTGGATGACATTGCCGAGAGAGCAGGGCGCATCGATCCTGATATTCTGCCGACCCCCGACCATTCCGACGGATGAACTGCAGGCGCCGCCGCCGGGGCTTCCCATGAAGAAGACGTGATTGGCATGCCTCGGATTGCTCGGGTCGCGCGGAACGAGCCGCACGGGCGTCTTGCTTTGCCAATGCTCGATGGCTTGCGTCACGCGCCCCGGATTCGTCAGGGAGGGATCGATCTCATACGGTACGGTGGCGTTGGGCCAGCGTCGCGGTCTGCCGCCGAACGTTGCCTTGATCGCAAGCGCGCGGGGCAGGACCCGATCGAAGAACCGGCGGTCGAGCCCGAGCGTCGAAAGCGAGTCTCTTTGATCCGAGTTCTGCGTGCGGCTTTCGATCCTGTCGAAGTCGACGCCCGCCAGCATGTTGATGACGGACACCTCCTCGACCGTGCCGAGCACGATATCGCCCTCGATTACCGCCATTCCGTCGATCGGATAGTAGCGGACGGTCTTATTCGTTCCGTCGACATTGATCATGAGTGTGCCAGTGTCCTGAAAAGCGCTCTCGGGTGCTGCGAGTTCAACCGCATCCGTGCCTGTCTGCGCATTCGCGATTACGGCGGGGGAGATGAGCGCCCAGGCGGCAACACCTGCCAGCAAGACGCCCCGGGAGAGCGATGGGATACATAGCAGACGCTTCATGTTCTTCCTCCTGTCGTTACTGGCAGCTTGTTGTGTTTTCCGTGCAGTTCCGGATCCAGTCGGCGTATCGCGATATGCGCGTATAGACGCCGTACAGGCCGGGCCGCGCGCAGCCCTCGCCCCAGCTCACCACGCCGACGAGCAGCGCGGGCGCGTCGGCGCCGCGATAGATGAGCGGACCGCCGCTGTCGCCCTGACATGAATCCTGGCCGCCGACGGCTTTGCCCGCGCAGATCATGTTGTCCGTGACTCTGGAACTGTAGCTCAGCGGGTCGTTGCAGACTTCGCGCGTCACGAACGGAACATCGACCTCCTGCAGATCCTTGACCGCCGCTCCGCCTTCCGTCGTCGCGCCCCATCCCGTCACGGTCAGCATCTTGTCCTTGACGAGCAGGGCGTCTTCCGCAGCGGGCTCGAGCACGGGAATCTGCTGCATGGCCGTGCCGAGCAGCAGCGGCGTCTTGAGCTCGACGAGGGCGATGTCCTCGTCCTTGGAGAGGTCGTTGTAGCCGTCGTGAACGATGAGCCGCGTCGCGTTCACGCGCTGCACGCCGGAGGATAGGAAGTTGGTTCCGGCGACGACATGCACGTCCGCGGCTTCGAGCCCCACAAGACAATGCGCGGCGGTGACGATCCATTGATTGTTGTAGATGGAGCCGCCACAGAAATGAGCCTGAGAGGCATCGGCGATCCACGACACAACAAGCGAGGCCTGCCACGGATATTCGTTCGGCGCGGCGGGCTTTCCGCCGACGATCTTTGGCCGTTCGTTGCGCATGTATCGCAGAACGGTGTCGTCGAAATCGCTGGCACCGCGCCTTTTATATGTACTCTCCGAAAGCACGCTGTCGGCTGCAACGGCGTCCCCGGCTCCCGGGGCCAGTACGATTGCAACCAGAACACCGCCGATGATTCCTGTTTTTGCCATCGCATTCTCCTAACGGCCGAAAATTCTCAAACGCACATCGCCGCCACTGACGGAGGCTGCCTGGACCGTGGTGACGTGCTTTCGAGGAACACCGTTTTTGGCGAGGATCGAGCGCAGATATGTTGCCTGCAACCCGTACAACTCGGTCTGTGCTTCGCCGTCCGCCTTCGGCGTCGCGATCGATACCCAGACCACGGTCTTGCCCGCCGACTTGAGTTCGTCGAGCGTCTTCAGCAGTGGCGCCTCGTCGACGAGCGATTTCAGGCCTTCCGTCCGGCCCGGCAGACTGACCTCCGCCAGCGGCTGCCCGATCTCCAGGGATTCGTCGCCGCTGCGCTTCTGTTCGACATAGAAGGGCGGACTGCCGGCGGACACACGGCCACGCATCCAGCTTTTGCCCTGTCCATCAGTCTCGGTGCCTTCGATCAGAATCGATGTGCCGGCCTCAATGGTCTGGAACACGGGCGCATCGGGGTTCGGCTGGGTATGCACATCGACGGACGTGGTGGTGACGGCCTCGCCGAGCCGGGACAAGGCTTCCGCGCTCGCGATCACTGGATCGGCCGCGCCGAGATTTGAGATTGAGAGGTTCTCCTGGGCGACGATCATGATGTCGTCCGCGTTCCTCCGCGCGATCTCGACGGTGTCGAGACGGGCGCGGCGCGGGGCGGTCATGCGTCTCGTGTGGCGCGCAAAACCTCGCCCCGGAGTGGACATGCTTGGCGGCGGCGGGGCGGCTTCCGCGATGACAATGCCAGCCGGGGCTGCGCTTGCGGCCGCCTGCGGAGCAAGGGCGCCTTCGATGCGCGGCAAGATGATGTCCGTGCCGGAATTCGCCGACCAGGCCACTTCGGGCGCCGCGGGGGATATGGGGCTGCTCAACGTGTCCGGCGCATTCTCGTTTTCGCGGAGCCAGCGCCTCGCGGCAAAGCCGTAGGGTCCGGTGCCGTACCAGGCGAGATAGCGCAAGACCGCTTCCTTGGTCCCTTCGTCAAGGGCCGCGAGCCAGAGTTCCTTCTGCTGGTCGAGGATCTGCTGCGACGGCAGAAAATAGAACTCGCCGGACGAGGATTCGGAAAACCACGGTACCTGCGGCACCGGCTGATTTCGCGTATCGAAGGCCACGGAGAACCGCACATCCTTCCGGACGGCATCGAGATCCTTGTTGGGAATCGGAAGGTGTTTGGCGAGCGCCTTGGTGTAGACGCTCAGGCCGTTCGTGCTGCCCATGGATATGGCGCCCGCGGCGGTCGAAAAACCGATGACGGTGTTGGCCGAGGTGATTCTCGGTTCGGCCAGGCCTTTCGCAATGAAGGCTTCGTCGTCCTCGGTGTCGGTAATGACGAAATTGCCGATGTTGCGGCACGCATCCAGAAGCATGAGGATGAATGCCGGCCGACGCGAACTCAGCTGCGCCTCGAGCCCGGTCGCCGAAAGGAACGTGATCGGGATGTCGCCGCTTTTGACCGGCTTCGGAAACTGCAGCGGCGCGAGATAATTTTCGCCGCCATAGGTGAAGCCGTGACCGGAAAAATAGATCGCGACGATGTCGCCTTCGCGGACCGATGCGAGGAACGGCAGAAAGGAGCCGAATAGAAAATCGCTCCGCGTCTGAACGTCCTTTATTTTTGTCACCGTGAACCCGACGCCTGTCAGGACCTGTTCCATCGTGTCGGCATCGACGAGGCTTCCCGGCAGCTCGGTCGTGTTCTGGTAATGGGCGTTGCCGACAACGAGAGCGAGGCGCTGCGGAGGGGCCGGATCTGTATAGGGGGCGTCCTGCGCATGCGCCGCGCCGGCCAGAGCGGCGAGGCCGAGGCCGGCCAGGATGTCGAGATATCGCCTGCGACGAAACACGATCCCCCCGTATCTGTCTCGCAAAACTTGAAGTGATGCTGCGGGCTGAGCCCGTCACCGCTCAACCATTGAGAGTACAGACTCAGGGCGAGAAGGCAAGATCGCGAGAACCACCACTGCGCGTGAATCGCGTTGCGTCAGAGCGAAAGACCTGCTGTGATGACGTTCTGGCACGGTGCGAGGGGGCGGCGCATGCGCAGATGGGGCTATGCATTCCTATGTGCTGTTCTCGCATTAGTTGTCCTAATGCAGGACAAGAAGCCCGCATCCGCCGACGACGGCGTCATATTCTCGGAGCAGGGGTGGGACCGTAGCGATCGCGAATGGTGGTACACGGTCTCGCAGGGATCGCGGATTTTGCCTTGGGACTGGATGCAGGCTCTCGAGCAGGCCGGCAGTTCGGAAAAATTCCTGTCACCGGCTCATATGTCGAGCCTCGGCTATCTCTCGAACCCTTATAGACCGGATGGGCTGCCGATCGGCTTCGTTGTCGACGAGCCGGAGTCCGATGGCGTCCTGCGCAGGATCTGCCGCTTCTTCGGCCTGAGCTGCGGACATGCCGTCGAGAGGACAGCGTGGCTCGGTATGAATTGCGCGGCGTGCCACACCGGTCAAATGTCTTATGGCGGAAAGACGATCCGCGTCGATGGCGCACCTACGCTCGCCGATTTCCAGGCTCTCAATGAGCATCTGCTTGCGGCCTTGAAGGAAACGCGTGAAACGCCTGACAAGTGGGCCCGGTTCGTACAGACGCTCGGCGTCGAGGATGCCGATGCCCTTGCAAAGCTACGCGAGGATTTCGATCGTCAGATCGCCTGGTACGACAAGCTCGAAAAAAAGAATGCCTCACCCCTGCGCTACGGCCCCGGCCGGCTCGACGCGCAGGGCCACATCCTCAACAAAGTGTCGCTCGTTCTCGGCGTGAGCGACCAGCTCATGGACTTTCCGTCCGACGCGCCGGCCAGCTATCCGTTCATCTGGAACGCGACGCAGCAGGATTTCATCCAGTGGAACGGCATCGTGCAGAACCATGATCCGGTCGTGATCCGCGGCAACAAGACGGATTTTGGCGCTCTCGGCCGCAATGTCGGCGAGGTCATCGGTGTGTTCGGCGAGGTCGATGCTTCCCGTCCGGCCCTGAAGGGCTACACGTCGAGCGTTCGTCTCGACAACCTGATCCAGATCGAGCGCCAGATAGGGCGTCTGCACTCGCCGCGCTGGCCGGCCGAATTTCCGCCCATCGACGACACGCTCAAGGCAAAGGGTGCCGCGCTCTACGACGCTCAATGCGCCGGCTGCCACTCCGTGATCGCGTCGAACGACATGGATACGCGCATCAAGGCGAATATGCAGCCGATTTTCGTCGGCGCGAATGTCCGTGAGCCGACGGATATCTGGCTGGCGTGCAACACGTTCCTCCACCGTTCGAAGTCGGGCGTGCTTCAGGGCCGCAAGGAGCAGATCTTCGCAGGCAAGGTCATCGAGCCAGTGGACGACACGCGCTTCATGCTCGAGAACACGGTCATCGGCTCGATTCTCGGCCGCGGCGATGACCTCGTCGAGACGTTCCTGAAGGACGCGATCTTCGGCGGGCGCATCACGCAGCGGACCGGCCAGGCTTTCCGGACCGATGTGCTGCCGGGGATAACGGACGAGACGAAGAAAGCGCGCGCCGCGGAATGCGTCTCGACGCGGAATGACGTTCTTCGCTACAAGGCCCGCCCGCTGAACGGCATCTGGGCGACGGCCCCTTATCTCCACAACGGGTCCGTGCCGACCTTATACGATCTCCTGCTGCCTTCGCGGATGCACACGATAGGCACGCGCGAAGCGTTGCGGGCCCCGCGAGGTCCGGTGCGGCCGGACAGTTTCAGCGTGGGCACGCTGAACTTCGATCCGAAGAAAGTCGGCTACGCGCCGGTCGGCGGCTCCGGCGGTTTTATGTTCCGTACGCATGACGATTCCGGCGTACCGATCCTCGGAAATTACAATTCGGGTCACGACTACAACAATGCGAGCCTGACCGACGACGAGCGCTGGGCGCTGGTGGAATATCTGAAGTCGTTGTGAGAGTAGAGCGATCCTTGGGGAGAGGGGTGCCATGACCAGCTATCTCGATCGCGTGGATGCCGCGGCTCCCCAAGAAAAGTGGCCGATCGTCCGCACGTTCATGTACGAGCACTCCCTGCCATTCTTCGCCGAGCTTCGCAGCCAGCGGCCAGTGCTGGAACTTCCCGAACTCACGCTTGTCAGCCGCTTTGCCGATTGCGCGCTCGTTCTGCGCCGCCAGGACGACTTCGGTGTGGACCTTTATCGCCCCAAACAGGGCGATTACTTCATGGCCCAGGACGACACCGCCGATCACTGGCGCGACAAGTCGATCATGAAGGCCATACTCGACTTCGAGGATGTGCCGGCCATGCGCGCATTCGTCGGGACGCGCAGCGCGGAGATTCTCCGGAAAGGCTTCGGCGCGATCGACGCGCCGAAGCAGTTGACGCGCGCTGTGCCGGTCGCGCTGGTTCAGGAATTCTTCGGTTTCGAGGATGGCGATCCGGACGATCTGACCGCCTGGTCATACTGGAATCAGCAGGACGCTTTCCACAATCAGCCCTTTGACGCGATCGTCGTTCCCGATCCCCAGAGGATCATTGACGAGCGGCAGAAGGCCAATATCATGCTAGCGCTGTTTCTCGGGCGGGTCGTCGCGAAACGGAGCGTGGCGGTGAAGCTCGGCGTGGCCGGGCAGGATTCGGTGTCGCGGTTGGTTCGATTGTCGTTTAGCGACGGGGTGAACTTTCCGCTGAAGAAGGTTCTTTTCAATATCGGCGGATTGCTGATCGGCGCGGTCGAGACGACGTCGCATGCCGTCAACAATGCATTGTCGGAGTTGCTGCGGCGTCCGGACGTTCTGGAGGATGCATGCCGCGCCGCCGCATTGCCCGATCCGGCCGCGTTCGACGGCTATGTGTTTGAAGCTCTCCGCTTCAATCCGGCATTCCCCTATTTTTTCCGGACCTGTCATCGCAACACCGTGCTGGCCGGCGGAACGCCGTTCGCACGCGAAATCGCGCCGGATACGACCGTCATGGCTGTCACCCACAGCGCAATGTTCGACGAGGCGAGTTTTGGGCACCCGGAACGGTTCGATCCCGCGCGGTCGCTGGCCGACAGCTTCACCTTCGGCCAGGGATTCCACGAATGCCTGGGCCGCGTGATCGCACGCGCGATGGTTCCGGAAATCGTCAGGCAGTGCCTGCTCCTACCGGACTTCCGCGCGGCAGGGCCGGTCGAGTTCGCCGGAGGGGTCCCGGAGCACTTTCCGCTGGCCTGGAGAGTGTGAGGCGGGCTCCGGCCTGAGGGTCCGTCTATTGCGAAAGCCAGGGAAGGAACCCCGCCCCGGCACTTCGTGCCGACCCTCCCCTGCCAGGGGAGGGGATTAAAAAGCGCGCATACGTCTTTACGACGCCTAATCCTGATCTCCGGCCAGCAAATTCTCCCCATGCCCTGCCGCGAAATCGGCCTGCCGCGCCCAGACGAACAGCAGATCGCTCAGCCGGTTCAGATAAGCGAGAACTGCCGCGGGAACGGGATCCCCCAAAGCCGCGGCGCTGCGCTCGGCGCGCCTGGCTATGGCGCGCGCCATGTGAAGGCGGGAACTCGCCTCGCTCTCGCCCGGATAGATGAAATCGCGCAACTCCGGCAGTCCGTCCGAGGCGGCGTCGATCGCACGCTCCAGCTTTTCGATCTCGGTGTCCGCCACCGCGAACTCGGGACGTTTGCCCTCCGCGCTGAGAATGGCGCTTATCACGTAGAGAATGTGCTGGATTGCGCGCAGCTCGCCGGCAATGACCGGGTACGCGACGCTCGCGAGGCCCAGCGCCGCCGACAGCTCGTCGAGATCGCCGACAGCGGCGACGAACGGATCCGACTTCGCGGTGCGCCGTCCCGAGAACAGCGAGGTTTCGCCGCCATCGCCCTTCTTCGTGTAGATTTTCACGAGCGCTTCTCCAATCGGGTCCAGGGCAGAATATAGCCGTCGCCTCGCCGCACAGCGATGCCGTAGGCCGTTGCGAGATTGGCGTCCGTCAGGACCTCGTCCGGCGGACCGTCCGCGATCTTGCGTCCGCGGGCGATCAGCACGAGCCGGTCGCAGAAGCGGTGCGCGAGCGCAAGATCGTGCAGCACCGCCACGACACCCGTGCCGCCGCCTGCCGCCGCGCGCAGCAATTCCATGATCTGCAGCTGATGATAGGGATCGAGCGCGGCAATCGGCTCGTCGGCGAGCAAAACCGGCGCCTCGACCGCCAGCGCCCGCGCCAGGAGAACGCGCGCGCGTTCGCCGCCGGACAAGGTGTCGAGCGTGCGGTCTCGGAACTCGACCACGTCCGCCATTTCGAGCGCGCGTTCGACCGCGGCGCGATCGGCATCGGGCGATGCGCTGCCGCGATGCGGCAGACGTCCCAATGCGACGAGCGGCACGACGCCGATCGGCCAGTGCACCGTGTCGCCCTGAGCCAGATAGGCAACGCGGCGCGCGCGCTCGGGAAGCGGAAGGGTTGGCAGATCATGACCGTCGTAAGCGATGTCGCCTCCGCCGGGCGACAGAAGGCCTGCGAGCAAACGCAGCAAACTCGTCTTGCCCGCGCCGTTGGGCCCGATCAATCCGACAAGTTCGCCGCCGCTCACGTCCATGTCGACGCGATCGAGCACGGTTGCGGAACCAAGGCGCAGCGAGACGGCGCGGGCGCTAATTCTCATCAGACATCCCTCCTGAACCGCCAGAGAAGGGAGAACAGGAAAGGCGCGCCGATCAGCGCGGTCACCACGCCGAGCTTCAACTCGGGCTGTATGGGCAAAAGGCGAATTCCGATATCGGCCGCCAAAGTCAGCACCGCACCGCCGAGCCCACTGACGATCAGAAGCCGCCCGGCACTGTGGCCGACCAAAGGCCGCAGGAGATGCGGAACGATGAGCCCGACGAAGCCGATGGCGCCGGTGACCGCGACCGCGCTGCCGACGCTGAGCGCCGTGCCCAGGATGAGCGTCGACCGCAACCGCGCGATGTCGAAACCGAGGCTCCGCGCCGTATCCTCGCCGAGCGCAAGCGCATCGAGCGCGGCGGCGGAACGTGCGATCAGAACCCAGCCCACCGCCATCAGCGGCACCGCGAGATAGACATGATGCAGGCTGCGGTCGTTCAGCGACCCCATCAGCCAGAAAATGATTTCGAGCGCTGCATACGGATTGGGCGACAGGTTGAGGGCAAGAGCGGTCAGCGCTCCGGCCAGGCTCGACAGCGCAACGCCGGCGAGGATCAATGCCGTCGTACTTGCGCCCTTGCCGCCGATCCAGAAGACGAGCCCCGTCGCGACCGCCGCGCCGGCAATGCCGCCGAGCGGCAAAGCCAGCGCGAAGGCCTGTGACAATGCCGGTGTAAAAGGCGATCACGGCGCCGAGCGCCGCACCCGCCGAGACGCCGACCACACCGGGATCGGCGAGAGGATTGCGCAGCAGCCCCTGCATCGCCGCGCCGCTGATGCCGAGGCTGA